>NZ_JAUSRA010000001.1:7611666-8265000 GCF_030811575.1 Catenuloplanes nepalensis | reverse complement strand
GACAAGCCGCCTACGAGCTCTTTACGCCCAATAAATCCGGACAACGCTCGCACCCTACGTCTTACCGCGGCTGCTGGCACGTAGTTGGCCGGTGCTTCTTCTGCAGGTACCGTCACTTGCGCTTCGTCCCTGCTGAAAGAGGTTTACAACCCGAAGGCCGTCATCCCTCACGCGGCGTCGCTGCATCAGGCTTCCGCCCATTGTGCAATATTCCCCACTGCTGCCTCCCGTAGGAGTCTGGGCCGTGTCTCAGTCCCAGTGTGGCCGGTCGCCCTCTCAGGCCGGCTACCCGTCCTCGCCTTGGTAGGCCATTACCCCACCAACAAGCTGATAGGCCGCGAGTCCATCCCAGACCGAAAAACTTTCCCGAAAAATCCATGCGGACCTTAAGGAGTATCCGGTATTAGCCCCCGTTTCCGAGGGTTATCCCAAAGTCTGGGGCAGGTTACTCACGTGTTACTCACCCGTTCGCCGCTCGAGTACCCCGAAGGGCCTTTCCGCTCGACTTGCATGTGTTAAGCACGCCGCCAGCGTTCGTCCTGAGCCAGGATCAAACTCTCCAACGAAATCTAGAGAAAATCCGTCCCGGCAGTAATCAAACTGCCAAAGGAATTCCAACCGACGACACAGATCCGCAAAGATCATGCAGCCGGCCGGGGTATAAATCAATTGGCACTGGCTTTTAAAGCACCCTGTTGAGTTCTCAAAGAACAACCACACACCTCACCGTGACCGGCCTCAGCCGCACCCCGGTGTGGGGCATTTCGTCCTGTTCCGTACCCTTTGTCTCCGCCGGGCACTTGGTCTACCTTACCGGGTCGTTCTCGCTGTGTCAACCCGGTATTTTCGGGCCGTACAACTCGATCTTCCTGGCTTCCCAGTTTCAGACCGCAGAAGATTAACTCAGCGGTAGATCTTGGGATTCAGCGGACCGGCCCGCTTGCGTTTCCGCCTCGCTGGCCCGGTGCCCCGCTGAAGAGAACATTACAGGGAGCCCGCTTGGGCGCCAAATCGGGCCCCCTGTTGTTCAAACGCCGCACTTTGCGTCACCGATTCAACACGTCACGCAATCTCTTTGCCTCCCGCACCAGACGGGACGATCCGCTCCGGGCCGCGACCGCGTCCAGCTCGGCAAATGATCCACGTGCGCCCGCGGCCGGTACCACCTGCGCGGACAGTTCCAGCAGATCCGGCAGTGCACGTGGCGCGAGTGGAAGCAGTATTGGAAGTGCCACCGCGAGTAATTCCCACACTCCGCTGGAACCGCCGGATCGGTGAATGTCGCCCAATGGCCCGGCCAACCGGCTCAGCTTGACCATTCCGTCCGTGGCGAGGTCGGCCAGCGCCGCGCCCACCCGGCCGGCGAACGCCGTCTTCCGTGCCAGCAACAGGAGAAAGGCGTCGACCGCGGCGATCCGGTCCTGCTCGTGCCGGGCACCCAGTCCATATGCCAGCCCGTAGGTGAATGCGAGCCCGACCGGGCCCTCCGCCTCCGCCAGCGGGGGCAGCAGTGCGGCGCCGCCCTTCTGATCGGAGTCGGCCAGACCGGCCAGCGCGGGCAACGCCCAGGCCGCGATGGTGTCCCGGTGGTGCGGGAGCACGGCCGCCCACACGTCACCGACCTGCGCCTCGACGTAGACCGGATGCGTTCCGCGGGTCAGGCGCAGCAGCCGGCTCTCCAGGATGAGCCCGGTCGGCAGCGCCGGTTCCAGCGAGACGACCACCCGCCGCTCCGCGTCACTCCAGCCGAATCGGGTCCTGTCGCCTGCCCGTTGCTCGACCCGGGTGGCGATCGGGTCCGGCAGGCCGCCGTCGCGCAGCCAGTCCGCGAACCGCCTTCCGGACTCGCTGGTCAGTGCGGCGGCGCGGTCGGCCACGCTCGGATCGACGGTGCGCGGCACCCGGACCAGGGCCTGCTCCAGGTCGAGTCGCCAGGGCTCCCAGCCCTCGGCCTCCGCGCGGATCAGCCGGTCGAGCAGCACACCGGCGTCGAGCGATCCGGTGACGTGGGTCGGCGTGGCGACCAGCAGCGGGACCGGCGCGCGGTGGAGTCGCACGGAGATCTCCGCGATGCGGAGCGCGAGCACGCCGCGCGGGTTGTCCTCGGCTCCGCCGGCACCGGGCAGCGAGCCGTCCTGCCAGGCCTCCCGAACCGAGGTGACCACACGCTGCCAGACACCGCCCCTCCGTTCCCGCGGCTCCATGACGGCGCGCAGCACCTCGCCCAGGAAGACGAATCGCGGCCGCCGGATCCAGGTGCTCTCCACGAACACGTCGGCGTGCCGGTCGAGCAGCGGGCTGAGCGTCTCGGCCAGTTCGTCGCGCCGGCCGGCGGCGTGCAGCGTGACGACGGCGGCGAGGACCCGCTCCCAGCCGACCGCGGTCTCCGCGTGGACGAGGCCGCTGATCTCCTCGGCCAGCTCGGCGCCGCTCGCGATCGGCGGCGGCATCTCCGCGGCCGGCGTGGGAGCCGGCAGCGCGGGCGTGCCGAACGGGTGCGGCACGTCGAGCGGGGTGCCGAGCAGCGCGGCCGCGCGGGCCGGCAGGTCGCCGCCGAGCTGGACCGCCTCGCCCGCGATCCGGGCCACGTCGTCCGGGCCGAGCGTGACCACCTGCCTGCCGATGATGGTCAGTGCGCGCTCCTGAATGTCGAGCGCGGGGTGGCCGAATGCGATCGCCACCGTGGTCAGGATGTCGCCGAGCCGGTCGGGCTCGCGCCGTGCGACCTTCTCCAGCCAGGAGAGCTGCGCCTTGACCAGCGCCTTCTCCTTGCGGAGCAGCAGGCCGGCGGACGCGTCGAGCAGCGTCTCCAGCTCCAGCCGGCCGATCTCGTCGGCGGCACGGAGCGCGCGCTGGGCCAGCGTGGCGACCGGTGCCGGTGCGGTGGGCAGCAGCTGTGCGTAGTCGAGGACGCGGTCGGCCTGCTCCGCGGGCGTGGGGGCGAGCGCGTCGTGCAGCGCGGTGAACGGGCGCAACGCATTCGGCTTGTCGCCGCGCAGCAGCCGGTCGAGCACGCCGTCGAGCAGCATGGTGCGGTCCAGGCGGCCCTCGGCCGACAGGTCCGCGAGTGCGAGCATGACGCGGGGCGTGTTGTCCCACCGACCGCTGTCCCACTGAGAGCTGACCAGCTCGGTGCCGAGGCCATCGAACTCGAAGATGCCCGGCACCAGCAGGTCAAGATACGGACTGGCGCGCAACCGGTCGATGATCGGAATCAGCTCCGTGCTGGGGCGGAACCGAGTGATCTCGCTGATCCAGCCGCGGGTCACCGCCTCGTTGACCGGTGGTGGGGTGCCGGACTCGCGCAACAGCGCGTCGGCGAACTCCCACTCCCCCGACCAGCCGGCCTCCCTCGGGTTGAGGTTGCCGGCGATGCGGGTCGCGAGGTCGCCGAGCCAGGGGAGTTCCCGGGCGCGCACGACGTCGAGGAGGAGGCGCTCCGGTATGCGGCTCCACCCGTCGCGCAGATCACGCCGGGTGAGCAGTGCCGCGGCCCGGGCGGCGGTCGGCGCGGTGCCGAGCACCATCAGGCCGAGGCCGGCCTGATCCGGTGGGAGGTCGCCCCGCCACCAGTCATCACCCTTGATCGACTTGATTTTCGCCTCGACCAGCGGCGCGAGCGCGAGCCGGTCCACCTCGGAGATCTTGCGGAGCAGGGTGGCGACACCCGTGAGGTCCTTGTTGCGCTGGCGGCGGTCGAGCCACTCGAGGAGCGTGTCCGTGCTGGTGGGCAGCTGGGTGGTCATGCCGGCGCCGCCGCGGACTCGTCGAGGTCGGCGGTCTCGCCGGTGCGGGCCATGCGGGCCGCGAGCGCGTGCTTGCACGGGCCCCGGTCGCCGCGGTGCTTGGCCCACCAGGGGCAGGTGCAGGTAAACGTGTCGTCGGCGAGCACGCGCACCCGGTAGGTCTCGGCGCCGCTGCGCACCACCGCGGACTCGCCCTCGAACGTCACCGCACCGGCCGTGACCAGCGCGCGGGCGCCGGTCAGACGCGGGTTCAGCTTCGCGGCCGCGGACGCGTCGTAGGGCAGCGTGCGGTGGAAGTAACCGGCCTCCGCCACGTCGTAACCGACCCGGCCGGCCGTGCCGAGCTGGGTCAGCGCATCCCGGACGCGCGTCGCGGGCAGCCCGGACGAGACCGCGAGCGCGTCCACGTCGATCGTCGGGTCCCAGGAGAGGAGCGCGCTGATCAGGTCTGCGTCGTCGGCCGCGTCGTCCGTGGCGAGCGACTCCAGGACCGCGCCCTCGCCGGAGAACCCGCGCTGGGACTCCGGGGAGAGCGTGAGCGACAGGCGCATGGCGGGCGAGCTGAGCTCCCACGTGCTGGCGACCGGCCCGCTGCCCGCGGTGACGGGTGGGCCGAACACCCGCAGCGTGGTGGCGAAGCGCAGGAACGGGCGGAGCGCGACGAGCCGGCCGGCGCCGGGCAGGCAGACCGCGCCGGGGACCGGGCGGGAGGTCAGGCGCAGCGATCGGCCGGACGGGATCGCCCACAGCACGCCGCGCTCCGCGACCGGGAGACGGTGCAGCAGCGCGCGGGCCTCGGCCGCGCCGACCTCGGCGCGCGCGTCGAATCGGGACGTGATCACCTGGGCCTCGGCGAAGCCGCGCAGCCAGCGGGACGGCAGCGGCACCCTCCGCTCGACGAGCGGCCCGTCGAACGTGGTGACGGTCAGATCGTCCGGCCCGACCGCGAGGTGCATCGGGTCGGAGCGGCCGACACGGGAGAGCGCGCGCTGGAGGGGCACGTTGACATCCACGTTCGTCGTGCCGTGGCCGGTGATGTCGCCGTCGACGCCGGCCGGCAGGACGTCGAGCCGCGCGTAGACACCGCAGCAGCCGGAGAACGACTCGAAGCGCAGCCGGTCGGAGCCGGCGGTCACCACCGGGTCGAGGCTCGCCGGGCTGACCGGCCGGAAGTAGCGCGTGCGGGCGACCTCGGCGACGGCCAGCAGCCCGACCGCGGCGGCACCGGGCTGGGTGAGGAAGCCGTCGAAGAACCGCGGGTGGGCGGACGGGCCGCCGGACGTCTGGAGCGTGAGCCCGCTGTCCGGCGCGAACGCCGAATGATCGAGGTATGCGTATGCCGCCGCGTTGGCCATGTCGCCACGCTAATAGTGGGGTACGACACTTCTGACCACCTCGATGGCTTCCGAACCGTCTACTGCTCGGAGCGGCGTACCCGGTGGGCAGTCTTTGATCTGGCTCCTGAGCACCGAGTGCCGGGATCGTCGCGCACGGGGTGGTGACGTCCGCGAGCGACGGCACCGACATGAGGGGGAGGTCGGCCGGTGCGGCTGCGTACGGGTCGGATCACAGGAGTCTTCATCGCGGCGATCACGGCGTTGTCCGCGTGTGGCACGGCCACGGACGGGCAGGCGGAGTGGCGGGCCGGTGACGAACCGGTGGCGCCGGTGTCGGCGGCGAGCCCGACGCCGAGTGCGTCACCGAGCCCGGAGCCGGTGAGCGACGAGCAGGTCCCGGAGGCGGGCGACGGCGCCTACGACACGGCGCGGGGCTCGAACTACGTGATCGGCAAGGGCCAGACGCTGATCACGTACCGGGTGGAGGTGGAGCGGGGCGTCGACTGGGGCGACCTGCCGAAGGTGATGACGGACGACTTCGCGGCCCGGATCGAGGAGGTGCTGGAGCACCCGCAGAGCTGGCCCGCCTCGGCCGACCACCCGGTCACCGAGCCGGAGCACGGCGTGCACGGCGCGTCGTGGCGCTTCCAGCGGGTGAGCGGGCCGCAGTACAAGGTGCGGATCCGCCTGGCCTCGCCGGCGACGGTGGACGCGGTGTGCCGGCAGGTCGGGCTGGACACCGAGGGCAAGTACTCGTGCAAGACCGGCAACATCATCATGATCAACCTGCGGCGCTGGCTGCAGGGCTCCGGCGTCGCGTCCGTGGACGACTACCCCGAGGCGGTCATCAACCACGAGATGGGGCACTACCTCGGCTTCGACCACCAGGGGTGTTCCGGCCCGGGCGAACTCGCGCCCATCATGATGCAGCAGTCGATCGACCTCGACGGCTGCGAGCCGAACCTCTATCCGTTCACGAAGGACGGCGAGTTCGTCTCCGGGCCGTACCTCCCCAGCTAGAGCGTCGCGGCGAGCCGGTCGGCGAGCAGCCGGGTGAACCGGGACGGATCGGCCAGCTCGCCGCCCTCGGCCAGCAGCGCCATGCCGTAGATCAGCTCAGCGGTGTCCGCGAGACCGTCCTTGGCGCCGCCGTCGAAAGCGTTCCGCAGGCCGGTGACCAGCGGGTGCGTCGGGTTCAGCTCCAGGATGCGCTTGACGTGCGGCACGTCCTGGCCCATCGCGCGGTACATCTTCTCCAGCGTCGGCGTCACGTCGTTCTCGTCGCCGACGATGCACGCGGCCGACGTGGTCAGCCGGGAGGAGAGCCGGACCTCCTTGACGTTCTCCGACAGCGACTCGCCCATCCAGGTGAGCAGCTCCGCGAAGTCCTTCTTCCGCTGCTCCTGCTCCGGCTTCGCGGCCTCCTTCTCCTCCTCCGACTCCAGGTCGACCTGACCCTTCGCGATCGACTGCAGCGGCTTGCCGTCGAACTCGGTGACCCGCTCCACCCAGACCTCGTCGACCGGGTCGGTGAGGATCAGCACCTCGAAGCCCTTGGCGCGGAACGCCTCCATGTGCGGCGAGTTCTCGATCATCGAGCGGGACTCGCCGGTCATGTAGTAGATGTGCTGCTGGCCGTCCTTCATCCGGCTCACGTAGTCGGCCAGCGTGGTCACGCCGTCCTCGGCGTGCGTGGAGGCCGCGGACAGGATCTCCAGGAGCGTGCCCTGGTTGTCGGTGTCGTTGATCAGGCCTTCCTTGACCGCGCGGCCGAACTCGCGCCAGAACGTCTGGTACTTCTCGTTCTCGTTCTGCTGCAGGTCCCGTACCGTCGAAAGGATCTTCTTGACCAGACGACGGCGGACGGCCTGGATCTGCCGGTCCTGCTGAAGGATCTCCCGGGAGATGTTCAGCGACAGGTCGTGCGCGTCCACGACACCCTTGACGAAGCGCAGGTAGTCGGGGAGCAGCGCCTCCGCGTCGTCCATGATGAAGACGCGCTTCACGTACAGCTGCGGGCCGCGCTTGCCCTCGCGCATGAACAGGTCGAACGGCGCATGCGACGGGATGAAGAGCAGCGCCTCGTACTCGAACGTGCCCTCCGCCTTCATGTGGATCGTCTCGAGCGGGTCGGACCAGTCGTGGCTGATGTGCCGGTAGAACTCGTTGTACTCGGACTGCTCCACGTCCTTGCGGGGGCGGGCCCAGAGCGCCTTCATCGAGTTGAGCGTCTGCGTCTCGTACTCGACGGTCTCGTCCTCGCCGGTCTTCTCCGTGGTCATCCGGATCGGCCAGGAGATGAAGTCCGAGTACCGCTTGACGATCTCGCGGATCTTCCACTCGGTGGTGTAGTCGTAGAGGTGGTCCTCGCTGTCCTCCGGCTTGAGGTGCAGCGTCACGCTCGTGCCCTGCGGCACGTCCTCGACCGTCTCGATCGTGTAGGTGCCCTCGCCTGCGGACTCCCACCTCGTACCCTCGGTCTCGCCTGCCTTCCGGGTCGTCAGCGTGACCCGGTCGGCGACCATGAAGGTGGAGTAGAAACCCACGCCGAACTGGCCGATCAGCTCCGCGTTCTCCTTCGCCTCGCGTAGCCGCGCCAGGACCTCCGCGGTGCCGGACTTGGCGATCGTGCCGATCAGCCGGACGACCTCCTCACGCGACATGCCGATGCCGTTGTCGCGCACGGTCAGCGTGCGGGCGTCCCGGTCCGCCTCGATCGCGATGTGCAGGTCCGACGTGTCGACCTCGAGGTCCTTGTCGACCAGCGACTCCAGGCGCAGCTTGTCGAGGGCGTCGGACGCGTTCGAGATGAGCTCCCGCAGGAAGATGTCCTTGTTCGAGTAGATCGAATGAACCATCAGCTGCAGCAGCTGGCGCGCCTCGGCCTGAAACTCCAGCGTCTCGGTGCTCATGTGACTCCGTGACTCCTCGCGTCGCAAAAACTCGGTGGAATTCAAGAATAAAGCCGATTGTGCGCCGGACCGGGGACCGGTAGCTTCCCGTGCCGACACGGGGAGGACTCCAATGACGACAGCGTTCCGTGCGCTGATCTCCATCATCATGCTGGCCGGCTTCTACGTGGTGGCGCTGCTGCTCTTCGTGGCCGGCACCGCGCTGGCCATCTGGGTCGGCAGCAACACCAGCGGCACCGGGGCCACCCGGTTCGGCCTCTTCGTCTTCGGCGTCACGGTGTGGGCGGTCGGCTACGGCACCTGGAAGGCGGTGCGCGCGCAGAGCGGCGACCCGAACGGCATCCCGCTGAGCCGCGAGCAGGCGCCCTACCTGTGGGCGACCGTGGACGAGCTGGCGCAGGCGGTCGGCACCCGCGCGCCCGACGAGATCTTCCTGGTGCCCGAGGTCAACGCGGCCGTGTCCGAGAAGTCCCGGCTGATGGGCCTGATCGGCGGGCGCCGCACCATGCTGATCGGCATGCCGCTGCTGCAGACGTTCACGGTCGCGCAGCTGCGCTCGGTGCTCGCGCACGAACTCGGCCACTTCTCCGGCTCGCACACCCGGCTCGCGGCCGTGTCGTACCGGGGCCGGATGGCGATGGGCCGCACCATCGAGCACCTCGGCGCCGGCAACCTGATCGGCTACGTCTACCGCGGGTACGGCCGGCTGTTCCTGCTGGTCGACAACGCGGTCAGCCGCCGCCAGGAGCTGGAGGCCGACCTCTCGTCCGTGCGCGTCGCCGGCCGGGCCGCGGCCGCGAGCGCGCTGGAGGAGGTACGCGTGCTCGACGCCGCGTTCAACTTCTACCTCGGGCGGTACGTCGGTCCCGGCCTGGAGGCCGGTGCCGCGCCGGACGACCTGTTCGCCGGGTTCCGCGAGCTGCTCACCGCGCGCGCCGAGGAGATCGCCGCGCTGCGGGCCGCCGCCACCGGGATCGAGGAGCAGCAGTCCCGCTGGGACAGCCACCCGCCGATCGGCGCCCGGGTCGCCGCGATCAACGCCGCGCCGGAGTCCCCGGTCACGCCGGACGACCGGCCGGCAGAGGTGCTCATCCCCGGCCTCGGCCAGGCCGGGCTCGCGCTGCAGCAGCACATCTTCGGCGGGCGCAACCTGACCGTGCTCCCCTGGCAGCAGTTCATCGGCACCGGCGCGAACGGCCGGCTGCAGGAGAACATGGACGGTCTGCTGCGCGCGCTGACTCGGGCGCTCAACGTGCCGGTCACCGACGTCGGCGGCGTGCTCGACCAGATCGAGGCCGGCCGGCTGGCCGCGATGGCCGCGGTGGTCTTCCCGTCCGCTTCTCCCGAGGAGGCCGCGAAGCGCTTCGCGGACCCGCTGGACGCGCTGTTCTCGCTGGCCGCGGTCCGCTCCGGCGTGGCCACGTGGGACCACTCGTGGACCGGCGCGCCACGGCTGCTCGCGGCGGACGGGTCCGAGCTGGACCTCGCACCGGTCGCGCTGCTCGCGGTCGACCCGGCCACTCTCGGCACCGCCCGGGCACGGCTCGCCGAGCTGGGTATCGACGTGACCGCCGCGAAGCAGGTGGCGTCGACCGTCCCGCTGCGTCGCGCGTCCGTACTGGGTGGCGTGATCAGCATGAAGGTGGCGGGTGCGCGTACCGACGTGGTCGTGCTCGACACCGGTGTGGCGCTGGTGCCGTCACTGGGCCACTTCGCGATGGCGCACCGAAAGCGTGGCCGGATCATGGACTGGGTGCAGCGGGGCGACGCTGAGGCCGTGGTGAAGACGCCAGGCACGCGCTACATCCCCGCCGAGGAGATCAGGACCGGCGGGCAGGTGCGCTCGTTCCCGAAGCGGTTCGAGATCGTGCTCCGCAGTGGCGAGACGGTGCGGATCGACTGGACCATGCAGGCCGAGGACCAGAACAACGCCTACGACCGCCTCCGCGACCTCCTCAAAGCCGCGTCAGCCTCCTAAAATCAAGATCATCGGCGGGTACGGCGGCGCCGTACCCGCCGATGTTTCATGTGAAACATCAGCGCCCACCCGCCCGGATGACCTCCAGGAGCCGCGCCCGGCCCAACCGCCATCCGGTCCGGTCCTGGATGGCCACGGCCGCACGTGCGGACCCGGCCGGGTCCCCGGCCAGTTCGGTCAGTACCGCGTAGGCCCGCCCCTCCAGCAGCGCATATCCGTGCTCCCGGGCCACGGCGAGCGCGTCCGTGGTGTCCTGCACCGCTGCCTCGCGGTCCGCCCGGCCGGCGGCCATCGCCGACTCCACCCGCATGGCCGTCTCCAGGTATCGGTTGCCGATCTCCGCGGCGAGCCCCCGGGCCGTTTCGAACGACGACCGGGCGCCGTCCACATCGCCCGTGGCCAGCCGCGCCTTGGCCACCTCCTCGTGCGCGTAGGCGGACAGCAGCCGGTCCCCCACCCGGGCGGTCAGCTCCAGTGCCGCCCGCGCGTGACGCAGCGACTCCGCGGGGCTGCCCGCCTCCCGGCAGATCGCCGCCGACTGGATCAGCGCGTGCGCCTCGGTGTCGACGCGGCCGACGTCACGCGCGATCAGCCGCGCCCGCCGGATGGAATCCCGGGCGTCGCCGAGCTGGTCCTGCAGCCGCTGGATCTCGGCGAGGTTGGTGAGCGCCACCGCCTGCCCGCCGCTCGCACCGAGCTCCTCGTAGACGCGCAGCGCCCGCTCGAAATGCTCCACCGCCTCGGGGAGTCTCCCCAGGAAGGCGAGCGTCTGCCCGATGTTGCACAGCGTCACGGCGATGCCGGGGCGCCACCCGATCTGCCGGTTGACCGCCAGCGCCCGGCGGAAGTAGGCCACCGAGGGGTCCAACTTCCCCATCTCACCGTAGACGGCCGCGAGATTGGCCAGCGCGGTCGCCTCACCTTCGCGCCACCGCGCGAGGCGGCTCAGCGCCAGCACCCGCACGTGCCGGCGGCGAGCCTCCGGATAGTCGCGCCGCACCATCGCGACGGTGGCGAGGCTGAGCTGCGCCGCCGCCCGCGCGGCGGCATCGCCCTCCGCGTCCGCGGCCCGCTCCGCGGCCTCCGCCACCACCGTCCACTCGGCCGTCGCCCGGCTGTGCCAGAACGTTCCGCGCAACGCGCCCGCGATGACCCACGCCGCCTGGCGGGGCCCGTGCTCGGCCGCGTGCAGCACGGCGGCGGCAAGGTTGGGCAGCTCCGCGTTCACCCACGCCGCCGCGTCCGCCGCGTCGGCGAACGCCGCGACCACGGCCCCCCGGTCATCGGCCGGCGGCAGCCGGGCCATCTGCGGGTAGAGCACCTGGGCGGCCGCGTACGCCGTGGCGGCACAGAACTCGAGCAGGTCACCCAGTGCCGCCTCCCGGTCGGCCGGGTCCTCGGCCAGCGCGCGTTCCCGGGCGAACTCGCGAACCAGGTCGTGCAGGCGGAACCGGCCGTGGTCATCACGGTGCGCCAGATGCGCACCGGCCAGCCGGTCGAGCGAGCGCGACGTCTCGGCGGCGCTCACCCCGAGCATCGCCGCCACCGAGGGCACGCCGGCGTCCCGGCCGGGCATCGATCCGAGCAGCCGGAAGCAGCGCCGCACCGGCGGGTCCAGTGCCCGGTACGACAGATCGAACGCCTGCCGGACCGCCAGCGACCCGTCGCCGTCGACCGCGAGCCGGTCGAGCCGGTTCCCAGCCGACAGGTCGGCGACATGGTCGGCGATCGTGCGGTCCGGCCGCTCGGCCAGATTGGCCGCGGCGATCCGCAACGCCAGCGGCAGGCAGCCGCATGCCTCGGCGAGCCGGGTCAGCGCGGCAGGCTCGGCCGCGCCCCGATCGCCGCCCAGCACCCGCCGGATCAGGCCGACGGCGCCGGCCGGGGGCAGCGGCTGCAGCGCCAGCACCTGTGCGCCGTCGCGGGCGAGCAGCCCGGTGAGCCGGTCGCGGCTGGTGACCAGCACCAGGCAGCCGGGACTACCGGGCACCATCGGGCGCACCAGCTCGGCCGAGGGGGCGTTGTCCAGGACGATCAGGATCCGCCGGCCCGCGATCCGCGATCGGAACATCGCCGACGCCTCGTCCAGCGATGCCGGAATGCGGTCCGGATCGACGCCCAGGGACCGCAGCAACCGGGACACTCCGTCGTACGGCGTCACCGCCGGCCCGTCGTGAAAGCCGTGCAGATCCAGGTAGAGCTGGCCGTCGGGAAATCGGCGGGCCGCGCGGTGCCCCCAGCTGACCGCGAGCGCGGTCTTGCCGACACCGGCCGTCCCGACCACGGCGATCACCGGGACTCCGGCCGCACGCGCCTGCCGGGTGGCCAGCTCCGTCAGCGTCCGCAGCTCCGCGCCACGACCGGTGAAATGGCCGGGCGCCGAGGGCAGTTCGGCCGGGACCGGGCCGGCGCCGTCACCGGGCGGTTCGCGCTCGCCGGGCGGATCGAGCCGGCGCTCTCGGCGCAGGATCGCCACCTCCAGCGCGCGAAGTTCGTCGGACGGCTCGACACCGAGGTCCCGCCGCATCCGGGCCATCGCGTCCCGGCCCCACGCCAACGCGTCCGCGGTCCGGCCGGCCCGATACAGCGCGAGCATGAGCTGCAGCTGAAACCGTTCCCGGTACGGATGGGCGGTGACCAGGTCGCGCAGCTCCGCCACGATCTCGGCCGCGGACCCGGAACGCAGGTCGGCCTCGACGCGGTGTTCCAGGGCCAGCAGCCGGTACTCGCCGAGCCGGGCCGCCTCGCGGGCGAGCACCGGCACGTCCGGAAGGTCCGCGAACGGGCGGTCGCGCCACAGCCCCAGGGCATCGTGCAGCAACGCCCGCGCGGTCGCGGTGTCACCGGCCGCCAGCGCCACCTCACCCCGGGCCGCGGCCTCGACGAACTCCGTCGCGTCGACGGCCCCGGCCGGCACGTCGAGGCGGTAACCGGAACGACCGTGCCCGGTCAGCCGGTCGACGCCCAGCACCCGGCGCAGACCGTGCACGTACGACCGCAGGTTTCCGCCGGCGGAGGCGGGCGGGGCGGCTCCCCACAGCGCGTCGATCAGCTCGGCCGACGTGACGATGTCGCCCCGGCGGCACAACAGCACCGCGGCCAGCAGCCGCTGCTTCGGCGGTCCGAGCGGCAGCGGGGCGCCGTCGTCGAATGCCCGGAACGGACCGAGAACCAGTAATCGCATCGGACTCCCCCGTAGGCTCGCCGTCACGGAGCCTACGGGACGATCGTCAATGCCGTCCGGTGGCGGACAGTCTGCGCAGCACCGCGCCGATCACCTCGGTCGATGGAACGGGGCCGAACTGGCGCGAGTCGTCGCTGCTCTCGGCGTTGTCGCCGAGCACGACCAGGCGACCGGGCGGCACCACTGAATCGTCCTCATCGGACGCCGCTCGCACGTCGCCGGGCATCGGGTCCCCGGGCAGTGCGCGGATCCGCTTGACGATCCATTCCGGGCGGGCGTCTCCGGTGCGCCGCGACCGCCGGCCAGCACGGTCCGGATAGCGGACCACCACGACCTGCCCGATCCGCAGCCTTCGCACGGGAACCCGCCGCACCAGCAGCCGGTCACCGGCGCGGTACGCCGGCGACATGCTCATTCCCACCACCGTCACGACGATCAGCCGCCGTCGCGCCCACCCGAGCCCGCCACCGGCCGCGGCCAGGATCGCGACCGTCACCGCGGCGATCGCGGTCACGACGCCGCCGCCTCGGCCGGATCCCGATCGGTGCGATATCCCCGGGATTGCAGGCCGAACAGGTGCGCGTAGACGCCACCCGCCGCGACGAGCCCGTCGTGGGTGCCCAGCTCGGCGACGCGGCCGGCGTCGAGCACCGCGATGGTGTCCGCGGCCCGGATCGCGCCGAGGCGATGCGAGATGAGCAGACTGGTCCGCCCGGCACGGTGCGCGACCAGCATGGTGTGGATCTCGTGTTCCGCCTCGGCGTCCAGCCCGGAGCTGGGCTCGTCGAGAATCATGAGCTGGGCGTCGTCGCGCATCAGCGCGCGGGCCAGGGCGAGCCGCTGCCACTGGCCGCCGGAGAGCAGCACCCCCGGACCGGCGGCGTCCGCACCCCGGGCCGTGAACGTACGGCTCAGCCACGAGTCGTAACCGTCCGGCAGACGCTCGAGCGCCTCGTGGATCCCGGCCGACCGGGCGGCATCCGGCACCCGGGCCGGGTCGTCCGAGCGGGCCAGGTCACCGATGCCGATGTTCTCCCGCGCGGTCAGGTCGTAAGAGGCGTAGTCCTGGAACACCGCGCCGATCCGGCGGCGCAACTCGGCCGGGTCGAAGTCGCGCAGGTCCACGCCGTCCCACCGGATCGAGCCGCGGCACGGGTCGTAGAACCGGCACAGCAGCTTCACCAGCGTGCTCTTGCCCGCACCGTTGCGGCCCACCAGCGCCAGCGACCGGCCCGCCGGGATGTGCAGGTCCACGCCGGCCAGCGCCCAGGGCAGACCGGGACCGTAACGGAACCACACGTCGCGCAGCACGATGCCGCGCTCACTCGCGACGGGCGCGGGCACCTTCGCCGGCACCACGAGATCGGGACCGGACCGGATGACCGCCTCGTAATGGCCGTGCAGCAGCAGCGAGTCGTAGGTGAGCGCGAGCGAGCCGGCGACCGCCCGGAGCGCGCCCTGCACGCCCGCGACCGCCGCGACGAACATCGACACGTCGCCGACGGTCGACGCACCGGCGGCGGCGGACCGCACCGTCCAGATCAGACCCGCTCCGGCGATCACCGCGGCGAGCACGGTCAGGCCGCCGTCGACCACCAGCTCCACCCGGCCGGTACGGTCTCGGGCTGCGTCGGCTGCCTCCCGCTCGCGCATCATCCGGCCACGCAGAAACCCGCCGGCACCGTACAGCCGGATCTCCTTGGCCGCCTCCAACCCGGTCAGCAGCTGCGCGTAGAACATCTCCCGCCGCTCACCCGGGTTGATCTCCCACACCATCCGGGCCCGGCGCCGGCTCAGCCACAACTCGGCGACCAGCACCGGTACGGCGGCGGCGACCAGCACCACGGCGACCACCGGGCTCAGCACGGCGAGCGACACCACGAAGCCGATCACGGTGAGCGCGCCCCCAGCCACGCCGAGCAGGCCGTCGACGACCCGGTTGGGTGTGATCCGCGCGGCGTCCCCGGCCAGCCGGAGCCGGTCGAGGAAGCGCGGGTCCTCGTAGCGGCCCAGTCCGACGAACGTGTCGACGGTGGCGTACAGGCGATCCGTGGCCAGCCGTCCCACCCGCCGGCCCAGCACGGCGGCGAGATGGTCGGCCGTCCGGGGAAGCGCCGTGACCAGTACCCCGGCCAGGGCCAGGGCGGTGACCGGCCAGATCACCGACTCCCAGCCGGCGCCTCCGGCGAGCCGGTCCAGCGCGGTCTTGGTCAGCACCGCGGCCAGCACCGGGACGGCCGCGGCGACCGTGTGCAGCAGCAGGTAGGCGAGGAGCCGGGGCGGTGACGCGCGCCAGGCGAGCGCCACCGCCCCGACCACACCGGTCCACCCCCGTATCTCGACTGGACCGGTCATGCGCCCGTCGCCACCGCCGAACGCACCGGCAGCGCTTCCAGCACCGTCGCGTCGGTGCCGGAGGCGACGATCGTGCGGTCCGGGTCGACGACGGCGAGCGCCGGGTACGCGTCGGCCCCGAACGCGGTCTGCACCGGTCCGTGCGGCGCCTCGACCACCACCCTGGCGACGGGAGCGAGCAGACGGCGGTACTCGTCGACGTCATCATCGGGGTCGACGACGATGACGGCCAGCGCCTGCCAGCCGATCGCCGGCAACGCGCCGGCCCGGTCGGCGAACCGCGGCAGTAGCGCCTGGCACGGCTCGCACCCGGGAGTGAAGAATCCGGCCAGCACCGACCCGGCGAGGTCGGTGTGGGACAACGCCGCGCCGGCCGCGTCCTCCACGGCGAACTCACCCACCCGCTCGCCGGGCGGGAGGATCGCCTGGGCCGGGAAGCGGGCGGGATGCGGATCCGTGGTCTGCTCGGCCAGCACACGAAGCCGCCGGATCACGGCCGTCGTCAGAATCAGATTCACGGCCGCGACAAGGCCGACCATGACGACGGCCACGCCCAGAACTGACATGGTTCCTCGACTCTCCCGACACTGGATGGCCGGCGGGCGGCCGGTGCCGCCCGCCGGTGGTGCTCCTCGTTCAGGCGTGCTGACAGGCCGAGCAGGTACACACGCCGCTGCCGTAGCCCAGGCAGCACCGCTTCTCGACCGTGCACGTGGTGTTGCAGCAGATCCACGCGCACGCACCGACGTTCAGCCCGTAGCAGTAGGCTGCGTCCGCTTTGGCGGACGGCAGTACCACGTCGAGCATTCGGTCGCCCAACCGTTCCAGTAACCGGGTCATTCCATCGCCTCCGGCACATCGAAGTTGATCTCCTGATCCGGGAGCCTAGAGACGGCCGGTATGCATACCGTTCATTTCTCGTACACGCCGGCCGCCGACCGCTCCGCACCGTCGATTCCGCGGCATAGGGTCGGTGACCGTGGCCTACCTGGAGGTGTTCACCCGCGGTCTGATCGGGCTGGTGTTCCTGCTGTCCGCGTGGAGCAAGATGCCGATCGGCGACCGCTTCGGCGAGTTCGCCGCGTCACTGGCCGGCATGCGGCTGCTCCCCGGCCGATTCGCGCGCCCGGCGGCGACGCTGGTCGTCGCGGCCGAGGCGGTGACGCCGGTTCTTCTCCTGACGATTCCGGTGCTCGGATTCGCACTGGCGGCGGCGCTGCTGCTCGGATTCACCGTCTCGATCGTCACGGTGCTACGGCGCGGGACCCGAGCCACGTGCCGATGCTTCGGCGGCAGTGCGCCGGCCCGGTTTCGATGGCATCACGTGGCACGCAACGTCGCCCTGCTCGTGGTGACGGCCACCGGCACCGCCGCCGTCTCGGCGCAGCCCTCGGTGCCGTGGCAGGTGGCCGCGGTCGGGTCGGCGGCCGGCCTGGCCGTCGCGCTGCTGGTCGCTCACCTGGACGATCTGGTAGGCCTCTTCGCGCCGATACCCGCCGGCGATCTGTGAGCGGCCCGGAGATTCGAACCCACGATCAGCCGCTGCCGGTGAAGAGGTAGATGAGGTGGGTGACGTCGTCGTCGGTGAAGGCCTCGACGTGGCCTACGAACACAATGCGTTTGCCTGACCGTGAGACGCGACCGATCCGGGCGGTTAGGTTCAGGGCATGCCCGGCCCGTCGGCACCGACCTGGATACCGTCGTCACCACCATCGTTGACCTGCCTGCCTGGCACAACATGTTCGTGCCGCCCCGCGGGGTCCGCCTCCGGCAAACCGCCCAGCGAAGTTCGGTGGCGATTTCGTCCAGCCCGGTCTGTTCGCTGCCGATAGGAGTCGTAGTCGACCCAGGACGCGGAGAGTGATGTGCCATGGACCAGGCCCCCGCACCTGACCGGCCACCCCATGGCGACGAGGGGGACTTTCAACGGGTATGCGCCCGCAACCTGCTCGATGCGAGCGACGAGGTCATCTACTTCAAGGACCTGCAGAGCAGGTTCCTGTGGCTGAGCAAGGCGTGGGGGGCGCTCACCGGCAGTGACCCCGACGAACTCATCGGTCTCACGGACTTCGACGTCTATGGCCATGCGCACGCGGCCGACGCGTACGCCGACGAGCAACGGATCATCGCCACCGGCACGCCGCTGGTCAACAAACAGGAGCTCGAGACCTGGCCCGATCGTCCCGACCGGTGGGTCACCACCACGAAGTTCCCACTGCGTGCTGACGACGGACAGATCATCGGCACGTTCGGCATCTCGCGTGACATCACCCGGCTGGTGCAGGCCGAGCAGGAGGCGACTCGCAACGCGGCCGCCCTGGCGTCGGCGCATGCCGAGATCAGCCGCGTCGAGGCCCAGCTTCGCACCGTGCTGGACACCTCGGCTGACGCCATCGCGCTGTACGACGCCGGTCTGCGCTACCAGTACGTGAACACGGCCACCGAGCGGTTGCAAGGGCTGCGGAGCTGCGACATGCTCGGCCGTACCGATCGTGAGCTCAACCGGGACAGCACGGTCCTGCAGATCTGGGAGTCCGGCCTGGCCGGCGTGCTGGCCACCGGCAGGAGCTGCTCGGTGGACTTCTCCGTCGGTGCCGGGGCCGATCGCCGGGATTTCCAGGCGCACATGGCCGCGCACCGGGATACGGATCAGGGACGGACGGTCGGCGTGGTGACGTCCACCCGTGAGGTCACCGAGCTGAAGCGGACCCAGGACGAACTGGCTCATCAGGCCCTTCACGACCCGGTGACCGGGCTGGCCAACCGGGTGCTGCTGCTCGATCGGCTCCATGGCGCCCTGGCGCGGATGAAACGCCGTCCCGGGCGAATCGTGCTGCTCTTCATCGACCTGGACCAGTTCAAGGCGATCAACGACACGTACGGGCACGGGGTCGGTGACAAGCTGCTCGTGGAGACCGGCCGGCGGCTCACCGCCATCGTCCGGCCGTGCGACACGGTCGCACGTTTCGGCGGTGACGAGTTCGTCGTCGTGCTGGACGAGTTCTGCACCGAGGAGCACGCCCATGCCACGGCCGACCGAGTGGTCGACAGCCTCAGCGCGCCGTTCTTCGACAACGGCCACGAACTGTTCGTGACCGCGAGCGTGGGACTGGTGGTGACCACCGATCCGTCCGCCACCGGCGAGGATCTCGTGCGTGAC
Organism: Catenuloplanes nepalensis; assembly: GCF_030811575.1. GTDB lineage: Bacteria > Actinomycetota > Actinomycetes > Mycobacteriales > Micromonosporaceae > Catenuloplanes > Catenuloplanes nepalensis. The sequence goes on along the minus strand of NZ_JAUSRA010000001.1, from coordinate 8,246,328 downwards.
GCCGACGCGGCGATGTATCAGGCGAAGGCGCGCGGGCGCAACTGCTACCAGTTCTTCAACCCCGAACTGCGCGACCGGGCCGCCAAGCGGTACGCCGTGGAGGCCGATCTGGCCCGGGCACTGGAGCGCCGCCAGCTACGCCTGGAGTACCAGCCGCTGTTCTCCCTGCACGACCAGCACGTCGTCGGCGCCGAGGCGCTCATCCGGTGGGATCACCCGGACCGTGGCATCGTCTCACCGGTCGAATTCATCGGCATCGCGGAGGACCGCGGTCTGATCGTCTCGATCGGCACCTGGGTTCTGCACGAGGCATGCCGCCAGCTGGCCGAGTGGTCGGCCCGGCGGAACCCGGCGTTGCCGGCGCTGACGATGGCGGTCAACGTATCCAGCCGGCAACTGTCCGCTCCCGACTTCGCCGGCGTCGTCAAGGACGTCCTCGATCGCCACCGGCTCGCGCCGACTCAGCTGTGCCTGGAGCTGACCGAGACGGCGCAGCTGCTCGACATGACCGAAGCGCGTGATGCCCTGGCCGACCTGGCACGGCTCGGGGTGCACATCGCCTTGGACGACTTCGGCACCGGGTACTCGTCGCTGGCGCATCTGATGCAGTTCCCGGCCAACGTCCTCAAGATCGATAGGAGCTTCGTCAACCAGCTCGAGACCGAGGGCCGGGGCCGCGAGATCGTCGCGGCGGTCACCGCCACGGGACATGTGCTCGGAATGACCGTGGTCGCCGAAGGCGTCGAGACCACCGGCCAACTCGAGCGGCTGATCGCGCTGGGATGCGAGCAGGGCCAGGGGTACCTGCTGGCCCGCCCGCTGCGGCCGGACGTGCTCGCTGCCCTGCTGGAGCTGGGGTCCGAATCCGGCCCGCCGCGGTAGCCCGTCGATGCCGGAGGCCGAAGCCCAGGATGGGCCGGGCGATCCCAGCACTCGCGTCCGACACCGCTGCGACGATCGACGGTCGCGCACCGTGGGGCGGCGGGTATCGCAACCCTCCCGCCGGAAAGCGGCAGGAGGGGATTCGCCGGTTCAGTGTGCGGACGGCTCCGGCTCGGGCACCGTGACGGTGGAGATGCCGGCGATCATCGCGTCGAACATCCAGGACAGACGCTGGTCTCCGGTGCCGGAGAACAGCTCGTGCCGGGCACGGGCGATATTCTGGCAGTCGCCGTCGGCGGCGTCGTTCAATGCCTCGACGAACGCGTCCTGTTCCGCCTGCGCATCGACCGCCTCGCTGCGCACGCCCTGCTCCGCGGCGGTGGCGGTGCCGTGCTGCAAGAGCAGGTCGACACCCCATGCCGCCTGCGCCGTCGGTACGCCACCGGCGTGCAGCAATCCAAGCAGCGTGTCGATCAGGCGCACGTAGTGCGGGCCGGAGGGGCGCAGCGCCAGGATCGACCGGGCCAGGCTGGGCTGGCCGAGCAGCAGCTGCGTGTAGCCGGTGAGCAGCCCGATCAGCTCCTCGCGCCAGCGCTCCCCCGCCCGACCCGGATCGGGCAGAGTGAGGCCGGCGAGCAGTTCGTCGAGGATCGCGCCGTGCAGCTCGGCCATGTTCTGCACGTAGACGTAGAGCGAGGCCGGGCCGGTGTCGAGCTCGGCGGCGAGCCGCCGCATCGTCACCCGCTCCAGGCCTTCTTCCCGCATGATTCGCAATGCCACGCTGACGGCGCCCGCGCGGCTCAGCGGCGGCTTGGCCGGCCGGTCACGCCGGCTGACCGGGACTCGACGAGGACTCATAACGCGATCGTACCGAACACGTTCGTCTGCAACAACATTGTGGGCTCGCTCTGCGGGCTGGATCAGCGCTCGGTGGTGAGGCCGTCAAGGGCGACGCGGGTGCCGCGGCGCCAGACTGCTCGGGTGTTGAGCGTGTCGCTGATGGTGGTGGTCGGGTCGCCGTCGACGAGCAGCAGGTCCGCGCGCAGGCCGGGGGCGATGCGGCCGCGGTCGTCGAGGCTGAACCGGCGGGCGGGAGTGCTGGTGGCCGCGCGCAGGGCCTCGACCGGAGTGAGCCCGGCCCGTACGAGATATTGCAGCTCGTGATGGACGCTGGCGCCGTGGGCCAGACCGCCGAGGAAGGGCAGCGCCACCGACGCGTCAGTGCCGGCCAGGATGTCGACTCCGGCGTCGTGCAGGGCCTTGACGGAGGCGAGCACGCCGGCGAGGCTGCCCTGCGGGTAGTGGCCGAAGCTGGACCGCAGGGTCGCCATCCAGTCGTCGGGCAGCCGGGAGGCCACGCGGGGGTCGTCGGCGAGTTCGCCGCCGGTGATGCCCATCATCGAGGCGTTGAGGACCACGCACGGCACGACGAACGCGCCGGAACCGGCGATCAGTTCGATGATCTCGCCGGTGTGCGGCCGGTCCATGAACAGGTGTGCCAGGCCGCCGATCCCGGCCTCGATCGCCATCCGGGTGGCGTCGATGGTCAGCGCGTGAGCGACGGTGAGCATGCCGTGCCGTTCGGCCGCCGCGACGCCCGCATCAAGAGTCGCCTGGTCGAGCATGGGCAGTCCGGGATGACCCTCGACGCTGCCGTCGTCGACCATGAACTTGATGTAGTCCGAGCCGGACTCGACCAGCTGCGGGATGAATCCCACCACCTGCTCCGGTGTGGCGGAGAACGGCATCACCGGCGGCGGGCCGGCCGGTCGAGCACCCGGCGGCGGGGTCGCGCCGGGCGGCGGGCCGGGACGGAAGTCCGCGGGGAACAGCTCGCTGGGATGCCCGCCGGGCGGGGTGATCCCGAACCCGGACGAGCGCACGTCGGCGACCGTGTCGTTCTCGGTGATGTGCGCCCGGTCGTGCCGGGTGTTGGTGCCCTGCATCTCCAGCTCGGTCGTCACTCCGAACCGTAGAGCCAGGGCCAGGTTCGCCGGGTCGGTGTGCACGTGGGCGTCGATCAGGCCGGGCAGCAGCGTCGCACCCTTCGCGTCCACGATCGCCGCGTCCGCCGGCGGCTCACCGCCCACCGCAGTGATCCGGTCGCCGTCCAGAAGCACGGTCGTGGCATCGAGCACCGCGGTCCCGTCGAAGATTCGTACGTTGATGATGGCGGTTGTCATGGTGGTTCACCTTTCGGAATGCGATAGCCGCTGGGCATGGAGGTCGTGAAGCTGGTTCGTACGGATCCCTGGTGGCTCCGGTCCGGTCGGCACCCAGCCGGACGTACGGCCCGGGGGTGTCGCCATCAGCCCTGTGGGTCGGCGGTCACCGGCACGGGCCGGGAGCCGTCTGGGTGGCCTGCGCCGCCGCGCAGTGGCAGCTGCTTGATCGCGAGGGCGGCGGCCAGGCTGCCAGCGGCACGACAGCGACCGTGGCGAAGATGATCTGGATGCTGTCGGGGTGGCAGACATGGGAACTCCTCGAGACCATCAGCCGAACGAACGCGTTCGTTAGAAAAGTACAGTATTAAAACTCGTTCGCAACGAACGCGTTCGTCACAGTTCGGTCGCTAGCCCCTGCTTCACGGATCTCCCGCACCGCCGGCTGACTCGCCAAGACCATCAACCGCTGACCGGTGCGCAACACCACACCGGGATTCACGCCTTCAACGCGTGAATCCCGGTTCGCCCACCAACCCGTAGGTCAATGGGTGGACGGGGTCGCGATGATCTCCGTGCGGTCGCCGGACCACAGGGTGTGGAAGGTGCCGGGTTTGTCGATGCGCTGGTAGGTGTGGGCGCCGAAGTAGTCGCGCTGGCCCTGGATCAGTGCGGCGGGGAGCCGGTCGGCGGTGAGCGTGTCGTAGTAGGCCAGGGCGGAGGAGAAGCCGGGGACCGGGACACCGGAGGCCACGGCCGTCCCGACGATGCGGCGCCAGGCAGCCTCGCCGCCGGCGATGGCCTGGGCGAAGTAGGGGTCGGCGAGCAGGGTTTGCAGTGTGGGGGTGTTCTGGTACGCGTCGACGATGCGGTTGAGGAATCGGGCGCGGATGATGCAACCGCCTCGCCAGATCTTGGCGATGGCGCTGAGGTCGACGTCCCAGCCGTATTGCTGTGCGCCGGCGACGATGAGGTCGAATCCCTGCGCGTAGGCCACCACCTTGGACGCGTACAGGGCCGCGCGTACGTCGTCGTGGAAGGAGTCGGGCACGGGCGCGGGTTCGGGCCGGGGGCCGGTGATGGCTTGCACGGCGGCGCGTTGGGCTTTTCGGGAGCTGACGGCGCGGGCGAAGACGGCTTCGCCGATGCCGGATACCGGGGTGCCGAGTCCGACGGCGTTCTGCACGGTCCATACCCCGGTGCCCTTGGATCCGGCCTGGTCGGCGATCACGTCCACCAGTGGCCGGCCGGTCTCCGCGTCGGTCTGTTTGAGCACTTCGGCGGTGATCTCGATCAGGTACGACTCCAGGTCGCCCTGGTTCCAGGTGGTGAAGATGTCAGCCAGTTCCCGGGTGTCGCTGCCGCCGATGCGGCGCATCAGGTCGTAGGCCTCGGCGATGAGTTGCATGTCGGCGTATTCGATGCCGTTGTGGACCATCTTGACGAAGTGGCCGGCTCCGTCGTGGCCGACGTGGGTGACACACGGCTCGCCGTCGGCGACGGCGGCGATCGAGGTGAGGATCGGGCCGAGGGTCTGCCAGGCCTCGTCGGAGCCGCCGGGCATGAGCGACGGTCCGTTGAGCGCGCCCTCCTCGCCGCCGGAGATGCCGATACCGACGAAGTTGATGTCCTTGGCGCGGAGTTGCTTCTCGCGGCGGATGGTGTCGGTGAAGTTGGCGTTGCCGCCGTCGACGATGATGTCGCCCGGTTCGAAGCGCTCGGCGAGCTGGTCGATGACGGCATCGGTGCCCGCGCCGGCCTGCACCATGATGATCGCGGTGCGCGGCCGGGTCAGGGAGCCGACGAAGTCGTCGATCGTCTCGGCGGGGACCAGGCCGAGGTGACCGTGCTGGTCGATCAGGTCGCTGGTGCGGGCGTAGGTGCGGTTGTAGACGGCGACGGTGTTTCCTTCTCGCGATGCGAGGTTGCGCGCGAGGTTGGAGCCCATCACGGCCAGACCGATGACGCCGATGTTGGCTTGCGGAGTGGTTGTCATGACGATTCCCTTTCAACGCCGGTGTGGCAGCGGGCAGTTTCTCGACCTTCTTGGCGGTCGCGGTCGCAGTCGCGGTGGCGGTGGCGGGGCGCCAGGGGCGAGCGGCCGGCGGCTGCCCGGACGGGTCGCCCATCTGTTGCGGGCCCGCGGTGGCATTCGCCTTTCGGGGCGCCGGTCACGCCGAGGTCAGACGGGCCGTGGGACGGCTGACGGCGTGCGCCACGGGCGGGGCCACGCATCGAGCACGCCCCCGGAACCAGGCTGCCGACGTCTGCGCAGGGACCTGAGAGGGTGGTTCGAGATCGTTTGGGTTGATCTATGCGTTGAGTCCGTTTGGAGATCGTTCTACGGGTTCATGATAGATAGTGATCACTCGATGGCGTGAAGGGTGAATCTTGGTCGCGTCCCGTGGCCGGGGTGGGGTGTTGGCCCGGTCATGGGTGATCGGAAGCCGTATCCGAGTGACGTCAGCGATGCGCAGTGGGCGTTGATCGGCCCGTTTCTGGACGTGTGGCGGGCGGGGCGGGTGTCGGTCGCGGGCCGGACCGGTGAGCAGGATCTGCGGGAGGTCGTGAACGCGATCCTGTATCAGAACCGGACCGGCTGCCAGTGGGCGTATCTGCCGCATGACCTGCCACAGAAGCCGGTGGTCTACTACTACTTCGGGTTGTGGCGTGATGACGGCACCGACGCGGTCATCCATGATCTGCTGCGGTGCCAGGCCCGGCAGAAGGCCGGCCGGGCCGAGGACCCGACCATGGTGGTGCTGGACACCCAGTCGGTGCGGGCCGCGAACCACGTCCCGGCTGCCACGACCGGCAAAGACGCGGGGAAGAAGGTTCCGGGCCGTAAGCGGGGCCTGGCCGTGGATGCTCTCGGGTTGATCGTCGCCGTGGTCGTGGCCGCCGCGTCGGTGACCGACAACGTCATCGGGATTCGGCTGCTGGACAAGGTCGCCGCGCACGCCCCGACCGTCACGGTCGCGATGGTCGACGCCGGGTTCAAACAGGACGTCGCCGTCCACGGCGCCGTGACAGGTATCGACGTCGAGGTCGTCAAACGCTCCGACACGATGCCGGGGTTCGTGCCGGTGAAGAAGCGGTGGATCGTCGAGCAGGTCTACGGCACCCTGATGCTGCACCGCCGCCTGGCGCGTGAGTACGAGAGCCGCCCGGAATCGAGCGTGTCCCGCACGCTCTGGGCATCGATAGCGAACATGGCCCGCCGCCTGACCGGGACCAGCACCCCGACCTGGCGAGACCGGTAACGGGCCCGCTGATGCACCTGGACACGATCCTCGACCTGATCACCGCGCAGGAGACCACCGCGACGCAGACCGCGCAGCGGCTGCGCGAGCAGATCAGCGCGCTCACCACCGAACTGGACCGCACCGACCGTGAACTGGCCGACCTCGCCACCACCCGGACCACCCTGAAAACAATCGCCGCGGCCCAGTTCACCGCCGAGGAACCGATCGTGATCAGCTCCGCCTACCAGCAGATCCTCACCATCCTCGGCACCGCACCCGACGGCATCCGCGCCAAGGGCATCTGCCTCGCCCTCGACATCGAACCCACACCGGCACACGTCGAAGGCACCCGCGCGAAGCTCAAACGCCTGGTCCACCACAAACTCGTGACCGAGACCGAACCCGGACTGTTCACCCTCACCCAGAAACGGACGTAATCTCCCTTACCGCCCTCTGAGGGCTGCCCGATTTCAGGCGGCCGGGGTGTGCCAGTCCTGCTTGGCTGCCCACTGTTCGAGGGTGGTCGTGGTCAGTCCGTAGCGGGCGGCGTGGTGGGGGCGTGCGGGGTAGCCGACAAGGTCGTTCCAGATCTGGGAGTACGCCGCGGATGCACTGAGGCGCTGGGCCTGCTCCTCTGGAGAGACATAGACAGCGGTGATCTCGCGGCCGGCGGCCTTGGTGAGGGTGTCGGCGATGTCGGTGGTTGTCAGCGCGTCGCCGGCGAGGTCGATCTCGGCCTCGTGGAATGTGCCGGGGTCGGCCACGGCTGCGGCGACGGCTGCTCCGAAGTCGTCGGTGTTGATGAGTGCCAGTACGGTCTGCGGGCTCGTGGCGGTGACCAGCTTGCCCTGAGGCAGATCGGGGTACTGGTAGTCCAGCTTGGGCCGGAGGTAGTTCTCCATGAAGAGGGCGGGCTTGAAGATGGTCCAGTGGTCGAGGCCCGACTGCCGGATCGCGTCCTCCGCGGCTTCTTTCTCGTCCCAGTACGCCTTCATCAACGGGTCGGTCACCTCGACGTCCGGGTGCAGGCTGCGCCACCCGGTCGACGACACCGATGTGTGGATGATCTGAGTGACGCCGGCCCGCTTGGCGGCGGTGGCGATGTTGCGGGCCTGGCGTGGCTCGGCGCCGGGGTCGGCCGGGTTGACGCCGGCCTGCACGGAGAACACCGCGTCGTGTCCGGCGCCGGCGGCCTCCAGGGAGGCGGCGTCGTTCAGGTCTCCGGTGGCGAGGGCGACGCCTTGTTCGGCGAGAGCCTGAGCGGCAGCCGACGAGGGGTTACGCACGAACGCGGTCACGGGGTGTCCTGCGCGCAGGAGCGCCTGGACCGCGGCGCCGCCCTGCATCCCGGTCGCCCCGGTGACCAGAACCTTTGCCTTGTTCTCGGATGTCACAGCGCGCCCTGCTTTCGGTTGACTAATCGGTTGACATGCGGGCAAAACGATCCGCAAACCGGATACATTATCGTATCGAGTCATTGTTGTTCTCAGTTGTGGGCTGCGTGACCGGAGGCCCGCCGGTGGCCGGCTTAGCAGATCTGGCCGTGGAATGGAGCAGCCGGCCGGAAGGGCTTCAGCGCGGTGCGAGCAGGAGACGATTCCCTCGCGCCGCCCGGCGATGTACCGCTCACGCCGGGTTTCCGCGATCCGGGGTAACGAGCGGTCGTGGCGGCCGGCACCGCCGGGACGCGACACCCGAGGGGTGCAGGCCCGCCGAATTGTGGTCGGCGTCAGCGACCAGATCCTCGCGCGAGGCCCAACGACGGTAGACGGCGGGCTTGGCCACCCCCGCGCGCGGGGGTGCGCCCATGGTGAGATCCTCTACCTCCCACGAACAGGTCTAGTACTGCTACGGCGGATCACGACTTCGAGTAGTTCTGGATCGTTTGCCAGGCGTGGTGACGGTTGCGCAGGTAGAGGGCTGGGATGACGCGTTCAGGGAGTTCTTCCTCGAGTTTTCGCATCATTTCGGGCGGGTGGAGACCCGCTGGCAGGCTTGTAAGTATCTGCGTGGGTTGATGGCGTCGCTGGAGCGGCGTAACGGCTGGACCCTGGCCGAGCAGGCCGGGGATGAGACTCCGGACTCGATGCAGGCGTTGCTGTGCAGTCCGTGTTTCGACCGGGACGCAGTCCGTGACCAGGTGCGGGCCGCCCTGGTCGCCGCGATCGGTGACCAGGGCGGAGTCCTGGTCGCTGACGAGACCGGGTTCATCAAGAAGGGTGTGTAATGCCGAGTTCGGCATTACTTGCCTTATGACGAGCCGACGGTTATGCCGCGGTCGATGCGGATGCCGGGTCGGCCGGCGGATGTTCGGCCTTCGACCGCGGCATAACCGTTGAGGGGTCGAGGTCAGAGCTGTTCGAGGAAGGCGAGTAGATCGTCGCCGGCCTGGTAGCGGGCGGGGTCGGTGTTCGGCGGGGTGGTCCGGGCGATGGCTTGTTCTTTGAGGGCCATGTCGGCGTGCAGGTAAATCCGGGTTGTGGTCGGGGATTCATGGCCGAGCCAGAGCGCGATAACGGTGATGTCGACGCCGGCGTGGAGCAGATTCATGGCAGCGGTGTGGCGCAGGGTGTGCGGGGTGACATGTTTGACCTGCAGTGATGGGCAGGTGCGGGCTGCAGTAGCGGCGTGTTTGGCCACGAGGCCGGCGACGGCGTCGTGGGACAAACGGGTGCCATGACGGGTCGTGAACAGGGGGCCGGTGTCGGCGGGCCGGGACGCGTTGAGCCAGTTGGTCAGGATGCTGACGGTGTGCGCGGTCAGCGGGGTGCAGCGGTCCTTGCGACCTTTGCCGCGGCAGTAGACATGCGCGCCGACACCGAGCCGGAGGTCACCAGCGGTGAGCGCGGTCAGTTCCGCGACCCGCAGGCCGGTTTGCGCGGCGAGAACAAGCAGAGCGTGATCCCGGCGGCCGTGCCACGTGGTGGTGTCAGGGGCGCCCAGCAGGGCATCGAGTTCGGCGGGGTTAAGGAAACTGACGATCGTGGAGGCGGTCCGTTTGGTCTGGATGGCCAGGACCCGGGCGATCAGGTCGGCGTGTTCCGGTGCGCGCAGGCTGACGTAACGGAACAGGGAGTGGATCGCGGCGAGGCGGTTGTTGCGGGTGGCGACGCTGTTGCCGCGCGTCGTTTCCAGGTGGTGCAGGAACTCGCCGATGGCGACGGCGTCCAGGTCGGTCAGGTCGAGCTGGGCAGGGAGTTTCCCGGTCTGCTGGTGGACGTGGGTGAGCAGCAGCCGCAGGGCGTCGCGGTAGGAGACGATGGTGTGCGGGCTGGCGCCGTATTGGGTCATCAGCCGGTCGGTGAAGAACGTCTGCAGCAGCGGTGCGAGCGCGGTCATGGCCTGACCGCCTCGCTTCGGGCGACTGAGGTGACCTGCTGGGCTGCCGCGTCGAGGCGTTGCGCGGCCAGGGCCAGCAGTTGCGGGGTGGCCTGCAGATACCAGTAGGTGGCTTCCGGGCTGTTGTGGCCGAGGAACGCTGAGAGCACCGGAAGCCGTGCCGACACGTCGACGCCGGCGGAATACCAGTTGATCAGGACGTTGACCGCGAACGTGTGCCTCAGGTCGTGAATGCGGGGACGGCGGCGTCCGGGCGGGGTATGGATGTCGGCGGTGGCCAGGAGCCTGGTGAAGATTTGATGCACGCCGCGATGCTGGACTCGCCGGCCGGTGGTTGTCAGGAAGAAACCGGGAGAGACCGGGGTGGGGCAGAGCCGGTCGCGGCGTGCGGCATAGCCGGCGAGCATTGTCACTGTGGTCAGGTGCAGCGGGACCAGGCGCGTCTGGTCGTTCTTGCCGGTCACCGTCACCGCCGCCGCGTGCGGGTCGATGTTCTCGCGGTTGAGGGCGAGGGCTTCACCCACGCGCAGGCCGCTGGCGGCCAGCAGGCTGATCAGCGCTTGCATCGTGGCTGCGGGCAGCGGCGCGGCGATCGTGCCCGCCGCGTGCACCAACGCCGCGACCTCCTCAACCGAGTAGTGGTAGGGAGTCGGTCGATGCGCCCGGCCGGGCAGCAGCCCGGGCGGTGGGACCTGGCAGTCCGGGTCGAACGCGGCCAGGTGGCGGGCAAAGCCGCGCACTATCGCGAGTCGCTGACGCTTGCGCGCGGCGGTGATGCCGTCGGGCTCACTCGCCCACCCCAGCGCCGTGGCGATGGTGACGGTCGGCTGGCCGGTGTTATCGAGCCGGTCGGCGAACTCCAGCAGCGACCGGCCCTCGCTGCGCAGCTTGAAGCCCAGACTGCGGCGCATCGCCAGGTACTGCTCTGCCCGGGTGCGGATGCTCATCGCGGCGCTCCTTGCGGGCAGGGCCTGGCCAACTCGGCCAGCCGCGCCTGGTCCAGCCGGGCATAGATCGCGGTGGTGCGCTGCTGGGCATGCCTCAGCAGCTGCCCGATCTCCTGCATTGACGCGCCGGCCGCGAGTAGATCGCAGGCCGCCGCGTGTCGCATCCCGTGCGGCCCGAACCGCGACACCCCGGCCCGCGCGCAAGCAGCGCCGACCAGCACGGTGACCGACGAGGTCGCCAGCCCGGTGAACGGCGCCTTCACCGTGATGAACACGCTCCGCGCGGTGGTGGCCGGTCTGGCGTGCAGCAGGTAGTCGGCGATCGCCGCGCCGACATCAGCCGGCAACGGCAACACATCGACCCGGCCGCCCTTGCCATGAAGAGTCAACTCGCCTGCCCGCCAGTCGATGTCGGCCAACTCCAGTCGGGCCACCTCACCGCCGCGCACTGCCAGCCGGGCCAGCATCAGCAGAATCGCGTAGTCCCGACGGCCGACCGCGCTGCCGCGATCGCAGCCGGCCAGCACCGCCCGGACCTGCTCGCCATCCGCCCGCTGGCGGGCCATGTTGCGGGGCCGGCCCCGCCCAGCCGGGACCGCACCGGCCAACCCGGTCGGAACGCGCCCGGACAGGTGCAAGAACCGCAGCAGCGATCGCAGCGCGGGCAGCGTCACCATGTCCAACGCCGGACTATGCCGTCGTGTGCTCCAGCCCCGCACGAAGTCGATGACCTGCCCGGCCGACAGCCCCGGCAGCGCTTCCTCCAACGGCCCAGCCAGCCCGGTCAAGAACGTCCGAGCGCATCGCAGATAGTGCTTCACCGTTCCCGCGGCCAGCCCGCGTTCGTCTTCCAAGTACCGGCGGTAATCGCCCAACAACACATCCACCGGCATCACCGCGGCGATCACTACGGACGGCGGGATCGCCCCGAGCCTGCGCAGATACCCGAGCGCCGGCGCCAACGCCCGGTCGCCGGTCCCGGCCCGGACACCAACCGACCGGCGTTGCTGCTGAAACTCCCGCACGAGCATGCTGGTCAACTCGCTCGTGACCAAGCCTCGCTCGACCAGCCAGCGGCTCAGGTCCGCCAACCGGTGCACATGATCGGCGATGGTGTCCGGTGAGAATCCTTGCCCCACCAGGTTTTCGCGCAGCCCGTCAGCGAACGGCGCGAACGGTCCCGGCACCACGATCCGACGGCGACGCCGTCCCACATTCTCCGAGTCCATGGTGTTCTCCTGTCTGTCGATGGACCCATCGACCAAACACGAGAAACCCTCGACCACGACGGACAACCATTGCGTAATGCCGCCCGACGTCCGGCCAATCAGCGCGCTGACCAGCACCGGTTAGGCGTGACGCGGCATAACCGTCGGCTCGTCATAAGGCAAGGGTTCGGCCGGGGTCCAGCGGCAGTACACCGGTACCAGCGGCAAGGTCGACAACTGCCAGGTCGGGGTGTTCCTGGCGTATCACACCCGGCACGGCCGGGCGTTGATCGACCGGGAGTTGTATCTGCCGCAGTCCTGGACCACCGATCGGGACCGCTGCCGCCGGGCGCACGTCCCGGACGAGGTGGAGTTCGCCACCAAGCCCGAGCAGGCACAGTCCATGCTGGAACGGGCGGTGCAGGCGAAGGTGCCGTTCGCCTGGTTCACCGGCGACGAGGCGTATGGGCAGCATCGCAAGCTGCGGGAATGGTGCGAAGAACACGACATCGCGTATGTGCTGGCCACCCGCAAGGATCATGAAGTGCCGTCCGGGCTGAACACCACCACCCGTGTCGACGAACTGATCGGTAAGGTCCGGGCCGGGGCGTGGCGGCGGATGTCCTGCGGTGACGGCGCCCACGGGCCGCGCGTCTACGACTGGGTCAGCGTCCCGATCCGCGCCGAGTTTGCGCAAGGGCGCCGCGGCTGGGTCCTGGCCCGCCGCAGCATCAGCACCGGCGAGCTGGCCTACTACGTGTGTTTCGGGGCGCGGGGCACCCGGCTACGCACCCTGGTGGCGACCGCGGGCGCGAGGTGGGCGGTCGAGGAGAGTTTCCAGACGGCCAAGAACGAGGTCGGGATGGACCAGTACCAGGTCCGCCGCTACGACGCCTGGTACGCCCACATCACCCTGGCCATGGCCGCCGCCGCGTTCCTAACCCTCATCCGCGCCACCGAAGCCGCTACCAGCAAACCCCCGGCCAGGCGAACGAAGACAGCCTGATCCCGCTGACCAGCAACGAGATCAGGCGCCTGTTCGCCACCCTCATCCTGACCGTCACGCATACAACCAAGCACGTGCTGGCCTGGTCAGACTTCCGCCGGCTCTGCATACGACGAGCCCGCGACACCCACTACCGCAAACGACTCGAACGCCTCGAAGGGTACGAACCGCCGTAGCAGTACTAGGACCGTCGCTGTGCTCGTGGAGCTGGACGGTTGCGCAAGTTCAGCGGCGTTCAGGCAGTGACGGTGCTCCAGTCTTGCTGTGCTGCCCACTGCGCGAAGGTCGTCGTGGTCAGACCGTAGGCGGCGGCGTGGTGGGGGCGTGCGGGGTAGCCGACCCGGTCGTTGAAGACGTCGCCGAACGCTGCGGATGCGCCGGAGCGCTGCGTGACCTCTTCCAGGGAGATGAAGTCGGTCGTGATCTCACGGCCGGTGGCCTGGGAGAGGATGTCGGCCATCCGCGGGTAGGTCAGCGCATCGCCGGCGAGTTCGATTTCGGCTTCGTGGAACCTGTCGGGCTCGGCGACGGCGGCAGCTACAGCGGCACCGAGGTCGTCGGCGCAGATGAGCGCCAGCTCGGTCTGCGGGCTCATGGCGGTGACCAGCTTCCCTTGAGGCAGGTCGGGGGCCATGTACTCCTGCCTGGGCGGGAGGAAGTTCTCCATGTACCAGGCGGGCTTGAAGATGGTCCAGCGCGGCAGCCCTGAGCGCCGGATCACGTCCTCGGTCTTCTCCTTCTGGTTCCAGTACTCCTTCATCACCGGGTCGGTCACCTCGACGTCCGGGTGCTGGCTGCGCCACCCGGTCGCCGACACCGACGTGTGCAGCAGCTGAGTGCCGGCGGCCTGGGCGGCGGTGACGATGTTGCCGGCCTGGCGGGACTCGGCGGGATCGGCCGGGTCGACACTGGCCAGCTGCACGGAGAAGACCGCGTCGTGTCCGACGGCGGCCGCCTGCAGGGAGGCGACGTCCTCCAGGTCCCCGGTGGCCAGAACGGCACCCTGGGCGGCCAGGGCCTGGGCGGCGGTCGAGGAGGGGTTGCGCACGAGGGCGGTGACGGGGTGTCCTGCGCGCAGGAGCGCGTGGGCGACGGCGCCGCCCTGCATTCCGGTTGCCCCGGTGACCAGTACCTTGGCCTTGTCGTTCGATGTCATGGCAAGCCTTACTTTCGCTTGATCGTTGAAGGTCAGTTGAAACGCAGAACGGCCGGTGGCCGTCGAACGTGGTGCAGCATCGCCACGCCCGGCCAGGGCTGAGGTGGCCGGGGCGCTGGGTCCTTGGCTTAGAACACCAGCACGGGGCGGCCTCGCACGCCGCCCTCCTCGACGAGCCGGTGCGCTTCGGCGACCTGTTCCAGCGGGTAGGTGCCCGCGACGCGCAGTGTGAGGGCACCGGACTCGGCCTGGTCACGCAGGCGCGTCAGAGCTGCCGTGTCGCGGATGCGGTCGTAGACGAAGACGGGGAACCAGCTCACCCCACGGTCGGTGTTGCCGGTGAACCCTTTGACCGTCGCGATCACGCCGCCGTCGCGTACCGCTGCGGCCACCGCCTCGCCCACCGATCCGCCGTCGATGACCCCGTCCGCGCCGTCGGGGCGCAGACGGCGGACCCCATCGGGGAACCCGTCACCGCGCGGGAGCACGTGATCGGCACCCAGGCTGGTGACGAGGTCACGGTCCTTGTCCGCGGCGTCGGCGATGACCGTCAGCCCGGCCGCCTTGGCCAACTGCACGGCGTAACCACCGATCCCACCGGCGGCACCGGTCACCGCCACCGTCGCTCCCGGCGCCAAGTTCAGCGCGTCCAGGCCCATCTGCGCGGTCAGCGCGGCCATCAGCAAGGTCGAGGCCGCCGTCAGGTCGACCCCCTTCGGCGCGAGGACCACCTGTTCCGCCGGCACGACCACGTACTGCGCCTGCCCACCCTGGTCCAGCTTCGGCTCCGTCACCGCGATCACCTCGGCGCCGACGGTCAACTCCGGACGGGTTCCGTCTCCGACCTCATCGATCGTCCCGGCCACCTCCCAGCCCACGACGTACACCTCCGACGGTGGGTTCGTCTCCGGGCTGTACTTGGCGGAGAGCCCGCTGCGAATGTTGGCGTCGGCCGGGTGCACGGCCGCGGCAGCCACCCGGATCCGCACCTGCCCCGATCCCGCATGCGGCTCGGGCAGCTCCAGCACCCGCATGACCTCACGACCGCCGAACTCGGTGAAACCTACGGCCCTCACTACGCCACCTCACTTTGAATCGCGCATCTCAACCCGATACATGAATGTTCCGGGTATTCACTGACGGTAGCAGCCTAGCTATACTCAAGACAAGATGGTCCCAGTTCACGAGGAGAGCTCCATGTCTCAACCCGGTGCCCAGCTGCGGCGGCCCCCCGGCGTCTCCGGACCGCCCCGCGACCCCGCCCGGGACGCCCTGATCCTGCGGGCGTCGACGGAGTTGCTCGTCGAGGGCGGCTACCCGGCCTTGACCATGGACAAGGCCGCGGCACGAGCGGGAGTGGGCAAGGCGACCGTGTACCGGCGCTGGCAGTCGCGCGCCGAACTCGCCGCCGAAGCCCTCAGCCACGCGGGACTCACCGACGACGTCGTGCCGGTCATCATCGGCAGCGGGCGCCTGCGCGACGAGCTCTTCGCCACCCTGGTCAGCATCACGGGCGGTCAGGACACCTCCCGGGTCGACCTGGTCGCGGCCCTGCTGGACACGGCCCGCCAGGAGCCGGAGCTGTGCAGCCTCATCCGAGTGCGCTACGTCGACTCCCTGCACCAGGCTCTCACCGGCGTGCTGGACCACGCGGTGCAACGTGGCGACCTTCCCGCCCGACGCAACCAAACGCAGAATGGACACCCGATCGCGGTCTCCGCCGCCATCGCCCTCCTCATCCACTGGGGGGCCGTCCACGACCGCCCGATCAGTGACGACGACATCGCACAGATCGTCGACGGCGTCCTCATGCCTCTGCTCCGATAACCCTCAGCCCTGCACCGCGCCCGGTCGAATGATCCCGTGCGGTCACTCCCGCCGGGCCCACCTGCCACGACTGGGCACACCCTGGAACGAATGAGCTGGACTCGGTTCAGGGCCTCATTCGATCTCAGAAGCTCGTTCTCACTCAGACGTCGCGCAGAGGTCACCAGGGTTGCCGGGTTAACGCTGCTCGGCGCCGGGATCGGCCGGGTCGACGCCCGGCATCTGCATGGAGAAGACCGCGTCGTGTCCGGCGCTGGCAGCCTCCAGAGATGCAGCGTCGTCCAGATCTCCGGCCGCGAGAGCGACGCCATGCCCGGCGAGCGCCTGAGCGGCAGCCGACGACGGGTCACGCACGAACGCGGTCACGGGGTGTCCCGCACGCAGGAGGGCCTGGACGGCGGCGCCACCCTGCATCCCGGTCGCCCCGGTGATCAACACTTTCGCCTTGTTCTCGGATGTCACAGCACGTCCTACCTTTCGGTGGTTCGGGTCAAGTCGGCAGTCGTCCGCTAACCAGATACATTACCGTATCGAGTCATGGTTGTACCTAGTTGAAACTCTGCCTCGTCAGAGGCGGACCGAGCGGGTACACCGCGGAATCCAGCAGCCGGCCGAAAAGGGATTCAGCTGGTGGGGGTTGCGCCGATCAGAGGCAGCACCTGGTCCATGAGGCAAGCGATCCCCTCCACGTCGAGGACGGCGTCGAGCAGTTTTCTGCAGGATCAGCACTGCTACGACTGCGACGATCTCCAGCCGGCCTGGCGCCGGCAGGCGCTCGACGACCTACCCGCGATTCTCGCCCCGCGTGGCGGCGACCTTCATCCTCACTCGCGGTTACTCACCGTAGTTCGAGAAGGTGGCTGTGGTAGCTTCCTCACCGCCTCAAAGGCCCAGCTCAGCTGCGCGATCCACTATGGAGGCGACAGCTTTCGACACACGATCACCATCCGATCACCACGCTCCCAACCAGTGGGATGATCCGAGCCGGGAGTGGGAAACAAAAAAGCCCGTGACCCTTGTTTCCGCAGTTCACGGCCTTGATCTTCTGTGCGCCCGAAGGGACTCGAAACCCTAACCTTCTGATCCGCGGCTCTGATCCAAAACCCACCGCGTGGAGGAGGTTCTCGCGGTCGCCCACTCACGGATTGGATCGAGGTGTACGGCGTGGTAGCCCTCGGATTCGGCCCAGGTGAGCAGGTCGTCCAGCTCCTGCGACGGGCCGGCGTCGGCCAGAATCCACGCCCGATAACGCCAGGCCCGGGCCTTGAACAGCCCTTCCGGGTTCCTCAGCGTCGTCTCCCGGTCGAGCACGCTCAGCTGGGCGGGAAGCTGCTCCTCGACAGCACGCTCAAGCAGATCGATCATGTCTGGAAGAGTTCGCTCGGTCAGCAGCCAAGTTTCCTCGCGATCCGGGCCGGGGACACGGAGCCGGTCGAACCGGAGCAGGTCGGTGGTAGCCGGCAGATCATCGGCGCTAAGAGCACGGCGGCGCTTCGACGCCTCCCACATCGGCCCCAGCACGAGGCCGATGTTGAGGTAGAAACCGACCGTGCCAGGCCCCATGCCAGAGGCCCGCTGCATCTCGACGAGGACCGCGTCGCCCGCCGGTGACCAGTGGTGGAAGAGGTGCCTGCGGCCGGCACGGACGAAGCCCTGACCGGCGAGAAGGGCGCCCAGCGCCTGCGTGAACTGCTTCCCCACATTGCGGTTGGCCATCAGGGCACCCTCCCGTCTGTCAGTTGCCTGATCTCACGCCGTCGCCGCGAGCGAGCTGATGGCCACCGTACTCACGGCAACACCGCGTATCGCGCGACCGGTTGCACGGAGCACGCGCAGTCCTGCCCGCAACGCAAGAACGGCGGGATCGTCTTCACCGACACCAAGAGCGATGCGGGACGGCGACGCATCGCGCTCGCACACCAGATGATCGCGCTCGGCGTACAGCACAAGCGCCACCAGGACCAAGAACGACGGACCGCCGGCGACACCTGGGAAGAGCACGACCTGGTCTGGTGTCAGCCGAACGGGCGACCGATCGACGCGCGGGCCGACTGGCTCGACTGGAAAGAGATTCTGCGCCTCGCCGGCGTGCGCGACGCGCGCGTACACGACGGCCGACACACCGCGGCCACCATGCTGCTACTCCTGGGCGTCGACGAGCGGACCGTCATGGCGGTCATGAGCTGGTCGGACCGGCGAATGCTGCGCCGCTATCAGCACGTCATCGACGAGCTACGGCAAGAGGCATCGCGGCGTATCAGCGACCTCATCTTCGGCCGGCCAGAGAAGCCGGCCAAGAAGTCGAAGAAGAAGGCCAAGAAGCAGCGCAAAGAGAAGAATGTCGATACACTCACCAAGGGTTTTGCAACGGATCTTGCAACGGAGCCCGGTCTAGCCAAGATCATCACGTTCCCGATAACGGCATAGTCCAATGAAAAATGGCCTCCCACCTGCAGTGGGAGGCCATTTCTGTTTGTGCGCCCGAAGGGACTCGAACCCCTAACCTTCTGATCCGTAGTCAGATGCTCTATCCATTGAGCTACGGGCGCTTGCCTTGCTACTTCCTTGCTTGCTCAGTCAGCATACACACCTGACTTTCGCGCGGAGACTCCGGGATTCGAACCCGGGAGGGGCGGTTAGCCCCAACCGCATTAGCAGTGCGGCGCCATAGACCAGACTAGGCGAAGTCTCCTCGGCAGCCCTGGGGCCGCCGCGGAACGAGGATACCGTGCCCGGTGTGGTGCGGGCAAAGCAACCTCCCCGACCACGCCGAAACGGGATTAGCGGCGGAGATCCTGGCACGGTCTCCGGACTGCAAAACCGTGGTCAACAGCTAGGCTACCTGGGCATGGAGGACCATGCGGAGGACACGGCGGGCGATGGCGAGCCGAGCCGGGCGGCGAAACGCACGAGCGGCCGGGCGCAGCCGTCGCGGGCACCGTTCCGGGCTGCGGAGCCGGAGCGCGCCGAGCGGGAGGCCGGCCGGGGTGAGGGGCGCAAGGCGCCGCCGCCGGTGGTGACGTTCCAGCCGCCGGTCGCGCCTCCGACGGTTCCACCGCAGGTCAAAGCGGGTGAGAAAGCCCAAAATCCAGAGCCTTCGGGGGTACGGGACGAAGCCCCGCCCACCCCGACATCACCTGATGTGACGGTGGACACGCCATCTGAGCGGAAATCGCCGGCGCGGAAGGCTGCCACCCCGCGAAAGACGACTCCGCAGGCACCTCGAAAGGCGCCGGCACCCCGCCGAGCCACACCATCGGCAAAGTCTTCACCAGTGGAAATGCCACAAAGTGCGGCGCCTTCGGAAACCACCGCGCCTCTCGAAGCCGAAACCGTGAAGGGCTCCGTGGAGCCGGTTCCGGATGCACCGGCCACGCCGGACGTCCCGACGCCTCCGAGCCTTTCGGCGACCGCCGACGCGACGTCAGCACCCTCGGCAACGACCGGCTCCGCTCCGGCCAGGCCCACCAAGGTGACCAAGGCCACGAAGAAGACGCCCGCGGGCCGTCGGCTTCCCGCCAAACGCTCCGAGCCGGTGCTCCTCCCAGCAGAGCCGCAGACCGACGCACCGACCACGATCCCGGCGAGACCCCGCTCCAAGACTCGGGCCACGCCTGAGGCGGATGCACCCACCACGTCAGAGGTGACCGTTCCGGTCACCGTCGAGGCAAAGATTCCGGCCGCGCCGGAGGCGATTACTCCGGCCTCGTCAGAACCGGTGACGTCGGCTGCGCCGGTGACTTCGGCTGCGCCGGAGGCGGTTCCTTCAGCCTCGTCCGAGCGGATGGCTCCGGCGACGCCGGAGGTTGTGGCGACGCCGGAGGTAGTGGCGACGCCGGAGGTGAAGGCCTCGGCCGGGGTTTCGGCCGCCGCGCGGGACGAACCTCAGGCGACGAGACCAGCCGCGACACCGACGAGGGAATCGGTCGACGTCCCGGAGGAGAGGGCCGCCCCGGCCCCCGGACAATCAAAGGTCGCGGCTACGCCTGTGGCGCGAGCCGAGGCACCGGCGCCGGAAGCGAGTCGCACGGAGGAACCCGTGACGATCCATGCCACGGAACCCCTTTCCACTGGAATCCCTGCCACATCCGTTTCGCCGATCAGCGCCGCACCGGCCGTTCCGACGAATGGAGCCGCCGCAGCGAGCGTGCGGGCCGGGATCATCGAGCGACCTGGCCACGCGGGCGAGCTGATGGCATTGTCCGCGGTGGAGACGCTCGGGCCGCGCGCCGGCGATTGGGCGCGCCAGATGCGGGATCTATATCCGGCCGCCGACCCCGACGGCCTGGCCCGGCTGGCGACGATCCGGTCAGCACGCACCTCCGCCCTGACCGGCGTGCTGGCCGCCACCACCGGCGGATACGCACCGGTCGTCGAGTACGCCTCCGTGGCCTGGGTGCAGGCATCCGTGGTCCTACGGGTGGCGGCCGCCTACGGCGCCGATCCGACGGACCCGGAGCGAGCAGTGGATCTCCTGGTCCTGCTGCGCCTGCACGCCAGCAGGGAGAGTGCCAGGGCGGCACTGGACAACGCGACCAGCGAACACGGCGGCGGCCTCCTCCGCGCACATCCGCTGGAGGGGATCTGGCGCCTGGCCACCCCGCTGGCCGCCCGAATCGGCGGCTGGCTCGCCCTCCGCACCGCCGCCCGCCTCATTCCCGGCGCCGCCGTCCTGGTGGCCGCACTAACCGACGCCGCCGCCACGGATCTGCTCACCGCCCGCGCGATCGCCTACTACCGCCACCTCTCCCACCCAACCGAATCCCACCCAACCGAATCAGACTGACTACGGATCAGAAGGTTAGTACGGCAGCCGCCATTAGCAGTCTGACCTGCTGGGATGTGGTGGGGGTGGTGTGCAAAGTAGACACAGCCGCCTGTTGATCATGTGTGTGTGAAGACAACAAAATCGCAGGCGGCTGCTGCTGCCAGGATAGAGGCTGCGCAGACGCTGCGGTCGGCGGGTGAGTTGCTGGAGCGGTTGCGGTCGTGTTTCGTGCGGACGCAGACGTGGCAGCACGCGGGCCGGTATGTATCGGCGCTGGTCAGCGAGATCCCGAAACGTAACGGGTGGACGATAGCGCAGCAGGCCGGGGACCGGACACCGGATCGCACCCAGCGGCTGCTGAACCGGGCGGTGTGGGACGAGCAGGCGGCGATGAGTGCGGTACGGCGGTTCGTCGTGACCGGCCTGGACACCGTGGCCGGGCGTCGGACGCGCCGGGGGTTGCGGATCGGCGCGCTGGACGAGACCGGCCAGCAGAAGGCCGGCACGGCGACGGCCGGGGTGAAACGGCAGTACATGGGCTGCGCCGGCCGGGTCGCGAACGGGATCAACACGGTGCACCTGGCCTACGTGCGCGAACGCGTCGGACACGCGCTGATCGCCGTGCGGCAATGGATTCCGGCCGAACACCTCGCCGATGCGGACACCGCAGCGGCGATGGGCATCGCGGACGGGCCGGCGTTTCGCACCAAAGGGCAGCTGGCCATCGACCTGCGCACCGACGCCTACGCCGACGGCGTCGTCTTCGATTTCGTCTGCGGCGACGAGGTCTACGGCAACTGCACCGAGTTACGGGAGTTCCTCGAAGACCGGCAGCAGGCCTATGTGCTCCGCGTCGCCTCGACCTTCATGCTCACCCTGCACCCGGAAACCCGGATGACCTGCGCGAACGCCATCACCGAGCTCGCCACCGGCGCACGCCGGTGGCAGGTTCGCTCGGCCGGTGCCGGCGCGAAGGGGCAGCGCTGGTATGCGTGGGCGTGGATCGCGACCATTTCACCCCGCCACCACTTACTCGTCCGCCGGCACCTGAGCACTGGTGAGCTGGCCTTTCACTACTGCTATGTCCCGCACGGGCAGCCGTTGACCCTGGCCAGACTCGTCCGGGCCGCCGGGCTGCGCTGGCCGGTCGAGGAAACGTTCGAGTTCGGTAAGGACCGTTTCGGCCTCGATCAATGCCAAACCCGCCTGCACACCGCGATCGTCCGGCACACCGTGCTGGTCATGACCGCTCTGGCCATCTGCGCGATCGCCGCTGCCCGCCTCAAAACCCGGACCGACACCCAAGCCCCGCCCCCCGCACACACCCGACCAGCGGCCACCGTCCGAGCCCGGCATGATCGCGTTGACCATCCCCGAGACCGCACGGCTGCTCGCCACCACCTGGCGCCAGCCGAAGCCCGCCGACCACGACACCCACTGGCGCGGCGCGCGCACGAAGCCGATGAACACCCCGACGAGTTGTCTCCCGATGGACCGACCGACCCGCCGCCGCTGCGGCTGATCGAAGGGCAAGGCACCGCCGCGACCGCGCAACCGAGCCTGTTTCCGGTCGCCGTGCCTCGCACCGACGCCGGGCCGGCGCCCGCTGCCACGCGCGGATTCGGGTTCTGCCTGAGCTGTCATGCCGGCGGGCAGTACGTGCTCGCCGCCGTCGCGGACGGCGACGCGTGCGGGTTCCGCCTCAGCCACGGAAGGGCAGGACGGAGTGCCTGACGTGGGAGCGCCGTTTGGGAACTGGAATATGGCAGAACGCGTTGTAGCCTCAGGAAGGCGTCTGGCTGGGGTAGAGGCCACCCGGACCGCCGGGCGATGACCCGGGATCTCACGGAGCTCGCCGATCTTGTCGGACTGGAGAGCTGACCAGCGCGAGTAGTACGGCCCGTACCAGTTCCAAGGTGATCTTCCGAAAGTCGTACCGCCTCTACCTTCACTCTTCGTGACCGTCGCACCACTATCAACGTGAGCGCGGTGGTCACGAAGCCTGAACACGGACTGACCGTCGTGCCGCTTGGACCGGGTACGGCGGCATCCCCCTTGATCAATAAGCCGCCGTGCCCCTCACGCAGGAGGTGCACGGTGTACTTCTGGCAGCTTTTGGGCCGCTCGTACAGGCCCCGTCACGCCGGTCTCCCAGCGCTCGTCAAATCGCAACCGCTCTGGTACGACGGGCCAACCGAGGTGCTTTCCCAGGTCTCGACCACGGTGACGCTATCGAGGCGAACCCTCGGCCAGGAGTTCGGCTACGACGCTCGGCGGGCGTTCGCAAGCCTTTCCGCTGGAGCGAGCAGATGACAGGCGCCGATTCTCCTAACCGGATGCCAGTAGCTCCGGCTCTGCAACGAATAATCGCTCCCGGTGACCGTTTGGATCTCCAACAGTCTGATCTCTGCGGTGTTACCGGGCCGATGCAACTGATCGTGCGGGAAGTCGGTGCCGATCTGCGGCGGTTCCCGAGCATGGAGTGGGTGACCATCGTCGGCACCGAGTTGGTGGACGGCGCAGCGCGGGGCGAGGTGACGGTGATAGCGCGAGTCTTGGCGCTGCCCGCTGCGGTGCGTCCAGCCGGGTGACTCCCATGATGCCGTGCAGGGCTCCGTCCATGCGGCTAGTTCAGCGCTTCGGCCGAAACCGCGATTGCGCCGAGCCGAGGCATCGGGCATGAGCAGGTCGAGGTCGCGCCTTCCTCAGACGCGCCCGAGTTCGAGATGCCGGTCCAATAGCTCCCGGTCCTGACCGCCGACCTTCCAAGCAGACGGCCAGGACCGGGCGAAAGTGCACAGCGGCGCGGGGACCGAATCTCCGCAGCAGCACACCCGAAAGGAGATCGTCGCATGACGGTCACCGTGGATAGGCGCGACACAGCCGCGAAGGACCCCGCCACGCTCGTAACCGTGGAGGTGTTCGGCAAGCTCGTGGACTACTTCGCCAAGCGGCAGGAAGTCACCCAGCGCTACGCCGAGCGCGCGGTGAAGCAGTGGCTGGTGTTCCTCAAGGCGTACGCCGACTCGATCGGTAAGGACGACAAATACGGAATGCTCATGCCGACCGGTGAGGTCTACCGGGTCGTTCCGACCGCCCCGGTCGACGCTGTGTGGCACGCCGTCCTTCAGAACAGCGAACCCTACTCCGCCGCTTGCGACCAGATCGCGGGCCACTTCGTGCACCACCGCCCGATCCTGACCGAGGCCATGCTGGATGGCACCGCCATCACGTACACGCTGGCGGCGCTGCACGACACCGGCTACCTGGTCGACATGGAATTCTGGGCCGGCGAAGCCGAGTCCTGCTGTCCGCCGAACCCGCCCCAGCCTGGCGGCGGGGTGACTTAGCCAAGGAGCAAGATGCGTAGTAACTGGAACGTTCTACCAGAAAGCGTCACCAAATCGATTGCTGGCCATGTCGGCGGACCTTTCGACGTCGAGGCTGTTCCGGACGGTGACCACGCGGAGATCGCCGCGGCCGTCACAGGGCCGGCCGGGAAGGTCTTCGTCAAGGCGGCATCGGCTGATCTGGGCGTTCGGTCACTGCGCTACGAGGTTGCGGCGACCAGGAGCGTCGGGCGGTACGCGCCCGCGGTCCTGTGGGACTTCGAGTCCGACGGCTGGCTGGTGGTGGGGACCGAGCATCTGGACGGTCCCCACCCCGATCTCTCTCCGGGCAGCCCCGATCTTCACCTGCTCGCCGAGGTACTCAAGAGGCTCCAGACAACCGTCGCGCCGGAGGGAAACTGGTACAGCGCCGGGAGCCGGCTCGGTTGGGAACAGGAAGCGGCCAGCGGCGAGATGCTCGTGCACTCCGACCTGAACCCGGCAAACCTGATCATGACGGCCGACGGGCTGCGCGTGGTCGATTGGGCTTATACGACCCGGGCGGCGTCCTGGGTCGAACTGGCTTTGATCATGCAGTGGCTCATCGGCAGCGGCCACGCGCCGGAGCAGGCGGAGGACTGGCTGACGCAGTTTCCCGCGTGGGCCGCAGTCGATCCTGCCGTCCTGGACGATTTCGCCGCCAGAAGCAGTGCGAAGTGGTCGGATAAGGCACGGCCGAACAGCGACCAGTGGGTGCGAGACCTGTCCACCTGGACGACCGCGTGGGCTACCTACCGACGCGAACGAGGCTGACGGCATACCTGAGACCCGAGGCAAGCTGGCGACGGCTAGCTTGCCTCGGCGTCTTGGTATCTCGGGGGCGGATTCTCGTGGCGTTCTCTTGTTGCGAGACGGGGCACGCCGCGAGGCGGCTCAGCGTGTTGAACGTTCACGAAACCTTGTCGATCAAATCGAACATATGTTCCAAAACTCGCCTGTCCCGACGAAAGTGGGCCGTCTTCTGTGGATCATTCGTGCCATGATCGTCTCGAAATTCTGTGAGATCGAAGCGATTCACGGGGGTGAAGCCCAGGTGAGCCTCATGTCTTCCCTGGCGAAACTCGGCTTGGGGCTCGCTGCTGCCGGTGCCGCGGTCGCCGTTCTTCGGCGACACGCTGCGGCCGACCGCGAGCTCGTCGGCGAGGTGGAGGCGGTCAAGCGGGATGTCGACGCGCTGCACGGTCTTGCGGCTGATGAGGCTGTGGTCTACCTACGGGGTTACATCGATGGCCGCTCTGGCAGGAGTGGCGAGGGACGCGATCCCGTTGCATGATCCGTTGCAAAACTCCTAAGTATTCCGAAGGCTACCGAGGTACTCCTAGGGTCAAACGTGCTGGTCATGTGACACCTAGGTCCGTCGGTAGCCCTCGGAAACCCTCCCTTGGGGCACCTACGGATCAGAAGGTCAGGGGTTCGAGTCCCTTCGGGCGCACAGAGTAATCAAGGCCGCGAGCTGCGGAAACGCGGCCTGCGGCCTTGATGCTTTCCATGTTCGGATCAGGGTGTCCCGCATGACGGTGCTGCGTTGATCGGGTGGTGATCGCGTGTCGCAGGCGTGCCGATCCCGTGGGGAAATCCTCCGATCGGGACTCGAATCGGCCGAACGCGTGGGTGCGTGATGAGCGCCGAAGCTGTGGGCTCCGGAATGCCGACTCAGGTGACGCTGGATGACCTCGCTGTGATGGCGGCGGCTGACGAGAACCACCGTTACGAGTTGAGCCCCGAGGGAGTGCTGTCAGTCGTGCCGCCCGCGGATCCCGACCACGCGCTGCTCGTGTCGCGAATGTTCGCTTGGTTCCTGACCGATGGCTACGGTCCCGAGCGGGTCGTCACGGACTGCGGCATCGACGTCGGTGGCGGGCGAGTGCCGGATCTGACGGTGTGGGCCGACGGCATGCCGCCGCGGCCGGCCCGGTCGAGCTATGCCGGCACGGCGGGCCTGCTGCTTACTGTCGAGGTGGTGTTCCGGGGCTCCGAGGCAGTCGACCGGGTGATCAAGAAGGCGGAGTACGCCAAGGCCGGGATCCCCCGCTACTGGATCGTCGAGCGCGACCCCGTCACCACCGTGCACCGGCATGTGCTGAGTGCCGAGACCGGCGAGTACGAACCGGCCGAAGGCCGGCCGCAGCCGATCAACTGGCTGCTGACCACGGTGCCTGATATCTCGTGAGCCGTCGCAGGCGTCGCTACTGACAGCCGGTGTCACACACGGCCGGCTCTTTCGCGCCGTCCGTCCCTCCTACGGCACCGCCGCCGTGCTCCGTTTTGCGTGAACGTCAGGCGCCTGGCGTTCATCAGGAATCCCCCGTGGCGGGCGTGGTGAGTGGCACGACGTTGACCTGGTGGCATCCTGGGGATCGTGAGGCCTAGGTGCTCCCTATATGTGGACGTCGGTTACCTGCTCAGTGCCGCGGCGGTCCGGCTGACGGGGACGTCGCTACGCAACGGAATTCAGGTCGATTACGAGTCGCTGGTCGACGGGCTCGTTCAGCAGGCCGAGAAGCTGTCGGAGCTGCCGGTGCTGCGAGTCCACTGGTACGACTCCGCGAGAGACGGCGTACCCGACCCTCAGCAGCAGCTCATCGGAGAGCTGTCCAACGTCAAGTTGCGGCTCGGCCGGTTCGGTGTGGAAGGTCAGCAGAAGGGCGTTGACCTGCGTATTGGCCTTGATCTTGTAACGCATGCCCGTAACGGTGTCGCAGAGGTCTTCATCCTCGTCTCGGGGGACGATGATCTGACCGAGGCTGTCGAGGAGGCTCAGGTTCATGGTGTGCAGGTCTTCCTGCTTGCCGTTCCCAACGCTGATGACAAGCCACACGGCATCAGCCGGCATCTGATTCGTGCGGCCGACGGCCTCAAGATCCTCTTTCCGGAAACCGTTGACCAGACGGTGACGAAGGTCGAGTTGCCTCCGGCGGCGCGGTCGATGGTGGTGGCACCGCAGGGAGGGCGGCCGCAGGTAGGCGCGTTCCCTCCGTCGTCCACGTTTGTGTCTGACGCGTCCCTCGACGGAGAGCGGTTGGACGCGACCTCCAAGTTCCCCGAACAGGTCGACTCGGTGGTCAATGGAGTCCTGACGACATTTCGCAGATCTGCCAGTGCAGAGGAGCTTGCGGCGCTCATAGCCGGCAAGCCGTCGGTTCCCCGAGACGTTGACAAGGCATTGTTGACCGATCTGTCGGATCGTCTCGGTGTCTCTGACTTGGATGAGGCGATCCGGCACAGGCTTCGGGCGCGGTTCTGGGCGGCGTGTGATGAGGCCTACGGGTCAGAAGGTCGGGCTGCCAGGCCGTGAGAATCAGGCAGGCCGACGCGTCTCATCCCGGGCCGCGGAGTGCGTCGACCGGTTGCCTGCGGGCGGCACGGATCCGGCTCAATTGCTGATCGCGGCCGGGATCGCCATGTACCAGGCCCCCGCCGGCGTCGTGACGATGGCATCGCGGGCGGGCGGCCCTGCGGCGGGCTTGATGGTCGTGATCTGCGGATTCAGTGGATCGTCGGCGACCCGGACTGAAGCCCGCACGGCTCGCCGAGAAAATCTATGCTGGCCGGACTAGACATTCTTGTGATGACTGGTTAGTGTTTCTCTCGTTGACAGCAAAGACCGTTGAAGACGCAGACGAATCAGACCGAGCGTCAAGCAGGGCCCGGATGTTCTCGTGGCTCGCTCGGCACGGCGGTGGCTCAGCATCACCGCAGGCATTTCAGCAAGGCAGGTGCACGACAAGACCTTGACGAAATTCCAGGTCAGGGCAGACGCAGGTGGGGCCGATGCACGTTCGGGGCTCGACCTGATGCAGAAAGATCCGCCGCACGTGTGCGGGGCCGTGAAGTTTGCGTGGGGCTCCGACACCGGTTGGTAGCACGACAGCACCACAGCACCACAGCACCACAGCAAATGGAAGCAGAGGAAAGGGAGGGCTGAGCACCGTTGGATCGCCCGCCGTCAGAACAGTTTTCGGGTTCTGGGGTGGCTACCGCAGTCTCCATCGAACGTGAGGTGGTCTCCGGTCACGCTTATGCGATCCTCGCACCGCAAGCCGCAAGCGGCGGCAGGTGCGGAAAAGGCAAGCCGACGAACCTGTCGGTAGATGGTGTTTTGAACCCGTAACCCCGGGCCCCGGCGCTTCCCGCGCCGGGGCCCTCGTCATGGAGAGGCGTGGATGACCCAACCCGATGACATGCTCGACGACGAGCACTACCCTGCCTACACGATGGGCCGCGCCGCGGAGATCAGCGGCGCCTCGCAGGACTTCCTGCGTCGCCTCGAGAAGGCGAAACTGTTCACCCCGTCCCGGTCGGCCGGCGGTCACCGCCGCTACTCGCGCCATCAGCTGCGTCTCGCCGCACGGGCCCGTGCGATGGTCGCTCAGGGCACCGCCTTGGAGGCCTCGTGCCGCATACTCATCCTTGAGGACCGGCTCCAGGAAGTTCTCCAATCGAACCGGCGCGAACGGGTCGTAGAGGCAGCCTGATCCGGATATCTTTCACGGTCCTTCCCTGTCAAGGAGAAGGACCGTTTTCCGTGGGTTATGTGCCGCAGGCCGGCACGCGTCAGCTTGAACCGGGCACCGGCTCAGGCGGCGGCGGTGTGAAGCGCCATGGAGATGCCGATGCAGTGGACGGTGAAGGCCGCGATGGTCAGGACGTGGAAGACCTCGTGGGAACCGAACCAGCGCGGGCTCGAATCGGGGGTCGATGTCAGCTCAGCCGACTGACCGCACCCCGTACCGCCGCGGTGGTCTGGGGTCGGGTCAGGAAGCGCTGTCCGCGGTGGTCCCGGGCTTGGTGTGGAGGATCTCGCGGGCTTGGTCGGCGGCGCGCGCCATGTTCTCGGAGACGAAGTCGACGAAGCGCGCGATGTTCTCCAGGCGGGCGGCGGCCGGGGTGCCGGGGCCGAGGATGTCCACGCCCTGCCGGGCGATCTCGCCGAGCCGGGCGGTGGATCGGGCGCTGGCCATCACGGACTGGTACAGGACGTCGTCGTCGACGACATAGCGTTCGCGGCGGCGTTCGTCGCGCTCGCGGCGGATCAGGCCCTGGCTGTCGAGGAACGCGACCGCCTTGGAGACGGATCCCGGGCTGATCTGCAGTCGCCGGGCGATCTCGGCGGCGGTGAGGCTGCCCGTATCGGTGGTGTACAGGCTGGCCAGGGCGCGGGCCGTCATCGGTGGAAGGCCCGACTGCATGAAGATGGTGGCGAACGTGTCCTCGTACGCGCGCAGGGCGTCGCTGTCTCGCCCGTCGGCCTGCCTCGATGCGGAGGATCGCCCGGGCACGGCTTTCGCACGGCGGCGTGCGCGGTGCCCGGCGGCGTGATGGGCGAGGTCGCCGCGGTACGCGGCCGGGCCACCGTTACGTAAGACCTCCCGGGTGACGGTCGAGGTCGGACGATCGATGCGCCGGGCGATCTCCGCGTAGGCGAGACCGTCGGCCAGCCCGAGCGTGATCTGCTGGCGTTCCTGCTGGGTGAGCCTTCCACCTGGCATCGCGGTCTCCCTCACCGTCGGCGACGGTCGTCACCTTAGCGTTCACTCGCCATCCATTGCAACGGTAGGTCCGCCACTCATTGCGTTGCGCTCTCGGCCATTGCAATGAGTTTGAGCTTCTGAACAGCGAAAACTATCGACCAGTGCAACATCGTCGTTGCCCAGATCGTGAAGGCAACGTAGCTTTTCCGTTGTCGGAAACATTCGATCGAAGGAGCTCACGATGCGAAAATTCAACACCCCCGCGCCGGTCTCGGCCGTGCTCGACATCCCCGCGGGTCGTGTCCGGATCATCGCCGCCGACCGGGCCGACACCACGGTCGAGATCCTGCCCGCGGACGCCACCAAGGGCCGCGACGTCAAGGCGGCGGAGCGTATCGGGGTCGCCTACGCCGACGGTGTCCTGCGAATCGCAGCCGCGGACCGGGCGAGCCGGACCCTCGGCGCATCCGGCTCCGTCGAAGTGACGGTCCAGCTGCCCGCCGGCTCCCGGATCGAGGCCACGGCGGCCGGCGCCGACTTCCGGGGCGTCGGACGCCTCGGCGACGTCACCGTCGAGAGCGCGAACGGCTCGATCACGCTGGACGAGACGGCGAGCGCTCGCCTGACCCTGCAGGCCGGTGACGTGAAGGTCGGCCGAGTGGGCGGACCGGCGCGGATCAGCACCCGCAAGGGCGACCTGCACATCGTCGAGGCCGTCGACGGCGCCGTCACGCTGCACACCGAGCACGGCAACATCTCGGTCGGTGCCGCCCGCGGCGCCTCCGCGACCCTGGACGCCGGCACCACCTTCGGCCGCGTCCACAACGCACTGCACAACACCGACGGCGCTGCCGCCGGCCTGAACATCCACGCGACCACCGCCCACGGCGACATCACCGCACGCAGTCTGTGACGACCTCAACGAGCGATTCCAACAGGAGCAGGTGGTACGCATGACGAAGAACAGCGACGTCCCGGCCGCGCCGAAGTGGTCCGGCATGGTGCCGGTCGACGACACGGCCCTGGCCGTCACCGACACCGGGGGTGCCGGCATCCCCGCGGTCTACCTCAACGGACAGTTCGCCACCCAGGGGTACTGGCGGCGGGTCATCGCCGAACTGGGCACCGGGTGGCGGCACATCACCTACGACGAGCGGGCCCGCGGCAGATCGAAGCGCTCGGCGGACTATTCGTTCGAGGCCGCCGTGCGGGACGTCGACGCTGTCCTGTCGGCCCGCGGGGTGGACCGGGCGCTGCTGGTGGGCTGGTCCTACGGAGCGGTGGTCGCCGCGCACTGGGCCCACCGGCACCCGGACCGCACGATAGGCGCGGTCATGGTCGACGGCGCCTTTCCGCACGACTGGCTCGACGAGGCCATGGAGCAACGGATCCGGAAGATGTTCCGGCGGATGGGCTGGTTCCTGCCGCTGCTGCGCCCGACGGGTCTGACCCCGCGGATGACCGCCGAACAGCAGGCCGACAGCAACATCGAGCTCGGCAAGCTCTCCCGCGAACGCGAGC
The DNA here is from genome assembly GCF_030811575.1 of Catenuloplanes nepalensis. GTDB lineage: Bacteria > Actinomycetota > Actinomycetes > Mycobacteriales > Micromonosporaceae > Catenuloplanes > Catenuloplanes nepalensis. The sequence continues at coordinate 8,215,407 of NZ_JAUSRA010000001.1, read as the reverse complement.
TGGGTCCCGTGCTCGACGCCATCACCGTCCCCACCCGTTACGTGGTCGCCTCGGGGACCTCCCTCGGGAGTCGCGGTGACGAGCAGGAACGGATCCGGGCCGGCCTCGATGCGGTCACCGTCCGCAATCCGAACGTTCGCATCCACGCGAAGGTCACCAGCAATCACGGCGCGCTGCTCAGGAAGGACTTCCCGGTCATCGCCGCGGCCGTGCGCGAGGTCGCCGCCCTCGACCAGCGCTGAGACCTTCCCGCACGGCAGTGAAGCCGAGTCCCGCGCCGGTCTGGTGACCGGTGCCGGAACTCGCGTGGTCTTTGGGTGACCAGCGGCGGAACCGGCTCCGATGCGCCGAGCGGAGCGCCGGCGGAGCCCGGCGCGAGGTTTGCCCGCGGGAGCATGCGGGCTGCACTACGCCGGAAGCGGGAAGATCCGGTCTTGAAGGTCTTGGAGCCTTGTGAACCCCTACAGCCAGGAGACGTGGGGGGCCAGGAGGGCGTAGCCGACGAAGGCGACGATGTCGAGGATCGTGTGGGCGACGATCAGGGGCATGACGCGCTTGAAGCGGAGGTGGAAGAGGCAGAAGACGATGCCCATCACGATGTTGCCGATGAAGCCGCCGAAGCCCTGGTAGAGGTGGTATGAGCCGCGGAGGACGGAGCTGGTGAGGATGATCGTGGGGACGCGCCAGCGGAGGTCCTCCAGGCGGCGCATCAGGTAGCCGACGACCAGGACCTCCTCCAGGATGGCGTTCTTGGCGGCGGCCAGGATGAGGACGGGGACGGTCCACCAGACGTCGTTGAGTGCGGACGCGACCACCGTGGTGTTCAGGCCGAGTTCGCGGGCGGCCAGGTAGAGACCGAGGCCTGGGATTCCGATGCCGGCGGCCAGCAGAGCGCCGGAGCCGAGGTCGAAGAACGGGCGGCGGAAGTCCAGGCCCATGGTGGCGGCGCGGTCGCGGGCGAGCAGGTGCAGCGCGAGGACGACCGGCATCAGGGCGAAGAGGATGCGCAGCAGCTGGAGCGTGAGGTCGAGGTAGGGGCGGTCGGACGCGGCCGGGTTCAGCGTGGACGTCTGTGCGGAGAGCGGTGTGGACGCGGTGAGCCGGCCGACGATGTTGACCAGGGAGAAGACCGCGGACTGGCCGAGCGACAGGCCGAAGACGATCAGCAACTCGAACCTGAGGGTCCGGTCCCGGTGTGCGACGTCGTCGGGGGCGTTGAGGAGCGCGGTCACCCACTTACTGTGCCCCATCCGTGTCCGGTCGCACAGTGCGTCCGCGCGGTGCGGCGGCCCGGGGGCGAGGATCGCGGTTCATGGGCGATCTGTCGCACCTTCTGAAAGAGAGCTGGACCATCGTCGAGGGGCAGCGTGAGAAGCTGGCCGGCTACTTCTACGCGCGGATCTTCCTGTCCAATCCGCACCTGCGCGAGCTGTTCCCGGTGCAGATGGATGCGCAGCGGTCACGGTTGCTGGGCGCGATCGTGACGGCCGTGCAGACGGTGGACGATCCGGAGCGGCTGGACGACTATCTGCGGGGCCTGGGCCGGGATCACCGGAAATTCCAGGTCACGCCGGAGCAGTACGCGGTGGTCGGCGACGCGCTGCTGGAGTCGCTGCGGATCTTCGGGGGCGAGCGGTGGACGCCGGACTTCGACCAGGCCTGGCGGGACGCGTACGCCCTGATCGCGCGGAAGATGATGGACGCGGCCGAGTCGGACACCTACCCGGCGTACTGGATCGCGGAGGTGCTCAGCCACGAGCGGCGCGGCCGGGACATCGCGGTGCTGACGGTGCTGCCGGGGCAGGCGATGGAGTTCCGGGCCGGGCAGCACGTGAGCGTGGAGTGCCCGGCGTACCAGCCGCGGGTGTGGCGGGTCTATTCGATGGCGAACGCGCCGCGCCGGGATCACACACTGGAGTTCCACGTGCGCGCGCTGAGCAGCGGGTGGGTGTCCGGCGCGCTGGTCCGCCGGGTGCGCGCCGGTGATCTGCTGCGGCTGGCCTCGCCGATGGGCTCGATGACGCTGGACCGCCGCTCGACCCGGGACATCGTGTGCGTGGCGGGCAGCACCGGCCTGGCCCCGATCAAGGCGTTGCTGGAGGAGCTGACCCGGTTCAACCGGACGCGCTGGGTGCACGTGTTCTTCGGCGCCGGTACCCGGGACGACCTCTACGACCTGCCGGAGCTGCGGGCGATCGCGGCGCAGCATCCGTGGGTGTCGCTGGTGCCGGCGTGCAGCCGGGACGCGAGCTTCGACGGCGAGCGCGGGAACGTGTCGGAGATCGTGGGCCGGTACGGGCCGTGGAGCGATCACGATTTCTACGTGGCCGGCTCGTCCGGGATGGTCCGGTCCACGTTGCGCACGCTGACCGCGCTGGACGTGCCGCGGTCACGCATCCGGTACGACGAGTTTCAGTAGCGGACGAGTTTCAGTAGCGCCAGGGCAGCCCGCCGTCCTGGTACTCCTCCACCGAGACCAGCCGCGCGTCCGGCGGCATCCGGTCGAGGTAGAGCCGCCCGTCCAGGTGGTCGATCTCGTGCGCGACCAGCCGCGCCATCGCCAGCTCGAACGTGGTGATCATGCGGGTGCCGTCCCAGCGATCGTGCTCCACGTCGATGCGCAGTGGCCGGCGCACCGCGCCGCGCTCGTCGAAGAACGACAGGCAGCCCTCGTACTGGACGTCGGTCTCCGCCGACTCGGTCAGCACCCGCGGGTTGACCAGCGTCAGTGGTTCCACGGCCGGGTCCGGTGGCCGGATCACCGCGACCGCGACCGGCAGCCCGATCTGCGGCGCGGCGAGTCCCATGCCCTTGCGGAAATCGTGCAGCGTCTCGACCCGGCCGGCCGCGCGGTGCAGCGCCTCGGCGACATCCCGCGCCTGGCGGGCCTGTTCGGGCAGCGCGAGCGGCCGCGCCGGGGTGGTGAGCCGGGTGTCGCCGCGCTGCAGGATGCCGGCCGCGCGCATGCGGTCGCTGGCCCGGCCACCACCGGTCGGCGCGGGCGTGCCGCGGAAACGCCAGGACAGCTTGTAGCGCGCGTTGAGCGGCGGCTCGTCCGTGGACCACTCGAAGACCGCGCGGTCGTTCTCCTCGTGCCGGGTGAACGGGGTGCGCAGCGGCGCCTCCTCGGCGGAGAGCGAGGTCTCCTCGCCCCAGACCGTGGGGTCGAGCGCGGCGGGGAAGTCCAGCCGGACCGTGAGCTGCCGGGTGGGCAGCCGGACCGCGCGCTGGAACCACTGGCCCCACTTCTCCTCCGCGACGGAGTACGCGTACTCGATCGTGGTGCGCTGGCCGGGGTAGAGCGGGAAGCGGCCGTTGTCGTTCTCGAAGAGCAGCCACATCTCCTTGTCCGCGTCCCGGTCGCGCTTCTTCCGCCAGCGCATCGGCTCCCGCGCGTACGGCGCACCCCAGAACGCGGTGAGTTTCAGCTCGTCGAAGGAGAGCGGATGCTCGCGGTGGTGCCGGTTGGAGCGCTCGGGATCGCCGGGGTAGCGGTCGACCGCGACCTTGACCATGTAGCGGGTGACCGGCTCGGTCCCGGCGTTGTAGAGCGCGCGCCGGATGACGCAGCGGTACTCGCCGTCGGAGTAGACCAGCTCGGCGATCTCCTGCTCGACGACCAGGCCGGTGCCGGGCGGCAGCCACTGCTCGGGCACGGGCGGGTCGCGGTGGGTCAGGCCGCTGGAGCGCACGTGGCGCAGCTCGTCGTACTCCTGGAAGCGCTGCCAGATGCGGCCGCCCGCGTCGAGCACGGCCTCGGCACGGCGCGCGAAGTCCTCGGTGGGGCGGTGCCGGCGGCCCTCGACGTGGCTGACGTAGGACGGGTCGAAGCCCATCCGCGCGGCCAGCTGCTTCTTGGTCATTCCTCGGTCGGCACGCCACTGGGACAGTTCGGCGGCGAACGAGTCGGCCGCCCGCTCCAGCGGCGAGGTCGGCGATGTCGGCTGTGCTGTCATCACGCGTCCTTCTCGGCTCCCGGGCCTTCAGTGTCCGTTGCCCGACCGAACACCCGTGAGTGAGTAGCGCGTTACAGACAGAAGTATTGACAAAGCCGACGCCGTCATCTGCGTAGCGCACATCAGCGATCACCGAGAGCAACGCAACACGACGGCCATGCCCGGATTTAGAAGGATTTATCAGCCTATGATCGGAGACCGGTCCTATCGTCATTGTGAGTAACCACGCGCGTAAACGCTGCGAAGTCTGGTTAGGCTATCCTTAGCAAGCAATGGTGAGCCGCCCGTCCGGCGGCGACCGATCCGACGAGGTGGCGGCGGCTATGCGGCGATGCATCCGGCTCAGCGGCTCCGATGTGGAGCCGTCGCGGCACGAGTCCGCACTGATCACCGTGCGTCATTCATTCATCACGCAGGCTGGCGACGCCGAGTGACCACTCTCGTCCACCGGCCGGCGCCCGCCGAGCCGTTCGCACCGATCACCGCGACGCTGCGGGCCGCTTTCGGCACCGCGTACCCGTTGCCGAGCCTGCTGCCCGGCCTGCTGGCGCACCGGCGGCCGAACGACTGGATCTCCGGCGCCGACCTGATCGCCGGCGACGCGCTGCCCACGATGCTGGGCGCGGCCCGCCGTCTCTGGCACGCGCAGCCGCACGCGGCCGCGGCGCTGGCCTGGAAGCACTACACCTACTGGGTGGCGCTGCCGGCCGTGGTCGGCTGGGCCGGCGCGCGCCGGGTCCCCCTGCTGCGGCCGGCGGACACGCTGATCCGGGTGGACGACTCGGCACCGCTGCTGCGCGTCGGGCTCGCGCCGTCGACCGAGGTCGCGGTGCTGCCGGGCGACCCGCTGGCGGCCGGCGGCCACCCGGGCGTGCGGGTCGCGGCGGACGAGGCCGATCTGCTGGCCATGCTGCGCGGCTCGCTGCTGGACGAACACCTCACGCCGCTGCTGGACCGGCTGCGCGGGCACGCCCGGGTCGGCGCGCGCACGCTGCTCGGCTCGCTCGCGTCCGGCGTGGCGCAGGGCGTGCTGCGCACCGCGGACGTGCTGCCCGGCCGCGCGGTGGACAGCATCGAGACGCTGCTGGCCGCGCTCGACGTCGCGGACCTGGTCGACCTGGTCCCGGAGGCGGACGGCCGGCTCACGGTCCAGCGCCGCACCTGCTGCCTGGCCTTCACGCTGCCGGCACCCAAGGTCTGCTCCGGCTGCTGCATAAAGCAGTAGACCGCCCCCTGGACTTATACACATGTTCTATCCACAGGCTGTGGATAGAACATGTGTATGAAGAGCTAGTCCTCCACCACCGTGCTGGTCAGGTGGCGGACGTCCCAGATCCACACGCCCTCGACCCACTTCGGCTGGAAGCCGAGGATGTCGCTCATCGCGCGCCGCATCTCGATGTCGTGCGCCTGCGGCGGCAGCACGACCAGGCCGGCCTCCCAGTAGCGCAGGTCGTCGAGCGTCTGGGCCCGGCGGGTGTCGTCGACCTTCGGCACCCAGTAACCGGCCCACAGGTTGTAGAAGTACTGACTCGTCGCCCGCGGCTCGGCGGAGAACGCGCCGGTGCCGTCGATCCAGTTGGGGAACAGGCCGTAGCCGCGCGGCAGGCGCATGTCGTTGCCGGTGATCGCGGACCAGCGCTGGGCCGCCGGGAACGACGCGTCCGGCAGCGGCAGTGTTACCACGGTGTGCTGCTCGTCGACGTACTCCCGCCAGGTGCCGTTCGTGATGAACGCGGGCGTCTCCATCATCGGCTGGGTCAGCAGCGGCGTCGGGAACATCGGGATCAGCGTCAGCGACAGCACCGCGGTGGTGGCCAGCCGGACCGGGAGCACGGCCTTCGGCCGGTCCAGGACCAGGCCGTTGACCCGCTGCACACCGAGCGCCAGCAGGATCGCGATCACCGGCGCGACCGCGAGCGCCCACCGGGTCGGCACCACCGAGTTGAGGATCGGCACGCTGTGCAGCAGCGCCCACAGTCCGGGGACGCCGGTGTCGGTGCCGATGTAGTGGATCGCCGGGCCGAGCGACATGAACGCGAAGAGCAGCGCGACGGACGCGAGGCCGATGGCCACCCGGCTGCGGCGCATCCAGACGACCAGGCCGATGAAGACGATCGGGATGCCCCAGCCGAAGAACGCGTTCTCCTCGGAGGAGTTCTGCGTCATGTACATCGTGGTCTTCCAGTCGCCGGCGATCGAGCGACGGGAGTAGGTCCAGTACGACCCGAGATCGGCGCCGAAGTGCCGGATGTCCTGTGCGAGACCGTGGTAGGACTGCGGGCCGAAGAACTGGATATACAGCGGGTACGCCAGCAGGGTCAGCGCCACGCCGGCGGTCACGCCGAGGCCGGCCACGAAGGTCTTGAAGTGCCGGCGGTGCTCGGCCCGGCTCAGGCCCACGATCACGACGAAGACGCCGACGCCGACCGCGGTCATGAACAGGATCTCGAGGTTGATGAAGGCCTGCCAGACGATCAGCAGGCCGAGCAGCGCGCCGTTACGGACCGAACGCCCGGATTCCACCAGGCAGAGCGTGCGCCAGATGATCAGCGGGATCAGGAACTGCGAGATGATGTTGGGGTGACCGTTGGCGTGCGCCACCATGCTCGGCGCGAACGCGGCGAACAGCGCGCCGACCCACGCGGCGACCTTCGAGGTGACGATGTGCCGGGACAGCACGTAGTACCACGAGAGGCCGGTCAGCAGCAGCGCGCCGGTGAGGAAGACGTTGAACGCGATGTGCGGCCCGAAGGCCAGCGTGATCGGCGTCATCGGGATGGAGACGGCCAGCACCGACGTGTTCGCCATCAGGTTGATGCCGTAGGGCACGTTCACCTGGTAAGACACGAAGGGGTAGGCGAAGTCGGTGACGACTCGCGCGCCGTGCGCCAGCATCCACTCGAAGAACGCCTGATCCTGCGCGTTGACCAACTCGTGGTCGAGGTTGAGCCAGGCGGTGCGGGTGATCAGGAACGCCATCAGCGCGAAGCTCGCGACCGCGGCCAGATCCAGCAACCGCGCGCGCCACCGTGGCGAGCGCAGACCGGAAGACTGTTCCAGATCCTGTTCGAGAAGGATCCGCTCGGCTTCGATGTCGACCGAGGGCATGGCCACCCCGAGAGGCCGGTTCGAGGGGTCGATGTCCTGAATAGTCATAGCCACGCGAGCCTAACCGAGCTTGATAACGCGGATGTCTCTATGAGCTGGGGCAGAGGTGACGGTTACCCGTCTTGGTGACGACCATGGTCACGGCAGGATCACAGTTCCGTTATCTGCGCGTAGCCTGTGCGATACATGTCTCAAATAGGTCATAAATTCATGCTTGCGGCGCCGCTCAACTTTCGATCATCGGCGTTGAGTGGTTAACTCTTGCGGTCTCGCTGAATCCGGATCACCACATGAGGGAACCCACACATGGCAGAGCTCACCGGCGACCAGCGCGTCCAGTCCGAGGTGCTTGAGGGTCTTGCGACGGCGGTCAACCACCGTCGCTGGTTCGTCGAGCTGGCCATCCCGCACCTCGGGGACGACCCGATCGAGATCGGCAGCGGCATCGGGAACTACGCCGCCGAGTGGGCACCGCACGTGTCGAGGTTCACCGCGACCGAGGCGGAGCCGGACCGCCTCGTGGAGCTGAAGGAGCGCTTCGCCGACACCCCGAACGTCGAGGTGAAGGAGATGCTGCTGCCGACCTCCGAGACGGGGTCGCACAGCACGCTGGTCAGCTACAACGTGCTTGAGCACATCGAGGATCACGTCGCCGCGCTGCGCTGCATGAAGGGCCTCGTGCGCCCCGGCGGCAAGATCGTGCTGATTGTCCCGGCGTTCATGTTCGCGATGAGCCCGGTCGACTACGCCACCGGTCACGTCCGGCGCTACACCAAGAAGACGATGCGCGCCGCGATGGAGGAGGCGGGCCTCCAGATCGAGGTCCTGCACTACGCGAACGCGCTCGGCCTGATCGGCTACTACGGCGCGACCAGCATCTTCAAGCTGACGCCGAAGGAGGGGCCGATGGTGAAGTTCTACGACTCCCTGGTGCTCCCGGTCACCAAGGCCGCCGAGTCGCTGGTGCGCCCGCCGTTCGGCCAGTCGGTGTTCGTCGTCGCGCGAGTGCCGGAGTAAACGACTTATCGACGACGCCGGGCCGCCCACCATATGGACGGCCCGGCTTTCTGTGTCCTAGCTCACGGTTTGACTCACCCGATAAGTGGATCGCAACGTCGCACGCGCCAATGTGTGGAACGCGAGATTGAAGCCCACCACTGCGGGAGAAACGTCCCAAGTAACGTCGAGTGCATCAACGTCTACTGCGTGTACCGCAAAGACGTATCGATGTTCCCGGTCGCCGGCCGGCGGCGCGGAACCACCATATGCGAGCGTGCCGTAATCGTTACGGACGTGGAATGCGCCGTTCGGCAGCCCGCCCTCGGCCGAGCCCGCGCCCTGCGCCAACTCCGTCACGGAGACCGGCAGGTTCACCGCGACCCAGTGCCAGAAGCCGGAGCCGGTCGGTGCGTCCGGGTCGAAGCAGGTCACCACGAAGCTCTTCGTCTCGGCCGGGAAGCCGGACCAGCTCAGCTGCGGCGACACGTTCCGGCCACCCACGCTGTCGTGCGCGAACGTGTCGTCCAGCGCCTTGCCGTCCGCGATGTCCGTGCTGGTCAGCGCGAAAACGGGGACGGCGGGAAGCAGGTCGTACGGATCCGGCGCGACCGGGCGCTCCAAACTCATGATCTGACTCCAATCGTTGTCGGGACTTCGAGCGTCACGTCACGGCCGGCCACGGCACCGGCCGCCGCCATCGGCACCAGCAGGGCACCGAGCAGCAGCAACGGCCAGGACCATCCGCCGGTCGCGTCGTGCACCGCGCCGACCAGTACCGGGCCGGCCGCGGCGAGCAGATAGCCGATAGCCTGCGCCATGCCGGACATCCGCGCGGCGTGCCCCGCGTCCGGCATGCGCAGCAGGATCAGCGCGAGCGCGAGGCTGATCGTGATCCCCTGGGCCAGGCCGAGCAGCGCGGCCCAGAGGAAGTCGAGGTTCCCGGTCAGCAGACCGCCGAACCCCACCGCGTAGAGCACCGCGCTGGCGAGCGCGTAACCGGCCTGGTTACGGGTCCGGCCGACGGTCAGCGTGAAGATCAGCGAGCCGGCGATGCCGACCAGGTTGAAGACGGAAAGCGCGTAGCCGGCACGCTCCTGGCCACTGCCGGACGCGATCAGGATCTCCGGCAGCCAGGCGACCGTAGCGTAGTAGACCAGCGACTGCAGGCCCATGAAGCCGGTCACGGCCCAGGCCAGCGGCGCACGCCGGAGCGGGGTGCGCGGGGCCTCGATCGCGGCCGGCGCCGTGGCTGAGCGGTTGCGCAACAGCGGCAGCCAGGCCAGCAGCGCGATCACCGGCGGCAGCGCCCAGATCGCCAGAGCCGACCGCCAGGCGTGGCCGAAGAGCAACAGCAGCGGCACCGCGGTCCCGGCCGCGATCGCGGCGCCGGTGGAGAGCGAGACCGAGTAGACGCCCATCATCGTGCCGGCCCGATCCGGGAACTCGCGCTTGACCAGCACCGGGAGCAGCACGTTCCCGGCCGCGATCGCGGCGCCGAACACCGCGGTGCCGGCGAACAGCAGCACCACCGGCTCCGGCAGCCGCAACAGGCCACCGGCCGTCATCGCGCACAGCACCGCGACCAGCGCCGGCACCAGGCCGATCCGCCGGGCCAGCAGCGGCGCGAACGGCGCCAGCAGACCGAAACAGAGCACCGGGATCGTGGTCAGCAGCGCGGCCGCCGGACCGGACAGGCCGGTCTCCGCGCGAATGTCCGTGAGCATCGGCGACACCGCGACCACGGCGGGCCGCAGGTTGGCGGCGAGCAGCACCACGGCGATCACCGTGCCCGCGCGGGCGCCTCTGCTCACCTCCCGCATTCTGCCCGCATGCCCGCGTCGCCGCGATTCCAGCGCGACTGCGGCGTTTCCACCGAAACCGCCGCCACGGTACGGCGCAGAGCCGCTTTCACCGCGCCTTTGCTCTGCTTACCTGGGTCAACTTTGCGCGCCACGGTCGTTCTGGATCTCGCGCCCCGGTAGGCGGCGCACAGGTAAGCAGAGCAAAGCCGCAGGTTACGAGGGTGAGCGACCACGGCCCGCGCAATCTCACTCAGCGCAACCTCGCCGGCGGACGGAAAGGCTCGCCGTGCGTACACCGGGGCTCTATGTCCTGTATGCCCGCCGAACGCCGACGCGGAACGGTTTCCGCATAATTGATCGATCGGGGAATCTACATTGGTCTACTGACGAGTGATACGTGGCGCACCGAATCACCGCCTTGTGGTCAATTGGTCGTTGCAATGCCCTCTGAGCAGGGGTTTTGATGGCGAAGCCGGGTGTTCCTTATGTGGTTCGGGTGCGGTTTTGGGAGGGGATTCGGGCTGGTTTGTCTACCGAGGAGGCGTCGACGGCTGCGGGAGTCTCGCGGTGGACGGGTATGCGCTGGTTCCAGGATGCTGGCGGGGTGATCAACAACGGGGCTGGGGCCGGGTCAGGCCGGTATCTGTCGTTCGAGGAACGCGAGGAGATCATGCTGCGGCGTGATCGGGGTGAGTCGCGGCGGTCGATCGCGGTGGCGCTGGGGCGGGAGCCGTCGACGATCGGGCGGGAACTGGCCCGGAATTCGACCGTGCGGGTGGGTTATCGGGCCGGCCGTGCGGACGAGAAGGCGCGTGATCGCCGCCGCCGGCCGAAGCCCGTGAAGCTCGCGGACTGCCCGCGGTTGCGGCGGGTGGTGCAGGGGAAGCTGAAGCTGAAGTGGTCACCGCGGCAGATCGCGTTGTGGCTGCCCCGGCGTTTCCCGGACGATGAATCGATGAGGGTGTCTCACGAGACGATCTACCAGTCGCTGTTCGTCCAGTCCCGGGGTGGGCTGCGCAAGGAGCTGACCGCGTGCCTGCGGACCGGCAGGGCTCTGCGCAAGCCCAGGGTCAGGTCACGACAGCAGGAGAAACGCGGCCGGATCCCCGCAATGATCAACATCCGTGAGCGGCCCGCTGAGGCCGCCGACCGGGCCGTGCCCGGCCACTGGGAAGGCGACCTGATCATCGGTGAGGACGGCGGCTCCGCGATCGGGACTCTGGTCGAACGCTCCACCCGCTACTGCATGCTCGTCCACCTGCCCGACGGCCGGGACGCCGAGGCCGTCCGCGACGCCCTCATCGCCACCATCACGACACTGCCCGCTCACCTGACCAAGTCACTGACCTGGGATCAAGGCGTCGAGATGACCCGCCACGCCGACTTCACCATCGCCACCGGCATCGATGTCTACTTCTGCGACCCGCACTCGCCCTGGCAGCGCGGCAGCAACGAGAACACCAACGGCCTGCTCCGCCAATACTTCCCCAAGGGCACCGACCTGTCCGTCCACACCAGACAGCACCTCGACGACGTCGCCGCCGAACTCAATGGCCGCCCCCGCGAAACCCTCAACATGCGCACACCCGCCGAAGCCCTCAATCAGCTACTATCGGCACCTCTAGCTGCATAAACGTTGCATTGCGACGACCGATTGAATCCACCCGCCGTATTCGGTGCGCCACGTATCACTCGTCGCCGACACCTTCAGTGACATGCTGCTATGTACCGAAATTTCGGCCTGGTGACTACGGCAGGCGGTGGCACACCGGGACGGGCGAGTCCGCGCGCGGGATCCGGCGGCGCGGCCGGATGCCGACCAGGCCGGGAGTCGCGTGGTTGTCGGTGACCAGCGACGCGGCCGGCTCCGATGCGGCGTCCGGAGCGGCGGCGGAGGCCGCCGCGAGGTTTGCCCGCGGGAGCACGCCTAGAGTGCCCACGCCGGAAGCGGGACACACGGTTGATCTGCGATCCGCAACCAGCCGGAACGTGGGGTCCGGGGCTCAGCCCCGGGGAGGACACAGCGCCCGCGGGAGCACGCCTAGAGTGTCCACGCCGGAAGCGGGACACACGGTTGATCTGCGATCCGCAACCGGCCGGAACGTGGGGTCCGGGGCTCGGCCCCGGGGAGGACACAGCGCCCGCGGGAGCACGCCTAGAGTGTCCACGCCGGAAGCGGGACACACGGTTGATCTGCGATCCGCAACCAGCCGGAACGTGGAGTCCGGGGCTCGGCCCCGGGGAAGACACAGCGCCCGCGGGAGCACGCCCACAGTGCCCGCGCCGGAAGCGGGAAACGCGGTTGGTCGGCCTCTGGATTCTGGTCTGGGTTCAGAGGTGCAGGCTTTCGGGGGCGTGGAGGCGAAGCATCGTGGTGCCGATCGTGGCGGGGATGTGGCGGCGGGTGGTGAGGGAGACCGCGACCATGGTGGCGAAGGCGAGCGGGACGGTCCAGGCGGCGGGCTGGGCGATGGCCTCGGCGCGCCAGCCGGTGAGCGGCGGGCCGAGCACCGTGATCAGGACGGAGGCCACGGCGGCGCCACCGCCCACGATGATGCCGGCCGCGGCGCCGGGTGCGGTGAGGCCGCGCCACCAGATGCCGAGGACCAGCAGCGGGCAGAAGCTGGACGCGGCGACCGCGAATGCGAGGCCGACCACCTGGGAGACGTCCAGCGACGCGACGTTGAGCGCGAGCAGCAGCGGGACCGCGCCGCCGATCAGCGAGGCCAGGCGGAACGTGTGGACCGAGCCGCCGCGGCCGAGGACGTCGGTGGCCAGCACGCCGGCGACGCTGGTGAGCAGGCCGGAGCTGGTCGACAGGAACGCGGCGAACGCGCCCGCGGCGACCAGCGCGGAGAGCAGCTGGCCGAGCAGGCCGGTGCCGATCGCGGCGCCGGGCAGCAGCAGCACCACCGCGTCGGTGTCGCCGGTGAGCAGCAGTTGGGGCGTGTAGACGCGGCCGAGCGCGCCGTAGATCGTGGGCAGCAGGTAGAAGAGGCCGACCAGGCCGAGCACGACCAGCGTGGTGCGGCGGGCGGCGGCGCCGTCCCGGTTGGTGTAGAACCGGACCAGCACGTGCGGCAGGCCCATGGTGCCGAGGAACGTGGCCAGGATCAGTGAGTACGTGCCGAACAGGCTGCCGCCGCGGCCGGGCAGCAGCCAGTCGAGTCCCTGCGAGACGCCGGACACGGCCGGTACCGGCGCACCGGCCGGGAACGACAGCTCGTCGCCGGCCCCGACCTCGCGCGTGCTGCCGTCGGCGAACGTGAGCGTGGCCGGTGACTCCACGGTCAGCACCGTGGCCTGCCGGAACGTGAGGCCGTCCAGGGGCGTGACCGGCGGCCGGGCGTCGGCCTGCCAGACCAGGAGCAGGAAGATCGCGGGTACGGCGAGCGCGGTGAGCTTCAGCCAGTACTGGAAGGCCTGGACGAACGTGATCGCCCGCATGCCGCCGAGCGCCACGTTCGCGGTGACGACCGCGAAGACCAGCACGGCGCCGAGCGTGTACGGCGCGCCGGTCACGGTGGCCAGCGTGAGGGCGGCGCCCTGCAACTGTGGCACCAGGTAGAGCCAGCCGATGAAGACGACGAACACGGTGGCGAGCACCCGCAACCGGCGTGAGCCGAGCCGCAGCTCACAGAAGTCGGGCAGCGTGAACGCGCCGGAGCGGCGCAGCGGCGCGGCCACGAACAGCAGGAGCGCGAGGTATCCGGCCGCGAAGCCGACCGGGTACCAGAGGACGTCCACGCCGAACTTGAGGATCAGCCCGGCCACGCCCAGGAACGACGCGGCGGAGAGGTACTCGCCACCGATCGCGGCCGCGTTCCAGGCCGGGCTGACCATCCGGGACGCGACCAGGAAGTCGGAGGTGGTGCGCGCCAGCCGCAGGCCGTAGAAGCCGATTGCGACGGTGGCCACGGTCATCAGGACCACGGTCGGGATCAGGTACGGATTAGGGGTCATGCCGCTGCACCAGCGCGGTGAAGTCCTGGTCGTTGCGCTCGGCCAGGTGCACGTAGGTGGCACCGACCGCGAGCAGGAACGGGAATGAGACCCCGCCGAGCAGCAGCCACGGCAGGTTCACGCCGAGGATCTTGACGGTGGTGACGGACGGCGCGATCGCGAAGAGCAGTGGCAGCCCGCCGAGCCCGATCACGACCACCACCGCGAGCCGTACGGCCAGCGCGAACTGCGCCCGGATCAGCCCGCGCAGCAGCGCCTCGCCGACCTGGTTCTGCTCGGCCAGGTCGGCGCGGGCCCGGTCGGCCGTGCGCGGCCGGCCCACCTCGGCGAGCACCACCCGGACGCGGGCCGGCCGGTCGGGCACGTCAGCGGTTCCAGTCCTGCTTGGCCGCACGGACCAGGCGGTCCTTCAGCTCGCGGGTGTGCCGGCGGGAGACCGGCAGCTCGGTGCCGTCGACCACCACCACATAACCGGAGTTGGCCAGCCGCAGCTCCGCGATCAGCCGCAGCTGCACCAGGTAGGACCGGTGGATCCGGACGAAACCGGCGTCGGCCCAGCGCTCGGCCAGCGTGGCCAGCGGGACGCGAACCAGGTGCGAGCCGTCCGCGGTGTGCAGCCGCGCGTAGTCACCCTGCGCCTCCACCCATCGGACCGCGGACCGGGGCAGCATGCGGGTGGTGCCGGCCAGCTCGACCGGGATCGTCGGGTCGTCCTCGCCGCGGGCCAGCGCGGCGCGCTGCGCCGGGATCACGCGCGCCTCGGCCACCCGGCGCAGCGACTCGGCCAGCCGCTCGGTCCGGACCGGCTTGCGCACGTAGTCGGTGACGCCGAGGTCGAACGCGTCCACCGCGCCGTCGTCGTAGGCGGTGACGAACACGATCGCGGGCGGCCGGGCGAACCGGCGCAGCACCCGGGCCAGCTCCATGCCGTCCAGGCCGGGCATGCGGATGTCCAGGAAGACCGCGTCCACGTCGGTGTCCCGCAGCAGCCGCAGCGCCTCGGTGGCGTCCCCGGCCGTGTGCACCCGGGCCACCCGCGGGTCGGTCCGCAGCAGGTAGGCCAGCTCGTCCAGCGCGGGCGGCTCGTCGTCCACGGCCAGGACGCGCAGGAAGGCGGTCATGCCGCCACCCCCGCCGGGTGGTACGGGCAACCCCTCATGCGCGCACTCCGGGGTGGAACTTCGGCACTCGCATGCTCACCTTCATCCCGGCGCCGAGGGCGGTCTCGACGACCAGTCCGAACTGGTCACCGAAGGCCGACCGCAGCCGCTCATCCACGTTCGACAGGCCGACGTGCTGGCCGGAGTCGTCGGACTCCCCGGCCGCTTCTGCCATCCCGGCGATCAGCACGGCCGGGTCCATCCCGACCCCGTCGTCCTCCACCGTGATGTGGCACTCCGCCCCGGCGTCGCTGGCCTCGATGCTGACCATGCCGGTGCCGGGCTTGCGCGAGAGGCCGTGGCGGATCGCATTTTCCACCAGCGGTTGCAGGCAGAGAAACGGGAGACTCACCGGAAGGACCTCCGGAGCGATCTGCAGGCGGACCTGCAGACGGTCCCCGAACCGCGCACGCTCGATGGTCAGGTACCGATCGATCGAGCGCAACTCTTCGGCGAGCGTAGTGAACTCGCCGTGAGCCCGGAAGGAGTACCTCGTGAATTCCGCGAACTCCAGGATCAGCTCGCGGGCCCGTTCCGGGTCGGTGCGAACGAACGAGGCGATCGCGGTCAGTGCGTTGTAGATGAAGTGCGGGCTGATCTGCGCGCGCAGCGCCCGCACCTCGGCGCGGGCCAGCCGTTCGCGGGACGAGTCCAGCTCGGCGAGCGCGAGCTGGGCGGCGGCCCAGCGCGCGGTCTCCAGCGTGGCCTGCACCAGGCCGGGCGCGGGCTGGCCGTCCGCGACCGCGACCAGCGCGGCCCCGGAACGGCCGTCCGGGCCGGTCAGCGGCGCGACCACGGCGCCGCGCACCACGCAGTCCATCCGGTCGCAGGGCAGATCCTCCTGGCCGAGGACGGCGGACCGGTTCTGCGCGATGGCCCGGCCACCGGCGGCGACCAGCTGCGCGGCGTGGTGCGCGCCGCGGCCGTCCAGCGCGAGCAGGCCGTCCGCACCGATCGGCGCGAAGCCGGGCGCGCCCACCAGTGCGAGGCCGGGCGCGCCGACCAGCGTGCGCAGATGCCGGACCGCCTTCGTCGCGTTGACCCGGTCGAGGCCGGCGCGCAGCGGCTCAGCGGCGAGGCTCGCGGTGTGCAGCACCTGGTAGGTGGCGCGCTGCGCCGCGGTGGCGATGCCGCGCCGCTGCCGGAGCCGGATGACGGCCGCGACCGCGGCGGCCAGCGCGCTGATGAGCGCGAGCACCGACGCGGCCGTAGACAGGTTTGCCCCCACCGCCGAATCCTGACGGTGGGGGCAAATTTGCACAAGCTCCGGGTGCGAAAGGCTTAGTAAGCGCCCTTCCGGGCTACCACGACGCCGACCGTACGCCAGAGGATGCTCAGGTCGTAGGCGAGCGACCAGTTGTCCACGTAGTAGAGGTCCAGCCGGACCGCCTCGTCCCAGGAGAGGTCCGAGCGGCCGGAGACCTGCCACAGCCCGGTGATGCCGGGGCGGACCAGCAGCCGGCGCCGCACGTCGCCGAGGAAGTCTCCGTCGTCGGCCGGCAGCGGGCGCGGCCCGACCAGCGACATCTCGCCGAACAGCACGTTGATCAGCTGCGGCAGCTCGTCGAGCGAGCTGGCCCGCAGGAACCGGCCGGCCGGGAAGATCCGCGGGTCGTTCTTGACCTTGAAGAGCAGGCCGTCCGTCTCGTTCATGTCCTGCATCGAGGCGAGCCGCTCCTCGGCGTCGACGTACATGGTCCGGAACTTCCAGACCCGGAACGTCTTGCCCTCGTGGCCCACCCGCGACTGCCGGAAGAACGCCGGGCCCGGGTCGGAGATCTTGATCGCGATGCCGATCGCCAGCAGCAGCGGCGACAGCATGATCAGGCCGATTCCGGCCGCGACCCGGTCCATCATGTTCTTGGCCAGCCAGCCGAGACCGGAGATGGTCGGCTCTTCCACGTGCAGCAGCGGCAGGCCCTCGATCGGCCGGATGTGCACGCGCGGACCGGCGATGTCGGTCAGCTGCGGCGCCACCACCAGGTCGATGCCGGTGCCCTCCAGCTGCCACGCCAGCCGGCGCAGCTCACCCGGCTCGGCGCTGGCCGCGCCGCAGAACGCGATCGTGTCCGCACCGACCTCGCGGACCAGCGCGAGCACGTCCTTGCCCGCGTGCACCGGCACCGGCGTCTCCAGGCCCTTCGCGGCGGCGTAGCCGTCGGTCAGGTGGATCGCGACCGGCACCAGGCCGGCGGCCGGGCTGCGGGTGACCGCGGTGTAGACCTCGAGCGTCTCCGGCAGCGTGCCGAGCAGCACCATGCGCTGGGCGGCCGCGCCGAACCGGCGGCGGGACACGTGCAGCACGAGCCGTGCGACGTACCTCGCGAAGAGGATCAGGACCGTGGCGCCGACCAGCGCGAAGCCGACCGAGAGCCGGGACAGGTCGGTCTTGGTGGCGAACGCGATGAAGGAGACGCTGGCCGCGACCGTCACCGAAGCCCGGGTCACCCGTTTGAACTCATCGGTACCGAGACCGAGGTAGCGGCGGTCGTAGGTGCCGTTGGCCCACAGCACGACCAGCCAGCCGAGCGGCAACAGGATGTATGCCACGGCCTGGAACCACGGCTCGCCGTTGTCCGGATCCGAGAAGCCCGAGGCCGCCTGCTCGAACAGCGAGACGGCGATCACGCTGGCGATCGCCGCGGCGCCGAAGTCGAGGAGGAGCAGCATCACCGTGTACGGCCGGTGCCATCGTGAGACGGTGCGTTTCGCCCTCGTCCAGGCGGAGCGCGGCACCCCGTTCGTGGGCCGCTCCGGCGGAGTCGGTTGAATCTCGAACTCGTCGTACTGGGGCACGCTGTTGCTCCGGCCTGTTTTGACGACCGGGCGTTGGAGGCTCGTCGTCACCTCACCTACGTCCTCCCGCGTGACAGGTGCTACCCACCCGCCCATCGGGCCATGGGAAGCCCACCGCATCAGTTTCCCATGACTCCCGGGACGTGGCGGTGACCCGGCAGACATTACGCTCCGTCGCTCGGTCCGGGAAACCGGCACCGGCCTGACGGCCGATGGTTCCGCGCTTCAGTGCGTGAGACCGGGACACTATACCGACGGAACCTGTCTGCGGAAGGTCGCCGGAGCGCCGGCTTCACGGGTTGAGACCGCATTGTTCTTCTCCTGGGCATTCGGGAGTCCTCGCAGGTCACGCTCAGGGTGCGAGCGATTACTGTGGAGATTTATCGCACGATTCGAGAAAGTCGGCGATCGGCGAGCGGCTTGCCCCCGGTCTGACACGTGGGACAGTACTGAAGGCTGGTGTCCGCGAACGAGACCTCACGCACAGTGTCGCCGCAGACCGGACACGGTAACCCGGCGCGCGCGTGCACGCGGAAGCCCGAGCGCTTCTCACCCTTCAGCTCCGCGGCCCGCTGGCCGACCGAGCGGGTGACCGCGTCCGTCTCCACCGACCGCATCGCCTCGAACAGCCGCGCGATCTGCTCGGCGGACAGCTTGTTCGTCAGCGCGAACGGCGACAGCTTCGCCACGTGCAGGATCTCGTCGGAGTACGCGTTGCCGATGCCGGCCAGGATCTCCTGGTCGGTGAGCACGCCCTTGATCTGCCCGCGCCGACTGGTGATCCGCTCGGTGAACGTCTCCAGGTCGACCGCGAGCGCGTCCGGGCCGAGCCGCGACACGCCCGGCACCTCGGCCGGGTCACGGACCAGGTAGGCGGCGAGGCTCTTCTTCGTACCGGCCTCGGTCAGGTCGAAACCGGAGCCGTCGTCCAACCGCACCCGGACCGCGATCGGGCCCTTGCCCGGCTTCAGCGGCGTGGCGGCCGGGAACGACTCGCGGTAGTGCAGCCAGCCGGCCCGCGCGAGGTGCACGACCAGGTGAACGTCCCCGCCGAACGTGACGTCCAGGAACTTGCCGTGCCGACCCGCGGCCGTTATCTCCAAGCCCGCGACCGCCGACGGCGGCGGATCGTAGGTCTTGAGGGCGCTGATCGCGACGATCTCCAGGCGGTCGGCCGTGCGGCCCACCGCGCGCTCGCGAAGGTACGCGGCGAGCGCTTCCACCTCCGGTAACTCTGGCACGTCTAGAACGGTAGCGTCTTGGACCTATGAAGGTCCTGGTCGCGCACAATCGTTACCGCGACGCCATGCCGTCCGGCGAGAACACGATCGTCGATCAGGAGATGGCGCAGCTGTCCGATGCGGGCGTCGAGGTGCTGCCGTTCATCCGCAGCTCGGACGAGATCCCCGGGATGTCGGTCGCGAGCAGGGCGCTGCTGCCGATCTCGCCGATCTACGCGCCGGCCGCGCAGCGGGAGCTCGCCGGTGTGCTTCGCGCGCATCGCCCGGACGTGGTGCACCTGCACAATCCGTACCCGCTGATCTCGCCCTGGATCGTCCGCACCGCGCACCGGCACGGCGTCCCGGTGGTGCAGACCGTGCACAACTACCGGCAGGTCTGCGCGCCCGGCCTGTTCTTCCGGGACGGACGGATCTGCACGGAGTGCCGGGACAGGACGTTCCCGCTGCCCGCGATCGTGCACGGCTGCTACCGGGGCTCGCGGGCGCAGAGCGCGGTGATGGCCACCGCGCTCGCGGTGCACCGCCCCACCTGGCGCACGGTCGACCGCTTCATCGCGCTGACCACCGCGATCAAGGACCATCTGCGGGGGTACGGCGTGCCACCCGCCTCCATCGTGGTCAAGCCGAACGCGGTGCCCGACCCGGGTCCGCCCGCACCACCCGGCGACGGCTTCCTCTTCCTGGCCCGGCTCTCCCCGGAGAAGGGCCTCGGCCTGCTGCTGGACGCGTGGCGCCGGCACCCGGACGGCTCGCTGGGCACGCTGCGGATCGCGGGCGACGGCGAGCTGCGCCCGGAGGTGGAAGCCGCGGCGGCCGCCCGCGCGGACGTGGAGTACCTCGGCGTGCTGGACCGGGACGGCGTGCGCGCGGCCCTGCGCCGGACGGCGGTGGTCCTCACGGTGTCGACCTGGCACGATGTGCTTCCAACGGTGACGATCGAGGCGCTGGCCGCCGGCCGGCCGGTGCTCGGCACCGCGCTCGGCGGCATCCCCTACCTGGTCGGGGACGCCGGCTGGGTGGTCCGGGCGGACGCGGCGGAGCTGGCCGCGGCGCTGCCCGCCGCCCGGGACGGCGCGGCCGCCCTGACGGCCACGGCGCGGGCGCGGTACTCCTCGACGTTCCATCCGCAGGTGGTGACCCGCCGCCTGCTCGACGTGTACGACGGGCTTCTGCGCAATGTGTGAGCGTAATCTGCGGCTTCACCGGGAAGGTCGCTACTCGTGACGGGAACCGGCATGATTCCTCCCTCCCCCATCAGCGCGATGCCGGACACGCTGCCCGAGCCGCCACGCCGCTGGTCCCGGCGGCAACTCCTGATCGCGGGCGGCGGGCTCGCGGCCGCCGGCCTGGCCGGTTGCGGCGCCGGATTCGTGATCGGCGCGGACTCCGCGCGCGAGGCGAACCGCGGTTCCGAGGCCGGCGGCGCGGACAACCTGCTCAACTTCATCTCCCGGCCCGACCTGCACGTGCAGCGGGTGGTGGTCTCCACGCCGGCGCCGGACCCCGCCGAGGGGCACGTGTTCCTCACGCCCGCGCAGGGACGCGGTCAGTTCGGCACGCTGATCGTGGACACGAACGGTGTGCCGGTGTGGTTCCGCCCGGTGCCCGCGCCGGCCACGGTCGCCATCGACCTCAAGGTCCAGCAGTATCAGGACAAGCCGGTGCTGACCTGGTGGGAAGGGCTGATCGGCGGGACCGGTGGGCTCGGCATAGGGCAGGGCGAGTTCGTCATCTTCGACAACCGCTACCGCGAGGTCACCCGGATCCGCGCGGACGGCGTCACCCAGGCCGACCAGCACGACCTGAAGATCACCTCCCGGGGGACCGCGCTGTTCTGGGTCTACCGCCCGATCTCCGCCGACCTCACCTCGGTCGGCGGGCCGGCCGCCGGCGCGCTGCACGACGGCGTGCTCCAGGAGGTCGACATCGCCACCGGGCGGCTGGTCCTGGAGTGGCGGGCCAGCGAGCACGTGCCGTTCGACGAGTCGTACGCGCCGCTGCCGGCCGGCGACTCCGCGCTGCTGCCGTACGACTACTTCCACGCGAACTCCGTGGCCGAGGACACCGACGGCAACCTGCTCATCTCCGCCCGGCACACCTGGACCGTCTACAAGGTGGACCGGTCCACCGGGGACGTGATCTGGCGGCTCGGCGGCAAGAAGAGCGACTTCCGGCTCCCCCCGGAGGCCGTGTTCTCCTGGCAGCACGACGCGCGGCGGCGCAGCGACGGCACGATCGGTCTCTTCGACAACGCGGCCGGCATCACCAAGGAGCACGACCGTTCCCGCGGCCTGATCCTCTCCCTGGACGAGAAGGCCGGCACGGCCGAGCTGGTCCACGAGTACGTGCACCCGCGCCGCCTCTCCGCGCCCACCCAGGGCAGCATGGAGGAGCGGCCGGACGGCGGCTCGTTCGTCGGCTGGGGCGAGCTGCCGTACTTCACCGAGTTCGCCGAGGACGGCACCGTGCTCTTCGACGGCCGGCTCCCCTCGGACAGCCAGTCGTACCGCGCGCACCGCGCCACGTGGACCGCCGAGCCCGCCGACCAGCCCGCCGTCGGGTTGCGCCGCGAGGCCGGCAAACTCGTCGCCTACGCCAGCTGGAACGGCGCCACCGAGGTCGAGACCTGGCAGATCCGCGCCGGCAGCCAGCCCGGCAGCCTCGGCGTCGTCGCCGAGGGCGACCGCACCGGCTTCGAAACCGCCCTCACCGTCCCCACCGACCCGGAGTACCTCCGCGCCGACGCCTTCGCCCCCAACGGCCGCCTCCTCGGCTCCTCCGCCATCATCCCGGTCCGCGGCTGACGCCTCAGCCCTCGTCCGTGTCGCCTTCCGGAAGCGTCCGGAAGGCGACCGGATTCTTCAGGTAGAGCCGCGTGCCGCGGCGAAGCAGGTCGCCGCGGACGGAGACGCCGAGCATCTGTTCGTGAGCGCGGGTGGCCTGCAGATAGTCCTGCTCCGGCAGGTGTGTCCAGAATCGGCGCAGCCGGTCGTCGCCCTCGACGGTGCCGGCGATGCTGATCTCGCCGGAGCCGGTGCCCACCCGGTGCAGCCGGACCACATTGCCGAAGACGGTGACGCCGTCCTCCGCGATCCGCTCCCTCAACTCCTGCGCGGCAGCGGTGAGCACCGGCAGATGGTCGCGCCGGAAGCGAATCGGACTCAGTCGCCGGCGCAGCATCGGACGGGACGGCGCGAGGGAGAGGGAGATCTCGAACGGGTGCCCGGAACCGCCGCCGATGCCGACCAGCGCCTCACACAGATTCGCGCTCATCCCGTGTCGCACGGATGCCGTGAAGGCATCCAGCCCATCGGGGCTGACCAGAGCCTCATTCGCGGCGTCCCGAGCCGCGACGACCGCGTCGTAGAGGCGGAGCGTCACCCTGCGCTGGAACGGCTCCGACGGCTCCAGCCCATCATCCGCGTCATCGGCATGGCCCGAGGTCAGGCGCGGCGGTATGGGCGTGTGCACGCTCATCACAAAGCTGCCCTCGGCGCTCGGCCCGATGCGGACGTCGCGGAGGAACCTCAGCACCTCGGCTGGTTTGCGGGCGGGCTGTACCGCCTTCTGCTGCTCGGCGCCGACCGAGTAAGCGGCCGCTAGGACGAGGTTGCGGACGCTCTCCAGCGCCTGCACGCCGTCGTCCAGCCCGATCATGCCGGGCGGGCTGTCGACGGGGAAGGTCCGTACCGTGTGGATGTCCATGGAGACGTTGGTCATGTCCCGGAGGACATCCAACTCCGATCGATCCTCGACGATCGACAGCACGCGCAGCACGTCGAGCACGCGGGCGCCGTAATCGCGCAGACCGGCGTCGGTGGGCTGGAGCGCCTCGAACTCCTCGCCGCCGGCGACGAGCACCCAGTACGCGCCTGTCGCGTCGCGATCGCGGATCTGCCACGCCCTGGACCGCAGATAAAGCGCGAGCTCACCGGGGGAACGAGCGGCAAGAGCAGCACGATCGGTCACATGCGCGTCGATCATGACTTCGCTCCCTCCAGGTCGCCGGCGAGCAGTGCACCGAGACTGTGCACGGTCAGCAGGTTCCGTCTCGGCACGCTCAGAACGATGGTCTTCGGGTGTTCCTCTCCGATGGGCACGACCGGTTTGTCGGCCATCGCCAGCCAGTATCCCGCTGTTCCGAGCCGCATGGCGTCGTGAGTGCAGACGGCGTACCCGCTGATCTCGTCGGGAACGGCGACCAGGAAGAGAAAGCGAGGTATCCGAAAGCCCTCACCAGCGATCTTGTTGTATCCGCCGGCGTCAAGCCGGAGCTGAAAGCAGTCGTCTCGAAGCTCAGGCGCGGATCGCGCCTTCACCTGGCACTCGATCTTCGGCGACCTTACGGTCCCCTTGGGGCCCGGGTGAGCGATCTGCCAGTCGACGCCGTCGACGTCCAGGTTCATCTTCGCGGTGGTGAAGCCGGCCGCACAGGCCAGCGCGTAGATGAAGCCCTCGCCGTGCAGACCGGCGTGAACGCTCGCGTGCACGGTGTGTCACCCCAGCCGTCGGAAGTATCGGGCGACCGTACGGCATCAGGGGTCTTGATCGGGGGCCTGTTCATCCCCCCGACGGGTGAGACCGGCTCGCGCGGCCCACGCGAGCCGGCCGCGCTGGTCAGGAGCGGGGGAGGTCATGTTCGCGTAGGGCGTTGCGGGCGCTGAAGGCGATGCTGGTGAGGAGGAAGGCGCCGTTGATCAGGGTGAAGATGCCGATGAACCAGACCATGGCGATCGGTGCGACGGTGAGGACGATGCCGGCCACGGCGATGATGGCGCCGTAGTCGCGGACCAGCTTGACGATGCGGATCGGGAGCGTGTTGGACTTCAGCATGCTGGCGGCCTGCGGGCCGGTGGACATGACCGAGGTGATCAGGTTGACCATCCAGCCGCCGGCGAAGAGGCCGATCAGCCATGCCGGGGTCTCCGGTTCCTGGGCGACCGCGGTGGCGGAGAGCGCGGCGACCAGCGCGATCTGGCCGGCCACGTCGCAGAGCACGTCGACGCGGGCGCCGTCCGGGCTGGTCTGGCCGGTGACCCGGGCGAGCTGGCCGTCGGCGCAGTCGAAGGCGTAGGCGAGCTGCCAGCCGGCCAGCGCGATCAGGCCGATCACGACGCCGGGCACCTCGCCGGCCGCCACCGGGCCGGCGGTCGCGATGACCAGCGCGGACACGACCGCGCTGATGCCGAGGTTGAAGATGGTGAGCGTGGTCGGCGCGAGCTTCTTGCGGTAGCCGAAGAGCGCGAGCTTCGCGCCGAGTCGCTGGCTGACCGCCTCGCTGTAGAGGCCGCCGCCGCGGTTGACGCGGTAGAAGTCGGACTCGGCCGGCTGGTGCTCAGGAGCGCTGGACTGCATCAACGTAGTCTGCCAGCCGCGTGCGAATCTCCTTCGTGCCCATGTCCAGGTGTTCGAGGATCGTGTAGCGGTCGGGGCGGGTGCGTGGCGCGAAGCCGATCACGTCCACGAACTGCTCGTCGCTCAGGCCGAAGTCCCGGTGCGTGCGGTGCAGCTCGTGCCGGGCGAGGCAGGCGGACATGGCACGGAAGCGGGGCTCGTCGCCGCGCAGGAACGTGCAGAACAGCGCGCCCATGCCGGCCAGTTCGCCGTGCGAGCCGGTGCCGGGGTTGAGCACGTCGACCGCGTGCATGATCTCGTGGCAGCCGCCGCTGCACGGGCGGCTGGAGCCGGACACGGCCATCGCCAGCCCGCTGGCGATCAGGCCCTCGGCGAGCACGGTGACGAAGCCGTCGTCGGTCATGTCGCCGGGGTGGCGCAGCAGCGCCTCCGCGCCGGTCCGGGCCAGCGACGCGGACAGTCCGTCGACCGGTTCGCCGCGGACGTCCCGGGCCAGCTCCCAGTCCGCGACCGCGCTGAGGTTGCTGAGCACGTCGCCGATGCCGCCGCGGTTGTAGCGGGACGGGCCGGCCTCGACGAAGTCCAGGTCGACGATGACCGCGATCGGGATGTGCACGCCGTACGAGCCCTTGATCCCGTCGTTGACCAGGCTGGCGACCGGCGAGCCGATGCCGTCGTTGGCGAGGCTGGTGGCGACGGACACCATCGGGATGCCGTATCGGGTGGCCGCGTACTTCGCGGTGTCCAGCGTGGTGCCGCCGCCGATGCCGGCCACCGCGTCGTACGACCGGGCGCGCAGCTTCGCGGCCAGCTCGTTCGCGCTGTCCAGCGTGCCGCCCGCGACGGTGAAGATGTCGGCCGCGCCGAGGCTGGGCCGGATCAGGTCGGCGACCTGCGCGCCGACGCCGTGCCCGACCACCACGGCCACGTCACCGCCGGCGGATATCCGGCCGTCCGCGAGGATCCGGCCGAGGTCGGCGACGGCGCCGCGCCGCACGTCGACGTGCAGCGGCGTGAGGATGGTGCGGGCTAGTAACGGCATGCGATGGCCCGGGCGCGCGCCAGGTCGTGGTGGTCGTCCACCTCGACCCAGGGGACGTCGCCGATGTCCGCGTGCCGGATCGCGCCGCCCCGGTCGGCGTACTCCTGGAAGCCGTCCTCGTAGTAGAGGTTCGGGTCGCGGCGCCAGACCGTCTCCAGCGCGTCCGCGAGCCCGCCGGCCGCGGCCGGGGAGATGAGCGAGACGCCGATGTACTCGCCGGTCGCGGCGCCCGGGTCCATCAGCTTGGTGATGCGCCTGAGACGCCCGTCGGCCGAGAAATCGGCTTTCATCTCCTCGTCGGCGAGTCGCTTCGCGGTGTCCAGCGCCAGCACGATCGACGGGCCCTGCGCGGCGAGCAGCGCCTTCTGCACGCTCACCGGGTGCACGGTGTCGCCGTTGACCAGCAGCGCACCGTCGGCGAAGTGATCACGAGCACACCACAGCGAGTACGCGTTGTTCCACTCCTCGGCCCGGTCGTTGTGTACGAGCGTCAGCCGTACCCCGTGGCGGGTTTCAAGATCCTCAACACGGGACAGGACGGCGCCGGCGCGATAACCCACCACGACCGTGACGTCGCACAGGCCCACGGACGCGAGGTTGCGCAGCGCGATGTCCAGGATCGTGGTCTCACCGTCCACCGGGACCAGCGCCTTCGGCAGCTCGTCGGTGTACGGGCGCAGACGTCGTCCGGCACCGGCGGCGAGCACGAGACCGATCATTCCCATAACGGGAACAACGATCGACCGTCAGAAACCGAACACCCTCAACATCGAGAACCCGTCCGCGACGATCCGCCGGATGGTGTCGTCGTCCGGCCGGTTCTCGGTCAGCAGGTCCAGCTCGGCCTCGGTGATCCATGCGAACTCGGTGTGCTTGCCCGTCTCCAGCCGCGGCCGGGTCAGGTCGCCGTCCACCCGGCAGAGGTAGTCGGTCTCCAGCCGGTGGAGCCCGTCGTCACCCTTCCAGGTGTGCTCGCCGACCGTGCCCAGCACGTGCGACACGACCCAGCCGGTCTCCTCGCGGACCTCGCGGTGCAGCGCCTCCTCGACGCTCTCCCCCGCTTCCACGTGCCCGCCGACGACGTCCCACGTGTCCGGGAACAGCCGCCGGTCCGCCGACCGCCGCTGCACGAAGATCCGGCCGTCGTCGTCGACGATCAGCGCACCGGCACAGAGCAGCGGGTCCGCGGCCGACCGGCCGGACGGCTCGGACGGCTCGGATGGCTCGGATGGCTCGGATGGCTCGGGTGGCTCGGGTGGCTGGGGTGGCTCGGGTGGTGCGGTCACGACGAGAGATTAGCGGAACGTCGCTCTCCTGCCGCTCCGCCTGCGGATTCTCTCTTGCCGCTCCGCCTGCGGATTCGCGACCATGGGGGGCAGCACGAACAGCAGCCGTATCAAGGGAGATGCGCCATGCACGTTCGCGATGCCATGTCCACTCTGGTCCTCACGCTGGGGCCCGAACACACACTCCGCCAGGCGGCCACGATGATGGCCGACCGCGGCATCGGATCCGCCGTCATCCTCGACCCGGACGCGGAGGGCGTGGGAATCATGACGGAACGTGACCTACTCAAGGCGATCGGCGCCGGGCTGGACCCCGACACCGAACGCATCGGAGCCCACCTGACCTGGGACGTCGTCTACGCGAGTCCCCGCTGGACACTGGAGGAGGCCGCGCTCGCGATGGCCCGCGGCGGTTTCCGGCACCTGGTCGTGCTGGACGAGGACGAGGTCCTCGGCGTGATCTCGGTCCGCGACATCATGCGCGTCTGGGCGCGGGAAAAGGCCATGGAGACCACCTGACGGTACGACGAGGCCGGACCACGGAAAGCAACATCGAAAACCTCCCGAGGGTACGGGTGGAGCCGGTCGTTTCCTGCGGCCGGCGCCCCCGTCATCCCCGCTTCTTCCGGGCTTTCTCCGGGCCTTTCACCAGGCGGGAATGGGCGTGGGGAAGATCATGCCCGGCTCGTAAGCTGTAGCGCATGACCGCTGAGCAGCTGATCTCCTTCGCCCGTGGCGCCCCCTCCCTCGACATCGTGGACATCGAGGGTCTCAAGGCCGCGGCGGTGCGCGCGTTCGACGCCGACCCGGCGGGCATCTCCGCCTACGGCACCTCGGTCGGTTACGTCCCGCTCCGGAAGTGGATCGCGGAGAAGCACGGCGTCACGCCGGAGCAGGTGCTGATCACGAACGGCTCGCTGCAGGCCGACGCGTTCCTCTTCGACCACCTGGTCTCCGCCGGCGACGCGGTCGTGGTGGAGAAGCCGACGTACGACCGGACGCTGCTCAACCTGCAGAACCTGGGCGGCAAGGTGCACCAGGTGACGCTGGACGCGGACGGCATCGACACCGCGGAGCTGCGCACGCTGCTGGAGTCCGGCGTGCGCCCGACGCTCGCCCACATCATCCCGAACTACCAGAACCCGGCCGGCGTGACGCTCTCCCTGGAGCGCCGCCGTGAGCTGCTGGCGCTGGCGAAGGAGTTCGGCTTCACGATCTTCGAGGACGACCCGTACGCGGACATCCGGTTCCGCGGCGAGGCGCTGCCGTCGATGCTGTCGATGGACACCGAGGGCGTGGTCGTGCACGCGTCCAGCTTCACCAAGACGGTCTGCCCGGGCGTGCGCGTCGGTTACCTGGTCGGCCCCGCGAAGCTGATCGCGGACATCGCGAAGCGCGCGACCAACCTCTACATCTCGCCCGGCATGGTGTCCGAGGCGATCGTGCACCAGTTCTGCGTGTCCGGCGACATCGACCGCTCGATCGCGACCGTGAGCGCGGCGCTCGGCGAGCGGGCCCGGGTGCTGGCCGAGTCGCTGCGCGCGCACATCCCGGGCGTGCGGTTCACGGAGCCGGACGGCGGCTACTTCCTCTGGATCGACCTGCCGGACGACGTGCACGTGGACAAGGTGCTCCCGGCCGCGGCCGAGCGCGGCGTGGCGGTCGTGAAGGGCACGGACTTCCTGCTGGAGGGCGGCGAGCACTCGCTGCGGCTGGCGTTCTCCGCGGTGACCGTGGACCAGATCGACGAGGGCGTGCGCCGGCTGGCCGCCGCCATCGACGCGGTGCGCGGCTGAAAGCCGTGACCACTAACGCCTGACAGCACCAAAAGGTGCCCTTTTGATCTGTCGGATTCACGACAATGAGCCGTCAGGCCCGGTCCGGGGTTTCCTTCGGACCGGGCCTGAGGCCAGAATGCGGGAGGCCGATCGCCATGCGGTGGCCCACATAGACATAACCCCGCCCCCTTGGCGCCGGGTGGACCGATACCGCACCCCCCACCCCCCGAAAGCGGCCGGTCCACCCGGCGCCACCCCTCACCTCGCGTCTACGCACGCCAGCGGCGGAGCACCCCGCGCAGCATCCCGTCGTGGGGCGCCGGGTGGACCGATACCGCACCCCCCACCCCCCGAAAGCGGCCGGTCCACCCGGCGCCACCCCTCACCTCGCGTCTACGCACGCCAGCGGCGGAGCACCCCGCGCAGCATCCCGTCGTGGGGCGCCGGGTGGACCGATACCGCACCCCCCACCCCCCGAAAGCGGCCGGTCCACCCGGCGCCACCCCCCTCGTTGAGATTCGACGGCGAAGCGCCGCGCGTAACCTCCATTCGGGATATCAAGAGGGGGTGAATGCGGATGGCTGAGCGGAACAATCCGGCGGCCGGCGGCAACGGACACTCGGGGGGCCGCTCCCGAACCTGGACGGCGCCGGTCCGGGCGATGACCCGGATCATCGGGGCCGACGGCTCGCCGCCGCCCACGCCCGCGCGCGACGTCGTGCGCAGCGCGGTCGTCGACTGCGCGCTCTACGTCGACGGCGTGCGCCAGGAGGGCCGGCAGGACTACGCGTCCGCGCTCGCCGCCGCGCGCGAGCAGCCGAACGCGTTCGTCTGGCTCGGCCTGCACGAGCCGAGCGAGGCCGAGATGGCCCCGATCGCCGAGGCGTACGGCCTGCACGAGCTCGCGGTCGAGGACGCGGTCAAGGCGGAGCAGCGCCCGAAGCTGGAGCGCTTCAACGACGTCGTGTTCCTGGTCTGCCGCACCGCGCGATACCTGGAGCACGGCCGGCTGACCGAGCACTCCGAGGTGGTGGAGACCGGTCAGGTGCTGATGTTCATCGGCCCGGCCTTCGTGATCACGGTGCGGCACGGCAACGCGTCGCGGCTCTCCCCGGTCCGCACGGACCTGGAGGCGCGGCAGGAGTTGCTGGCCCAGGGCCCGTGGGCGGTCGCCTACGCGGTCTCGGACCGGATCGTCGACCACTACATCGAGGTCGCGGACGGCATCGAGGACGACCTGGACGCGCTGGAGGAGGACGTCTTCTCACGCGCCGGCACCAGCAGCATCCAGTCGATCTACCAGCTGAAGCGCGAACTGGTGGAGTTCCGCCGCGCGGTGGTGCCGTTCCAGCGGCCGCTGCTCACGCTCACCTCGGACGCCAGCCGTGGCACGGTGCCGAAGGAGATCCGCCGGTACTTCCGGGACGTGCAGGACCACCTCAGCCGCACGATCGAGCAGGTCACCGGCAACGACGACCTGCTCAACTCGATCCTCCAGGCGCGGCTGGCCCAGGTCTCGGTCGACCAGAACAACGACATGCGGAAGATCGCTTCGTGGGCCGCGATCGCCACGGTGTGGACCGCTGCCGCGGGCATCTACGGCATGAACTTCGATTTCATGCCGGAGCTGAAGTGGCGCTACTCGTACCCCATCCTGATCATGCTTTTGGTGATCACATCGGGCACGCTCTACCGCCTGTTCCGGCGCAACGGCTGGCTCTAGAACAGACAGAGACCGGCCTGGGGGTACGCGTACCCCCAGGCCGGTTTCACGATGATTTCAGCCGTTCGGCCAGCGGTCCGGGCCGGTGATCGGGTCGCCGTGCGTCTTGTTGCCCGCACCGGCCATCCCGGTCGCGCCCGCCATGCCGGCCGGCCGGATCGACGAGGCCGGCGACGAGGCCGGCGACTGCGGGTCAGCGGACAGCCGGTCGGACACGGCGATCCGGTCCGCGGTCGGCTGCTTGTCCTGGTCCTTGCCGCTGTCCTTGTCGGAGGAGCCGGAGTGCATCGCGCTCGTGGCCGTGCTCTTCGCGGTCTCCGCCGCGCTGATCACGCTGTGCTTCGCCGACTCGGTCGCCGACGCGATCCTCCCGGCTACCGCCCCCTGGGCCGACTGAAGACTGTCCTTCGCGGTCTCGGACATGTGCTTCGCGTTCTCGGTCATCTGCCGGGCCGCGTCGGTGGCGCTGCGCGCGGTGCTGGACTCGTGGGTGGTCCACTGGTCCTCTTCGCGCTGCCGCCGCTTACGCATGATCATCGAACCGGCCACGCCGGCGGCGACGCCGATCATCAGCAAACCGGTCAGCTTGCGGTTCCGCGACATGCCTCGCTCCTCACGGCCGACGGCGCGGCGCAGCGCCTTGGCGTTCTTCCGCTTCATCCGCCGGGTCTGCTTCCCGGTCTGTCGCGCGCCGTCCGCGGCCGACATGGCCAGCGGGGTGAACGCCGCGATCCCGCCGGCGGCCGCGTTGCGCGCACGGCTGGCGGCCGGTGTCACGACCTCGCGCGCGGCGTGCACCCGCGGGCCGACCGTCGCACCGACGCCCTCCGCCGCGTGCGTGGCAGCCTGCCTCAGGTGATCCAGGCCCTCTTCGAGCTCTTCCCGGACCATCTGGCTGCGGGTTTTGCTTCGCCCGATACCGAACACCAGCCCCACCTCCGAAAGGGTGTCTGTCCCTGTGGTGATCCTGCCCCTTCGGGTGCCGCCGTGTAGGCGGAACTCGTACATGGGAGGATCCGCTTGGAAACTGAACTGTCCAACCGACGAAGGAGTACCCGTGGCCCAGGCTGTATATGCCACCCTGCACACCAACCACGGTGCGATCCGGCTCGAGCTGTTTCCGCTGCACGCCCCGAAGACGGTGGCCAACTTCGTAGAGCTGGCCGAGGGCACCAAGGAGTGGACGGACCCGCGCACCGGCCAGCCCGGCCAGGGCCCGTACTACGACGGCACCATCTCGCACCGGGTGATCAGCGGCTTCATGGTCCAGATGGGCGACCCGACCGGCACCGGCACCGGCGGTCCCGGCTACAAGTTCGCCGACGAGTTCCACCCGGACCTGGTCTTCAACCGGCCCTACCTGCTCGCGATGGCGAACGCGGGGCCCGGCACCAACGGCTCGCAGTTCTTCATCACGGTGTCGCCGACGCCGCACCTGAACCACCGGCACACCATCTTCGGCCAGGTGGCCGACGACCAGTCCGCGCGCGTGGTCGACTCGATCGCCACCACGCCGACCGGCCCGATGGACCGTCCGAAGCAGGACGTGGTCATCGAGAAGGTCGAGATCGAGCGCGTTGGCTGATCTGACGTACTTTTGATCGTATGAGTGACGTTCCGGCGACCGTCCCGGTCTGCTACCGGCATCCCGGCCGGGAGACGTATGTCCGGTGCACCCGGTGCGACCGATCGATATGCCCCGACTGCATGAACGAGGCGTCGGTCGGCCACCAGTGCCCGGAGTGCGTGGCCGAGGGAAGACGTACGCAGCGGCCGGTCCGCACCGCCTTCGGCGGGAGCGCGGCCGGTCGTGCCGGAGTCGTCACGACCACGCTGATCGGGCTCAACATCCTGGCCGCCGTGCTCGGCGTGGTCTTCTCCGGGATGAACGCGCTGGTCGGCGACGGGCTGTTCAGCGGCGCCTCGATCCTCCACTACGCCGGCGCGGTGGTCGGCCCGACGATCACGGTGCTCGCCGACGGCGGCGTGGCGGACGGCGCCTTCCCGGAGTTCGGCACGGTCTTCCCCGGCGTCTGGGACGGCGGCTACTACCGGCTGTTCACCGCCATGTTCATCCACTTCGGGATCCTGCATCTGCTGATGAACATGTGGGCGCTGTGGATCCTCGGCCGGCAGCTGGAGGCCGCGCTCGGCCCGGTGCGGTTCCTCGCGCTCTACCTGGTCGCCGGGCTCGGCGGCAACGTGGCCGCGCTGTTGATCGACGCGAATTCGCTCTCGGCCGGCGCCTCCACCTCGATCTTCGGCCTCTTCGCCGCGCTCTTCGTGCTGCTGCGCCGCCTCGGCCGGGACACGTCGTCCGTGCTGCCCATCCTGATCGTGAACCTGGTGATCACGTTCGTGGTGCCGAACATCTCGATCGCCGGGCACGTCGGCGGGCTGGTGGTCGGCGGGCTGGCCGCGGCCGCGCTCGCCTATGCCCCGGCGCGCAACCGGGGCCTGATCCAGGGCGGCGCGCTCGGGCTGATCTTCGTGATCCTGGCGGTGCTCGCGCTCACCGCGTCGACCTGACCTCGGTCAGGAGCGGCAGCACCTCCTCCGGGGGTACGCCGAGGTCGGCCTTGGTGAAGACGTGCAGCGTGTCGCCGGTGTCGACCTCGAGCGTCTCGGTGCGCACGCCGAGGCGCGGGCGGGCGTCCAGCCGGACCGCCTCGATCCGGTCCCAGCTCAGCCGCGTCCGGCGGGCGAAGCCGGTCACCATGGTCAGCCCGTCCCCGTCGGCCGCGAGCCGCACCGGGGCCAGCAGGTCCCGCGCGGCCCACACCACCAGCCCGGCGCAGACCGAGGCGCCGACGCCGAGCTGGGCCCGGTCCCCGTCGGCCAAGCCGAGCGCGAGCAGCAGCAGCGCGACCCCACCGGCCAGCTTCACCACCGGTAGCCAGATGGGCACTCTCCAGAACATCGGGTCGGTCATGCCCGCCAGCATGCCAAAGCATGTCCGGAAACCGCAGCGGCCGCTGTCCGCTCCGCGCACAACGCCGGTGTCCGGCACGTCATATCCACGTCGCGCCTCGTTGAACCGGCATGGACGTCTTCTCGCGAACGTTCCTGCCAGCCGCCGCCGAAGCCGGAGTGGCCGTCCCGACCGTCAGCCGGCACCTGCCGGTCTTCCGCCGGTGCGTCGAAGCCGACGACACCGCCGTGCTGGTGGCCCGATGCCTCCGACCCGACCGGCCGCTGCAGGGTGAGTTCCTGCTTCTGCTGACGCAGCGACGACTGGTGGTGACCCAGGAGACCCGGCTGCTGCGCCGGCTGCGACTGCATCTGAACGCGGAGTTGCGGCACCTGGGCAACGTCAACTGGAACCCGGACGTGCAACTCTCCGCGGTCGAGCTCGCGGCCACCGCGATCGACGGCGTGCGGGAGCGGTTCTGGATCCGGGTCGGCCACCCGAAGCAGCTGTGGCACCTGGACGCACTACTCAGCCGGGTCTTCCGGCCGAAGTCGCTGCCCCGCCCGACCCCGGCGGCCGCCGCCGGCTGATCCGCTCCGCCGTGCCGGTGCGGGGGCATTCCTCGCACCTACGGTGACGACGAATGCGCAATTAGTAAGAGAAAGTAGATCGGGGAAGTAATACGCTGTAGTGACGCAAAGTTGATCACGCCTTACCCCAAACCCGGGATACACCTGAAGCGATCCTGCGGCTAGGCTATGGCCGATCTCGTCGTCCCGCAGGTGTGGAGAAACTCCGGTGAAGCTTTCGATCCTCATGCCGGTCTACAACGAGGAAGCCCGTTTGGCTAACGCGTTGAAGCAGGCACTGGCGGTGGACTACCCATGCGAGATCGAGCTCGTCGTCGTCGACGACGGCAGCTCTGACGGTACCGGAGAGATCCTGTCCGCCGTCGACGACACGCGGGTGCGCGTGATTACCCACGCGAAGAACGCGGGCAAGGGCGCCGCGATCAAGACCGCGGTGGACTCGGCCGAGGGTGAGTTCATGGTCATCCTCGACGCCGACCTGGAGTATGACCCGCAGGACATCCCGCGCCTGCTCCAGCCGGTGCTCGACGGTCACGCCGAGGTGGTCTACGGCAATCGCACGTTCGGCAGCCACAGTGCGTACAGCTTCTGGTACGTGATGGGTAACAAGGGCGTCACCACCGCCGCGAACGTGCTCTACAACTCGTATATCGGCGACCTGGAGACCTGCTTCAAGCTGATGCCGGTCGAGCTCTACCGGTCGCTCGCGATCAAGTCGCGCGGCTTCGGCATGGAGGCCGAGGTCACCGGCAAGCTGCTCCGCCAGCGCATCCGGCCGTACGAGGTGCCGATCTCGTACCGCGCCCGGGGCCGCGAGGAGGGCAAAAAGATCACGTGGAAGGACGGCGTGGAGGCCATCTGGATCCTCGCCCGCGAGCGTGTTCGCAAGCCCAAGGCAGCGCGCTGACCTGAAACATCCAACAACGCCCGGGTGCACTCGCACCCGGGCGTTGTTGCGTTATGTCGGACGAACCACTTCCGACGTACCGTTGATGCGGTTTGTCGCTTTATTGAATTGGCACTAGCTCAACCATGCTTTAACTTTGAGTCCGTGACGACCATGCAGGATCTCCTCACGATCGGCGACATGGCGGCCCGCAGTGGCGTCGCGCCGTCCGCGTTGCGGTACTACGAGCGCCTCGGCCTGATCCACGCGGTCCGCACCGGTGGCAACCAGCGGCGCTATCAGCGCGCCGAGCTGCGCCGAATCGCGTTCATCCGGGTGTCGCAGCAGGTCGGCGTGTCGCTGGAGGAGATCAGGGAGGCGCTCGCCTCGCTGCCCGGCGGCCGCGTGCCCACCAAGGCCGACTGGGCGCGGCTCTCCGCCGGCTGGCACGGCAAACTGGAGGAGCGGATCGCGCTGCTCGAACGGCTCCGCGACAGCCTCACCGGCTGCATCGGCTGCGGCTGCCTGTCGCTGCAGAAGTGCACGCTCTACAACCCCGGCGACGAGCTGGCCGCGTTCGGCCCCGGCCCGCGCATCCTGCTGTCAGGCGACTAACAGCACCTTGCCGAGGTGCGAGCTGGACTCGACCACGCGGTGCGCCTCCGCGGCGTCGTGCATCGGGATCCGGCGGTCCACGATCGGCCGGACCGCGCCGGACTCGACCAGCGGCCACACGTGCTTACGCACCTGGCGGACGATCTCCGCCTTCTGCGCCGCCGGCCGGAACCGGAGCGCGGTCGCGATCAGCGTGCCGCGCTTGGCCAGCAACTTCGAGATGTGCAGCTCGGCCTTGCGCCCGCCCTGCGTCCCGATGATCACGAGACGCCCGTCCGGCCGCAGCGCCTCCACGTTCCGCGCCAGGTAGGAGCCGCCCATGATGTCCAGGATCACGTCCGGCGTGACGAGCCTCTCGAACTCCTCGCTCGCGTAGTCGATCGTCCGGTCCGCGCCCAGCTCGCGCAGCGCGGCGTGCTTGCCCTTGCTGGCCGTGGTGACCACCGTGGCCCCCAGCGCGCGCCCCAGCTGGATCGCGAACGTGCCGATGCCGCTACCACCGCCGTGCACCAGCAGCGTCTCACCCGCCGCCAGGTGGGCCGCCATGACCACGTTGGACCAGACCGTGCACGCCACCTCCGGCAGCGCGGCCGCGTCCACCAGGTCCGTGCCCGCCGGCACCGGCAGCACCTGCCCGGCCGGCACCACGACCCGCTCCGCGTAGCCACCGCCGGACAGCAGCGCACAGACCCGATCCCCGATCGCGAACCCGGTCACGCCCTCGCCTCTTTTCAGGACGATCCCAGAGCATTCCAGTCCCGGGTACGCCGAGGCGCCCTTCGGCGGCGGATAGTCCCCCTGCCGCTGCATCAGGTCCGCCCGGTTCACCGCGCTCGCCGCCGTCTCGATCAGCAGCTCGCCTTCCCCCGGCTCCGGATCCGGCACCTCCGCCCAGACGAGCGCCTCCGGTCCACCGGGCTCCGGGATCGTGATCGCGTGCATACGCTTCCTTATACCCTCATCCACAGACGATCCGACACCCGGCACAAGCCACCGCATCGCCGCTGGTAGAAAACTTCCGGCCCGCTTGTCAACGCCTACCTGCCCCCGGGGTTGAAAATCCCCCCAACCGGTCTGGCAAACTGGTGGTCGGGTGTTCGCATGGCCGGAACTTTTTTGCGACACCCAGGCGGCGGAGCGTGCCCAACACCCTCCGACGAAGCCGGGAGGGCTCGCCTAGTGGCCGATGGCGGTGGTCTTGAAAACCACTAAGGGTGGTGACACTCTTCCAGGGTTCGAATCCCTGGCCCTCCGCATCTAGGTGCGGTAAGCGGGTCGTCAGCAGCGAAAACGCTGCGGCGGCCCGCTTCTTGCGTCTCCGGCTGCGGTCCCACTGCGTCTCGCTTGATCTTGCTGTCGCTCGGCGTTCGGGGGCGTATCGGGGGGAAGGTCTCGACGGGCTCCCGCCACCTTTCAGGGGGCTTGTGCGCCGTCGGACCGCTTGCGGCCCGGGCGGCGGGTGTCTGGTACGTCACAGGTGCGGTCGACGGTCCGGGCGTTCGGCTTGTGCCGCGCGAGGGGTGACCCGAGGGGACCAGAGGCAAGCCGCGCAGCGGCGCGGCAGCCGATCGCCGGGAGCACAGCGGCGGCCGGCACCCACGCGATCGTTACGGTCCGGACCACCGCGGGTCGTCAGTTGAGCGACCGCGGCCGCAACCAGAGGTAGAGCAGGAAGTCCAACTCCGTGATCTCCTCCGCGTCGTGTGGCGGCAGGAACGCCTCGTCCTCCCCCGGCTCGCGCTGCTTCGGGATCGTCAGCTCTCGATAACGGCCAGGCCGGTTGAGCGCGAGCAGCATGACCGCAGGGCTCCTTATCGCGGCGGCGCGGGCTCGGGCGTTCATGGTGAAGCCCGAGAGCGAGTAGAGGATGCCGCAGTCCGCCGCGATGTCCAGCAGCTTGCCCGCGAAGTGTTCGACCGCTCCGACGCCTACCGCCTGCTGCCGCTGCCGGCATTCGATCGCGACGGCGACATCCTCTCCTACGACCGGTCCCCACATCAGGATCTCGATCGGCCGCGGGCTGCCGCTGAGCCGGCCGATCAGGCTCCGGTTGTACAGAGTGGTGGGCCGCCCATCGAAACAGAAGGTGAGCCGGCTGATCGAGCGGTGGTACCGCTCCAGGGCAAGAGCTACGTCCTGATCCAGCGCGGGCCCGGCTTGGGCATCGTCGGGAGAAACCATGCCGCGACGCTAGAAGCTCTCACCTGCTCAAGGCCGCCCACCGTGTGCGTCGCCGGCAGCCGATGCCGGCCGGAGGCCGCCAGCAGGCCGCCGACGACGCGGCACCGCTTGCGGTGCCCTTGATCCAGAAGAGACCAATTCGGCAGGCTGTGAGGCGGCGAGGCTTCGTGCTCGACCTCGAGGGCCACAATGGAGGGTATGCGCGTTCTCTTCCCGTGGCGTTTGAGTCGCCGCAGCCCAGCCAATCTGGTCGGACACGCCCCTCTTCGCCCAATGCGCTGGTGGCCAGCAGCAGCTTTGGGTGTAGTTTTCGTCGTGGCTGGTGGCGCTATCGCCATGGCATTGCTGGGTGTGTGGGCACCGGTGCCCGCTAGTGTCGTGGATCCTAATGCGTACCAACTCGATCGAGTCAAGGTCGGTTTGACTGTCTCGGCGGGATTGGCAGCCGGCGTGACGCTTCTAATTACGCTGCGGAGGCAAACGCTGAGTGAGCGTACCCAATGGTTTACTGAGGCCGATGCAATCGAAAGACGGATTACTGACCTGTATGTAGCTGCAACAGACCAGCTCGGAAGCGAAAAGTCGGCCGTACGCCTAGCAGGTCTTCACGCTTTGGAACGTTTAGGGCAGGCCCATCCTCCTCTACGCCAGACGGTCGTTGACGTGGTATGCGCCTATCTAAGAATGCCGTACTTGCCACCGTATGAGCTACTTGATGATGTCGCCAAAGAGTCAAATATCGATCCGATTGAGGACTCGGCAACTAGACAAGAGCTGCAGGTAAGACTTACGGCGCAACGCCTTCTTGCCCGGCATTTCAGATCGGATAACGTGATTGGCGAAAGAGGCGACCACTCTCCCACCTACTGGACTAACGAAGACGGCTCACGACTTAACATCGACCTCACAGGTGCAGCGTTAGTTGATTTTTCTTTCAGCAACTGCACAATCGGAAGGTTCGAGTGCCGTGGAGCCGATTTCTATGGCGGAGCAGGCTTTATGGAGACGCGCTTTTTCGACTACGTTGAGATGGCGGAAACCCGCTTCTGGTCAAGCGCCGGATTTGCCGGTGCGGAATTCCATGGAGTGGCCAGATTTGACAATGCTACCTTCGATGGCTTCGCCGCGTTTTTGGGTACACGCTTCGAAAGTCACGCGAGTTTGGTTTCCGTTGTTTTTCGAGCTAATGCCAGTCTCCGTGAGGCGGCATTCAAAAGTGATGTTGACTTTGCTGGGGCGGTATTCGAGGGCGCTACCGACCTCACCGCCTCCAACTTCTGGAGCTACGCGGAACTAGGCGGATTACAATTTCTGCGTTTCGTTGACTTTACAGACGTGACCTTCCATTCTGAAACTAAAGTGGCGCGGTTGAGGATAGGCGGAGGGGCCAATCTGGTCGGTTTAAGATTCTTCTGTCCGGTGGAGCTAGTTGACGCGAAGTTTTTCGGTCGTGTTGACTTGGATGCCGTCCTCGCGGAGGGATTTAATCCGGCGGGCGCTCTTGTCTCCGATGAGGTTCATCTTCCAGCAGGGTGGAAGCGAGGACCCATTCTTGATAACAAACTCTCGCGCGTCGTGGCTGACACGCCTGAAGTCTCGGAAAGGTCGGCGTGATGCCTCGCCATTGCACATCTGCCACATTAGCGCCGATCCAGATTACGTATGAATTCCCTCCATGACGAGATGCTGTACCGGAGAATTGGTCCAAGTTGAGATTTGCTGTCGCGGACCAGAACGAGATTCGATGGTGTGACTGCCACTTCGACGCAGTGGCCGCCGTTGGGGCTGCTGCGGGTGGACTTCTTCCAGATCAGGTTGTCCATGACTCTGCGGCCTCCTGGATCAGCTTGAGGGACTGGCGTTGGGGAAGTGCTTCCCCTAGGAGACCTTCCCAGATGTGGTGGATGGCATCAACGTCCGTCGTGGCCTCGATGACCAAGCCGCGGAGCTGGGTGTCGATGTAGGCGATCTCGGGGTGGCCAGGGCTCCTGGCGAGCGCGAAGGCGCCGGCTAGGCCTCTATGTGCGCCTACCTCGGTGCGGAGGATGTGGATCTCGATGGTCCCGCTGTGGCCAACCGTGGCTAGGTGACCGAGTTGACTGCGCATCAGCTCGGGGGAGGCGCCGATGGGGCGGTGAAGGACCGATTCTTCGAGGATCGTGATGAGACGCGGTGGGTTTGGGCGGCTAAAGATCTTCTGCCGGTCGATGCGGGCCGCTACTCCGCGTTGGAGAGTGTCCTCGTCGGCTGCCGGGTCACCGGTCTGGAACATCGCGTGGGCGTAGGCGGGTGTCTGTAGCAGGCCGTCCAGGACGAGTGGTTGGTATGAGCGGAGCGTGGTGGCGGCCTGCTCGATGTCTGCCCAGGGGCGGAACCACTCGGGCAAGGTCTCGCGGGTGGCGGTCGCTTGCGCGGTCTCTAAGAGGCGGATGAGGAGGCCTGCTGTGCCGAGTGTTTCGTCGGCGCGGCGGATGAGGGCGTCGCTGGGTAGGCGCCGACCAGTCTCGACAGCGGAGATCTGGCTGTCGGAGAAGTGGATCTCTACGCCTAGTTCTTGTTGAGTTATGCCACGGGATTCGCGTGCGATCCGTAGTTCTCTGCCTAGAGAAGCCAGCGTCGGGTGTGGGGTGCGTGCTTGGTTACTGATCACGGCGCACCACAGCTATTCCTCATGAGTGATCTCGGATTCCCTTGCTGGATAACTGTTTCGGACTGATGGTCGTGGGGAGTTGAATCGGTTCCGTCGAGGGGCGCTGTCGGAAATAGTTTTCGTGGATCTGATTGATCGGGAGGCGGCCGTGGCATCCGCCGCGACTGGCGTCCCTATCCGAGGAGAGTCGATGTCTGCGGAGACTGTTGACAGCGAGAAGGAAGCAAAGAGCGGCGATCACCCGATTTGGTGTGATCCGGCGGAATGCTGGATGGAATCGGTGGGTGCGTGGCATCGGTCGCGCATGGAGTTCATACAGTTGAGTGATGCGCTGGGTACTCGGGTTGGAATCCGCCTGCTCAGGTGCACGTCGTTGCCGGACGTGACCTTCGTCGAGTTGGAGGCGTACACCGACAGCATTGAGGAGCCGGTGATGGAGCTGATGCTCGGGGCGGAAGACCTGGAGAGGTTTTCCGGGCTGCTCGACTCCGTGTCGCGCGCCTTGGGCACGGAGATGGCGCGGCCCGTGGTCCTTGCGATTCCACGAGGCAGAGGGACAGGCCGAGGGAATCCGAGCTTGATCCCTTAGACCAGGCGGCTTGTGTAGCCGGCTGCCACGAGGCGCCCGTATGCCGCCCGGACTGAGTCGGGCATCGGCTGGGGGATTGCCCATCCGGCTTCCGCCCAGGTGTCGATGCGTTGGGTGTCGCCGACCATGGTGTCGATGACCTTCTTGACGTTGCCGATGAAGGCGAAGTAGTCGTCGATGGGGAGTGGGTGTGAGGCGCAGATGACGTCGACCTCGGGCCAGTGCTTCTTGCAGATGGAGTAGCCGCGTCGCTGCTGGTAAGGGCGGGACATGAGGGTGATGGTCTTGATGTCCTTATAGCCCTGCTCTTCCAGCAGCTCGCGGGAGAGGACGATGTTCTCAGCGGTGTGCCGGGCTTTTGTCTCGATGAGGATCGCCTCGTCGGGCACGCCGTGCTCCAGGGCGTACTCGCGGTAGTGCACGGCTTCGCCGCGCGGGAAGACCTCGATCGTGGGCGGCGCGTTGGCCCCGGTGAAGAGCAGGATCGGGTACATGCCGCGGTGGTAGAGGTCGGTGCCGATCATGGCTACGCCGATGTCGTGGCTGCCGAGTCCGATGCCGATGTCGGTGGGGCGGAGTTCGTGGCCCATGTGGTGGTAGTTCCACAGGGTCTCGACATCCTCGCGGATCTCGGCGGGGATGCCGGCAGGGCTGTTCGTCATGGCGCGGCCTCCGGGTGAAGGTCAGTCGGGGATCTGGAAGTGGTAGGTCCAGGCGAAGCGGGACGCGGCGTGAACGCCGCGGGCGAACTCGATCGGGCGCCCCTCGGCCGTGTACGTGATGCGGTGCAGGATCATCACCGGCTCACCGCCCGGCAGCTGGAGTAGCTCGATTTCGTCGGGCGTCGGCATCCGGGCGCGAACGGTCTCGGTGATGTTGTCCGGCTCCAAGCCCTGACTCGTGAGAACGGCGAACCCACCACCACGGCCGGCAGGGCCGGCCTTCGCGTCGACGAGCGGTGTGCCCTCGACATCCTCCGGCCGGTAGTAGCTATTCAGGGTGTGTGTCGGGGCGTCGGCTTCCTTGACGAGACGCGCTCGCTCGTAGACCTGATCGCCGACCTCAAGACCGAGTGCTTCCGCGATGTCGGTGTCCGCGGTCGTCATCCGTACCGTCTGGGTCTGGTCTCCGGGTTTCCATGGGCGGCCGGTGGCCTCGCGGTCGGCGGCGAACGCGACCAGGCCGGAGCCCTTCCACTTGCTCTTCGCGTAGCGGTCGGCGCCGAGGCGCTTCATCGGCAGGCGCGGGCGGACCACGGTGCCGCGACGGCGGACCGGCGTGACGAGACCTTCGGCTTCGAGGATGCGTACCGCCTGGCGGACGGTCTTGATGTTGAGAGGGTGGTTCGAGATCGTTTGGGTTGATCTATGCGTTGAGTCCGTTTGGAGATCGTTCTACGGGTTCATGATAGATAGTGATCACTCGATGGCGTGAAGGGTGAATCTTGGTCGCGTCCCGTGGCCGGGGTGGGGTGTTGGCCCGGTCATGGGTGATCGGAAGCCGTATCCGAGTGACGTCAGCGATGCGCAGTGGGCGTTGATCGGCCCGTTTCTGGACGTGTGGCGGGCGGGGCGGGTGTCGGTCGCGGGCCGGACCGGTGAGCAGGATCTGCGGGAGGTCGTGAACGCGATCCTGTATCAGAACCGGACCGGCTGCCAGTGGGCGTATCTGCCGCATGACCTGCCACAGAAGCCGGTGGTCTACTACTACTTCGGGTTGTGGCGTGATGACGGCACCGACGCGGTCATCCATGATCTGCTGCGGTGCCAGGCCCGGCAGAAGGCCGGCCGGGCCGAGGACCCGACCATGGTGGTGCTGGACACCCAGTCGGTGCGGGCCGCGAACCACGTCCCGGCTGCCACGACCGGCAAAGACGCGGGGAAGAAGGTTCCGGGCCGTAAGCGGGGCCTGGCCGTGGATGCTCTCGGGTTGATCGTCGCCGTGGTCGTGGCCGCCGCGTCGGTGACCGACAACGTCATCGGGATTCGGCTGCTGGACAAGGTCGCCGCGCACGCCCCGACCGTCACGGTCGCGATGGTCGACGCCGGGTTCAAACAGGACGTCGCCGTCCACGGCGCCGTGACAGGTATCGACGTCGAGGTCGTCAAACGCTCCGACACGATGCCGGGGTTCGTGCCGGTGAAGAAGCGGTGGATCGTCGAGCAGGTCTACGGCACCCTGATGCTGCACCGCCGCCTGGCGCGTGAGTACGAGAGCCGCCCGGAATCGAGCGTGTCCCGCACGCTCTGGGCATCGATAGCGAACATGGCCCGCCGCCTGACCGGGACCAGCACCCCGACCTGGCGAGACCGGTAACGGGCCCGCTGATGCACCTGGACACGATCCTCGACCTGATCACCGCGCAGGAGACCACCGCGACGCAGACCGCGCAGCGGCTGCGCGAGCAGATCAGCGCGCTCACCACCGAACTGGACCGCACCGACCGTGAACTGGCCGACCTCGCCACCACCCGGACCACCCTGAAAACAATCGCCGCGGCCCAGTTCACCGCCGAGGAACCGATCGTGATCAGCTCCGCCTACCAGCAGATCCTCACCATCCTCGGCACCGCACCCGACGGCATCCGCGCCAAGGGCATCTGCCTCGCCCTCGACATCGAACCCACACCGGCACACGTCGAAGGCACCCGCGCGAAGCTCAAACGCCTGGTCCACCACAAACTCGTGACCGAGACCGAACCCGGACTGTTCACCCTCACCCAGAAACGGACGTAATCTCCCTTACCGCCCTCTGACGCCGTGGAGGGTCGCAATTTCTTCCTGTTTGGGCAGCGTGGCGCCCTCGGCGTACTCGCCGCGCAGGATCGCCGCTCGCAGGATGGCCGCCAGTTCTCGGTAGCCGGTGGTCATGGTCCCTCCTCGGTTGAGCGCCCTGAAGCTAGCACCTCGGAGATCGGCTGTTCCGTTTAGGAGTAGCTCTATTGACAGCACTGACCCGCAGTGTCTCTAATAGAGCTAGCTCTAATGGTGAAGGCGGGGAGGCCGGATGTCGGCGAGCGAGATCGAGACGGGTTCCTCCGAGCGGTACCCGGATCGGGGCGAGCAGGCTGGAGATCCGCTCCCGGCCTTCGCTGTGGAGTTTCTGGTCTGCACCTCATGCCGGGGTGTCGGCTGGAAGTACGTGGTCAGGCGGTCGGCCATGCGAGTGATGGCCTACACCTGCGACAGGACCGACGCGTCGTTTCGTCGGTCCTGTCTTGATTGCGGTGGCTCTGGAAAGCTGCCGCGTCCTGAGCTGGTGTCGAGGCAGGCCATGCGGGCCAAGCTGGCACCGTTCCTTTCTTCCGGCTCGCACCAGGAGTAGGAGTGGTCTGCCTCGGCGCCCTCTCGGCTTCGGCGGGGGCGTGATGGATCCCAAGGCCGGCGATGTCCTGGTTGTTGATCGGCGAGCGTCGGTGCAGTTCAACGGAGACAACGCGCTGATCCTGCGAGTGATCTCGGTGTCCGACAGGGCGACCTACGACGGGTGGGCCTGGATTGCCGGCTACGTCCTCGACCCGGAGACGGGCGAGGCGACCGTACGGCGAGAGATCTTCGTGCTCCGCGGCGGTCTGCGGCTCGCCGCGTCAGGCTCAGCGTTGATGAGGAGGGGTGGACGATGGCGGTCTATCTGACCGCGGAGGCACGATCCGAGCTGCGGGAGGCGCAGCGGCAGTTGGATCGGCATACCGACCTCTCTAGCGACGGACGATGCCCGATCTGCGAGTTGGAGGGTCCATGCCCTTTGCGGCGCGCGGCCTTGCGGGTATTCGGCCGCTACGCGCGGTTGCCAGCGCGGCGGCCCGGCGCCACCCGCCCACAGTTGATCGGGCTCCGCAAGGTCGGCGTCCGATCGGAGTGGTTCGGCGCGCAGGCGGTTGAACAGTCCCCCGACGCGTGACTGGTCTTGCCTGCTCATGTGCATCAGGTTTAGTGTCTTGTGTTGTCAAGTGGGTTGTGTGATCTGGGCGGAGTGTGAGTGAGCGCGTACGAGGTGCCGACG
Source organism: Catenuloplanes nepalensis (assembly GCF_030811575.1). Taxonomy (GTDB): domain Bacteria; phylum Actinomycetota; class Actinomycetes; order Mycobacteriales; family Micromonosporaceae; genus Catenuloplanes; species Catenuloplanes nepalensis. Next base: position 8,170,771 of record NZ_JAUSRA010000001.1, on the reverse strand, counting down.
CCGAAGTACCTGCGGGTGCTCAACACGATCCGTGAGCGCATCGAGAGCGACAAGTACCCGCCGGGAACCTCGCTGCCGTCCGAGAACACGCTCGCCAAAGAGTTCGGGGTCGCGCGTCCAACCGTATTGAAAGCGCTGGGCATTCTGCGGCAGGACGGGTGGATCGAGTCGCAGCAGGGCAAGGGGCACTTCGTGCGTGGCCGGCCGTCCGCCGCCGGCGTCTCCCCGCAGTACGCGCGGGAAGCGTTGTACCTGGACGAGACCGTTTCCACGAACGTCGTGCACGTCGGGCCGGTGCTGGCCCCGCCGCGGATCGCGGCCTCGCTGCACATCCCGAACGAGACGCCGGTCTACGTGCGGCATCGGATCACGGTGTCGGAGTTCGGGCCGGTTGACATCGTGTCGACGTACGTTCCGGTGGATGTGGCGGTCGGCACCGACATCATCAAGCCGGACCCGATCGAGGGCAGTCTGCTCGACCACATCAGCCGGGTCCGCGGCATCCGCGGGGACTATGTGGTCGAGCGGCTGACCGCTCGCCGCGTCACCGAGAGCGAGTCCGGCATGCTCGAAGTGCCTTACGACGAGTCCGTGATCAGCACTGTGATCACGGTGTATCAGTCGTCGGGTGAGGCCGTTCTGTGTTCGCAGCTGGTGATGCCCGGTTCGCGGCACGAGATCGACGACGCCTACCCGCTGCCGTAGCGGCGGCGCACAGTCGCTCGGATGAGCGACGATCATGTCTTCGCATCCGTCCTTGCGGCGGTAGAGGCCTTCCAGGGGTACGGGATCGAGCGCCTGTCGCTGCCGCTGATTGAGTCCGGCGACGCGATGGAGATCAGTTTGCTGCCGTTCTCCGGGCGCCCGTGGATGGCCTCGTCCATCCGGGATCTGCGGTTCTTCGCGATGGACCGGGAGCCCCGCGACGAGATAGCGTTCTTCGACTTCACCGCGCTGGTCATCAAGCCTCATGAGGCGTGGCCAGCGGGACTGCCGGCCCATCCGCCTTCCGGCACGGATGGGCCGTCGCTGTCGTGGCTGCATGGCGACGGGCCCACCGCGTCGTTCGACGTTGTTGCGGCCGTGGTCCAAGTGCTCACAGAATTCGGGCCGTGACTGTCCGGATGCTCATGATCTGAAATTCCGGATCCCCGCCTTTGCTTGTGTGTACAAGTCGGCTTAACTTGTTTGCATAACCGGTCATCACTTGGATGGCTGTGTAGCAAGGAGGCTGGTTCGTGGTTCCGCTGACGTTGAAGGTGCCGGTGCCGTCTGAGTACGTGTTTCCGCGTGGGGCGCTGTGCCTGGGTGTGGATGCGCAGGTCGACTTTGACCGGCGTGGGGAGGCGGACAACCAGGCGCGGGACAAGGAGACAGGGGAGCGGGTCTGGGTCGTCAAGGTCATGGACCTGGACCCGGAGGCTGGGAAGTTCGGGCGGACGACCGAGGTGAAGGTGAAGGTCGTGGCGCCGTATCAGCCGGTGCCGCCGGCGTCGAGCGTGCCGGGGTATCCGCCGGCGGTGGAGTTCGACGGGCTGACGATCACGCCGTATGTGGACGGGAACCGCTGTGGTGGGTCGTCGAGCAAGTGCCGGGCGCGGATGGCGTATTCGCTGCGCGCTACCGGGATGCGTGCCGTGGGTGTCGTGCCCGGCGCGGCTGCTGCTTGAGCAGAGAGTTTGACGCGGGGCGGGCCGTCCTCCGACCAAAGACTTCGGCCCGGCCCCGCGCTGCCAACCCGTACCCCTCGAAAGGAGTGGGGCTGTGAAGCCCACGGTAGATGAGGCTGCCCCGATGCAGTCGATCGGCGCGCAGCTGTCGGCGCTGCTGGGTGCCATGCCGGACCGAAACGCGAGCGACCACGAGCGGGCGGCCTGGTTCGACGCGAAGGCTGACCTGCTGGAGCGCGTCGGCACCACGGAAGCGGTCGAGCTGGCGGGGACGGCGCGGGAGACCGCGGCCCGGCTGCGCGGCCCGGGGGTGGCGTGATGGCCACGGCCACGCTGTTCACGATCGTCGGGCTGCACTGCGGTGCGCCGTCGACGGTCTCCGCGATGTGGTGCATGTACTGCGAGTCCTGGGTCAAGCCGCGTCGGTTCGACCCGAAGCGGATGTGCTGCCGTCGCTGCCGGGCGCGGCTGGGCCGTCCGGTGTGGCGGTGGTCGCTGTGACCGTCCGTCGTGTTGTCGTGAAGAAGCTGGCGGCGCTGGGGATCGCGGCCGTCCGGCACGTCTACGTCTCGTCCCCGGTCGACGTGCTGCGGGTGGCGGCGCTGGTGGAGATCTCCGCTGCCGCCGCCTCCCTGGCCCGGACAATCGTGAAGCTCCACCACCTCGACCCGGCCAGCATCGCCCCGTACGTCTCCGATCCGGCGGACATGCGCGCGGTGCTCGGCCGTGGTCGGTGGCTGCCGACCATGATCCGGCACGTGCCGGAGACCAACACCAAGCCGGGCCAGCACAGCCGGCGGCCGGCACCGGAGCCCGCACAGCGTGCGGATCAGATCGCGCTGTTCCCCGACACCGGGGCGGCGTCATGCCGCTGATCAACGTCATCCCAGGGGACAAGATCCCGCCCGCGCCGATGAACGTCCGGGTGCCCGTGTGGCGGGTGCCGGGCTGGCTGCTCGTCCTGTGGTGGACGCTCCGCGGCGCCTTCCGCGCGACGGTGCTCGCGGTCCGCTACTGGTGGCTGACCGGCCCGGCCGCGCTGATCGCCTGGATCTGGGTCGACTTCGGCTGGGAGATCCTCCTCGCCGTGCTCGCCACGCTGGCGGCGGGCGGTGCGGCGTGGTGGCGGTGGCATCGCGCGACCTGGCGCCGGTTCGTATGGTGGCCGCTGCTGGGACGGTGGCGGCGGCTGTTCGTCTACCGGCGCGGCTGGGCGCCGGCCATGGCCACCTGCGGGCTGGCAACCGCGTTCGGCGGGGACAAGTACGTCCCGCAGCTCCTCGGCGTCCGCGCCACCGCATTCGGCGACGAAGTGACCGTGCGGATGCTGCCCGGCCAGCACCCGGACGACTGGGGCAAGGCTGCACCGCGCCTGGCATACACATTCCGTGTCCGGGACGGCCGTGCTCGCACGCATCGCCGTCCCGACCGGATCATCCTGGTCTTTCTGCGCCGCGATCCGCTGGCGGAGACGATCGCACCGATTGCGACTCCCCCGAGCCTTGACCTCGCCCGGCTGCCGCTCGGCGTCCAGGAGAACGGCGACGCGTACGCGCTGCGGCTCGCCGGGTCGCATGTCCTGGTCGGCGGGGCGACGAACGCGGGCAAGGGCTCGGTGATCTGGGCGCTGATCGCCGCGCTCGCGGGCGGCATTCAACAGCGGCTCGTCGAGCTTTGGGTCTTCGACCCGAAGGGCGGCATGGAGCTGGCCGGCGGCCTGCCGCTGTTCACTCGCTTCGTCTACGACACCGCCGAGACCATGGCCGGCGCCCTGGAAGACGCGGTGGTGCGCATGCGGGCGCGCGCCAACCGGCTCCGCGGCGTGACCCGCCAGCACACCCCGACCCCTGGTGACTCGCTGATCGTCATCGTGATCGACGAGTTGGCCGCGCTCACGTCCTACATCTCCGACCGCAAGGTCCGCGACCGCATCCGCGAGTCGCTGTCGCTGCTGCTGTCCCAGGGCCGCGCGGTCGGCGTCCACGTGATCGCTGCGCTTCAGGACCCGCGCAAGGAGGTGCTGCCGTTCCGGGACCTGTTCCCGACCCGGATCGCGTTGCGGCTCACGGAGGCCGAGCAGGTGGATCTCATCCTCGGCGACGGCGCCCGCAACCGTGGCGCACTCGCCGACGAGATCCCGGAGACCTCACCCGGCGTCGCCTACGTGGCGCTCGACGGCGTGCGTGAGCCGGTCCGGGTCCGCTTCGCCTACCACTCCGACAGCGACATTCAAGACCTCTGCCACCGGTACGGATACGCGCAGGTCGTCGAGGGCGAGATCGTGGAGGGAGACTGATGAGCCGCGCCGAACGCTTCGAAGGCGTCGTCCTGGTCGCCATCCTGCTGACCGTGGGCACGCTCGCCGGCGCCGCGTCGTTCACCCACGTCCACGACTGGACCATGGACAACAGCCCCGCCGGTACGCCGGACTGGTTCGGCTGGGCCAACGCCGCGATCTCCGAACTCCTCCCGATCGCCGCGCTGCTCACCATCCGCGCCCGGCGTCGCGCCAACAAGTCGACCCGCTACCCAATGTTCCTGCTCATCTGCGGCGTCGCGCTGTCGCTGTCGGCACAGCTCGCGGTCGCCAAGCCAGGCATCTCCGGCTGGCTGCTCTCGGCCGTACCGGCGCTGGCCTTCATGGGCCTTTCCAAGCTGGTCCTCTCCGGGAAACCGGCCACGCCCTCGGTGCCGATCAAGGCTCCGGTCATGGAGCCGGCGTCGTGGGTGCCGACCGAGCCGGCGGCGGCCGAGACTCCCGTGCATCCGTCGCCAAACAGCGGCGCGTCGGACACCGGGCCGGGACCGCACGTCACGAATGAGCGGCCTGGTCTGGTGCCAGTGCCCGCGCTGGCCTTCACCCGCCCGACCGTGGAGGTAACGCGATGACTCAGCCGACGCTGATCCCGGTAGCGGGCGACGAGCCCCGGCCGGGCTCACGGGCCGCCCGGATGCGGCAGCCACTCGCCAAGGAAGCGCTCAAACAACTCGCCGAGAACAACGGCGTCTGCGTCCGTCCCGTCGTCCTGCGCCGCACCGACACGTTCACCGGCGTCACGGAAATCGTCGAAGTGCCGTGCGGGGCAACCCTGGCCGCGAAGTGCAAGCCGTGCGCCGAGCGCGGCCGGCGGCTGCGCATTCAGCAGATCCGGGAAGGGTGGCACCTCGCCGACGAGCCCGCGATCGACCCAGACCCGCCCACGGCGGAAGTGCTCGACCTCGTGGCCCAGCGCGCGCACCTGGAGTTCGACCGGGAAGCGGTCAACTACCAGCCGATGACCCCGGACGAGCGCGCCGCGCAGATCACCGGCCTGGATGAAGAGATCGCCCAGGCTGACGAGCTGCTGGCCGAGACGAACCTCCGCGGCCACCTCACCCCACGCGACCGGGACGACCGCCCTCGGCGGAAACGGTCGACGAAACGCCGTCAGGACTCGCCAGACCTGCCCCGGCTCCCGGTCGACGGGCGCACGGTCGGCCGGGCGTTCGCTGGGCGGGACGGCCATACCTATCGGCCGTCGATGCTCGTCACGCTGACCCTCGACTCGCACGGGCCGGTCCACTCGCACATCCGACGCGGCGCTTACGTCGTGCCGTGCGAGTGCGGCGCCCGGCACGGCCAGTACGAGCCGGAACTCGGCACACCGGTAGACCCCGACGCCTACGACTACCGGCGGGCCGCACTCGACGCGATCCACTTCGCGCGGGTGATGGACCGCTGGTGGCAGAACCTCCGCCGGGCGGCGGGATGGAACGTTCAATACGCCGGCGCCGTCGAGCTCCAACGGCGTCTCGCTCCGCATGCGCACTTCGCAATCCGCGGCACGATCCCGCGACGGCTGCTCAAACAGGTAGCGGCGGCCACCTATCACCAGGTGTGGTGGCCACCGTTCGACCGCGCGACCTACACGGTCGACAAGCCGCCGGTCTGGGACACCGACCAGGCGACCTACGTCGACCCGAAGACCCGCGCGCCGCTACCGACGTGGGCTGAGGCCCTGGACGCGATCGACGAAGACCCCGCCTACGTCGCCCGGCTCGGCCGCATCGACGCACGCGGGATCGACTCCGGCACCAAGGACGCCGAGCGCGCGATCCGCTACGTGACCAAGTACGTCACCAAAGACCTGACCGAACACGCGACACCGAAGACCGACCCGCAGCGCGCGCACTTCGACCGGCTCCACGCCGAGCTGTCCACGCTGCCGTGCTCCCCGACGTGCGCGAACTGGCTGCTCTACAACGTCCAGCCGGACGGCGCGAAACCCGGCCTCACACCGGGCCGCTGCACCGGCAAGGTCCACCAGCGCTCCACCCTCGGCTTCACCGGCCGCCGCGTCCTGGTGTCTCGGCAGTGGTCCGGCAAGACCCTCGCCGACCACCGCGCGGACAACCGTGCCTGGGTCCGCGCCGTCCTGGCCGGCGGCCTCGCCGACTCCGAGGACAGCTCATCCGCGATAGGGCCAGCCGACCCGAAGCGCTTCCGCTTCGAGCTGGCCCGGCCGGACGACCCCGACGTACTCCCGGTCGAACATCGGGTTCTACGTGCTGTTTCAGCCCGTATCCGATGGCGCGGCGAACTTGCCGCCGCTCAACCACGCCCCTTTTCGGCAAATCCCACTCAGCAGGCCGCATGAAGTCGAAGGAGATGACCGGAGGCTTGGAGCGCAAGCTGCTGTCCGTCCCTGAGGTGCTCGCCGAACTCGGCGTCCCCCGCTCGACCTTCTATAAGTGGCGTCGCCTCGGCATCGCCCCGCGCTGCATCAAGCTCCCTAACGGTGAGGTCCGCATCCGACGCGCCGACCTCGACGCGTGGCTGTGCCAGCGGGAGGACAACGCCGCATGAGCAGCTACGACGTGAAGATCCACGACATGGGCAAGCGGGACGACCGCGGCAAGGGCAAGAGCCACCGCGTCCGCTGGGTCGTGGCCGGCAAGCGCTTCGAGCGCTCCTTCACCACGAAGGCGCTCGCCGACCGCTTCCGCTCCGACCTGGTGAAGGCCGCTGCGGCGGGTGAGCCCTTCGACGAGATCACCGGCCTGCCCGAGTCCAGGCTGCGCGAGCAGGACCGCACCACTTGGTACGACCACGCCCGCGCCTACATCGAGATGAAGTGGCCGCACGCTGCGGCTAAGTCCCGCAAGTCCATGGTTGATGCGCTGCTCACGGTCACCCCGGTTCTGATCGTCGCTGATCGCGGGGCGCCGGATGCGGAGACTTTGCGCCTGGCGCTCTACCGCTGGGCGTTCAACCCGAACACCAGGTCCGAATCCGTTCCGGCAGCGGAGGAGGCAGCCCTCGCCTGGCTGACCCGGCAGTCCCTCCCGGTCAGCCGGTTGCGCGATACCGACCACATCCGTACCGCGCTGAATGCCTGCTCCCGGCGACTTGATGGAAAGCCGGCGGCGGCCACTACGGTTCAGCGCAAACGCGCCGTCTTCTACAACGCGCTCGGCTACGCCGTCGAGCGGAACCTCCTTGACTTCAACCCGATCGACCGCACCCAGTGGAAGGCACCCGCGGTCGCGGAGGCGGTCGACCGGCGGGTGGTCGCCAACACGGCGCAGGTGGAATCGCTCCTCGACGCTGTTCCGGCAGTGCATCCGCAGGGCGCTCACCTGGTCGCCTTCTTCGCCTGCCTCTACTTCGCCGGCTTCCGTCCGTCCGAGGCCGCGTCGCTGCGCCGGGCCGACTGTCACCTTCCCGAAAGCGGCTGGGGACGGATCGATCTAGCCGAGACCGCGCCACCGACCGGGGCCGACTGGACGGACGACGGAGAGGTGCGCCAGGTACGCGGCCTGAAGCACCGGGCCGAGACGGAGATGCGCAGTGTCCCGATCCCGCCCGACCTGGTGCGCATCCTCCGCGCTCACCTGGCAAAGTTCGGGACCGCCGATGACGGCCGGTTGTTCCGCGCGGCTCGTGGCGGCTACCTGGTCGAGTCGACCTACGGCGAGATCTGGCGCGACGCGCGGAAGGCCGCACTGACTCCCGAGCAGGCCGTCTCCCCGCTCGCCGGCCGACCCTACGATCTGCGGCACGCCGCGGTGACGCTCTGGTTGAACGGCGGTGTTCCGGCAACCGAGGTCGCCAGCCGGGCCGGCCACGGTGTCGCCGTGCTCCTCAAGGTCTACGCGGGTTGCATCGACGGGGACGAGGAGCACATCAACCAGCAGATCGAGCGGGCGATCAAGGCGAGTCGGGGGCGGGGGCGTATTCGGGGGAACCGCACTCAAAATTCGGCGCGTTCCACGCTGAAACAGCAGGTCAAAGCGGGTAGGGGTTCGCCGAAACGCAGTTCCCTTGAAAACCACTAGGGGTGGTGACACTCCTCCAGGGTTCGAATCCCTGGCCCTCCGCATCCCCATGCGGACAAGCCGCGGTGACCAGCACGATCTCTGGTCACCGCGGCTTTCTTTTGGACCTGAGCGATCCCGCCGGGTCGCGCCGACCCTGCGCTCGATGACCCCGCTGTGGCGAATCCGCGGCAAATCCGCGCGAGCGCTGTTTGAGCCGGGAATCGACGCGGTGGAAGACGAAACGGGCCGCCGGGGATCCGGCGGCCCGTTTCAGCGATGGCCGGTCAGTTGTCGGTGAGTGGGCGGACGTCCCAGAGCCAGACGTCGGAGATGCGCTGGCCGGGGCCGAGGAGGGATTCCAGGGCGAGGAGGAGCTTGACGTCGGTGCCGCTGTCGCGGGGGAGGACGACGGCGTCGGCCTTCCAGTAGCGGAGGTCATCGACGGCGGCGGTGCGGTCGGCGTCGGTGATGACGACGGGCTCGTCCTTGCTGCCCTGGATCTTCTCGAAGAGCAGCCAGGTGGGGCGGGGCGGGGCGCCCCAGCGGCCGGTGTTGTCGTCGGGGGAGGACGGGCCGAGGAAGTAGCCGCTGGGCACCGCGAAGCCGACGTCGGCGGCCGAGCCGTACCGGATGCTGGTCAGGCCGTTGACCGGGACCGGGACCAGCGTGCGGCCCTCGGCGACGTAGTCGCGCCAGGTGCCGGCGGTGACGAAGTCCGGGACCGGCGGGCGGTCGTGGCCGGCCAGCGGGGTCGGCATGATCGGGATGAGCGCGCCGGCCAGCACGGTGACGCCGAGCAGGCGGATCGGGAGGCCGGAGGTCTCGGCCGGGCGGGCACGCTCGGCGACCCGGGCGACGATGACCGCGAGCAGCACGCCCATCGCGACCGTGGTGATCAGGTTGAACCGGGCGACCACCATCGCGTTGACCACCGGCAGGTGCTCGAGCAGCGCGAACGGGCCGGGGATCCGCAGGTTGCGCTGGTTGTTGAGGTGGATGACCGGGCCGAGCGAGAGGATCGCGGCGCCGGCGCCGGTGACCGCGAGCACCCGGACAATGTTCTCCCGGCGCAGCCAGACGATGCCGGCCAGCGCGATCAGCATCAGCGGCCAGCCGAAGAACGTGACCTCTTCGGTGAAGTTCGGCGCGAGGCCGGCGGCGCTGCTCTTCCCACCGCCGATCGACTCGGTGGCGAACGCGAAGTACGACTCGATGGTGGCCGGCTTAGGGTCGCCCGGGTGGCCGCTGTAGTGCTGCGGGCCGGCGAACTGGTGGTAGAGCGGGTAGGCGGCGAACAGCAGCACCAGGCCACCGCCGATCGCGAGGCTGCCCGCGGCGCGGCCGAATCGGGCGCGGACGTCCTTCCAGTTGAAGATCGCGTAGCCGATCACCATGAACGCGCACGCGATCGCGGTCAGGAAGAGGTTCTCCTCGCCGACGAACAGCTGCGCGAGAACCAGCGCACCGAGCGTCAGGCCGTTGCGGACCGTGCGGCCGGGCTCGCCGAGCCGGATGACCGACCAGATGATGAACGGGATCAGCCACTGCGACGTGATGTGCGGGTGCCCGTTGCTGTGCGAGATGATCGCCGGCCCGAAGCCGATCACGAGCGCGCCCGCGAACGCGCCGACCCGGGACTCGACCAGGCGACGGGAGAGCAACCAGTACCACGTGAGCGCCGTGAGGAACAGGTTGGCGGTCATCAGCGACAGGTAGGTCACCTCGGGCCCGGCGACCATGGTCAGCGGCGACAGCAGGATGCCGGGCAGCTGCATGGCGACGTTGCCCATGAGGTTCACGCCGTCCGGCGCGTTCTGCAGCGTCGTGAAGAACGGATTGTCCAGGTTCCGCACGACGTGCGCGTCGTAGGCGAACATCCACTCGTTGAACGCCTGGTCCTTGGCCTGCTCGCCGAGGACGCGGCCCCACGGGTCGATCCAGGTGCGGATGGTCACCCAGAACGCGCCCAGCAGGTAGACGAGCGTGACCAGGATGTCCGCCCGACGTCCGGTCCAGCGCGGGGACGTGCCCGCGGGGGTGCTGCTCTCGGTCGCCGGAGGCGCCTCGGGGGCGGCCTTCTCCGGCTCGCCGGCCTCGGCGGCCTGCGACACGGTGCTCGAAGTGGTCACGGCGAAAGAGGGTAACCCGTGCGTGTGACGGCCGTCGCCGAGCTATCGCATGCATAACACCGAATCATCTTCAAGTAGGAGATAAGGTTCCCCCGATCGGCCCAGCCGCCGCGCCGGCCACCCGCTCCCGATCGGGCTGAACGCTCTGACTCACCCCGCCGCGACCCAGTACGGTCGATCCCATGACGTTCGCCCTGGCGCTGCACGGACTGGTGAAGCGGTTCGCGGACAAGGTCGCGGTGGCCGGGGTCGATCTGGAGGTGCCGTCCGGCTCGTTCTACGGCCTGCTCGGGCCGAACGGCGCCGGTAAGACCACCACGCTCTCCATGGCCGTGGGCCTGCTGCGGCCGGACGCCGGCACCGCGACCGTGCTCGGTCACGACGTCTGGTCCGACACGCTGGCCGCCAAGCGGATGCTGGGCGTGATGCCGGACGGCGCGCGGCTGTTCGACCGGCTCACCGGCGCGGAGCTGCTGGCCTGTCACGGGCTGCTGCGCGGCATGCCGGCCGACGTGGTCGACCAGCGGGCCCGCGAACTGCTGGACGTGCTGGCGCTCACCGACGCGGACCGCACGCTGGTGGTGGACTACTCGGCCGGCATGAAGAAGAAGATCGGTCTCGCCTGCGCGCTGCTGCACGGCCCGCGCATGCTCGTGCTGGACGAGCCGTTCGAGGCGGTCGACCCGGTGTCCGCCGCGCTGATCCGGGACATCCTCCAGCGGTACGTGGCGAGCGGCAACACCGTGATCTTCTCCAGCCACGTGATGGAGGTGGTGGAGCGGCTGTGCACGCACGTGGCGATCCTCGCGCAGGGCCGGATCCTGACCGCGGGCACGATCGCGGACGTCCGGGCCGGTCAGTCGCTGGAGGAGGTCTTCGTGCGGGTGGTCGGCGGGCGCACCGCCACCGGCCAGGAACTCGCATGGCTGTGACGCCGTGGCACTTCGTGCTGCTGAAGCTGCGCGTGATGCGCAACGGGCTGCGTGGGCAGCGGTGGCGGATCGCGCTGTTCGTGATCGGGCTGTTCTTCGGCGCGTGGTTCTCCGTGGTCGGCTTCACGCTCTTCGCCGTCACCGGGTTCAGCCGCGGGCACACCGGCATGGCGCTCGGCGGCGGCCTCGGCGGTGCCGCCGTGGTGCTGGGCTGGCTGCTGATGCCGCTGGTCTTCTTCGGCGTGGACGAGACGCTGGACCCGGCCCGGTTCGCGCTGCTGCCGCTGCGCCGCCGGACGCTGGTCAGCGGCATGTTCGCGGCCGCGCTGGCCGGGGTGCCCGCGCTCGCCACGCTCGCGGCGACGTCCGGCCTGGCCGTGGCCGCGGCGCTGCACGGCGGCGCTGCGGCCGGGCTGGTGCAGTTGGCCGGCGTCGTGGCCGGGCTGCTGCTGTGCGTGTCGCTGAGCCGCGCCACGACCAGCGCGTTCTCCGCGATGCTGCGGTCCCGGCGGGTCCGGGACCTGGCCGCGATCCTGCTGGCCGTGCTGGCCGCGCTGCTCGGGCCGCTGCAGATCGGGCTGCTGGCCGCCGCCCGCACCGCGGACTGGGACGTGTTGGCCGGCGTGGCCCGGGTGCTCGGCTGGACGCCGCTGGCCGCGCCGTACACCGTGGGGCTGGACGTGGTGGAGGGCCGCTGGCTCGCCGTACCCGCGAAGTTTTTGATCATGGGGGTGTCCGTCGCGGTGTTGTTGTGGTGGTGGTCGGCGACGCTGGAGAGCGCGATGGTCGGCACCGCCACCACCACGTCGGGCCGGGGCACCCGGGAGACGCCGGACGCGTCGCCGACCACCCGGCTGTTCCCGCGGCTGCTGCGCGGGCTGCCCCGCAACCGGTTCGGCGCGCTGGTGGCGTTGCAGGTGCGGTACTGGTGGCGGGACACCCGGCGGCGGGCGAACCTGATCACGTTCGCGGTGGTCGGCATGTTCGTGCCGCTGATGGTGAACATCGGCAGCCGGGGCCTGATCGAGGGTACGTCCGCGGTGCCGCCGTCGCTGGCCACGGCGACCGCGTCGATGGTGTTCCTGGGCGTGCTCGGCGGCGTGGGGCTGGCGAACCAGTTCGGGTACGACGGGACCGCGTACGCCGCGAACGTGGTGGCCGGTGTGCCCGGCACGGCCGAGCTGCGTTCCCGGGTGGCCGGCTTCTCCTGCTACCTGGTGCCGCTGATCATGGCGATCCCGGTGGCGCTGGCACTGGTGCTGCACCGGCCGGGCTGGATCCCGTCGATGTGGGGCGCGACCGTGGCCGCCTACGGCTGCGGCGTGGCGATCAACCTGTTCGTCTCCGTGCTGGGCGCGTTCTCGCTGCCGGAGACGTCGAACCCGTTCGCGGTCAACACCGGCGCGGGCGTGACGAAGAGCCTGTTCAGCTTCGCCGCCATGCTCTGCACGCTGCTGCTGTGCGTGCCGGTCTTCGCGGTGTCCACGCTGGCCTCCGACGTCTGGGTGTGGGCCGGGCTGCCGGCCGGGCTGCTCTACGGCGGCGTCGCGCTGTGGCTGGGCTCCGGCTTCGCGGGCCGGCTGCTGGACCGGCGCATGCCCGAGCTGCTCTCCGCGATCTCCCCGCGGCGATGATGAACCCATGACCTCTGAAGACGCGCCGGGCGCCAGGATCCACGCCACCGACCCGTTCGCGACGCCGGACGCGGAGCGGTCGCCGGTGCGACGGCTGCGCGGCCGGCTGGCCTCGCCGGTGACGCTGTGGACCACGCCCGGCCCGGCCGGCCTGACCGTCTCCTCCACGCTGGTGGCGGACGGCGACCCGGCCAGGGTGCTGGGCCTGGTCGACCCGGAGTCGGAGCTGTGGGAGACGGCGGAGGAGACCGGCCGGATCGCGGTCACGCCGCTGGACCCGTCGCACCGGCAGCTGGCGGACCGGTTCGCCGGGCTGATGCCGGCGCCCGGCGGCCTGTTTCGCGCGGACGCGTGGGCCGAGACCGAGTGGGGCCCGGTGCCGGCCGGCAGCGAGACGTGGGCCGGGTGCCGCATCGACGCCGCTCGTGCCTTCGGCTGGGGACTGCTGGTGGAGGCGACGGTCGAGCACGTCGAGGCGGGCGGGGACGCAGGGCCGCTACTGCACTACCGAGGGCGATACCGCGAGCTGAGCGAGCGCTAGACGGCGTGACTCAGGTCACTGAGCGCATCGGCACGTCCGTTCGGCGCACCGCCGCGCCGGGATGACGATCAATACTTCCTCCGCCGGTCCTGCGCTTTCTACGGTGCGGTGCGAAATCGGACCACACGCCCGCGAAGGTGGTGCACCGGAACCATGAGTACGGATACCTCCCCGGACCAGAGCAGATACGTCGCCGTGCAGGAGTCGGAGGAGTTCGCGGGGCTGCGCAAGGCGCTGCGCGGCTTCGTCTTCCCGATGACGGTCGCGTTCTTCCTCTGGTACGCGCTCTACGTCATCCTGTCCGCCTACGCGCGTGACTTCATGGCCATCAAGGTCATCGGCCACATCAACGTGGCGCTGATCTTCGGCCTCCTGCAGTTCGTGACCACGTTCCTGATCGCCTGGCTCTACTCGCGCTACGCGAACAAGCGCCTCGACCCGACCGCGGACAAGATCCGTGCGGAGCTGGAGGGCGACAAGTGAACGACCTGATCTTCGCGGCCGACGCGACGAACACCACCGCGCGCACGCTCACCATCGCCCTGTTCGTCGTCTTCGTGATCTTCACGCTGGGGATCACGGTCTGGGCCAGCCGGCAGACGAAGAGCGCGGCCGACTTCTACGCCGGTGGCCGCTCGTTCTCCGGCTTCCAGAACGGCATGGCGATCGGCGGCGACTACATGTCGGCCGCGTCGTTCCTCGGCATCGCCGGCATCATCGCGCTCTCCGGCTACGACGGCTTCCTCTACTCGATCGGCTTCCTGGTCGCCTGGCTGGTGGCGCTGCTGCTGGTCGCCGAGCTGCTGCGGAACTCCGGCAAGTACACGATGGCGGACGTGCTGGCGTTCCGGATGCGGCAGAAGCCGGTCCGGACCGCGGCCGCGGTCTCCACCATCACGGTGTCGATCTTCTACCTGCTGGCCCAGATGGTCGGCGCGGGCGCGCTGGTGGCGCTGCTGCTCGGCATCAAGCCGGACACGACGTTCCTCGGCATGGACGCGAACGCGGCGAAGCTGCTCACCATCGTGCTGGTCGGCGTGCTCATGATCGTCTACGTGACGATCGGCGGCATGAAGGGCACGACGTACGTCCAGATCGTCAAGGCGTTCCTGCTGATGACCGGCGCGGCCCTGATGACGATCCTGGTCTTCGCCGCGTTCCGGTTCAACCTGTCGTCGCTGCTCGGCGCGGCCGCGGACGCGTCCGGCAAGGGCGACGCGTTCCTCCAGCCCGGCCTTCGGTACGGCGTGGAGTCCGACGACGCGCTGAAGACGCTCTACAGCAAGCTGGACCTGCTGTCGCTCGGCATCGCGCTGGTGCTCGGCACGGCCGGCCTGCCGCACATCCTGATCCGCTTCTACACGGTCCCGACCGCGAAGGCGGCCCGGCAGAGCGTGCTCTGGGCGATCGGCATCATCGGCGTCTTCTACCTGATGACGCTCGCGCTCGGCTTCGGCGCGGCCGCGCTGGTCGGCAGCGAGGCCATCACCGCGCAGGACAAGGCCGGCAACACGGCCGCGCCGCAGCTGGCCCAGGAACTCGGCGAGCGGTACCTCGGCGGCGGCACCGGCGGCTCGGTGCTGCTGGCCGTGATCGCCGCGGTGGCGTTCGCGACCATCCTCGCGGTGGTGGCCGGCCTGACGCTCGCGTCGTCCAGCTCGCTGGCGCACGACTTCTACGCCAACGTGATCAAGGGCGGGCAGGCGTCGGAGCGGCAGGAGGTGCGAGTGGCGAGGATCTCCGCGTTCGGGATCGGCGCGATCTCCATCGTGCTGGCCATCTTCGCGCAGAGCCTCAACGTGGCGTTCCTGGTGGCGCTCGCGTTCGCGGTGGCCGCGTCCGGCAACCTGCCGGCGATCCTCTACTCGCTGTTCTGGAAGCGGTTCAACACCAACGGCGCGGTCTGGGCGATCTACGGCGGCCTGATCACCGCGGTCGGCCTGGTCTTCTTCTCGCCGGTGGTGTCCGGCTCCGCGACCGCGATGTTCCCGAACGCGGACTGGCACTTCTTCCCGCTGTCCAACCCGGGCCTGGTGTCGATCCCGGTCGGCTTCCTCTGCGGCTGGATCGGGACGATCATCTCGAAGGAGCCCGCGGACGCCGGTAAGTACGCGGAGCTCGAGGTCCGGTCGATCACCGGAGCGGGAGCGCACTGACACGGACAGCACGGGGGCGGTCCACAACCGGACCGCCCCTTCGCTGCGTTCGGCGACGACCTATAGTCTGGCGCCATGGTCATTGCCCAGCGTTTCGGAGAGGGCCACCGGGTTCTCGTCACCGGCGGAGCCGGCTTCGTCCCGTCGCACCTTGTCGATGCGTTGATCGGCCGTGGATGCACGGTCGTGGCGCTGGACAACTTCATCACCGGCGCCAAGGACAACCTCGGTCACCTGGCCGACAACCCGCGGTTCACGCTGATCGAGGCGGACATCACCGAGGGTCTGCCGGCGCACCACCCGGCGATCGCGGAGCGGTTCGACGCGATCATGCACATGGCGTCCCCGGCCAGCCCGACCGACTTCGGCACGATCCCGGTGGAGATCCTCCGGGTCGGCTCGATCGGCACGCTCAACCTGCTGGAGCGCGCCACCGCGGACGGCGCCCGGTTCCTGATGGCCTCCACCTCCGAGGCCTATGGCGACCCGCTGGTGCACCCGCAGCCGGAGTCGTACTGGGGCAACGTCAACCCGGTCGGCATCCGCAGCGTCTACGACGAGGCGAAGCGCTTCTCCGAGGCCGCGACGATGGGCTACCACCGCGCCCGGGGCACGGACGTGGCGATCGTCCGCATCTTCAATACGTACGGTCCTCGCATGCGCCCGGACGACGGCCGCGCGATCCCGACGTTCATCAGCCAGGCGCTGCGCGGCGAGCCGATCACCGTGCACGGCGACGGCTCGCAGACCCGCTCGATCACCTACGTGGACGATCTGGTCCGCGGCATCCTGATGCTGCTCGACTCGACCGAGACCGGTCCGATCAACTGCGGCACCGAGCACGAGTTCACGATGCGGCAGCTGGCCGAGAAGATCACCGAGCTGGCCGGCAGCCCGTCCACGGTGAAGTTCGTCGAGCGCACCTCCGACGACCCGGAGAAGCGGCGCCCGGACCTGACGCTGGCCCGCACCAGGCTGGGCTACGAGCCGTCCATCGGGCCCGACGAGGGTCTGAGCAGGACGATCGAATACTTCCGTTCCCGGGTCTGACCTGGGAGTTCGACTCCCTGATTTGTGCCGGTTCACTGTGCGTCGCCGAGCGAAATAGCTTCGGCTACGTACTCTGGACGCATGTCACCCACGGCACAATCTGGATCTTTCGGCGGCGAGTTCCGGCGTGACGCGGCGGGTCCGCGCGCCCGGGCCTCGGCGCCGGGCGGCGGGCCGGTGCGCGGCGGTTCCGTCCGCCCCGGGCGGGACACCGGCCAGTCCGGCGAGTACGGCGGTCCGCGCACCCAGCGGGGCAACTCCACCCGGTCCGGCGGCGGTGGCGGTGGCGAGCCGCCGCGCGGTGGCGGCCGCGGCGTCTACAGCGGCGGGAAGCGGCCGCTGCGTCCCAACTGGAAGCGCATCGCCCTGATCGGCGGCATCGCGCTGCTAATCTTCCTGATCGCGGCCGCGGGCGGCCTCTGGGCGTACGCGTCGAATCTCGACGGCGACCTGAAGCGCACCGACGCGTTCTCCGAACTGCGGGACGGCCGCCCGGAGAAGCCGGTCGACGGCACCATGAACATCCTGCTGGTCGGTAGCGACTCCCGTGACCCGGACGCGCAGAGCGGCGAGGCCAGCGAGTGGCGCAGCGACACGATCATCCTGATGCACGTGCCGGCCGACCACTCCAAGGCCTACCTCGTGTCGATACCGCGAGACCTGTACGTGTCGATCCCGAGCAGTGCCGGCGCGGACTGCGCGGACGGTGCGCCCGACAAGATCAATGCGGCGTTCGCGTTCGGCGGGCTGCCGCTCGCGGTCAAGACCGTGGAGTGCTTCTCGGACGTCCGGATCGACCACGTGGCCGCGATCGACTTCGCCGGCTTCGTAGAGGTGACGGACGCGCTCGGCGGCGTGGACCTGACGGTCGAGCAGGACACCAAGTCGATCCACAAGCCGTTCCGCGTCTTCGAGAAGGGCGTGAACCACATGAACGGCGAGGAGGCGCTCGACTGGATCCGGCAGCGCTACCAGTTCCCGGACGGTGACTTCGCCCGCATGCGGCACCAGCAGGAGTTCCTGAAGGCGCTGATGGACAAGGCCGCGAGTTCCGGCACGCTGACCAACGCCGGCAAGCTGGACGCGTTCCTCAAGGCGACCACGAACGCGATGACCGTGGACGAGAACTTCTCGCTGGTCGACATGGCGCTGGAGTTCCGGAGCCTGCGCAGCGACGACCTGACGTTCATCACCAGCCCGAACCAGGGCAGCGCGGAACGCGACGGGCAGTCCGTGGTGGTCTCCGACCGCGAGCCGGCACTGGCGCTGTACGAGGCGATCGCGAACGACACGATGGTCGACTGGATCAAGACAAACGCAGAGCCACCAGCCAAAACCAATCCGTGATCCTGATTGTCTTCCCAGAGGTTGTTAACTTTTTGGCAACCTCTGGGATCCCCAATGTTTGGCAAACGCGCTTAACTTGACGCGGAAACCGACGGCGTGAGGGGATTTCTCGAGTGGCGGCCAAGCGACGCAAGGACCCGCTGTGGGCGCGACTGATCCTCATCTTCGGCGTGGTGCTGGTGGTGGTGAGCGGCGGCACGCTGGTCGCCGCACAGACCGTGATCAACCAGGCGGAGAGCTCGATCACCCAGGGCTCGCTGCTGGAGGGTGACGCGGCCGCGGCGGACGGCGAGTCGGGCAACAACATCGACGGCGCGGTCAACCTGCTGCTGGTCGGCATCGACGCGCGCGAGGAGGGCTCCTCCGTCACGTCGGTCCTCTCCGACACGATCATCATCCTGCACATCCCGGAGACGCACGACCAGGCCTACCTGATCTCGATCCCGCGCGACTGGCGGGTGGAGATGCCGGCGTACGACAAGGTGGGCTTCGTCGGCGCCACCGGGAAGATCAACTCCGCGTTCTCCTACGGCTACGAGGGCGACGGCACGGAGCTGGAGAAGCGCAGCCGCGGCATGGCGGTGCTCTCCAACACGCTCAACAAGATCACCGGCATCAGGTTCAACGGCGCCGCGATCATCGACTTCAACGGGTTCGCCAGCCTGATCCACGCGATGGGCGGCGTCGACATGTGCGTCGACGAGGCCGCCGAATCGGCCCACCTCGGCGTCGACGCGAACGGCAAGCTCGTCCAGGGGTGGTACTCGGAGACGTACGGCATCCAGCTCCCCGAGGGCGTGAAGCCGCTGGTCCACGAGAAGGGCTGCCGCCTGATGAACTCGACCGAGGCCCTGGACTACGCGCGCATCCGCAAGAGCCTCAGCGACGGCGACTACGGCCGCCAGCGCCACCAGCAGCAGCTGATCAAGGCGATCGCCAAGAAGGCCACCTCCAGCGGCGTCCTCACCGACCTGGGCAAGCTCAACGACCTGACCAAGGCCGCGGGCGAGGCGTTCGTGCTGGACACCGGCGGCATCGCCCCGGCCGACTTCATCTTCACGCTCAAGGGCGTCGCCGCGAACGACCTGATGCTCATCAAGACGAACGCCGGCAACCTGAACTCGGTGACCATCGACGGCCAGTCCTTCGAGCAGCTCGACGGCGAGTCGATGGACATGCTGGCCGCCGCGAAGTCCGGCACGCTCGGCACCTTCCTGATCGAGCACCCCCAGTTCATCGCCAAGTCCAGCTAGGCCGCCCCACAGCCAAGACCTCCAAAGCCCGTCTTCCCGCTTCCGGCGTGGCCACTTCCGCATACTCCCGCGGAGGTGACCGCGCTGGGAGCGGGAAGACGGGTTGGGGGTCGGGGTTCTGAGGTCGGGGTGGGGAGCGCAAATCGGGCAGGCTCGTTACATCAGGTGATGTCCGTATCGTCACCACCTGGGAGAGTCTGGCATGCATGTCCGGTACCGCCCTGACGCTCCGGCCGTGGCGCCCGCCTGGAACGCGCCCACCCGGGTGCAGACGATCATCCGGCCGATCATGGCGCCGGAGCGGGCACCGAAGCCGCAGCTCGGGCCGGAGCCAGGGCCGGGAGCGGGGCCGGAAACGAAGCCGGCGAGGGGGCGTCGGCGGCGGAGGCGCAGTCCGCTGTGGGCGCGGCTGGGCGTGGCGTTCGGGGTGGTGCTGCTGGTGCTGAGTGGTGGGGCGCTGGCCGGGGCGCAGGTGCTGATCGGGCGGGCGACGCAGAACATCGCCCAGGGCAACCTGCTCGGGGACGGGAGCAAGAGCGCGGCGGAGGGCGGCGCGAGCATGGACGGCGCGATCGACATGCTGCTGCTCGGCGTGGACGTGCGGGAGAGCTGGGAGGAGAACAACACGCGCGCGGACACGATCGTCATTCTGCACATTCCGGCCACGCACGATCGCGCGTTCCTCATCTCGGTGCCGAGGGACACGCTGGCGGAAATCCCGCCGCTCGAGAGGAACGACTTCGCCGGCGCCACCGCCAAGATCAATGACGCGTTCTACTACGGCGCGCAGAACGGTGGCGGCTGGGCCGGTGGCGCGCAACTGATGGCCGAGACGCTGAAGGGCGCGACCGGGATCGGTTTCGACGGTGCCGCGATCATCGACTTCGGCGGCTTCAAGAACGTGATCGACGAGCTCGGCGGCGTGCGGATGTGCGTGGACGAGCGGACCGTCTCGCACCACATGGTGCTGGTCGACGGCGAGCAGGTCTACAAGGCCGACGCGCGGCGGGCCGGGAAGCGCTGGGCGGCCGAGCCGGTCGTCTACGGCAAGGGGTGCCAGCAGATGAACGGCACCCAGGCGCTCGACTTCTCCCGGCAGCGCTACGGCCTGAGCGACGGCGACTACGGCCGGCAGCGGCACCAGCAGCAGATGATCAAGGCGATCGTGCGGAAGGCCGCGAGCAGCGGCATCACCGCCAACCCACTGCGGGTCGACCAGCTCATCCAGGCCGCGGGTACGGCGTTCACGCTGGACACCGGCGGCATCCCGGTGGCGGACTTCATCTTCACGCTCAAGGGCGTGGCGGTCGGCGACCTGATGACACTGAACACCAACGGCGGAAGATTCAACCCGGTGAGCGTCGGCGGTACGGAATACGAGCAGCTCTCCGACCTGAGCCAGCGGATGTTCGAGGCGGTCCGGGAGGACCGGCTGACCGAGTTCGTGATCGAGAACCCCGAGGTTATTTCCCGAAGCTGACCCGCCGTACGCTGGAGGCGTGTTTGGATCTCAGGTTCCCAGCGTGACCGCCACCGAGGTGCCGGACGGCGCCTACCTGCTCGACGTGCGTGAGCAGGACGAATGGGACGCCGGCCACGCGCCCGGCGCCCACCACCTGCCGATGCAGGAGATCCCGGTCCGGATCGCGGAGGTGCCGGCCGACGGCGACGTGGTCGTGGTCTGCCGGGTCGGCGGCCGCAGCTCGCAGGTGGTGAACTACCTGCTGCAGAACGGCTGGGACAACGTCCGCAACCTGAGCGGCGGGATGAAGGCGTGGGAAGCCGCCGCACGCGAGGTGGTCACCGACGACGGAAATCCGGCCCGGGTCGTCTGAAGCCCGAGCGGGTGGTCACCGACGACGGGAATCCCGCCTGAGTCATCTGACGCCCGGCGCGTCAAGTGTGACGCTCGGCGCCCTCCGCCGACCGGCCACTGCGGCGACCCCCCACAGCGAGGCAGACTCATAGCATGCCGGACCGTCCCGACTATGCCGCGTTCATCGCCGGGCACACCGCGGTCATCAACATGATCAACTCGGGTGCGTCCGGGGTCACCGCCCTGAACCGCCTGCTGGAGGTCGTGCAGACGGCTCTCGGTGCGCACGGCGTCTCGTTCGCGGAGTACGGGCCGAGCCGCGGCCGGATCGTGGCCACCAGCGGCGCGTCCAGCTGGGCACTCGGCCGCGTGGTCGACCACGCCGACCCGTCCATCGCCCGGCTGCTGTCCGGCCCGGCGACGAGCGAGGTGGGCCTCACCGCGCTGCCCAAGGACGTGGCGGAGCAGTTCACCTCGCGCGGCATCCGGCGCATGCTCGGCGCCCGGGTGGAGGCCGGCGGTCTCGCGCTCGGCACGCTGCACGCGTTCTTCACGGACGACGAGCCCAGCTCGCCGGAGGCGCACGCGCTGCTGGGTTACGTCGCGGTCTCCGTCGCGCACCTCTACGGCGACCAGTCCGGCCTGCCGGTGCACGGCGACGGACCGGTCGTGGCCGCGCTCGCGGACGGGCTGGCGATCGTCGACTCGCAGGGCTACGTCCGGCTGTGGAACCCCGCGGCCGAGCGGGTCACCGGCCGGACCGCCGCGCAGGCGCTGAACCGGCCGCTGCCGTTCCCGGCGCCGCCGACCGGCCGGGTGATCGACCACCGCCTGCCGGACGGCCGCTGGATGAAGATCGCGGCCGGGGACCTGCCGGGCCGCTCGTACTCGCGCGTGGTCACGTTCCGCGACATCAGCGACCAGAACCAGCTCAACCACGACTGGGACCTGTTCCTCGCGGTCACCAGCCACGAGCTGCGCACGCCGGTCACCGTGATCAAGGGGTACGCGGACACGCTCACCGGCCACTGGGACGCGCTGGCGGACGCGGACCGCCGCGAGGCCGCCCGCGCGATCGGCCAGCGCTCCACCGACCTGGCCCGGCTGGTCGACCGCCTGCTGGCCACGACCGGCGGTCTCGGGCCGGTCGGCGGCTCGGCTCCGGTGCCGTTCGACGTGGTCGACGCGCTCCGCGCGGCCGTCACCGGCCTCCCCTCCGACCTGCGCCGCCGGATCACGCTCGACCTGCCTGAGGATCTGCCGAAGGCGTTCGGCGACCGGGCCGCGATCGCCACCGTGGTCACCGAGCTGGCGACGAACGCGGGGAAGTACGCGGAGGGTGACTCGCCGATCGAACTGACCGCGGAGGCGGACGAGCAGACGGTCGCGTTCCGGATTAGCGACCGCGGTATCGGGGTACGTCCTGAGCACGTGGAACGCGCATTCGACCGCTTCTGGCAGGGCGAATCGGGCGACCACCGTCGCTATCCCGGCGCCGGGCTCGGACTGTTCCTGGTCCGCCGGATCGTGGAGCGGCAGAACGGATGGGCCTCCATCCGGCCACGGCCGGGCGGCGGCGCGATCGCAGAGGTGCGCCTCCCCCGCGGCTGACGCGGCCGGGGCCACGGTCGAGATGTGCGAGGGGGCGGCGGATGACGGCCGTGCAGCAGGAGAACGGGAGCGTCCGGTCCCGCAGCCTGGAGGTGCCGCATCACGCCCAGGGTGTCCGGGCCGCCCGGCGCCAGCTCACCCGGGAGCTGACCGGGTCGATCGCCGCGAGTCTGCTGTGCGACGTGGTCACCGTGGTGGCGGAACTGCTCAGCAACGCGATACGGCACGCGCGGCCGCTGCCCGGCGGCGTGATCCGGCTCAGCTGGCGGCTGCGCCGCACCGCCGGTGACGCGCGCGTGCTGGAGGTCCGGGTGACCGACGGCGGCGCCGCGACCGGCCCGCGCATGCGCCCGGCCGGACCGCGCTCGATCGACGGACGCGGCCTGGGCATCGTGGCCGCGATGGCTCGCTGCTGGGGCACCGACCGGGACGCCTCCGGCCACTCGGTGTGGGCCGAGTTCAGCCTCGCCTGATCGAAATTCCCGCTCCCGGGTTCGTGCCGGACGAGACGCCCCGCGGGCCGACCGCCTAGGCTGGGTCGCCGTGAGCAAGCGCCGTAGGAACACTCAGTCCGCCGCCGACGCGGCACCCAAGCGCCAGAAGGTCCGGGACATCTTCGTGCACCGGCCGTTCGAAGGGCTGGCCGACGAACCGGAATGGGTCGCGCTGCGCGAACTGGTCCCGGCCGCGTCCGCCCCGCTGCGCCTGGCCCCCGATCTGGTGGAGAAGTACGGCGAGCGCACCGTCACGCTCGCGACCGTGCTCCCGATGGCCTGGCCGGCGATGACCCGCCCGGACGGCAGCGTCTTCATCGGCCTGCAGCGGCACATCCAGTCCGGCGACGTCTCCCGGGACCTGGCCGCCGCGCTGCTCTCGGCGCTTTCGACCACGCCGGGCAACACCGTCGCCGTGCCCGCGCTGCCCGGGCCCGGCCCGCGGCTGCAGGACGTGCTGGTGGACGGTCCACTGGAGATCGCCATGCACGACGGCTTCGAGTTCTGGCTGGAGGAGGGCGCGTCCGACGACCCGTCGGTGAAGGCGTCGCTGGAGCGGGCGAACGCGTCCGTCTACCCCACGGTGCGGCTCGCCGCGGCGCCCGCCGCCTACTGGTGCCGCGTGCCGGAGAAGTCGCACGTGCGGTGGGTGCTGCCGGACGGCGAGGACGCGGCGCTGAACGCGCTGGCCCGGCTGAGCGCGGCCGGTGAGCTGAAGCTGGGCGAGGAGACGAAGTTCGCCGGCATGTTCCGCGCGCACGGTCTGCTGGTGCCGGTGTGGGACTTGCCGGTGGAGCCCGCCGGCCCGGAGTGGGAATCCCCACTCGCGGACTTCGCGAAGCGGTACGCGGAGGCGCTCACCGACGACACTCTGGACAGTGCCGCCCGGCGCGCCAAGCAGGGCCTCCTCGGCCGTCAGCTCACTCTTCGCTGATCTTTACCGAGCTTTTCGGACAGTCGGCTCGCGGCGGTGTGCGCCATGTGGGAAAAAGGTGAATAGCGCGGATTCACGTCTCACTCCGCAGAATTCAGGGGACTGGGTCTTGCATCTGTGCCGGGTCAACCACGTACCGTAGTGTCACGACAACCAATGGGACCTTTTGCCGGAGGTACCGATGTCTGTCTTTTCCGCTCGTACAACCGTCCCCACTCAACGTGCGCTCACCGCCGGCGAGACCCGTCCCCACCAGGACGACGGACTCCCGGTTCCGCTGGACGCCGTGCGCCCGGGCCCCATGGAGTGGGCCCGACGCCGCCGTGCCGAGCGGGATGCACGCCGGATCGAGGCCGCCGGCCACCGCGCTCTGTCGCGGCTGGACCGTCTCGGCCCCGCCTGGCACATCGTCGACTGGCCGCGTGCCGACATGCCGAGTCAGCTGCTGGACCTGGACGCTCAGGACGAGCGCGCCGGGTTCCTGGCGATCGGCCCGGGCGGCATCTTCGCCGTCGCGGTCGCGGATCACGGCCGGGCCCGCGTGCTCATCGCGGGCGACGTCGTGCAGATCAACGGGAAGCGCCCCAACTACGTGGCCGAGGCCAAGCGCGACGCCAAGCGCGCCGCCAAGGCCCTCTCCGCCGCGGTCGGCCACACGATCCCGGTCACGCCCGTGCTCACCTTCGTGGGGACCGGTGTGATCAGCGTCTACGGCCTGCCGAAGGACTGTCTCGTCGCCACCGACCGTGAGCTGGACCGGCTCCTGGTCGCCGGTGGCGCGCGGATCAGCGCGGAGACCGCCACCAAGCTCACCGCGGTGGCCGAGCACCCGTCGACCTGGCTCAACGCGCCCTATCGGGCCGCAGCCGACAACTACCGGTGGTACGCCGAAGGCCGGACCGCGGCTGACAAGCGCACGCCGCGCCGGTAACGTTTCAAAGACGCCACGAACGACGCCCGCGCGGGCAGGACGGCAGGGCTGATCACCGCATTCCGGTGACCGGCGGCGCCGCCCGGCCCGCCACGGGCCGTTCGGCCCCGGGTCCTCGTGACGCCGGTCCGTTCGGCCCCGAGTTCGTGTGGATCCGGGTCCGTTCGAGTCCGGGTCTGTCGGCATCCCGCCACGGCCGAGGCGATCTTTCGGGGCTAGAGTTGTCGAGTCCGGCCCGCCACGGTCCGTCGACACAGGGGTTGGGAGGCGTGTGTTGGCACACCAGATCGAGCTGTCGCTCTCCGGGCACCAGTTCGCGTCGCCGGTCACCGCGCATCCGTCCGGCATGGCGGGGTGGGCCGCGGTCGCGGCGTCCGCCACCGAGCACTGCCTGGTCATCGACACCGACCTGGCGATCGTCGCGGCGTCGCCGTCCTGCTGCGCGCTGCTCGGCATGGGTGACCCGAGCGAGGTGGTCGGCCGTCCGCTGCTCGACGTGCTGCGCCTGATCGACTTCACCGCCAACCGCAACGCGCTCACCGAGTCGGACATCGACAAGATCCCGCCGCTGCTCGCGGTCACGTCCGGCCGCCTGGCCCGCGGCCTGATGCGCGTCGACGGCGCGGCCGAGCCCGGCACGGACGAGACCGTCGACGGCATCGCCACTCCCCTGTTCCAGGACACGGTGGTCAGCGGCTCCCTGACGTTCTTCGCGCAAATCACGTAAGTTTTGGGTCCTGGCATTCCGGCGCATCGGGCTTAACATCTGTCCTCGTGCTGGTCTCGCGTACCCTCGTGGCTCTTGGAGTCTCCGTTCTGGGCGCGGTGGTGCTCGCCGCCTGTGGCGCGCCGCCCGGGCTCGAGGAGCAGACCTGGTCGCGCCCGGGCGTGTCCGCGTCCGTGCCGGTGCTGGACGTGCCGTCGCTTCCGTCGGTGCCGGACCCGTGGCTGACGCCGACCGCACCGCCCACCGAGCAGTACGCGGAGACCGTGCTGGTCCCGTGCCAGGGTGACCCGGCCGCGGCCGACGTGATCGCGGTGCTGGGGCGGACCGGCGACCTGGTACCGGCCGGCGGGACCGCGCGCGTGACCAGCGGACCGTTCTGCGCAGGGACGTGGCAGCTCAGCCTGGTCGCCATTCCGGAGGCGGAGCCACTGTTCGTGGTGACCAGCGGCCTGGCCGAGACCCTGAAGCTGGTCACCGCCGGAACGAACGTGTGCTCGGCCCGGGTGCGCGGCGCCGCCCCGTCCGCGGTCCGCGCCGTGGCCTGCGGTGAGGCGCCGCTCCCGACCGCCTCCACCTCCCCCACGCCGACCACCGCGTTCCAGATCTAGAGCCTGTATCGAAGTGGGGGCCGGAGCGAGGCGCGGTCCAGGTGTCGTGGAGGGTGTGCGGCGCGGAAGTCCGCATACCGGTGTTGTATGTGGGCTTGTGCGACGTGCGGCCAGGCGGCGCCTGGGCCACGCCGCAGCCCGTCTCCCACCTCGATACAGGCTCTAGCACCGTTCGCCGGGCGCCTCATCCATGATCGGGGCGTCCGGCGACGCTGTTCTGACAAAATGGGGGATGCCCCGATCACGGGTTCGGTCCCGCGTACCGGCGGCGGCGGGGGTTGCGGGGAGAGCCGCGCTGATGCGGGGCCTAAGGTTCTGGGTATGCGGTTCGTCTACCTGGGTCCCGAGGCTACGTTCACCGAGCAGGCGCTGCTCACGGTCGAGGAGGCGGTCGCCGGCGACCGGGTGCCCGCGCGCAGCGTGCCCGAGGCGCTGGACGCTGTGCGGGCCGGGGACGCGGATGCCGCACTGGTCCCGCTGGAGAACTCGATCGGCGGCGCGGTGCCGATCACGCTGGACGAGCTGATCGCCGGCGCGCCGCTGATGATCACGCGCGAGGTGGTGATCCCGGTCGAGTTCGTGCTCGGCGCGCGGGCCGATACCGCGCCCACCGCGATCCGGACCGTGGCCGCGCACCCGCAGGCCTCCACCCAGTGCCGCAACTGGCTGCGCGCCCACCTGCCCGATGCCGAGGTCACGGACGTGCTCTCCAACTCGGCCGCGGCGATCGCGGCCGCGGCCGGCGAGTTCGACGCCGCAATCTGCGCGCCGCTCGGCGCGACGCGCTACGAACTGGCCGTGCTGGCGGACAAGATCGCTGACCATTCGCACGCGGTGACCCGGTTCGCACTGGTCACCCGACCCGCGACACCGCCGGGGCCGACCGGTGACGATCTCACGTCACTGGCCCTGATCATCCGGCATGACCAGGTGGGGGCGCTGTTGACGGTGCTGACCGAGTTGTCGGTCCGCGGCATCAACCTGACCCGCATCGAGTCCCGGCCGACAGGCGAGGCGCTCGGCCGCTACGTGTTCTTCCTCGACTGTGCCGGGCATGTGGCGGAGACGCGTTTCGGCGAAGCCCTTCAGGGATTGCGGCGGGTCTGCGCGGAGGTCCGGTTCCTCGGCTCCTATCCGCGGCACCGCTGGACTCCCGGCCTCGACCACCCGGTGCCCGCCCCGGCCAATCTCTCCGACGACGCGTTCGCCGCCTCCGCTTCGTGGGTCGACCGCCTCCGTCACGGCGACTACTGATCGGCTCGGGTGGGGCCTGAATCCGCATAGTCGTTGATGCCATCTCTTGGTGAGCCTCGCCCGAAGCCTTCGCGCGGCGGCGTGCCGGGTGCCCGATATTTCAGCTCATAGCTACCTGTTACTGACGGTAGCGATGACTAGTGATACGTGGTGCACGGAATGAGTGAGCCGTGAGGTGCGTGGCGTATCACTAGTCAGTCGATCATGAGGCGATGGTGACTCGATCCGGTGCGGACCGACCTTGCAAGAGCCGCGTCTTGGACATTTGCCACATGCGTCGGCGCCGGCCAGCGCGTAATCCTGTGGGGGATCTCGCAGGAGTGACGCAACGTGAAGAGGAACCCGAGACGGAGGGCTCGCGCTGGCGATCTTCCGCGATTCGGGAGACCGCATTCACAATGTGGAAGCGGCAGCCGCCCAACGAGACGCGGCCTGTCCGGAGATCGACGTCCGCCGGATATAAGGCGATATATCGGGCATGACTAGGCAAGATCAACGGTCGAATGTACGGCAGCGCCCCTATGAGCCACCGGCGAGGGCGCTTGCGTACATTCGACCGTTGATCAAGCGAATCCTGTGCTTTGCGCTACGCGACGCCGGTCTCGCGAACCCGATCACAGCGTGGCCTCGGCCGCGACGCCCGGCACCGCCCGACCGCAGTGCGGTCTTGACCAACGTCGCACTCTGGCCGGGCGCGGTCCGACCGCCGCACGGTCCCGGCAACCGCACGGTCCCGGCCACCGCACGGTCCTGACCGCCGCACGGTCCCGGCCACCGCGCGCGGTCCCAGCCGCCGCACGGTCCCGGCCACCGCACGGTCCCGGCCGCCGCACGGTCCCAGCCGCAGCGAAGTCTCAGCCTCGGCGCAGTCCCAGCCGCCGCGCAGTCCCAGCCGCAGCGTGGTTTGATCGCCGGCACCGCGCCAACCAGCCGACCACGGCGCTGGCTACACGCGGCACCAATCGCAGGGCTGCTCTGAATGAGCGTGTCGCGGCACCGGCCGCACGCGGCACTGATCCCGCACGGATCAGTGCCTCGGGTGGGGTGCCGTGAGCGTGAGGCGCGGCTGGGAAGTGGGGTGGCGGGGTTCGGGGAGCAGCGGCGGGACTGGCTCCGATGGGGCGTCCGGAGCGACGGCGGAGGCAGCCCCGAGGTTTGCCCGCTCCGAGCATGCGGGCCGTACCACGCCGAAAGCAGGAATATCCGCTTTATGGGTTTAGTCGAGAAGGTTGCTGAGGAGGCCGCCGCCGCTGCTGCTCTGGCCACCGGCGACGACGTGGCCGCCCGGCGGCTCCTCGGAGGGCTGGACGACGACGAAGCCCTGGCCGGCGAAGCTCATCGTGAAGGCCTCGCCGGTGGAGCGGCCGAGGAGCGTGCCGATACCGAGCTGGTCGGCGCGGTGGTAGCCGGTCTGCAGGTTTGCGGACCAGGCGATGGCCGCCTGCGGGTCGACGTAGGTGGGCGCGTCGATGTTGAGCACGACCGGGCTGCCGTTGGAGGTGACCGCGATCCGGCCGTACCCGGTGAAGACGCAGTTGAAGAGGCCGGCGGAGGACATCATGCCCATGCCCTGGACCATCTTGATGTCGTAGTTGAGCGTGGGGTCGAAGGCCAGCACGTTCGCCCCGTTGATCGACAGCGCGTCGCCGTGCTCCAGGTCGATGATGTGGATGTCGGAGGCGCGGTCGGCGAGGAAGAGGTCGCCGTGGCCGGTGACCTTCATCAGCGGGACGCCTTCGCCGGTGAGCTGCTTCTTGATGAACTTGCCCAGGCCGCCGGAGCCCTGGGCCTGGAACTGCATCTGCCCCTGGTACGCCACCATGGTGCCGGTGCGGGCCATCATCTCGCCGTTGAGCTGGTATTTCAGCATCTTCGAGTTCTGCAGCCGCATGCCGGGGTGCTGATCCTGGTTGTTCTCCAGGTTCTCCGCGGAGAAGAGGGCACTGCGCATGATGGTTCCTCCAGCCTGACCGAACTGTTCGGCTTCGAGCCTAGATCGGGTGTTCAACCCCAGCCGAGATCGTGCAGCCGCGCGTCGTCGATGCCGAAGTGGTGGGCGATCTCGTGGACCACGGTCACCGCGACCTCGTCGACCACGTCGTCCTCGCTGTCGCAGACGCGCAGCGTGGGGTTGCGATAGATGGTGATCCGGTCGGGCAGCACGCCGGCGTAGTCCCAGCCGCGCTCGGTCAGCGCGTGGCCCTCGTAGAGCCCGAGCAGCTCGGGCTCGCCGGGCGGGGAGTCGTCCTCGACCAGGATGACGACGTTGTCCATCAGCCGGAGCAGTTCCTCCGGCACCTCGTCGAGCGCCTCGCCGACGAGTTCCTCGAAGCGGTCGCGGTCCATCTCCACGGGCACGCGACCAACTATGCCAGCGCAAATGCCGAGCCCGCTGATCCGCGGGCCCGGCAACGCGGTGGATCAGGCGAGTTTCGCGGAGAGCGTGATTTCCTGGACGCCCGGCGCCAGCAGGCGGGAGATCGGGCAGTTGGCCTTGGCCTCCTCCGCGATTCTCAGGAACGTCGGCTCGTCGATCCCGGGCACGTCGCCCGTGGTCTCCAGGTCGATCTTGGTGACGGAGAAGCCCGCGTCCGTCTGGCCCAGGTGGACCTTGGCGGTGGAGTCGACGGACGTCGGCGTGAAACCGGCGTCCGAGAGGGCCTTGGAGAACGCCATCGAGAAGCAGCCGGCGTGCGCGGCGCCGATCAACTCCTCCGGGTTCGTCCCCTCTCCCTCCTCGAAGCGGGACTTGAACGAGTAGTTGCCCTGGAGGCCGCCCTTGCCGGTGCGGACCGTCCCGGAGCCCTCGGTGAGATTGCCCTGCCAGCGGGCAGAGCCGGAGCGAATTGGCATGACTGCGACGCTAGCCCAATCCGTCCGCCGGTGCGTCCAGCCGCCGAAAGACACGAGGTCCGGGGAACCCGCAACCGGTCCCGGGACTGTGACGTCATGTCCATGGGAGCTGAAATCCCAGTTCGGCGTGACACAATCCTTCGGAGGGAGGCGGATTCCCCATGGAGCAGCAGACGCCCCGAGAGCCCGGCGCCGCGATCAACGGTCACCCGGTGCCCGACCTGCTCGACACCCGCGGCGACGATCAAACCCCAGACCCTTCCGGGGGTACGGTGTCCGGCCGCCCCTCCGGGTGGCGCGCCCGGCTGCGGCCGGACCGGTTCGTGCTGCGCGGCATCGCGGTGCTCGGCGCGGCCGGCGTGTTCGGCTCACTGATCACCGAGTGGCAGCGCTACGACGTGCCGCTGAATGACGGCGGTGACCTCAGCGGCGCGGAGGTCACGGAGCCGATCCGGGTGTACCTCGATCAGCTGGGCGTGCTCGCGTTCGGCTACCTCGGTGCCGCGATCGCGCTGATCGGCTGCGTCGCGCTGGTGCTGTTCGGCCGCGCGTCCGGGCGCGCGCAGAGCCGGGTGCTGGCACTCGCCATGGCCGGTGCCGCGCTCGCCTGCGGGGCCGCGGTGATCTTGTCCAGCGACTCGGAGACGATCCGGGTCGGCGGGCTGGTCTACCTCTCCGGCGAGGTCGACTTCTCGCTGCACACGGAGAAGGGGACGTGGTTCGCGCTGGCCGGCGTGGCGCTGCTCGGGCTCGCCGCCTTCCTCGCACCGCGGCCGCGGGCCGTTCCCGCCGTCGCGAGCGGGCCGGAGAGCGACCCGGACGCGGACGAGTGGCGGCAGCCGGTGGTGCCACGGCACGCGGACGAGACGCCGGGCGCGCCGCTGGACCTGAGCGTGGAGCCGGTCGAGCCGTTCCAGCGCTCGTTCGACGACCGGCGCGAACCCTGGCGCTGACCCGCCCCGGGGATATCGGGGTGAGCGCTCGGGAGCGCCCCGGTAGGCTCAACAGCTGTGATTGATCTGCGCCTGCTTCGTGACAACCCGGACGCGCTCCGAGCGAGCCAGCGCCAGCGGGGTGAGTCGGACTCCGTCGTCGACGAGCTGCTCTCGGCGGACGAGTCCCGGCGGTCGGCGGTGCAGCGCTTCGAGTCCCTGCGCGCGGAGCAGAAGACGCTCGGCAAGCAGATCCCGAAGGCCGCGCCGGACGAGAAGGCGACGCTGCTTGCCCGCACCAAGGACCTGGCCGCCGAGGTGAAGGCCGCGGAGGCCGCGGTCGGCGAGGCCGAGGTCGAGCTGAAGCGCGCGCAGTTCGCGATTCCGAACCTGGTCGAGGACGGTGCGCCGGCCGGCGGCGAGGACGACTACGTCGTGCTGCGCGAGGTGACGCCGGACGGGCGGCTCGGCGCGGACCGCGACCCCGGCTTCAAGATCAAGGATCACCTGGAGCTGGGCGAGTCGCTCGGCGCGATCGACATGGAGCGCGGGGCGAAGGTCTCCGGCAGCCGGTTCTACTACCTGACCGGCGTCGGCGCGCTGCTGGAGCTGGCGCTGCTGCAGATGGCGATCTCCCAGTCGGTGGAGTACGGCTTCACCCCGATGATCCCGCCGGTGCTGGTCAAGCCGGAGTCGATGGAGGGCACCGGCTTCCTCGGCGCGCACGCCAGCGAGATCTACCGCCTGGAGGCGGACGACCTCTTCCTGGTGGGTACGTCGGAGGTGCCGCTCGCGGCGTACCACAGCGACGAGATCCTGGATCTCTCCGAGCCCCGGCGGTACGCGGGCTGGTCGACCTGTTTCCGGCGCGAGGCCGGCTCCTACGGGCGGGACACCCGCGGCATCATCCGGGTGCACCAGTTCGACAAGGTCGAGATGTTCAGCTACTGCCGGCCGGAGGAGGCGCGGGAGGAACACCTGCGGCTGCTGGCCTGGGAGGAGCAGATGCTGGCCAAGTGCGAGCTGCCGTACCGGGTGATCGACACCGCGGCCGGCGACCTCGGCACCAGCGCGGCACGCAAGTTCGACTGCGAGGCGTGGGTGCCGTCGCAGGGTGCGTACCGCGAGCTGACCTCGACGTCGAACTGCACCACGTTCCAGGCCCGCCGGCTCAACGTGCGGTACCGGGACGCGGACGGGAAGACGCAGACCGCGGCCACGCTGAACGGGACGCTCGCCACCACCCGGTGGATCGTCGCGATCCTGGAGAACCACCAGCAGCCCGACGGTACGGTCCGGGTGCCGAAGATGCTCCAGCCGTTCCTGGGCGGCCGCGAGGTGCTGGAGCCGATCACCAAGCGCTGATCTCCTGTTGATTGCCACGTCACAGAGAAGTCGTGGTGGCGTAGCAATCAGTGAGCTATCGTTGCTCTCCCCCGCCGCCGGGTGCGGACCCGCCGTCCCCGGCGCGGGCAGGCGAGAGAGGGCGTGTCATGGCTGGTCAGACCGCATTGGTGTCACGTGTGGGGGTCCGGGCCGGGTTGCCGAAGCTGATCGCCACCGACCTCGACGGGACGCTGGTCCGGAGCGACGAGACAGTCTCCGACTTCACCCACTCCGTGCTGGACCGGGTGCGCGCGGCCGGCATACCCGTGGTCGGCGCGACCGGTCGCGGCCCGCGGCTGACGGAACTGACCCGCAACGACATCCGGGACGCGGACTTCCTGGTGATGGCCGGCGGTGGCCGCGTGGTCGACCAGCGCGACGTGCGTGAGCCGATCGTGCTGCGCGACGCCCGGCTCTCCGCCGCGGACCTGACCCGCGCGCTCACGCTGCTGGAAGAGGCCGCTTCCGGGCCGCTCCTGGTGATGGTCGAGGCGTCGGACGAGCACGACGCGCCGCTCTGGGGCGATCTCGACCCGCACTGGCGGTACGACCGGATAGAGCAGCGCTCCCGCGTCGAGTGCCTGGACCACGACGTGATCAAGGCGTTCGCCCGTGCCCCGCACCTGGACGTGGACGACCTGCTGGCCCGCGCGCAGGCGGTGATCCCGCCGTCGCTGGCCTCGGTCACCCAGGCCGGCCTGGGTTACGTGGAGATCGCGCCGCCCGGCGTGGACAAGGCGAGCGGCCTGGCCGTGGTCGCGGCACACCTCGGCGTCGACCCGGCGGACGTGCTGGTCTTCGGCGATATGCCCAACGACCTGCCGATGTTCCGCTGGGCCGGATGGGCCCGGGTCGCGGTGACGAACGCCCACCCGAGCGTGCGCGCTGCCGCCGACGAGATCACGCTGCGCAACGACGACGACGGCGTGGCGGTCTACCTCGATCGGCTACTCTCGGCCTGATGAACAGCCTGCCGCGCCTGGTCGCCACGGACATCGACGGCACGCTGGTGCGGAGCGACCGCACGATCAGCCCGCGCACGATCGCCACCCTGGAGCGGGTCTCCGCGACCGGGGTGCCGGTCGTGCTGGTCACCGGCCGGCCGATCCGCTGGCTGCACCAGGTCTACGAGCAGCTGAGCACGCCGCTGCCGGCGGTCTGCGCGAACGGCGCGGTGATCTACGACCCGGACACGGACACGCCGCTGCACACCGCGCCGATGGACCCGGAGATGCTGTCCCGGGTCGCGGAGCGACTGCGCGCGGAGATCCCGGGCGTGGTGCTGGCCGTCGAGATCGAGGACAGCCGGCACATGCTGCACGAGCAGGAGTGGCCGGTCCGGTACGAGTCGGGGATGCCCACGATCCGGGTGGTCGGCTCGCCGGAGGAGATCACCTCCGCGCCCGCGGTGAAGCTGCTGGCGCGGTCCGGCAGCCGGGACGCGGACGAGTTCGCCGCGCTGGTCAACGGTTGCCTGACCGGGCTGGCCGAGGCGACCCACTCGTCCTACTCCGGGCTGGTGGAGATCTCCGCGGTCGGCGTGACCAAGGCGGCCGGGCTGGAGTGGTTCTGCCGTCGGCACGGCGTGGACGCGGCGGACGTGATCGCGTTCGGTGACATGCCGAACGACCTGCCGATGCTCACCTGGGTGGGCCGGCCGGTCGCGATGGCGAACGCGCACCGCGCCGTCCTCGAGATCGCCGCGGACACCGCCCTGTCCAATGACGATGACGGCGTCGCGGCGTACCTCGAGAAGGTCTTCGGCTTCTGACCCGCGGTGGGCCGGGCGTCGCCCGCATGTTCGAGCGACGTGGACGGCTAGAGGTATTGGCCGGTGCGGCCGCCCTCGGCGTTCGGCGGGATGCCGGGCGTCAGGCCACCGGGGCCGGCCGGCAGCGCGGGGCGGCCGCCGCCGCGCATCTGCTCGAGCTGCAGGCGGGCCGCCATCTGCTGGGCGACCAGCGCGGCCTGGATGCCGTGGAAGAGCCCTTCCAGCCAGCCGACCAGCTGGGCCTGGGCGATGCGCAGCTCGGCGTCGCTCGGCGGGGTGTCGCCCTCGAACGGCAACGACAGCCGCTCCAGTTCCTCGCGCAGCTCCGGGGCGAGACCGTCCTCCAGCTCGGCGATCGAGCGCTGGTGGATCTCGCGCAGCCGGCCGCGGCTCGCCTCGTCCAGCGGCGCGGCCTTCACCTCCTCCAGCAGCTGCTTGATCATGCTGCCGATGCGCATGACCTTCGCCGGCTGCTCGATCAGGCGGGACGGGTCCTCGGCGTCCGCGGTCTCGCCGGCCGCGACGGTGCCCAGTGGGCTGCCGTCCGGGCCGACCACGAGCACGGTGCCGTCCTTGTCTTCGGTGGTACTGCGGGGTGCCTCGCTCATGACCCCATCTTCGCTCACCGGCGAAGGCACCCGCCAAGGGTGGTTCCCCGAGCCGTGCCTGCTGGGTTGCTTCGCTTCCGGAACGCGGTGCTTACCCCGCCCGGGGCAAACACCGCGACACGAAGTCCCGGGATCGGGGCATTGACGAAGCCTTCTCGAACAGGTAGACACCGCAGTGACCCGGAGATCGGAAACTGTTTCAGGTGGGAGCGAACGCGTGTCGCACATGGACCGACGGCGGGCACTGCGCATCTTCACGGGCCTTGGCGCAGGGATCGGAATGGCGGGAATGTCCGGTGTGGTCGCCGGTTGCGGCGGCGGCGACACCGAGGACGACGCCACCGGCAAGATCACCGACAAAGTGCTCAAGGTCGGCGTGATCGCCCCGCTCAGCGGCGACCGGCAGCCGGCCGGCGACGAGATCATCAACGGCCTGAAGCTCTACCTCGACTTCAACAACGGCCTGCTCGGCGGGCACCCGATCGAGCTGGTCACCGCGGAGGAGGGCGACAGCGCGGCGACCGCCGCGGCCGCCGCGGATCAGTTGATCAATAGCGGCGTGTCGGCGATCGTCGGCGTCAGCAATTCGACGCTGGTGAAAGCGGTCAGCGACAAGATCGAAAGCGCCAAGATCCCGATGCTGGGCACCGGGGGCGGGCCGGCGAGCGTGAGCAGCGCGGTTTACACCTGGTCCACGTCGTACGTGGACGACGAACCGGGCGAAGCACTCGGAACGTATATGAAAACCACCGTGAAGAGTGGCAAGATCGCAATGATCGCGCCGGCCACAAGCGGCCGGGACGCGGTCGAGGGGTTCCGCAACGCGTTCGGCACCAGCGAGCCGCAGATCTCCGACGGGCCGATCTGGATGCCGGACACGTACAACCCGTCGGCCGGCGAGCTGCTGGAGGCGATCGAGTCGATCGAACAGCTGAACGCCGACGTGCTGTTCTGCCACGCGTTCGGGCCGGCCGCGGTCACGCTGGTCAAGCAGATGCGCGCGTCCGGGCTGGACCAGCCGATCTACGCGCCCGGGCTGTTCACCGAGGGCACCAACCTGGCGCAGATGGACGCGCTGGCCGAGGGCATCTTCACCGCGCACAACTACGCGGCGGACCTGGCCAACACGTTCAACCAGCGGTTCGCGGACAACTACCGGCGGCGGTTCTCCGCGATACCGACCGCGGCATCGGTGGCCGCGTACGACGCGGGGCAGGTGCTGGACCGGGCGATCGGGATCACCAAGGTCGAGGGGCCGAGCGCGCAGGACATCAACCGGGCGATCGGCCAGGTCGGCACGATCGACAGCCCGCGCGGCTCGTGGCAGTTCAACCAGCCGCGGGCGCCGCAGCAGAAGTGGTACCTGCGCGAGGTCCGCCGCGACGGCACCCAGCTTGCCAACGTGCTGATCTCGGAGCTCTCGACGCTGGGCTGATGGTCGTCGCTGAGTTTCTGGTCGTCGCTTCGCTCCTCCGCGCGAGGGCGCTCTCGGACGTTGCCGAGACGCCCGCGCGGGTGCTGGACGTTCGGGGCAGTTATCTAGGAGTCGGCGGGTCAGTGGTCGTGGGCGGCGGTGGACGGAGTTCGGCGACGCAGCACTTGACGCTGCCGCCGCCCTTCTTCAGCTCGGTGAGCTCGACCGGGACCGGGGTGAAGCCGGCGGCGGCCAGCTTCGTGGCGAGGGCGGCGGCGTCGCCGTTGAGCACCACGTGGCGGCCGTCGCTGACCAGGTTGAGGCCGAAGTCGAGCGCGTCCGCCTCGTCGGCGAGCACGGCGTCCGGGAAGAGCCGGTGCAGCACGCGCTGGGAGGCTTCGGAGAACGCGCCGGGGTAGTACGCGATCGTGTGGTCGTCGAGCGCGGCGAGCGCGGTGTCCAGGTGGTAGAAGCGCGGGTCGGTCAGGCGCAGCGGGACGATCGGCCGGCCCAGCACCTCGACCGCCTCGGCGTGCGCGGGCGGTGCGGTGCGAAAGCCGTACCCGGCGAGGATCAGCCCGCCCGCGACGCCCGGGAGGTAGGCGAAGTCGCCCTCGCCCTCATTGATCTCGACCGGCTCGGTGTACGGCCAGCCGTGCGCGGCGTAGAACGCGCGGTGGGCCGCCGCCTCGGCGCCACGCTGCGGGAACCGGAACCGCGCGCCGTAGGCGACGCCGTCGACCGTGAACGCGCCGTTCGCCGCGAAGACCATGTCGGGCAGGGCCGGGTCGGGGTCGAGGGTGTGCACGGTGTGGCCCAGCTCGACCAGGGTCTCGCGGAGCCGTTCCCACTGCTTGACCGCGAGATCCGCGTCGA
This sequence comes from Catenuloplanes nepalensis, assembly GCF_030811575.1. Taxonomy (GTDB): domain Bacteria; phylum Actinomycetota; class Actinomycetes; order Mycobacteriales; family Micromonosporaceae; genus Catenuloplanes; species Catenuloplanes nepalensis. Next base: position 8,133,544 of record NZ_JAUSRA010000001.1, on the reverse strand, counting down.
CCGGCACGCCGGTGTCCATCCACGGGTTGATCTCGTACTCGACGCGGAAGAATCGCGGCGAGCACATCAGATATGTCCGACAAATGGGCTTACGTTCCCCGACCGTCATGCCTCTAGACAGTAGGTACGCTCAGGCGCGGGAAACAGATCGGAACGCTGCTTGGAAGGAGCGGATCGTTGCAGATAGACGCCGTGGATCAGCAGATCATTGCGTCGCTGGTGGCGGACGCCCGCTCGTCCTACTCCGAGATCGGCGCACGCGTCTCGCTCTCCGCCCCGGCCGTCAAACGTCGCGTCGACCGGCTGCGCGCGGCCGGCGTGATCAAGGGATTCACCACGGTCGTCGACCCGACCGCGATCGGATGGCACACCGAGGCGTTCGTCGAGCTGTTCTGCACCGGGCGCACCACCCCCGCGCAGATCACGGTCGCGGCCCGGCGCCACCCGGAGGTGCTGGCCGCCTACACCGTCTCCGGCGAGGCGGACGCGATCGTGCACCTGCGCGCGGCCGACATGTCCCACCTCGAACAGGCCCTGGAACGCCTCCGCGCCGAGCCGTTCGTCACCTCGACCCGCAGCATGATCGTTCTCTCCCGATTGTTAACTGCCTAGCGCGCTGACAGTCCTCGGGTCATTCCACAGCCGCGAGCTTTGGGCCAGGCCGGGGCTGGGGCGATCAAAAGCTCGGGGCCGGGCGTGTGCGGGGCGCTGCTAGCGCTCCCGTGGCCGCAGGCGTCAGGCGTCAGGCGGTGGGGATCGGGGAGGGGTGGGTGATGCGGGTGGCGCCGGTGTAGACGTTCATGCTGGTGCCGCGGAGGAAACCGACCAGCGTCATACCGGCCTCCTCGGCGAGGTCGACCGCGAGGGTGCTCGGGGCGGAGACCGCGGCGAGCAGCGGCAGGCCGGCCATCCAGGCCTTCTGGGTCAGCTCGAAGCTGGCCCGGCCGGAGACCATCAGCAGGTGGCCGGCGAGCGGCACCCGGCCGGAGCGCAGCGCCCAGCCGATCACCTTGTCGACCGCGTTGTGCCGGCCGACGTCCTCGCGGATCGCCAGCAGCTCGCCGTCCGCGTTGAAGATCGCGGCCGCGTGCAGGCCGCCGGTGCGCTCGAACGCGCGCTGGCGCTCGCGCAGCCGGTCCGGCAGGCCGGCCAGGACCCGCGGCGAGACGCGCATCGGGTCGTCCGCGACCGGGTGGGCCGAGCGGGTCCGGATCGCGTCGATGCTGGCCTTGCCGCAGACACCGCACGACGACGTGGTGTAGAAGTTGCGGCTCGGGTCCGTGACCGGCGGCGGCACGTCCGCGGCCAGCACCACGTCGACCACATTGTACGTATTCGGCTGGTCGGTGCCGGCGCACAGCTGCGCGGTCAACACGTCGTCCGCGGACCGGATCACACCCTCGGTGAACAGGAAGCCGAGCGCCAGATCCAGGTCGTCGCCGGGGGTCCGCATGGTCACGGCCAGCGGCGCCCGCCGCCCGGGCCCGGCCGGCCCGACCCGGATCTCGAACGGCTCCTCCGCACTCAACGTGTCCGGCCGCTGCCGCACCGATCCGTCGCCGTCCACGTCGATCCGCACCACCGTGCGCCGATCCGTCGCTCTGCCCACGCCCCCACCGTATCCCCGCACCCCGCCCACCGACACCGGCGAGATCGACCGGGCGCCGGTTAGGTTCGGCGGCATGGATGCAACCGGCACAGTCGTCAACGCCACGGGCACCGACAGCGGCAGCAGCACCACCGGCGCCAGCAGCACCAGCACCAGCGGCGCCACCAACGGCAGCGGCGCCACCAACTGCGACAGCGGCAGCAGCGGCAGCAGCAGCAGCAGCAGCAGCGGCACGGGGGCCGGTGACGTGCGTGCGCGGGATCGCGGCGTGGTGGTGCTCGCGGGCGGGCGAGGCAGCCGGCTCGGTGGCGTGGTGAAGCCGGGGATCCCGGTTGCCGGCCGCACGATGCTGTCCCGGGTGCTGGACGCGACCGCCGCCCTGTCACCGCGCGTGGTGGTCGGCCCGGACGGCCTTCCGCTGCCCGCCGACGTGCTGCGCACCGTGGAGTCGCCGCCCGGCGGCGGACCGGTCGCCGGTGCGGCCGCCGGCCTGTCCGCGCTGCTGCACGCCGCTCCCGGCACGCGCCTGGTCGCTCTTCTCGCCGGCGACCTCCCGATGCTCACCGCGGCCGCCCTCGACACCCTGACGGCCCGGCTCGACGCCGCAACCACGCCCAACGCCGTAACCAGGCACGACGCTGCAATCAGGCACGACGCTGCAACCAGGCACGACGCGAGACCAGAGCACGACGCGAGACCAGAGCACGACGCCGCGTCCGATGTGGATGGTGTCTGCTTCGTCGACGGGGGCGGGCGGCGGCAGCTGTTGTGCGGTGTGTGGCGGGTGACGGCGCTGACCGCGGCGCTGGACGGGCTGGCGGCCGAGCGCGGCGATCTGGCCGGCGCGTCGATGCGCGCGTTGTTCGCCCGGCTGCGGGTACGGGAGGAGACATGGGCCGGGTCCGGTGTGCCGCCGTGGTTCGACTGCGACACGGAGGAGGATCTACGGCGGGCGGAGATCTGGGCCGCCGAGAACCCCTGACCTGTGGAGGCGACCGTGGCGGGACCCGAAGGACTGGACGAGTGGGTGGTGGCCGCGGCCGTGGAGCTGGGCCTGGAGCCCGCCGACGCGCCGGTGGGCCTGGTGCTCGACCTGGCCAAGGACGTGGCGCACAACGTGGTGCGGCCGGGGGCACCGGTGACCGCGTTCCTGCTGGGACTGGCGGTGGGCCGGGGCGCGGACCCGACCGACGCGGCCGCGCGGCTCTCCGAACTCGCGCTGCAGTGGCCCACCCCGAACACCTGAGCCCACCGAACGCCGAGCCGGCCGGAACGCCGAGCCGGCCGGAACGCCGAGCTGACTGAACAAAAGACGCACGCACTCCCGGACGGAGACGGCCCCTCGGTAGGGTGAAGCCGAGGGACGGAGGCGGAGAACATGGCAGCGGCGAACGACCAACCGGCCAAGCAGGCCGACCAATTGAGCGAGCACATCCTGCTCGACGAGCCCACTACGTCCGACCTGCGCGGCAAGGTCACCGACGCGTGGAACGAGTTCGCTCGTGCGCTCGCCGGCGTGCTCCCGTCGCTGCCCGAGGGCGCCTACGTCGAGCTGACGCTCGATCCGACCGCGTCCGGCGTGGGGGAGGCCGTCTACTCCGTGACCATCTCGGTCAAGGAGGAGGGGCACGTCTTCGCGTTCGCGGTCAGCAACACGCAGCTGCCCGAGGGCTACCGGATGGACCGGGCCGCGGTCGCGGAGATGGTCGCGCTCGGCTGGTCGCCGCCCGGCGTGGTGGAGGGCTCGGGCGGCCAGTTCGGCCTGCGGACGAACACGGCCGGCGCGACCCGGCTGGCCACCACGGTGGCCCGCACGCTGCGCGACATCTACGGCGCCCCGCACCCGGCGTTCGTGGTCTACCTGGTGCACGACAGCGAGGATGAGCCGATCGACGCGCCGCCGCTGGGCACCGCGCGGCACGAGCCGTCGATCGGCGACATCGAGCGCGCGGAGCTGGACCTGGAGGAGGCGCTGATCTCCAGCAAGGACGGCGATCCGCTGGCCGGGTTCGAGCTGGAGGACCAGGTCAAGATGGTCATCAGCTCGATGACGAAGATCTCGGTCGAGCAGCTGCAGGTGGACGCGGACGGCGACATCGGCATCCGGGCCGGCTCCGCGATGGTCTTCGTCCGGGTGCGGGACAACCCGCCGCTGGTGGACGTGTTCTCGCCGATCCTGACCGAGGTGGAGCCGACCGAGCAGCTCTACGTGAAGCTGTCCGAGCTGACCAACCGCATGCCGATCGGCCGCCTCTACTGCGCGAACGACACGGTGTGGGCGTCGATCCCGGTCTTCGGCCGGAACTTCCAGGCCACCCACCTGATGCTGGCGGTGCAGGTGATGACCGGGCTGGCGGATGAGCTGGACGACCGGCTGCACGGCGAGTTCGGCGGCAAGCGGTTCTTCGGCGAGGGCGACAAGCCCCCGGTGAAGGAGCCGGAGGACCACCGCACCGGCATGTACCTCTGAGGTAGGCCTTCGGGAACGGCCGGGCGCGCTCCGTCGTCCAACCGGGCATGACTGTGTCCCGGCGGAGCCCGGCCGTTCTCGCGTTCCTGCTCGCGCTGACGGCCTGCACGTCGTCTCCGGACGACATCCAGCACACGCCGCCGGTGCCGCCGGCGGAGGGCCTGCGACTCGTCTCATACGACTCCTGTCCCGGCCTCTATGACACGCTCCGGGCGTCCGCCGCGGCGCGGGTCGGCCCGTTCGGCTTCCCGGACGACGAGGTGTCGCTGCCGGCCGCCGATGTGGCGCGGGAGGGCGCCGCGATGGTGCCGGACGCGGGTGCCGCCCCCGACGCGTTCTCCGGGACGAACACGCACGAGCGCGGCGTGGACGAGCCCGACCTGATCAAGACGGACGGCCGCCGGATCGTGACGGTCGCGGTGCGCGGCGGTGTCCCGGTGCTCCGGGTGATCGACGCGGCGTCCCGTGCGCAGACCGGTGAGCTGGCGCTGACCGACGCCTACGGCGCCTCGGAGCTGCTGCTCGCCGGCGACCGCGCCCTGGTGCTGGCCGCGACCGACTCGCCCGTCTCCATTCCGAACGGCTTCGCCGAGGACACCCGCGGCTGGCCGGCTCCGCCGCGGTCCCGGCTGGACCTGCGCCTGATCGATCTGTCCTCCGCACCACGCCAGATCGGCCGGTATGCCATGGACGGCTCGCTGGTCGACGCACGGCAGAACGGGAGCACGGCCCGGGTCGTGGTGCGCTCGTCGCCGCGCATCGACTTTCCGCTGGACAAGCCGGACGCGGACGTGAATCGCCGGATCGTGGAGGGCGCCGGGGACGGCGTGTGGCTGCCCCACTTCGAGGTGACCGCGCCGGACGGCTCGGTGCGCACCGGCACGGTCCCGTGCGAGCGGGTGAGCCGGCCCGCCTCCTACGACGGCGTGCGCATGTTGACCATGCTGAGCTTCGACCTGGCCGGGGGCACGGCGCTGTCCGACGGCGTGCCGGTGACCGTGGTCGCGGACGGCGACACCGTCTACGGCACGGGCACGAGCCTCTATGTCGCGGACGGCGGCGCGGACCGGACCGAGATCTACCGCTTCGACACCGGCGGCGCCGGCCCGCCGCGTTACGCCGCCTCGGGCGCGGTCCCGGGCCGGCTCCTCAACCAGTACGCACTCTCCGAGTGGAACGGCAGCCTGCGCGCGGCCACCACGGTCGCGGCGCGCGACGCCGGCTCCGTCACGGTGCTGACCCAGCGCGGCACCGCGCTCGCGGTCACCGGCTCGGTCGGCGACCTGGGCCGGGGCGAGACCATCCACTCGGTCCGGTTCCTGGAGGACCGCGGTTACGTCGTCACGTTCCGCCGGACGGACCCGCTCTACGCGCTCGACCTGCGCGACCCGGCCCGGCCGGTGGTGACCGGGGAGCTGAAGATCCCGGGTTACTCCGCTTACCTCCACCCGGCCGCGACCGGCCGGCTGATCGGGGTGGGCCAGGACGCGACCGCGGAGGGCACGGTCACCGGGCTTCAGGTGTCGCTCTTCGACGTGTCGGATCCGGCGGCGCCGGCCCGCCTCGCGCAGCACCGTCTGCCGGCGAGCAGCTCGGCCGCCGAGTTCGACCCGCACGCGTTCCTCTTCTGGCCGGCGACCGGGCATCTGGTGGTGCCGGTCGCCGAGCACTCCGGTGCGGCGCCGACCGCGCTGGTCCTGCGGCTCTCCGGCGACACGGTCACGGAGGCGGGCACGCTCGCCCACCCGGACGGCAGCCCGATCACCCGGTCGCTGGTCATCGGCGACACGCTCTGGACCGCCGGTCCCGGCGGCCTGCGCGCGGTGTCGCTCGCCACGCTCCAGGGCCTCGCCTGGCTCCCGATCTGACCGGCGGCACATCAGGCGGCCCGGGGGCGGTCCAGCGCGGACGGCGGGATGCCGTCGGTGAGCACGTCGTCGAGCAGGTGGGCGATGCCGAGTGACGGGTCGGCGTCGAGCGCGCGGTCGACCGCGACCGCCGCGAGCGCGCCCTGGCCGGTGCGCCACGCGGTGAACGCGAGCAGCACGGCCGGCATCGCGGCCAGCTCGGGACGGGCGCGGCGCAGCAGGTCGGACCAGAGCGCGACCTGCCATCCGGCGGCGTCCGCCCGGTTCAACGCGTATTCCCCGACCGAATCGTGAGCCAGCAGCACGCTCAGCCACGCCGCCTCGTCGTCGTCGAGCGTGCCGCCGTCCCGATATCGCGCCAGCGCGACGCCGACCGCCCGCGCGCCGGCCCGGCGGATCTCGCCGAGCAGCGGGCCCGCACCGGCCTCGGTGCGCGCGGCCATCTCCTCCAGCCGCCGGTCTGCCACCGCGGTGGCCACGCGCATCCCCTCGCTCTCGACCGGTGCGACGGACGCGACCAGCGCCTCCCGGGAGTCGAAGACCGAGAAGCCCGCGGTCTGGCGGATCTCGGCGGCCTCGGCGTCGAACGGCCGGCCCGCGGGCGGGCAGCAGCCCTCGTCCGTGCACAGGTAGCACCAGAAGCGGTCGTCCGCGACGCGCAACTGCTCACGCACCGGGATGCCGAGGTCCAGTAGCGCGTCACCGACCGCGGCGACCAGCGCGGCGCCGCTGCTCCGCTCGTCGGTGTAGCCGAAGAGGATCACCGCGTCGATCGCCTGCCGGGCCACCACGGCCGCGATGTGCTGGGCGGCCTCGGCGACCTCGGCGAACGGTGTGTCCGCCGGTGGCAGGTCGCGGCGGGCCGCGAACATCAGCGCGTGCTCGCGTCTGCCGACCACCACCAGGCTGTCGCGCGGGTGGAAGCCGAGCAGGTAGGGCACGACCGCGACCAGGTGGGCGGGGGAGGCGACGCGGAGATCGGAGAGGCTCATGGATGTAGCGTCGCGGCCGGCCGGCGACGAGCCGTGGCGGCCTGTGGACGACGAGGGCCTTCCTGTGCACAACCGTGCCGTCGTCGAGACAGAACCCCAGGTCAGGACCGGAAGTCGAGTGCGTGGAGTTGGGGGCCGTCGCGCCAGGCCCGCGGCCGGTGCCCCAGATCCAGCGTCAATTCGATCGAGGAGAGCACGGTGAAGCCCGCCGCGTGCAGGCACGCGATCGCCTCGACGTTGCGGGACTCCGGCGTGACCGTCAGCGAGGTCAGGCCGCGGCGGCGCGCCTCCGCCGCCAGGAAGCCGAGCATCGTGGTGGCGACGCCCCGGCCACGGTGACCGTCCGCGACCACGATCGGCTCCACCGCGCCGCGCCGGCCGTCGACGATCAGCCCGACCAGGCCGATCACGCCGTCATCCGGGTGGTCGGCGACCCAGACACCGGACAGGTCGAGCCGTGTGAGGTATTCCTCGAACGCGGCGGTCGGGTCGGCACCGCCGAAACCGGGGTCGTCGTACAGCTCACGGTGCCGTTCCGTCAGCTCACCCCAGAGCTGCCGGCCCGCGCCGTGGTCCGCCGGACGATATGGACGGACGGTTACCGCACCCATACGGACATAATGACTGGATCGGCCACCGGTTGGGGGAATCGCGCGTGGACATGGCATACCTTCGTGCGCACCCGCAGCACCTCCCGACATTTCTCACCCACCAGCGGATCCGGCAGACCCCGGTGGGCGGCGGCAGCATCTCGGCCGCGTTCCGGCTGACGCTGGACGACGGCACCTCGTTCTTCGCCAAGAACCGGCCGGACCCGATGCCGGACGTGTTCTTCGAGGTGGAGGCCGCCGGGCTGCGCTGGCTCGATGCGGCCGGCGGCGTACCCGTGCCGGAGGTCCTCGTGGTCCTTCCGGACCTGCTGGCGATGGAGTGGATCGAGCCGGGTGTGCCGACCGTGGCCGCAGCCCGGCGATTCGGTGCCGAGCTGGCCGCGACGCATCTGGCCGGTGCGCCCGCGTTCGGTGCGCTGCCCGGGCACACCGACGGCTTCATCGGCGCGCTGCCGCAGGACGACACGCCCTCGGCGGGCCCGTGGGGACCCTGGTTCGCGGAGCGGCGGCTGCTGCCCTGCCTGCGGCGCTCGGTCGACGGCGGCGCGCTCGACGAGGGGACGCGGGCGGCGGTCGAACGGGTGCTGGACCGGATCGAGACGTTCGGCGGCGACGAGCCACCGGCGCGCATCCACGGCGACCTGTGGCCGGGCAACGTGCTGTGGAGCGCGGACGGGCGGGCCCGGCTGATCGACCCGGCCGCGCACGGCGGCCACCGGGAGACCGACCTGGCCGCGCTGCTGCTCTTCGGCGGGCCGCCGGAGCAAGAACAGATCATCAGCGGGTACGCCGAGGCGGCGGCCGCGGCCGGCCGGCCGTTGGACGTCGCGTGGGAGACGCGGATCCCCCTGCACCAACTGCACCTGCTGCTGGTGCACACCGCGCTGTTCGGGTCGGCCTACCGAGCCCAGGTCCGGGAAGCCACCGATGCGATGCTTCGCCGGTGAGGGCTGCGCGCGCTAAGTTCGACGCGTGGACGAAGCCACCCCCCGCCCCGCCGACCCGGGTCTCATCGACCGGTTCGGCCGGCGTGCCGTCGATCTCCGGGTCTCGCTGACCGACCGGTGCAACCTGCGCTGTACGTACTGCATGCCCGCGGAGGGTCTGGCCTGGCTGCCGAACTCGGAGGTGCTCACCGACGACGAGGTGATCCGGCTGGTCCGGATCGGGGTCGAGCTGCTCGGCGTGAAGGACGTGCGGTTCACCGGCGGCGAGCCGCTGATCCGGCCCGGCCTCACGAAGATCGTCACCGAGGTCGCCGCGCTGGACCGGCGCCCGAAGATGAGCCTGACCACCAACGGCATCGGCCTGGAGCGCACCGCGGTCGCGCTGCGCGACGCCGGGCTGGACCGGATCAACGTGTCGCTCGACACACTCGACGACGAGCGGTTCACCACGCTGACCCGGCGCCGGCGGCTGCACGACGTGCTGGCCGGCCTGCGCGCGGCGGCCGACGCCGGGCTGACCCCCGTCAAGATCAATACCGTGCTGATGCGCGGCATCAACGACGACGAGGCGCCGGCGCTGCTCGCGTTCGCACTGGAGCACGGTTACGAGCTGCGGTTCATCGAGCAGATGCCGCTGGACGCGCAGCACGGGTGGGACCGGGAGTCGATGGTCACGGCCGAGGAGATCCTGCGCGATCTGCGCGCCGCGTTCACGCTGCTGCCCGACCCGGTCGCGCGTGGTGGCGCGCCCGCGGAGACCTGGCTGGTCGACGGGCACGAGGCGCTCGGCGGCGGGCCGGCCCGGGTCGGCGTGATCGGGACGGTGACCCGCCCGTTCTGCGGCGACTGCGACCGGACCCGGCTGACCGCGGACGGTCAGGTGCGCGCGTGCCTCTTCGCCACCGAGGAGTCCGACCTGCGGGCCGCGCTCCGCTCCGGCGCCTCCGACGAGGAGGTGGCCGACCGGTGGCGGATCGCGATGTGGGGCAAACGCGCCGGTCACGGCATCGACGACCCGTCGTTCCTGCAGCCGTCCCGCCCGATGTCGGCGATCGGCGGCTGATCCCTCCATGAAGATCACCATTCGGTACTTCGCGGCGGCCCGCGCCGCGGCCGGCACCTCCGAGGAGGTGCTCGACTCCGCGGCGGCGACGCTGGAGGCGCTGCTGGCCGAGCTGGCCACCCGGCACGGGGATCGGCTGACCTCGGTCTTCGCCCGCGCGAGCTACCTGGTCGACGGCGCCGCCTGGCGCGACCGGACCGCCGCCCTCCCCTCTGACCCGACCGTGGACGTGCTGCCACCCTTTGCCGGAGGCTGAAAGCGGCTCAGTGCCGGAGGCTGAAAGCGGCTCAGTGCCGGAGGCTGAAAGCGGCTCAGTGCCGGAGGCTGAAAGCGGCTCAGTGCCGGAGGCTGAAAGCGGCTCAGTGCCGGAGGCTGAAAGCGGCTCAGTGCCGGAGGCTGAAAGCGGCTCAGTGCCGGAGGCTGAGGAAGCCGGAGGCTGAGCGAGTCGGCTCGGCGCCGGAGGGCGGGGACGCGTCTCGTGGTGGGCCGGGGGAGGCCGGGCCGCGACGGCGGTGACAGGTGACGAGGGCCGGATCGTCGCGCGGGTCCCCCGTACCCCCGGATGATTTTGATCTTTGGTTTGGGAGTTGAGGAGTTCGTGAGTACGTCACATCCCGGGCGTGGCGACGCGCGGACGGACGCCGCGGCGTGGCAGGATGCGGCGTGCCCCCGTTGAGCGCGAGACCCTTCGACGGCGCCGCGGCCGCGCCTCCGTTCGTGGCCGATCTGCACATTCACTCCAAGTACTCGCGCGCATGCAGTCGTGATCTGAACATGCCGAACCTGGCGTGGTGGGCCCGGCGCAAGGGCGTGGCGTTGCTCGGCACGGGCGACTTCACGCACCCCGCGTGGTTCGACCACCTGCGCGAGACGCTCAAGCCCGCGGAGCCCGGCCTCTACCGGCTCGCCCCGGACGTCGAGGCGGACATCGCCAAGCGCCTGCCCCCGCGGCTGTCGAGCGCGGCCGAGGCGAGCCCGATGCGCTACATGCTCTCGGTGGAGATCTCGACGATCTACAAGCGCGGCGACCGTACGCGCAAGGTGCACCACCTGATCTACATGCCGGACCTGGACGCGGCCGCGCGGTTCAACACCGCGCTCGGCCGGATCGGCAACCTCGGCTCGGACGGGCGGCCGATCCTCGGGCTGGACTCGCGCGACCTGCTGGAGATCGTGCTGGAGGCGAGCCCGGACGGGTTCCTGGTGCCGGCGCACATCTGGACGCCGTGGTTCTCCGCGCTCGGCTCGAAGTCCGGCTTCGACGCGATCGCGGACTGCTACGCCGATCTCGCGCCGCACATCTTCGCGGTGGAGACCGGCCTCTCCTCGGACCCGGCGATGAACGGGCGCGTGAGCAGCCTGGACGCGTACCAGCTGGTCTCGAACTCGGACGCGCACTCGCCGCCGGCGCTGGCCCGCGAGGCGACCGTGCTGTCGTCCGCGCTGGACTACTTCTCGGTCCGAGAGGCGCTGCGCACCGGCGCCGGGCTGGACGGCACGATCGAGTTCTTCCCGGAGGAGGGCAAGTACCACGCGGACGGGCACCGGAACTGCGGGATCAACTGGGAGCCCGCGCGGTCGCGCGAGGTCGGTGGCATATGTCCCGAGTGCGGCAAGGGCCTGACGATCGGCGTGCTGAGCCGGGTCGAGGATCTCGCCGACCGGGCCGAGGGCGTCGCACGGCCGAACGCGAAGAAGGTCACCCACCTGGTGCCGCTGGCCGAGATCCTCGGTGAGATCAACGCGGTGGGCGCCCGGTCGAAGACCGTGGAGGGGCAGCTCAACTCGCTGATCGCGGCGCTCGGCCCGGAACTTTCCATCCTGACCACGGTGCCGGTGGCGGACGTGACCGCGGCCGGCGGCGAGCTGATCGGCGAGGCGATCTCGCGGCTGCGCCGCGGTCAGGTGCACAGAATCCCGGGGTACGACGGGGAGTACGGCATCATCAAGCTGTTCGCGCCGGGGGAGCTGGGCTCCTCGGGCGGGGCGGCGCAGGCGGACACGCTGTTCGACCTCCCGGTGCCGCAGCAGCGAGTGCCGGCGAAGAAGAAGGCCGTGGCGACCGCCAAGAAGACCACGGCCGCCTCGGTACCGGCCGCGGGCTCACCGGCGCCACCGCTGGTCACCGCGTCGAGCGCGGGCGGGACGAGCACCGGCGGGTCGGGTGCCGGCGGGTCCGGTGCCGGCGGGTCCGGTGCCGGCGGGTCCGGTGCCGGCGGGTCCGGTGCCGGCGGGTCCGGTGCCGGCGGGTCCGGCGGGGAGGTGGCGCGGCCGAAGCCGGCGCGCGGTGTCGCCTCCGTCCCGCAGAAGGCGCGATCACCGCAGCCGCCGCTCGCACCGCCGCCGTCGCCGCACGAGCCGTTCGAGCCGATGCTCTCCGGCATGGAGGAGGTCGGCACCGGGCTGCTGGACCGGCTGGACGCGATGCAGCGGGTGGCCGCGTCCGCGCCGTCCGGGCCGCTGCTGATCGTGGCCGGCCCGGGCACCGGTAAGACGCGCACGCTGACGCACCGGATCGCCTACCTCTGCGCGGAGCTGAACGTCTTCCCGGAGCAGTGCCTGGCGATCACGTTCACCCGGCGCGCGGCCGAGGAGATGCGCGAGCGCCTGGACGGGCTGCTCGGCCCGGTCGCCGAGGACGTCACGGTCGCCACGTTCCACTCACTCGGCCTGCAGATCCTCCGGGAGAACGCGACCGCGGCCGGGCTGCCGGAGGACTTCCGGATCGCGGACGACGCGGAGCGCACCGCCGCACGGGCCGAGGCCGGTGAGGACGACGCCGCGTACGTGAAGCTGCTCCGCGCGGACAGCCTGGTCGACCTGGACGAGCTGGTCACGCTGCCGGTCGCGCTGCTGTCCGAGTCGAAGGCACTGGTCGAGGAGTACCGCGCGCGCTGGCGGTGGATCTTCGTCGACGAGTACCAGGACGTGGACGCGGTGCAGTACGACCTGCTGCGCCTGCTCAGCCCCGCGGACGGCAACCTGTGCGCGATCGGCGACCCGGACCAGTCGATCTACTCGTTCCGGGGCGCGGACGTGGGCTACTTCCTGCGGTTCGCGCAGGACTTCACGGACGCCCGGACGGTCCGGCTGACCCGCAACTACCGCTCGTCCGCGCCGATCCTGGCCGCGGCCGTGCAGGCGATCGCGCCGGCCTCGCTGGTCCGCGGCCGGCGGCTCGACCCGGCTCGGCTCGACCCGGAGGCGCCGCTGGTCGGCCGGCTCGCGGCCGGATCCGCGGGCGACGAGGCCGAGTTCGTCGCGCGGACCGTGGACGAGCTGGTCGGCGGCGTGTCGCACCGGTCGATGGACGCGGGCCGCGCGGACGGCCGCACCTCGAACGTCTCGTTCTCCGACATCGCGGTGCTCTACCGCACGGACGCGCAGTCCGGGCCGATCCTGGACGCGCTGAACCGGGCCGGCATCCCGGTGCAGAAGCGCTCGCACAACCGGCTGCGGGACCGGGCCGGCGTCTCCGCGATCGCCCGTGAGCTGCGGCATCAGGACGGGCTCGGCGGTTCGGTCGCGGCCCGGGTGCGACTGACCGGCCAGGTGCTGGCCGAGCGGTTCGCGACGCCGACACTGCTCGGTGAGAGCGCCGCCGTGGATCCGGCCGACATCTGGACCGCGGTGGACGTACTGACGCCGCTGGCCCTGCGCTGCGGCGACGACCTGCAGCGCTTCCTCGGCGAGATCGCGATGGGCGCGGAGGTGGACACGCTGGACCCGCGCGCGGAGGCCGTCACGCTGCTCACGCTGCACGCGGCGAAGGGCCTGGAATTCCCGGTCGTGTTCCTGGTCGGCTGCGAGGACGGGCTGCTGCCGATGCGGTTCCCCGGCGGGAAGCCGTCCTCGGACGACATCGACGAGGAGCGGCGGCTGTTCTTCGTGGGCCTGACCCGCGCGCAGGACCGGCTCTACGTCAGCCACGCGGCGCGACGCTTCCGGTACGGTGCGGAGCGAGACAGCGCGCCGACACCGTTCCTGTCCGACATCGACACTGGCCTCTTCGAGCGGCTCGGCGCGGCCGAACCACGCAAACCCAAGGACCGCCAGCTACGACTGCTCTGACCCTCCGGCCGATCTTGGGTGGCCGAACGGCAGCGGTGTCGGCTAGCCGACCCCCATTCCGCCGCGGAACGACCAGACTCCGCCCATGGCCGTCACCGTTGTCTCCGCGTCCGGCGCCACGCTGACCCGGGTGGGGATCGCGGCGGCGTTCGAGGGCGCGCCGGACCTGCGGCTGGTCGGCGCGGCCGCGTCCGGCGCGGAGGCGCTGGCACTGCTCGGCGCGCAGCGGCCGGACGTGGTGCTGCTCGACCTGGACCTGACCGACGGCAACGGGCTGACCTGGGGCACCGAGGTCCGGCGCAGCCATCCCGCGCTGGGCATAGTGCTGCTGGCCGCGCGCGACGACGACCTGCTGCTGCGCGCGCTGGAGGCGGGGATCTCCGCGTTCCTGCCGCGGACCGAGGAACTCGGCGCGATACTGGCCGCGGTCCGGCACGCGGCGGCCGCGCCGGGCTCGTTCACCGCGCCGGACCTGGCCGGGGCGCTGAGCCGGCGGCGGCACTCGGCCACCGTGGTCAGCCCGCGCGAGCGTGAGGTGCTCAACCTGCTGCGGGACGGGCTGACCGTGCCGCAGATCGCGGCGGCGCTCAAGCTGAGCGAGTCGACGGTGAAGACGTACCTGGCCCGGATCTACGACAAGCTGGGTGTGACCGGCCGGGACCAGGCCGTCATCGCGGCCGCCGACCGCGGCCTGCTGACCGGCTAGCTGCCGCCGCCACCGCCGCCGCCGTCACCACCACCACTACCGCCGCCGTCACCGCCGCTGTTGACGGCGCCGAGCATCGCGGCCGTGGTGCCGGCCGACAGGCCGCGCCGGCGGTTCAACACGACGTCGTTCTGTTCGTGCTTCTTCTGGCTGCGGCGACGCCAGGCGAACAGGGCCACCAGCACAGCGATCACTACCGCACCGACTATGTAGGTCTCCATGTGATCAATTGTCGACCGCCGGCCGAGGCAGCACATCTCACGAAAGACATACACCGCCCTTACTCCCGGCCGTCTCGCCCGTCTCGCCCGTCTCGCCCGTCTCGCCGTCTCGCCCGTCTCGCCACAGCGAGCCCTTCGGCCTGCGACGGATGCGCCGGCTACCGGGTCCATCAAGATCCCAAGCGTGCCGGTGATCGCCTCCAGCAGTCGGCCATCAGGACTACCGACCTTTCAGCGTCAGGGCCGCCGCCGGTCGCCCTGCGGCTCGCAACGCCGCCGATAGCATGAAATATCGGGCGCGCGGCGCCCGATCACACCGGCCCGCACGCAAGCCGGCCCGCATCGCAAAGTCGGCCCGAGCAAGCCGGCCCGCAAGTCGGCCCGCACGCAGTCGGCCCGCAACGCAAGCCGAACCGCGGCCGGGCCTGCGGTGTGCGGCGAGTCGCGTGGGTTTGGCCGGCCGTCCGTGGGACGTGCAGGGAGGAGCGCCAGCGACGACCGTTGCCCGCGGGAGCACGCCCAGAGTGGCCACGCCGGAAGCGGGAGATCACGCTCTTCGGTCTACTGGTTGGTGAAGGTGTCGATCATCCGGAGGACGCCCGGGCCCAGGATGACCACGAAGAGCGCGGGGAACAGGCAGAAGACCAGCGGGAAGAGGATTTTGATCGGGACTTTGCGGGCGCGTTCCTCCGCGCGCTGGCGGCGCTTGACGCGCATCTCGCGGGACTGTTCGCGCAGCACCGACGCGACCGGGATGCCCAGCTCGGTGGCCTGGACGATCGACATCATGGCGTTGCGCAGCTCCGGGATGGTGGTGCGGGCGGCGAGTGAGCGCAGCGCCTCCGATCGCCGCTTGCCCATCTGCATCTCCTGCAGCGCGCGGGCCAGCTCGCCGCTGAGCGGGCCGTCGATCCCGGCCGCGACCTGCATCAACGCGGCGTCGAAGCCGAGGCCGGCCTCGACGCAGAGGGTGAGCATGTCGAGCGTGTCCGGCAGCGTGTCCAGCAGTTGTTCCTGCCGGCGCTGCGCCGCGTTGAGCACCAGCAGGCAGGGGCCCCACCAGCCGATCAGGCCGCCGGCCAGCACGCTCAGGATCAGCGTGCTGATCGGCGAGAAGCCGCGGGCCGTGACGAGGCCGAGACCCAGCAGAGCGCCCGCGGGTACGCCGACGACGATGCCCCAGCCCTGCGCTTCGAGGATCCGGGCGGGCGGCCACGACGGCGGGTTCCCGGCGTGGTCCAGCGTGCGCTGCAGCCAGGCCGCGGCCGAGTCCGGGGTGAGGCGGCTGGCCAGCAGCGTGACCGCACGGCGGAGCACGGGCCGGCCGGCCGGTCCGGCGGAGAGCGCGGTACGGCGGCCCTGCGCGGCGCCGGGTGCGTAGACCGCGTTGATGTCGGCGAGCGCGCGGGCCAGGCCACGGCGGTCGGCGCCGCCGAGGACGACCGTCAGAAGCAGGATGAGCAGCGCCGCGAAGATGACGGTGAGCCCGGCGCCGAGCACGATCACGTCCACGTCAGACCTCGACCTTGACGACGCGGGTGAGCCAGAATCCGCCGAGCACGACCAGCACGACGCCGGCGATGAGCATGAGGACGCCGCGCGGGTCGGTGAAGAGCGGCGCGACGTACTCCCGGCGGCTGAGGAACATGAACGCGCCGAGCACGATCGGCAGCGCGAGCAGCACCCAGGCGGAGAGCCGGCCCTCGGCGGAGAGCGCGCGCACGTGACCGCGGAGCAGCTCGCGCTCGCGGATGGTGGTGATCGTGTTGCTGAGCACCTCGGCCAGGTTGCCGCCGACCTCGCGCTGCACCCGTATCGCGATCACGGTCCAGGCCAGGTCCTTGTTGCCCATCCGCTGCGCGACGCGGTCCAGCGCCTCTTCCAGTTCCATGCCGAGCCGGGCCTCCGCGAGCGCGCGGCTGAACTCGCCGGCCAGCGGGTCGACGGATTCGCGGACCATCGCGTCGAACGCCTGCTGGAGTGAGAAGCCGGACTTGAGCGAGCCGATCACCATCTGGATCGCGTCCGGGAGCGCGGCCGCGAAGCGCTCGTCGCGGCGGTTCGCCAGGTGCCGCTGGAACAGCTCGGTGGCGAGCACGCCGAGGGCCGCGCCGAGCGGGAAGCCGAGCGGCCCGATCAGCAGCGTGAGCACCACCGCGAGGCCGAGCGCGACGCCGATCCGGGTCAGCAGCCACTCGCTCGGGCGCAGCTTCAGGCCGGCCCGGTCGAGCTGGCGCCCGATCCGCTCCTCCCAGCCCCGGTTGCGGACGACCTGCTCGGCGGCGGAGACCGCGACCCGGGCGAACGGCGATGCCGGCCGGGAGGCGGCGGGGGACCGGCCGTCGCGGACCGCGGACGCGAACTCCTCCACCTGGGCCATCCGGCGGCGGCGCTCCACCAGGCCGAACATGGGCGAGAAGATGAGCAGGAAGATCGCCAGCAGCGCCAGGAACACCAGCGCCGCCATCACGACCCGGAACGTGGGCGTGCCCGTCTCAAGCATCGCGATCACCACCTTCGGCCGCGAGTTCGCTCACTGCAGCACGTCCTGCAGACCCACGTTGCGCGGTGAGGCGTCGACGCCGGAGTCGGCGAGCTTCTCCAGGAACTGTGGCCGGGTGCCGGTCGGGCGCAGTTCGCCCTGGTACCGGCCGTACGCGTCGGTGCCGGACCGGAAGTCGAACAGGAAGATGTCCTGCGTCAGGATCACGTCGCCGTCCAGGCCGAGCACCTCGGTCACGTGGGTGATCCGCCGGGTGCCGTCGCGCAGCCGGCTGAGGTGGACGATCACGTCGACCGCGGACGCGATCTGCTCACGGATCGCGCGGACCGGCAGGTCCATGCCGGCCATCAGCACCATGGTCTCCAGGCGGGACAGCGAGTCGCGCGGCGAGTTCGCGTGCACGGTGGTGAGCGAGCCGTCGTGACCGGTGTTCATCGCCTGGAGCATGTCGAGCGCGGCGCCGTCACGGACCTCGCCGACCACGATCCGGTCCGGGCGCATGCGGAGCGCGTTGCGGACCAGGTCGCGGATGGTGACCTCGCCGCGGCCCTCGATGTTCGGCGGGCGGTACTCCATGCGCACCACGTGGTCCTGGGCCAGCCGCAGCTCGGCCGCGTCCTCGATAGTGATGATCCGCTCGTGTGGCGGCAGCATCTGGGAGAGCACATTGAGCAGCGTGGTCTTGCCGGTGCCGGTGCCGCCGGTGATCAGCACGTCGAGCCGGCCCTGGATGCAGGCGGACAGCAGCGACGCCACCGACGGGTTCAGCGTGCCGAAGGCGATCAGGTCCTCCACGCCGTACGGATTGGCGGCGAATTTTCGGATCGTCATCGCGGCGCCGTCCAGCGTGACCGGCGGGATGACCGCGTTGACGCGGCTGCCGTCGGGGAGCCGGGCGTCGACCATCGGGCTGGACTCGTCCACCCGCCGGCCGACCCGGGACACGATCTTGTCGATGACCCGGCGCAGGTGCCACTCGTCCAGGAACGCGGTCTCCACGGACTGGATGCGGCCGAACCGCTCCACGTAGATCCGATCCCAGGAGTTGACCATGATCTCGGTGATGTCCGGGTCGCGGAGCAGCGGCTCGATCGGGCCGTGGCCGACGATCTCGTCGATCACCTGCCGGAACGCCACGCCCCGGTCGCCCGCGGTGAGCTGGTCCTCCTTGGCGAGCAGGCCGGGCAGCGCCTCGCGGACGCGGCGCTCCAGGTCCTCCTCGTCCGCGCCGGCCTCGTACATCTGCGGCCCGAGCTGTTCCAGCAGCGCACCGTGCGCCCGGCGGCGGACCTCGGCCAGCGGGTCGTACGCCCGGCGCACGTTGCGCCGCCCGAACGCGCCGGTGCCCGAGGTGGACACGGACGCGCCGCTGAACGGGAAGTTCGCGCTCGGCACCGCGGTCACCGGGATCGCGGTCGCCGGGTACGGCGAGTCCTCGTTCAGCGCCAGCACCTCGGCCGCGGAGAAGCCACTGCCGGTGCGCGGGATCTCGTCGGGACGCCGCGCGTGATTCCGATTCTGCTGATCGGTCATGCCGCCTCCTCCGCTTCGCTCCCCCGCCGGCATGACTTCTTTCGACTGAGCACCGTGATGCCCTCGCTTCGCTCGATCATGAAAAGTCACCTTTTTCCGCGGCGGGACAGCATGGACTTCAGGCCCTTGGGGGTGGAGGCGCCGGCCCCGATCCGGTGCCCGGCCAGGTCGCGGATCGCCTCGCTGACCGGGTGCGCGGGCGAGTCGAGCACGATCGGCACGCCCCGGTTGATGGAGATGGAGACGTCGCGACTCGCCGGGATCTGCGTGGTGAGCGGGATCCGCAGCACGCGCTCGATGTCGGCCGGCGTCACGCCCAGCCGCGCGTCCGCCCGGTTCAGGATCACCAGCCGGTTCTCCTTGCGGTAGTCGAGCACGTCGAACGTGTCGAGCAGGATCCGGAGGTTCTTGATCGCGGTCACCGCGGGCGTCGCGACCAGCAGATACTGGTGGGAGGAGTCGAGCGCGGCCAGCACGTGGTCGTTGAAGACCGGCGGGCTGTCCACCACCACGTAGTCGTACATGCCGCGGGTCAGGTAGAGGATCTCGGTGACCAGGTCCCGGCTGATCTGCTCCGCGATCGTCGGGACCACCGGCGCGAGCAGCACGTCCACGCCGGGGCAGTAGTTGGTGACCATGGTGCGCAGGCCGGTCTCGTCGATCCGGTCCGCGACCGGCACCGCGTCCGCGATGGTCCGCTCCGGTGACAGCTGCAGCATCAGTGCCACGTCGCCGAGCGTCAGGTCCAGGTCGATCAGGCAGACCCGCTTGTCGCCGCCGCCGGCCAGCGCCACCGCCAGGTTCGCGGCCAGCATGGTCTTGCCGCAGCCGCCCTTGGCCGCGTAGACCGTGATCACCTTGCCGTCCACCGCGTCGCCGCGCTCCGACGTCTTCGCGTGCAGGCCGCCGTGCATGCGGCGGGACAGGTCCTGCGACCGGGCGCAGGCGGCGAGGATGTTCGCCGGGTCGTTGACGTCAGCGACCTCGCGCACGCCGGAACGGATCGCCTCGGCCAGCACGTTCACTTCCAGCTGGTGGCGCAGCAGCACCACGCCGAGCGACGGGCGGGCAAGGCGCTGCCGGGCGGCCAGGCCGACCGCTTCGGGCAGCGGCGTGTTCGGGCCCATCAGCACGAGCTGCTCGTCCGGGTCCTCGTTGAGCAGCGCGTAGACGTCGTCGAGGCTGAGGGCGGTGCGCACGTCACCACCGACCAGCATGCCGAAGTGCTGGGCGGCCTGGCGGGACGGCTCGTACAGAATGGTCATCGCGACCTCACCCGAACACGTTGTTGTCGTCGACCCCGACGCCGGCCTTCACGTCGGACTCGTCGGTGAGCAGCGCGAGATAGATCGCGCCGGCGTTCGCCGCCGTAATGATCTTCGCGGCGTCCACCGTGGACGCCGCGACCGTGACCAGCGTGGTCGGCTCCGCGTCCGGCTCGCCCTCCTGCGGCGTGATCGTGGTCTCACCGGTGCCGTACTCGCCGATCGCGATCACCTCGATCCGGGGCAGCAGCACCGCGGTGCCGCGCACGCCCTCGCCGCCGATCGCCTTGCTGCCGTTCGCGGTCGCGGTGTACGACGCGAACAGCGCCACGTGCGCGCCCGGCCGCACATAGCCGGCCACCTGCTGCGCCATCGACGCCTCGAAGCTGACCGCCACCTTGTCGCTCGGGATGGCCAGGCCGCTGGAGGTCTCGGTCGCGTTCGCGAACATGCTGCGCAGCAACAGCTGGCCCGGCAGCAGCGTGGACGTGACCAGCTGTTTCTCCAGCTCGGGTGTGATCGAGGTGACCGCGCCCTCGGGCAGGCTGGACGCGGGCATGCGGGTGGCGACCGCGAGCTGCCGGTCGCGGATCACGGTGCCGGTGGTGCCGGTCGCGATGCGCTGCTGGGCGACCAGTACCTCGATGGCGCTGACGCCGTCGACCGCCCGGTCGTCGGCCCGGTTCACGTAGTACAGCACCGCCGCGGTGCCGAGCACGGCCAGGACGATCGCCAGGAAGACGGCGAGGATGCGACGAGACATGAAGGACGGGTCCGTTTCTTGATCGTCAGCCGGTGATGCGGATCGAGGAAGGGCCGGCCGCGCCGCCACCGGCCGGGTCGTCGGTGAAGTAGCCGAACAGGCAGGAGGCCGCGAAGGTCGGGCAGCGGGACTGTCCGGTCAGCGTCGACGCCTTGTTCCACCGGTCGTCGGGGCGCGGGCGGGGCGGCTCCCGGTCCGGCCACCCGGCCCGGTACCACCCGGTGATCACGAAGCTGCGAACGCTGTCGATGCGCGCACCTCCGGAGGGGACCGGCCGGTAGACCGCGACCGGAACCGGGGTCCTGGCTTTCATCAGCTCGTTCAGCAGCGCGAAGCAGCCCGGCGGTTTCGGGCCCCGGCGGCCCTCGCCCCAGAACGCGTTCGCGTCACCGTCGCCGTCCCGAAGCTCGCGGACCTCGCCCGTGGTGAACGTGGTCCGGGCGCACCGCGTGGGGTCGTCGCCGAGCACGTCACCGCCGAAGCCGTCCGTCGCGTCGCTGGGACGCGGCGAGCCGGACCTCCGGCAGTGACCGAACATCGGCGACCCCGCGTCCGTCTCCCGGAACGGCAGTCTGACCTCCGCGGCCCGCCTCGCCCGGTGGCGGCCGCGTTCCGGTGCGCGTTGCGGGCCGTAGGTGTCGAGCGCCTGCTGCACCCGGCAGTCCGACATGACGACCGGAAGCGCGCCGGGCACCGTGCTGCTCACCTGCCAGGAGGCGCGCGCGCACGCGCCGACCGTGACGCCGTCCGTGCCGGTGACCGCGCCCGCGAAGGCCGGCGGCAGCGCGGTGCTGCCACCGGAACGCAGGGTCTGCACCCGCACCTCGAGGTACTCATCGGTGCCGGACGCGCTGCCGAGGCAGCCGGTCAGGTTGGACGGCGGCGGGACGGGGCACGGCTGGATCGACAGCGGCACGCCGAGGTTCACGCTGCCGCACACCGCGCTGACCTCGACCGCCTCGTTCTTCACGTTCTCCCGGGCGTACCGGAGGCCCTCGAACTCGATGTCGGTGGGATTGCACTCCGGCAGCCGCAGTGCGCAGACGTTCGCCACCGCGATGGCGGCCGCGTCCGCGGCGGACTGCAGCTGCGCCCGCTCCGCGTAGATCAGGCCGACGTCGACGGTCATCGCGCCGAGGGCGGCGACCGTGCCGCTGGCGAACAGCGTGGCGACGAGGACGGCGATCGCGCCGCGGTCCCTCCGGCGCGATCGCCGTCCGGTCAGGCGCGGCACGGCAGGACCGCCCGGGCGTTCAGCCGGATGTAGCCGTCGTCGCCCACGGTGAGGTGGGCGAACACGGTGATCGGCGTGATGAACTCGAAGCCGTAATCCACCTCGTACATCGCCCGGTGTGTGCCGGCGACGGTGCAGTCCCCGGTGGGGACGCCGGTCCAGGACCCCGCATCGAGGGTCGAGGACCGGGCGGTGTCCATCACCGTGCCGGCGACGGCGCCGGCCGCGTTGTCGTCGACGAGCGCGAGCGCACGGGCGCCCTCACGGGCCGCCTCGGTGACCTTGATCTGCGCGTTCAGCATCCGGCCGAAGTCGATCATCGCGAACACGACCATCAGCAGCAACGGCAGCACGAGCGCGGTCTCCACCGCGGCGGCACCCCGATCGGCGCGGCGTCGCCTCCCCCTGAACCGCATGTCTGCCTCTCCGTCTCGTTCGGCCGGCCGGGCGCCACGGCCCGCACCGGGCGGGCCGTGGCGGCGGCGCGTTCAGCAGGTGGCCGCGTCCACGTCGATGGCGTTGCAGGTGTCGTTGAACAGCTGGGTCAGCACGTCCTCAAGGGCGAACACGACCACTGCCAGCACGGCCGCGACGCCCGCGATGATCAGCGCGTACTCGACCGCGGTCGCGCCACGGTCCCGGCGGCGTGGCTCGGCCATGCGTGCGGCGATGAACACCGCCACTCGTGCGTAGAGGTTCAGCATCTTCTCCCCTTGCGTCTTCGGATCGGGCCTGTCGTGGCGCGCCGGCAGGGCGGTGCCGGGCACGCCGCGGGGCGAGCCGGAGATCGGCTCGGATGTGCTGTGGTGGCCGTGGTCCGGCCGAGGTACGACTCTGCCTGCCACAGTCACCATCACTAGTCAGGCGACCGGCCCGATGGAATAGACAGCGTGGAGGCCGGATGTCGCCGGGATGACATCCGGCACCGACAGAGGATCCACCGTTCGGCCCACGTCAAACCGAGCGAATGAGACATATGGACGCTCATGGATGGGAGAAATTCCCGTTTTGCGACACGCGGCACCCGCTCGTACCGGTGATGTCGGATAACCGATAGGCGGTGGACGATTTTTCACCCTGCGGACTATCGACACTGGCCGATCATGCGAGGGTCCTGACCAGGTGGATCTTCGATCAGCCGAACAGCGGCAGCCCGTGTCGCGCGATCACGACCGCGACCAGCGTGCCCGCCAGCAGCGCGGGGCCGAGCGGCAGATCCGTGCCACGGCCGGCCCGGCCGGTGACCAGCAGCACCAGCGCGACCGGGCCGTTCAGCAGGTGCGGCACGAGCAGGCCGAGCACCACGGCCGGCCAGCCGAGCCAGCCGAGCATCAGGCCGAGCACCGCGGAGAGCTTCACATCGCCGAAGCCCAGGTTCGCGCCCGGGATCAGCGCGATCACCAGGTACACGGCGAAGAGCACGAGCGCGCCGAGCAGCGCGCGCAGCAGCGGGGCGAAGGACCAGTCGAGCAGCGAGATCAGCACGAGTACGCCGCCGCCGAGCACGGCCGCGGCGCCGACCAGCGGATCCGGCAGCCGCAGCACGGCCAGGTCGACGAACGCGAGCAGCACGCCGATCGCGGCGACCGCGAGGTATCCGGGCAGGACCGGGTCGAGGCCGAACGCCCAGCCCAGCGCGCCGAGCGTGACCGCACCGACCAGCGTGGTCAGCCACGGGCGCGGTCCGAGACGGCGCCCGCAGCCCGGGCAGGAGACACGCACCCGTACCCACGAATCGGTTTTGTGTCCGCAGTTCTCGCAGGCGGATCGGGGTGGCTCGCCGTATTCGACGGAGAGCCGCCAGGCCACCCGCGGAGTCAGAATCCCGACGAGTGCGCCGAGCACGGCCGTGATGACGACGAGTGAGACGGACACCGCGCTGATCGTAGCCCGCCTGATCACGACACGGGTTGCCGACACTGGCACACTTCCGGGAGGTGGGGGAGGGGCATGCCCCGGCTACGGTGGCTGAGGTCGCCGGGCCGGCGGCCCGACCCGCAGGCAGCTGACGTAAGAAGCTCGGTAGGAGGCAGTGCCATGTCGAACTACGGACCGCCCGGCGGGCCGTATCCCGGACGCGGCCGGGACCCCCAGGAGGAGCCGTACACCGAGCCGTCCGACCCGTGGGGCGACTGGGGCCGGGACGACAACGCCGGTGGAGGCTACGCCCAGGGTCCCGATTATCCCCAGGGTTCCGACTACCCCCAGGGTGGATACGACCAGCAGGGATACGGGCAGCAGCACGGCTACGGCAACGGTGGCTACGACGTCACCGGCACCGGCTACGCGCAGCGTCCGGCCGAGGCCGCGCCCGGTGGTTGGGCACCGTCGCCGCCCGCGCAACCGGGCCCGCCCGTTCCGCAGCCGGCGCCTCCGGCGCGCAAGGGCGGCAGCGGCATGCTGATCCTGGTCGCGGTCCTGGTGCTACTCGTGCTGGCCGGCGGCGGCACCGCGTTCTACCTGCTGACGCAGACGGGCGACGACACGAACACCACGGCCACCGGCGACCCGACGCCGCAGCCGGTCGACTCCGGCTCGCCGGCGCCGTCCGCCGGTGGCGAGGCCTCGCCGAACCCCTCGGCGTCGGCACCCCTGGTCAGCGACGCGCGCGACGTCAAGAAGGGCGAGTGCGTCCAGAACGTCGGGGACGGCGCCAAGCCGGTGATGAAGATCGCCGACTGTGACGAGAAGAGCGTGTACGAGGTGCTCGCGCGCTTCGACTCACCGGCCACCGGTGAGGACGACGCGAAAAAGAAGTGCGAGGCCGTCGAGGGGTACACAAACTGGTACTTCTTCAACAGTCAGCTTGATTCCCTTGACTTCGTCCTTTGCCTGAAGCAGCGGTAGGGTCCCGAGCAGCGGGGGGACCTTGGTGAGGCTTCCTCGGTGCGCCACAGAAAAACCTAGGAGAGCCGATGTCTAGCTACGGACCACCCCCCGGTCCCGGCCAGCACCCGGAGTACGACCCGAACAACCCGAGCGGGCAGTACCCACCGCCGTATGGGCAGCCGTCCTACGGCACGCCGCCGCAGGGTGCGCAGGGCGACATACCCCCGCCCCCGCCGTACCCGACCTCCGGCGGGCCGAGCTTCACCCCGCCGCCGGTCTCCGGCCAGCCCGGCTACGGCACGCCCGTCTCCGGCCAGCCCGGCTACGGCACGCCTGGTTACGGTCAGCCCGGCTACGGCGCGCCCGTCTCCGGCCAGCCCGGCTACGGCACGCCCGGCTACGGCACGCCCGGTTACGGCGAGGCACCGCCGCCTCCGCCGTTCGGCACCGACCCTTATGCGGCGCCGTACGCGGACCCGAACATGCAGCAGCCCCCGGTGTCCGGCTACGGCGCGCCGCTGCCCCCGCCCGGCCCGCAGATGCAGGGCGGCTGGGGTGCTCCGCCGCCGCAGAAGAGCAACACCGGCAAGGTCGTCGGCATCATCGTCGGTGCGGTCGCGGTCTTCGCGCTGCTGATCTGCGGCGGTGTCTACTTCGCGGCGGTGCGCACCGGTGAGGCGATCGACGACGTGATCGCGAGCGTGCCGACCACGCCCCCGACACTGCCGGCGACCGAGGACCCGTTCCCGACGCCCTCCGCCGACGACAACACCGACGAGGACGCGGAGAACGTCCAGGTCGGCGACTGCATCGTCAACGACGGCACGGACGAGAAGGCCTCGATCCGCAAGGTGCCCTGCGCCAAGGACACCATGGAGGTCCTGATCCGGATCCCGTTCACGGACGACGGCGAGAAGGCGTGCGAGGACATCGAGGGCGCCGACTCGTGGTACATGTACACGTCGTCCACGGTCGGTGGCGTCGGCGACTACGTGCTCTGCCTGAAGACGCTGACCGAGACGCCGCGTACCTCCTGACGGCTCCCTCTAAGGCCGTCTAGCGATATTGCTAGACGGCCTTAGTCATGCCCAGACGCCGTATCGAGACATCTATCGGGGTCTAGCTTCAGCCCTAGACACCCCGATACGGTGCGATACGTGGATCCGATCCGGAACCCCTACGCGCCCGGCGCCGGCCAGCGACCGCCCGAACTCGCCGGCCGGGACCGCGAGGTGGAGGCGTTCGAGGTGGTCCTGGAGCGGATCGCGCGCGGCCGTCCCGAACGCAGCCTGGTCCTCACCGGGCTGCGCGGCGTAGGCAAGACCGTGCTGCTCAACAGCCTCCGCTCGCAGGCGATCGGCCGCCTCTGGGGCACCGGCAAGATCGAGGCCCGGCCGGACACGTCGCTGCGCCGGCCGGTCTCCGCCGCGCTGCACATGGCCGTCCGCGAGCTGGCCGGCCGGCACCGCGCGCCGGACCGGATCGACGACTTCCTCGGCGTACTCAAGGCGTTCGCGCTGCGCTCCAACGACGACGGCGCCAAGCTTCGCGACCGCTGGCAGCCGGGCATCGACGTACCCGCCACGCGCGGCCGCGCCGACTCCGGCGACATCGAGATCGACCTGGTCGAGCTGTTCACGGACGCGGCCGCGATCGCCACCGACGTGGGCACCGGCATCGCGGTCTTCATCGACGAGATGCAGGACCTGAGCGCGCCCGACATCTCCGCGCTCTGCGCCGCCTGCCACGAACTCTCCCAGCTGGGCGGCCCGCTCATCGTGGTCGGCGCCGGCCTGCCGCACCTGCCCGCGGTCCTCTCCGCCGCGAAGTCCTACTCCGAGCGGCTCTTCCGCTACCAGCGCATCGACCGCCTCGACCGGATCGCGGCCGACCAGGCACTGAACGCGCCGGCGCTGCGGGAGGACGTCGAATACGAGCAGAAGGCGCTCGACCTGCTCTACGAGAAGTCGGGCGGCTACCCCTACTTCGTCCAGGCCTACGGCAAGGCCACCTGGGACCATGCGCCGCGCTCCCCGATCACGGCGGAGGACGTCCGGGTCGCCGCGCCCGAGGCCGAGGCCGAGTTGGCCGTCGGCTTCTTCGGCTCCCGCTTCGAACGCGCCACCCCGGCCGAACGCGACTACATGCGCGCGATGGCCACGCTCTCGTTCTCCTCCTCCTCCGATGAGTCCGACGGCGCGGTCACCACCTCGGAGATCGCCCGCTCGCTCGGCCGCCGCCCGGCCAGCCTCTCCCCGGCCCGCGACGCCCTGATCAAGAAGGGCCTGATCTACTCCGGTGAGCGCGGAACGGTCGCGTTCACCGTCCCGCACTTCGGGCGATATTTAAGGACTCAACCCCTTTAATCCATTTTCCCGCTTCCGGCGTGGCCGAGTCCCCAGTGCTCCCGCGGGCACCGGTCGTCGCTGGCGCTCCTCCCTGCCGGTTCCGCCGTGGGCAAAACCGCGCCGGCTCCCCGGTCCGGCATCCCTACGCGCCACAACCCCGCCACCGGCCACAGTCCCAGCAGAGCACCGACGCTCCCCATCGCAGCCGGCAGCAACCCCGACGCTCCGACCCGCAGCCGGCAGCGACCCCGACGCTTCGCCAACGCGCTCCGGCCCTCCGTCGGCAGCGACCCCGACGCTCCGCCAAGGCGCTCCGGCCCTCAGTCGGCAGCGAGCCCGGCGCTCCCCAGTGGTCCCGCTTACGGCCGGTAGTGGCTCGGGCGTTCCGCGCCCGAAATTCACCGTAAAGAACCGAACTCTCGCCCTTCGGTCCGTGCGGAAGAGGTTCGCGCCAGAGGTCCACGCCCTGAGTGATCAATCAGTGGAGCGAAAGATAGGTCAAATATCGAAGTTGATCGCCTTTTTGCTCCACTGATTGATCACTCAGGGCTGGGATGGCGGCGTTCTACGGCGAGCACGATCGGCGGCAGGGGAAAAATTGCGCGATTTCGGGTGCAGGGCGCCCGCACGTTGGCTGGCTGCTCACCACGGACGGCCAGACCGCCGAGGGCTGGACGCCAGACGCCCGGGGCTGGATGCCAAACCGCCGAGGGCCGGAGGCCAGACCGCCGAGGGCCGGAGGCCAGACCGCCGAGGGCCGGAGGCCGGGGGCGGGGTTGGGTTAGGCGCAGTTGACCCATTCGTCGGTGCCGTCGGTGAAGACCTGGCGTTTCCAGACGGGGATGCGGGCCTTGACCTCGTCGACGAGGCGGGCGCAGGCGGTGAAGGCGGCTGCGCGGTGGGCGGTGCTGACGGCGGCGACCAGGGCTACGTCGCCGATCTTCAGGGGGCCGAAGCGGTGGGAGACGGCGACGGCGTAGACGTCGGGGTCGGCCAGGAGTTCGGTGACGACCTCGCGGAGGACGGACTCGGCGCTGGGATGGGCCTCGTACTCGAGGAGTTCGACGGAGCGGCCGTGGTCGTGGTCGCGGACGACACCGGCGAAGGAGACGACGGCGCCGGCGCGTGCGTCCGAGACGGCGGCCTCGTGCGCGGCGATGTCCAGGGGCTGGTCGGTGACGGTGATCATCGGCGTTCGCCGTTCAGGAGGGGGAGCGGGACGAGGTGGACCTGGCTGCCGGGCTCGCCGGAGGTGCCGGGCGGGATGACGGCGAAGCCGGACGCGCCGGCCAGGCCGCGCAGCATGGAGGAGCCGACGTGGGCCATCGGGCGCGCGACATTCTCCTGGTCGACGTGGACCAGCGCGAGGTGGGTGTCGTTGCCGCGGCCGCGCACGGGCGCGCCGAGCGTGACCGTGGGGAGTCGCGGCTGTGCGCGGCCGGCCAGACCGGCCAGCAGCGGGGCGACCAGCGACATCAGGGCCACGATGGCGGACTGCGGGTTTCCGGGCAGACCGGCCAGGAAACGGTCGCGGCCGTCGGAGCCGGGGACGCGCGCGACCAGCATCGGGAATCCGGGGCGGACCGCGACCGTGTTGATCAGGTAGTCGCCGCCCAGCTCACGCAGCGCGGGGTGGAGGTGGTCGACCGGGCCGCGCATGGTGCCGCCGGTGGTGCAGATCAGATCGGCGGAGTCGAGTGCGGCGCGGATCGCGTCGACGTGCGCGTCCAGCGTGTCCTTGACCGGGCCGGGCACGACGCCGGTGCCGACGGCCGCGCCGAGCCGGCGCAGCCAGGACGGGAGCGCGGGGCCGAGCGCGTCGCGGACCAGGCCGTTGCCGGGCAGGCCGCCGGTGAGCAGCTCGTCGCCGAAGACCAGGACCGCGGCGCGTGGGCGGGCCAGGACCGGCAGCGCGTCGTAGCCGCAGTGGGCGGCGAGACCGATCACGGCCGGATCGACCGCGGTGCCGGCCGGGAACAGCTCCTCGCCGCGGGCGGCCTCGTCGCCGGGAACGCGCCACTCCGGCTCGGCGCGCGGCGTGCCCTCGACCCGGCCGTCCGCGGTGGTGGCCGAGTCCTCGGTGCGCAGGATCGCGCGGGTGCCGGCCGGCACCATCGCGCCGGTGGCGACCTCCATCGCCACGCCGTCCTCGTCCGGCAGCGGCGGCGCGACGGAACCGGCCAGCACCCGGCCGAGCACGCGCCACGGCGGGGCGCCGCGCACCGCGTATCCGTCGATGCTGGACGTCGGGAACGGCGGCAGGTCGGTGAGCGTGACCAGCGGCTCGGCCAGCGTGCGCCCGTCCGCCTCGGTCAGCGCGACGCGCTCGGCACCCGTCGTCGCGGCCCGGCCCGCCGCATAAGCGACTCGCTGCGCGTCGGCCCACGCCATCGGCATCGCGGATGTGGTCTCAACACTCACGGCTCCGAGCCTAGCCGCTGAACCTCCACCCGCCCGCCCCGCCGC
Source organism: Catenuloplanes nepalensis (assembly GCF_030811575.1). Taxonomy (GTDB): domain Bacteria; phylum Actinomycetota; class Actinomycetes; order Mycobacteriales; family Micromonosporaceae; genus Catenuloplanes; species Catenuloplanes nepalensis. The sequence goes on along the minus strand of NZ_JAUSRA010000001.1, from coordinate 8,104,045 downwards.
ATCCCCACGCCTCGCCCTCCCGAGCCCAGGCGCAGAGTCGCGCACCACGGCCGCGAGCCCGCACGGCCACGACCGCGAGCCCGCACGGCCACGACCGCGGGCGGCACGACCGCAAGCCCAGGCGGCACGATCGCAAGCCCGGGCGGCACGACCGCGAGCTGCACGACCGCGAGCGCGGGCCTGAGGGCCCGGCGACGTCCGCGGCGTTCAGGGTCCCGAGCGACACCGGCGCGCGAGCCGCGGCTCACTCGGGTCAGGGCGCGCGCCGCACCTAGCGTGACGCTTACTGACCTTTCGGCGTCGGGGTGAGCCGCCGGCCAATCGTGATCCAGGCGTCATTGAAGTCGTTGTGACGACTTCAATGACGCCTGGATCACCAGAAAGCCGCCGTCCGGTGACCCCTGCTCGCGGACAAGGCTCGCCCGCGAGCCCCGTCCGCGCCGGAAGTCGCGGGCTGAGGTGGAGGCGGGGTTGTTCTTGCGGCCACGGATCGTGCAGAAGGCCGCCGCCCGGTGACCCCTGCTCGCGGACAGGGCTCGCCCGCGAGCCCCGTCCGCGCCGGAAGTCGCGGGCTGAGGGTGGAGGCGGGGTTGTTCTTGCGGCCGCGGATCGTGCAGGGAGGAGCGCTAGCGACGACCGGTGCCCGCGGGAGCGTGCGGGACTCGGGTCGCCGGAAGCGGGAAAATCCGCATTTTCAAGGGTTTGATCTGGTGGGTTGTCAGTGGTCGCCGCCGTGGAGTTGGTCGATCGCGTGCGGGAGCAGTGGGCCGAGGACGGCGAGGCCGTCGCGGGCCCCGCCGGTGGAGCCGGGCAGGTTGACGACGAGCGTGCGGCCGGCGACGCCCGCCAGGCCGCGGGAGAGGGCGGCGGCCGGGACCTTGTCGCGGCTGTGGGCGCGGATGGCCTCGGCGATGCCGGGGATCTCGTAGTCGAGGAGCGCCCGGGTGACGTCGGGGGTGCGGTCGGTGGGGGTGATGCCGGTGCCGCCGCTGGTCAGGACGAGTGCGACGTGGTCCGCTACGGCGGCGCGCAGTGCCTCGGCGACCGGTTCGCCGTCCGGGACGACGATCGGGTCGCCGACGTCGCAGCCGAGGTCGCGCAGGCCGGCGACGAGGATCGGGCCGCTGGTGTCCGCGTAGACGCCGGCGGCGGCGCGGTTGGAGGCGACGATGACGCGTGCGGTGATCACGGGTGGTCCTCGGGACGGGCCCAGTCGCCGGTCTTTCCGCCGGTCTTGGTGAGCACGCGGACGTCGGAGATGACGGCGGCCGGGTCGACGGCCTTGACCATGTCGACCAGCGTGAGGCCCGCGACGGCGACCGCGGTGAGCGCCTCCATCTCGACGCCGGTGCGGTCGTTGGTGCGGACCGTGGCGGTGATCTCCACCGTGGACTCGCCCGGCGTCAGGTCGAGCACGACGCCGGTGAGCGCGATCGGGTGGCAGAGCGGGACCAGGTCGGGGGTGCGCTTGGCGCCCATGATGCCGGCGATGCGCGCGGTCGCCAGCGCGTCGCCCTTCGGCAGGCCGTCCCGGCGGAGCAGCGTGACCACCTCGGTGGTGGTGCGGAGCACTCCGGCGGCCACGGCGGTACGAGTGGTTACCGACTTCGCGGACACGTCGACCATCCGGGCGGCGCCGCTGGAATCGACATGCGTCAGGTTTCGGGGATCGCTCACTCGGGCAGTTTATGAGGAAGGCTGGTGGCGCCGCCCATGCGCGCGCCGTGACCGCCTTTCCACGCGCCCGGACGCGTTCACTCGGCTCGAATTTGCGACACTGTCACTCGTTCGTGATCTGCCGTCAATTGTCGAGGACACCTACCCTGATCAGGGAAATTGCGGTCCGCATGGTTCCCGGCGAGACGAACGCGAAATGAATGCATTCTGTTGCCGATCGGTTTCTCTAAGTAATCAATAGCGTCTACTTTAGCATTTACCGAAACGAGAGACATTTCAATCTTTCGCAGTTTTCGCGTCGAATCTAGAGTCGTCCTCAGTCAGGCACCCGAGAGGGGTTTGACGAAGGCGCCGAAAGACTTTTGAAGAATAGAAATTGCAACATCGAGACGAAGGGATGACCACAATGCGCGGCACCGAGTGGCTCTGATCCCCAATCCGATCCAGAACTAGGCCGGCGGACACGTTCCCAGTAGGCTGACCAGCACGGTCCCCTGGAACGAGGCGTCACATGATCGAGGCGACTACCAGCCATCGGGCTGACCAGCGGCTACGGCAGCTGGTCAGCCTTTTCACGCTGGCGGCCGTTCCGATATTGATCTGGGCGGGCTGGACCGCCGTCCGGAATTCCGATCTTCCGGAATGGTGGCTGCCGATCGTGGCCACCGCGATGATCGCGTTTGCGTTCGATGTCGGCACCTCGATGATCCGCATCCGGAGCGCGATCGTCTCGTACAACTGGTCCGAGACCGGCATTCTTTTGACCATCGCGTTTCTGCCACCGCATTGGGCGCTGTTGTGCCTGGCGGCCGGCACCGCGCTGCCGAAGGTGCGGCGCCGGATCCGGCCCGACAAGATCGCATTCAACACCGCCAAGGCCGTGCTCACCGCCGGCCTCGCGCTGGCCGCCTCCACACTGATCTTCGGCCCGTTGCACGGCGACCACCTGTCCATCCCGCAGCAGCTCGCCGCGCTGGTCATCGCGGGCGCGGTCCTGATCGTCACGGACGACCTGCTCGCCATGCCGGTGCTCGCGCTGGCCACCGGCGGCACGCTTCGCCAGCTGGTGCTCGGCGACTGGCCGATCCGCCTGCTCACGCTGATCGTCAAGATCGGAGCGGCGCTCGCGGCGGCCGCCACCTGGCGCGTCGACCCGCCGTGGACGCTCATCGTCGCGGCCGTCGCCGTCATCGTCCAGCTGCTCTACCGGAACCGCATGCGCACCCGTGAGGAACGCAATGCCTGGCAGCGGCTCGCCACCGTCACCGAGGCGCTCAACGAGACCGACCTCACCCGCGTGCTGCACACCGCGGTCGTCCGGGCGGAGCCGCTCTTCTCGGCGAACGAGATCGAGGTGGCGATCGGCGGGCGGCTCGTGCGCGGACGCGGCGAGAGCGTGGTCTTCGACGGGGCGCCGGACGACGCGCCGCAGCCGGAACGGCAGGTCTTCGCGATGCCGCTGCTCGGTTCTGGCGCCGGCGGCGAGATCGGCGCGCTGCGCCTGCGGTTCCACTCCGAGGTCCGGCTCTCCGAACGCGAGCAGTTCACGTTGCGCACGTTCGCGTCCGCGCTCTCCACCGCGATCCGCAACGCGACGGCCTATCAGGAGCTGATGAGCGTCGCGGCCTCGCACGCCCAGGAGGCCACCCACGACCAGCTCACCGGCCTGCTCAACCGGCGTGCGCTGCTCGACCGCGGCGCCCGCCACCTGCACGAGCCGCACATCGACGGCCTCACCGCGATGCTGCTGGTCGACCTCAACCACTTCAAGGAGGTCAACGACACGCTCGGGCACACCGCCGGCGACGCGGTGCTGACCGAGGTCGCGCGGCGGCTGGAGGACGCGGCCCACCCGGACGACGTCGTGGCCCGGCTCGGCGGCGACGAGTTCGCGGTGCTGCTCCGCGGCCTCTCCGCGCCCGCGGTCGCGATGCACCGGGCCGAGGTCCTGCTGGACACGCTGCACCACCCGTTCACGGCCGAGGGCATGCAGCTGCGCGTCGAGGCCAGCGGCGGCATCGCGGTCGCGCCCGGCCGGGGCGGCATGACCGAGCTGCTGCGCCGCGCGGACGTCGCCATGTACCAGGCGAAGCGCGGTGGCGAGCGGATCGCGACGTACAGCCGGGTGAAGGACACCGCGGACATCGCCCGGCTGGCGCTCGGCGGTGACCTGACCCGCGCGGTCGAGGAGGAGGAGTTCGCGGTCAACTTCCAGCCGATCCTCGACCTCGGCACCGGCGAGGTGGTCGCGGCGGAGGCGCTGTCCCGCTGGCATCACCCGGTCCGCGGCCACCTCGACCCGCTGCGCTTCCTGGAGACCGTGGAGCGCTCCGGGCTGCTGCCCGCGTTCACGGACACGGTGCTGGAGAAGTCGCTCGGCGCGGTCACCGCGCTGCGCGACGCCGGGTGGGACCTGCCGGTGGCGGTCAACGTGTCGCCGCGCAGCCTCCTCGACCCCGGATTCCCGGCGCTGGTCGCGGCGCGGCTCGCCACCCACGACGTGCCCGCGGACCGGCTCGTGCTGGAGCTGACCGAGACGCTCGCGCTCAGCCAGCTCGCCGTGGTCGACCGGGTCCTGCACGAGCTGCGCGACGCCGGCGTGCGGCTCGCGCTCGACGACTTCGGCACCGGTTACAGCTCGCTCGCGGCCGTGCCGCGGATACCGGTCCAGGAGCTCAAGATCGATCGCCGGTTCGTGGCCGCGATGGACGGTTCGCCCGAGGCCGCCGCGGTCGTCCGCGCCACCGTCGAGCTCGGCCGCAGCCTCGACCTGCTGGTCGTGGCCGAGGGTGTGGAGAGCCCGGCCCAGCGCAAGGCACTCTGGGAGCTCGGCTGCGGCGCCGGCCAGGGTCACCTGTTCGCCCGCTCGATGCCGGTCGACACGCTGCTCGGCGCGCTCCGGCGCGGTTCCGGCGACCGGCCCGGCCACCTGGCGCCGTCGCTGCACGATGCCGGCGCGGTGGTGCGGCTCTCCGCCACCAAGCGGGTCCGGAGCCGTCTGCCACACTTGCCGGCGTGATCATGCCCGGCTGGCCGGTCGTCGGCGTGGTGGCCGCGGGCGGCGCGCTCGGTGCCGCCGCCCGGTACGCCGTGGCCGTCGCGTGGCCCGGCCCGTGGACCACGGTAGTGATCAACGTGGCGGGTTGTCTGGCGATCGGCGCGGTCCTGGCCCGGATCGCGGACCGTCCGCTGCTCCGGCCGTTCGTGGCGACCGGTGTGCTCGGCGGGTTCACCACGTTCTCCACGTTCGCGATGCAGAGCCTGGAGCTGGGCGACCCGGTCTATGTGGGGGTCACGGTCGCGGGGTCGCTCGGCGCGGCCTGGCTCGGGCAGCGAATTTTCAGGAAACCCACAGGACCGCCGGGGTACGCATGAGCGCGGCGCACAGCAGCGGGCGTCAACCACGGTGCGGGCGTGGCGTCAAGGAAAACTCGGCATGATCACATTTGGGCTGGTGCTGATCGGCGGCGCGGCCGGCGCGGTGCTGCGGCTGCTGCTCGACACGGCCGCGGTCGCTCGGCTCGGGCGGCGCCTGCCGTGGGGCATCCTGGCCGCGAACACGCTCGGCTCGCTGCTGCTCGGGCTGCTGCACGGTACCGCGCCGGCCTGGGTGATCGCACTGGCCGGGACCGGTTTCTGCGGCGCGCTGACCACCTGGTCCACGCTGGCGGCGGACACTGTGCGGCTGGCCGGGGAGCGGCCGCGCGCGCTCGGCGTACTCAATCTGGCGTTGAATCTTCTTCTGGGTCTGCCGGCCGCCGGGCTGGGTTTGTGGCTGGCACCGTAGGCGCACGATGCGTGACCGGCCGGGGTACCGTCGACGCATGCAGATGACCTGTCCAAAGTGCCACGGCCAGATGCGGCAGTACGAACGCAGCGGCGTCACCATCGACCAGTGCGGCGAGTGCCGGGGAATCTTCCTGGACCGCGGCGAGCTGGAAAAACTCTTCGAAGCCGAGCAGAGCTGGAACCGGAGCAACCCGCAGGGCGCCCGCCCTGGGGCCGTTCCACCGCCTCCGCCGCCCGCCGGTTACCCGCCGGCGGCACCGATGCACGGTGGTGGATATGCGCCTCCGCCTCCGCCCCCGGGCCAGCACGGCTACCCGGCCGCGACCCCGGCGTACGGGCACGGGGCACCCGCCTACGGCCACGGCGGCGGGTACCACGGGCACTACCGCCAACACGGCCACTACCGCAACAAGAAGCACCGCGGTTTCCTGGGCGAGCTGTTCGACTAGGAGCTCGGTGCGGGTAGGGCCGTCTTGCTGCGGTAGGCGGCCCTACATCGCCATGTCCACGAACCGCGACAGGTGCAGCTGCGCCGCCACCGTGACCGTGTCCGTCGGCCCGTTACGGTGCTTCGCCACGATGAAGTCCGCCTCCCCCGCGCGCGGCGACTCCTTGTCGTAGTAGTCATCCCGGTGCAGCAGAATCACCACGTCAGCATCTTGCTCAATTGAGCCACTTTCACGCAAATCGGACAATTGCGGGCGCTTGTCGGTGCGCTGCTCGGGGCCACGGTTCAGCTGGGACACCGCGATCACCGGCGCCTCGACTTCCTTGGCCAGCAGCTTGAGGCCACGGGACAGCTCGGCGACCTCCTGCTGGCGGCTCTCGGTGCGGCCGGGCGACGACATCAGCTGCAGATAGTCGACCACGATCAGCTTGAGGTCGTGCCGCTGCTTGAGCCGCCGCGCCTTGGCCCGGATCTCCATCAGGTTCATGCTCGGCGTGTCGTCGACGAACAGCGGCGCCTCGCTGATCTCCCCCATGCACCGTGCCAGCTTCGTCCAGTCGTCGTCGGAAAGCTGCCCGGAGCGCAACACGTGCAGCGGCACCCGTGCCTCCGCCGACAGCAGACGCATGACAATCTCAATCTTGCTCATCTCGAGCGAGAAGATCGCGCTCGCCTGATTCGCCCGAATCGCCGCATTTCTGGCGAAATCCATGCTAGCGGTCGATTTTCCTAACCCAGGTCTTCCGGCAACGATAATCAATTGCCCGGCGTGGAGGCCGTTGAGGAGGCGGTCGAGGTCGGCGAAGCCGGTGGGGACGCCGGTCATCATGCCGGCCTGGGCGCCGATCGCCTCGATCTCGTCGAGGGTGGGCTGGAGCATCTCGCCGAGGCTGGCGAAGTCCTCGTTGACGCGTTTCTCGGTGATCTCGTAGACGGCCTGCTGGGCCAGGTCGACGATGTCGTCGACGTCGCGGCCGGTGCCGGCGGCGGCGCCGTAGCCGAGCTGGACGATGCGGGTGCCGGCCTCGACCAGGCGGCGCAGGACCGCGCGCTCGGCCACGATCCGGGCGTAGTAGGACGAGTTGGCGGCGGTGGGGACGCTGGCGATCAGCGTGTGCAGGTAGGGCGCGCCGCCGATGCGGGCGAGGTCGCCGGCGTCGTTGAGCAGCGCGGCGACCGTGATGGCGTCGGCGGGCTCGCCTCGACCGTACAGGTCGGTGATGGCGTCGAAGATCGTCGCGTGGATCGGGCGGTAGAAGTCGCCGTGCTTGAGGATCTCCACGACGTCGGCGACCGCGTCCTTGGAGAGCAGCATGCCGCCGAGCACGCACTGCTCCGCGGCCATGTCCTGGGGCGGGGTGCGATCGAGGCCGCCTCCACCACCACCGCCCTCGCCGTCGCGCGGCGGGCCGTCGAACTTGCGGTCCTTCTGGCGGCGCGGGCGGTCGTCCCCGGAGTCGTCGGGGGAAAACGGGCCGGGCCGCACGTCGTCGGTAATCGACATCGAGCCCCCCTCAGTCGAACATACGTACTATCCCGCATCGGGCGGCCGGTCGACAACCTGATCGGCCGGCAACCCGACCGGCCACACGAGCAGATCGGCAGACGCACCCACGGGTAGAGCGATCACACTACGAACACCGAGGCCCAAGCCCCAAACGGGTCGGTGGACGAGCCTGGGTATTACCTGTGGACATCAGGCCCTTCGCTGTGTGCAGCCCTGTGGATAACCTGTGCACAACTAAGTGGATCACGTCACACAAACCGCTCTGAGCTGGGAAAACTTTGTCCCCAAGGTGTGGAGGAAGGAAACCTTGTCCGGATCTCGGCGTAGATTCGGGCGAAGGTAGGCTCATCGCCGCAAGTTGATGCCCCCGGAACACGTATTGCGATCTGGTCTCGGAACGGTCACGCTCCTTTGGTGGACTACGACGATCGGGATCTCAGCGGGCGGGCGCCGCGACAGCGCCGCCGCGCTGACTCCTGGTCGGAAGACGACGATTACGGCGACGAGCTGCCCCGGCCGCGGGCGGCGGAGGAGTCGCAGGTCGAGCGGTTCACGAGCTACCCCGATCCGGCCACCACGGACTACTACCGGCGCGCCGGTGACACCGGAGTCGGCGACATCCCGCCGGTCCGTTCCAGCCGCGCGCGCAATCGCTGGCAGGCCAGCCGCGAGACGGAGGGCTGGCGCCAGGAGCCGGACGGCGCCGCCGCCTACGGGCGGACCAGCGAGAGCGTCAGCTACGAGGACGCGGCCCCGGAGCGGCCGAGCTGGGCCGACCGGCGGTACGACACCGGCAGCTGGCGCAACGTCAGCGACACGGCCAGCTGGCGGCGTGGCTCGCGCGCCGAGCCGGACGAGGACACCGGATACCGCGCCTACCAGCCCGGCGGGCGGTACGGCTCGCGCACCGACCCGATCGAGGCGGAGCCCGCACCGCGGCGCCGGCCACCACCGGACGAGGACGGCGGCTCATGGGGCCGCGACGCGGAGGAGGACACCTGGAACCGGCGCTCGGGCGCCGGTTCGTGGCGTCGGGTGACGGAGACGCGCACCTGGGTCTCGGAGACCGGCAGCTGGAACACGACCGACGCGATCGAGCGGCGGGCCTCGGACGTGCCCGCACAGCGGCCCGCGCCGGCCGATGACGCGGGGACGTGGGGTGGCCGGGCCGTCCGCGAGGACACCGGAACGTGGGACGCGCCGCGGCCGACCCGTTCCGAGCGCCGCCGGGCCGAGCGCGCCGGCGAGCAGCCGGAACCTGGCCCGGCACGGGCAGCGTCCGGCTGGGAGCAGCCCGAGCCCGCGCCGGAGCAGGCCGAACGGCCGGCCCGTGGCGCGGAGCAGGCCGCGGAGAAGCCGCGGCACTACCAGCGGAGTGACTGGCCGGACTGGGGCGACCCGACGATGGGGCCGGCGCGGACCCGCGGCATGCGCGCGGACGCCGGCTCGCCGGTGCCGCGCTCCGGCAACGCGCCGCAGCTGCCCCCGGAGGCGGTGCAGGAACGGCCGGACCGGGCACAGACGTCGTCCCAGTGGACGGCCGGTGCCCCGGGTACCACGGACACGGGTACGTGGCGCCGGCGCCCGGAGAACGCGAATGACGGCGACTGGCGGGGCCCGCAGGCGGTCTCGGACACCGGTACGTGGCGGCGCGGCGCCCAGATGGACGACGGCCCGCGCGCCCGCCGGGACCGGTCCGCGACCGAGGACACCGGCACCCGGGCCGGCGGCTACGGCTTCACCCGGGCGGAGCCGGACGCACCGCGCCCGCGCTACGCGGGGGAGACCGGCGAGGTCTCCCGCTATCCGCGCCGGACCGAGACGGACACCAGCAGCTGGCAGCGCACGCCGGAGGGCGTGATGTGGACCGGCGCGCCCGCGACCGGTGCCGCGCCGTCCGCGGGCGTCTACCGGGCGTCGCGTCCGGTGCGCTCGTGGCAGGACGACACGTCGGCCGCGGAGCGGGACTGGGCCGCCGGTCAGGCGAACACCGGGACGTACCCGGACGGGCTCGCCCGCCCGTCCTACCCGGACGCGGCCCCGGAGCAGCGCACGCCGCGCCGGGAGATGTCCGCGGCGATGCGCCGCCAGCTCGCGGTCGAGGAACTGGACGAGCTGGAGGAGGCGCCGCCGGGCGGCCCGCTCGCGGCGATCGGCTTCACGGTCTTCTGGTACTCGGTGCCGGTCCTGCTCTTCACGGTCTTCACGCTCACCCAGGGCGAGGCGGAGCGGGCCCGGGCCGGCGCGACGCTGCTCGGCGCCGCGCCGCAGTTCGGCATCTCGCTGGCCGTGAGCATCGTCATCGCATACCTGCTGCGGCTGGTCAGCGGCACCTGGAAGACCGCGAGCGTGGGCCTGGCCGCGGCCGTCATGGGCGGCGGCCTGGCAACCGTGCTGGTCTCCGCGATCAGCGGCCAGCCGATCGGCTGAGAGGCCACCGGCCGGCACCTCCGGATCCTGTTCCTGCCCACGACCGAGCGATGGCCTCATCTTGAAATTTGGGCAAGACATTGTCCGGCGGCGGGGCCTGTCCGCCGTAACGCCTTGTCACCGGCCACCGAGGTGCCACCGCCGCGACCTGAGTGATCAATCAGTGGAGCAAAAGATAGATCAAAAACCGAAGTTGATCGCTCTTTTGCTCCACTGATTGATCACTCAGGCGGCAGGCCCAGGGTCGTCAAAGAACTGCTGGCGTCGCCGGCAGGCGCTGGGCGGCTTTATAAGGAAATTTCGGACACCAGGCGCCCGGGCGCATCGGAGGTGTACGGCTCTACCCGCCGCCGGCGGTGTTTCGACACCCGGAGGTCGTGCGCGATTCGCACACCGACAGTGAAGCGGGCCACCGAACCGGCATCGAACTGACAGTATTCCTGCTGGCCGGGGGAGTGCGGCCGTGCCGGACCTACTCCAAGATCAAACCAGGCTGAGTGGCCTTGACCGGTGCCCGCGGGAGCACTCGGAACGTGACCACGCCGGAAGCGGGAAAATGGCCTTCATGGTTTGCTCGGCACCCCGGGAGCACAAAAGCCCGGGAGCACAAAAGCCCGGAAAGACAAAAGCCCCGGGACGACGGTGCGTCCCGGGGCTCCTGCGTGGAGCGGCCTTACTTGGCCGGCGTCACGTTCAGCGTGAACTTGGCCGTGACCTCGGGGTGCAGCTTGACGCCCACCGAGTACGCGCCGACCGACTTGATGTGGGCCGGCAGCTCGAGGCGACGGCGGTCGATCGACGGGCCGCCCGCGGAGCGGATGGCGCTGACGACGTCGGCCGGCGTAACCGAGCCGAAGAGGCGGCCGCCGGCGCCGGAACGCGCGCCCAGGCTCACGGTCTTCAGGCCCTCGATCGCGGTCTTGACCTCGTTCGCGTGCTCGAGACCACGGATCTCGCGCGCCTGGCGGGCCCGGCGGATGACCGTGACCTGCTTCTCGGCGCCCTTGGTCCAGGTGATCGCGAAGCCCTGCGGCAGGAGGTAGTTACGGCCGTAGCCGTCCTTGACCTCCACGATGTCGCCCGGAGCGCCGAGGCCGGACACCTCCTGCGTAAGGATGATCTTCATGTCCGTCCCCCCTCTCAGCGGGCCGTCGTCGTGTACGGCAGGAGTGCCATCTCGCGGGCGTTCTTGACCGCCTTGGCGATCTGACGCTGCTGCTGCGAGGTCACCCCGGTGACGCGGCGGGCACGAATCTTGCCGCGGTCGGAGATGAACTTGCGCAGGAGCGCGGTGTCCTTGTAGTCGATGTAGGTGATCCCCTCCTTGTCGAGCGGGTTCACCTTCTTCTTCGGCTTGCGCAGTGCCGCAGCCTTAGCCATTGCTTGCTCCGTAACCTGTTAGAACGGGGGCTCGTCGTCGAAGTTGCCGCCGCCACCCGAACCGGAAGAGGCCGGACTCGCGGTCGCCCACGGGTCGGAGTAGTCGCCGCCACCGCCGGAGTTGTTTCCTCCGCCGAAGTTGCCGCCGCCGCTGCCGGAGTTTCCTCCGCCGAAGCCGCCGCCGCCACCGGAGTTGCCGCCGCCGTTGGAGGCGCCGAAGCCGCCACCACCGCCGCCGCCGCCACCGGAACGGGACATCTTCTGGACCTTCGCGGTCGCGTAGCGGAGCGAGGGGCCGACCTCGTCGACCTCCATCTCGAAGACGGTGCGCTTCTCTCCCTCACGCGTCTCATACGACCGCTGGCGCAGGCGCCCCTGGACGATCACACGAGAACCGCGCGTCAGCGACTCGGCGATGTTCTCCGCCGCCTGCCGCCACACGCTGCACTGGAGGAAGAGTGGCTCGCCGTCCTTCCACTCCCCGGACTGCCGATCGAGAGTCCGAGGGGTCGACGCGACCGTGAACCTGGCGACTGCCGCACCCGAGGCGGTGAAGCGCAACTCTGGGTCATTGGTCAGATTGCCAACGACGGTGATGACTGTCTCTCCTGCCATGACCTTCTCCTACCACCGGGGTGATTTGGTGAGTCAGATTGCCACACGGGTGTGACAAGAACCCCGGCGACGTTTCGGGTGGAGCCGGAAGATCAGCGAACTTCCGGCCGGATGACCTTGGTGCGCAGCACGGACTCGTTGAGCCGCAGCTGGCGGTCCAGCTCGGCCACGGCCTCGGTCGTCGCCTGCAGGTCGATGACGGCGTAGATGCCTTCGGTCTTCTTCTCGATCTCGTACGACAGGCGCCGGCGGCCCCAGACGTCGAGCTTCTCCACCGAGCCACCCGCGGTCCGGATCACGTTCAGGTACGTGTCGAGCGACGGTGCGACGGTGCGCTCCTCGAGACTGGCATCGAGGATCACCATGATTTCGTAGTGACGCAAGACAACTCACCTCCTATGGGCTAGCGGTCACGGTCCATCCGTGACAGGAGGTCTGCGTCGTTGCCGCGGGCGCGATGGGATTACCGGCCGCGGGCAACCTGACAAGTCTAGCGGGACTCCCGCGGTACGGATCCGCGGACCCCGATGGAGATCCACCGAGGCCGGTACGACGAGAACCGCGGGGCGCGGGTCCGCTTTCCTGGGGTGGGACCTGGGGAGGAACGACCACACCGACGAGGTTGGACCGGCGCCCCGCGGGGCCTCGGACGCGGGCCCGCCGTCACGCTGCTCGGGCGACCCGCTGAGCGATAATAGCCCGAATTGCCCCAGCTGACACGCCAATAACGCAAATTGTCGCAATTAGTGCCAGCAGGCCGACCGGGCCGGTGTCCTCGACCGGCACCACCGCGGCGACCGGCTCCGCGGCGACACCCTCCGCGGACGTGCCGGGCTCTTCACCCAGCGGCGCGGCGAGCGGGTCCGGGAGCGCGGACGCGAACGCGGACGGCGACGGGACGGCCGACGGCGTGGCGCCGGGCGCGCGGGCGCTCCCGGTCGTACCCGCGGGAAGGTCCGGGACCGGCGACGAGACCGCCGCGGCCGGCGTGGGCCGCGTGTCGCCCGGCGTGGGCCGACGGGTCGCGACGTCCGGCGAGCGCGGCTCCGGAGCGGCCGGTGGCGCCGCCGCCACGGCCGGGGCCGGCTCCTCCGGCGCGGCCGGTGGTGCCGCGGGCGGCGCCACCCGGGCCGGCGGGCGCACCGAGACGCGCACGGACGCGGACTCCTCGGTGAGCACGCAGTTCGGCTTCAGCGCGACCGAGACCGGGCCGCGGTGAAAGAGGACCTTGGCCGCGTCCCCCTTGCCGATCTCGCCCTGCGTGACGCCGTCCAGGATCAGCTTGGCCCGGTAGCCGGTCTGGTTGACCACCCGCAGCGTGGACTCCGCGGGCAGCGAGACCGCACCCACGCTCGGCTTCGCGCCGCAGGCCAGGCCGATCAGCCCCCCGCCGCTGAAGACGACCTCCGCGCCGCTCTCCTCAGTGGCCGACGCGGCGCCGGTGAGTAGCGGCAGCGCCACCACCAGCGCGGCCAGCGACGTGCGCGCGATCCGGCTCCGCATCGGCAGACTCCCAGACTGGTGTGACGGCGAACGACAAAGTGGTGTAAAACACCCCCGGTCGATTTCATTCGCCCAACGAGACGCGGCCGCGCTCGGTGACGGTGCCGCCGGTCAACGGGTACGCCCGGCAGCGACAACGTGACGGATCGGGCAGGCGGGGGCGATTTCCGCCGGGGCGGAGACGTAGGCTGCCCGTCATGCGAATCGGAGCCCACGTCGATCCGGCCGACCCGCTGGCCGCCGCCGCCGCCCGCGGTGCCGACGCCGTGCAGTTCTTCCTCACCGACCCGCAGAAGTTCGACACGCCCGCGCCCCGCGCCGACGCGGACGCGCTGCGCGGCTCCGGTGTGCAGCTCTTCGTGCATGCGCCGTACCGGATCAATGTCGCCACCACGAACAACCGGGTGCGCATCCCGAGCCGCAAGCTGCTGCTCGCACATGCCCGCGCGGCCGCCGAGATCGGCGCGGCCGGGCTGATCGTGCACGGCGGTCACGTCGGCGACGGTGACGACATCGCGACCGGCTTCGACAACTGGCGCAAGACGTTCGACTACGCGGCGAAGGAGGGCGGCTTCCCGCTGCCCGTCCTGATCGAGAACACGGCCGGCGGGGAGAACGCGTGCGCCCGCACGTTCGACGCGATCGCCCGGCTGTGGGACGCGGTCGGGCCGCTCGGCGCCGGGTTCTGCCTGGACACCTGCCACGCGCACGCCGGCGGCGAGGCGCTGATCGACGCGGTCGACCGGGTCAAGGCGATCACCGGGCGGATCGACCTGGTGCACTGCAACGACTCGCGGGACGAGTTCGACTCGCGGCGCGACCGGCACGACAACATCGGGCACGGCATGATCGACCCGGCGTTGCTGGTGGGCGTGATCCGGGCGGCGGACGCACCGGTGATCGTGGAGACTCCCGGTGGCGTCGAGGGGCAGAGCGCCGACATCACGTTCCTGCGGAACCAAATCGGCGGCTGAGACGTCTCCACCGGCGTGCATACGAGACCACAAGGGGCAGTCGAGCGATGAGTACGGAAAAACCGCAGCTCACCGGCGATGGGCAGGGCGGCGCGAAGGCGAAGGCGGGTCCGGCTTCGGTGCCTGATCAGGCACCCGGCACGGCGATCACCGCGCCCGCGGCCGAGACCGGTGATCCACCGGCAGCGGAGAGGACCTCGGCCGGAGCCGAGACCGGGGCCAGGAGCGCGACGACGGCGCTGCGCTCCGCGGCCCCGAGCGAGACCACCGCGCCGGCCACGCCGTCGAAGCCCGCCGCCGGCCGGCCCGGCGAGATGACCGTCGCCAAGGACCCGAACCGCGATCCCTTCGAGTCGTTCGGCCCGCCGCCGCCCGTGCAGCTCAGCCCGGTGGGGCGGGTCGTGGCCGCGGTCCGGCGCGGGCTGACCCACGAGTGGACGTTCGCGATCCTCGGCGGCCTGCTCTTCGCCGTGGTGATGACCTGGCCCACGCTGAGGTACCCGCTGCACACGATCCCGCAGGACATCTGGGACCCGACGCTGCAGGCCTGGCAGATGGCCTGGTCCGGGCACATCCTGCTGACCGACCCGGCGCAGCTGTGGGAGTCCAACACGTTCTATCCGAACGAGTTGAGCTTCGCGTTCTCCGACGCCCTGATCGGTTACGCGCCGGCCGGCATGATCGGCGAGGGCCCGGTCGCCGCGGTGCTGCGTTACAACATCATCTTCGTGCTGGCGTACGCGATGGTCTTCGTCGGCGGCTACGCGCTGGCCCGGCAGCTCGGCACCGGCCGGATCGCGGGCGCGGTCGCCGGTGCGGCGCTCGCGCTCGCGCCGTGGCGGCTGGCCCAGGCCGGTCACCTGCACGTCATGTCCAGCGGCGGCATCATGCTGGCGCTGGCCATGCTCGCCCGCGGTCACGGTTACTCGCTACGCCACGGCTACCGGCCGGAGCGGCGTCATGCCGGCTGGGCCCTGGCCGGGTGGCTGGTCGCGGCCTGGCAGCTCAGCCTCGGCTTCGGCATCGGGCTCCCCTTCGCGTACGCGCTGCTGCTGATCGTGCTGGTCTCGCTCGTGACGTACCTGGTGAAGCGGTTCTGGGTGTGGACCGAGCCGAAGCCGTTCGGCTGGCGGCTGCTCGCGGCGGACGCCGGCGGTGGCCTGATCTTCGGCGCGGTCGGTGCGCTGCTCGCGATCCCGTACTTCCGGGTCTCCGAGCTGTACCCGTACGCGAAACGCAGCATCGAGGAGATCCAGCTCTACTCGCCGCCGCTGCAGAGCTTCTTCACCGCGTCCGGCGAGTCCGCGGTCTGGGGCACGCTGCACGCCCAGGCGCGGGAGGCGCTGCCGTGGGCGCCGGAGATGACGCTGCTGCCCGGGTTCGCGCTGATCGGGCTCGCCACGGCCGGCCTGTTCTTCTCGATCTGGACGGTTCGGCAGCGACTGCTGATGCTGGCCGGCGTGCTGGTCACCGGCGCGCTGGCGATGGGCACCGAGTTCTTCGGCGGCACGTTCACCTACGTGCCGCTCTTCGAGTACCTGCCGGGTTGGCAGGGCATCCGCACGCCGGGCCGGCTGGTGCTGTGGACCACGATCTTCCTGGCGCTGCTCGCGGCCGGTGCGGTCGCGGCGTACTCGCGACGGGCCGTCGACTTCTCCCGCGACCAGGTGCCGGCCCGGCCCGGGCTGCTGCTGCGCGTCGTCACGCTGCTGCCGCTGGTGGCGATCCTCCTGGAGGGGACGAACGCCACGCCGCACCCGCTCGTGCCGCAGCAGCCGCTGGCGATGCGCACGGTGGACGGGCCGATGCTGGTGCTGCCCAGCGAGGGCGGCTGGGACCAGCACGTGATGCTGTGGTCGACGACCCGGTTCCAGCAGGTGACGAACGGCGGGTCCGGCTTCACGCCGCAGCTCACCGAGCAGATCCGCCAGTCCTCGGCGACGTTCCCGGACCAGCCCAGCGTGGACTACCTGCGCGGCGTCGGGGTGAAGACCGTGGTGGTGCTGCGCGACCGGATCGGCGGCACGGACCTGGAGACCCGCATCGACCTGCCGGTCGACTACCTCGGCATCACGCGCGAGGACATCGAGAACGCGGTGGTCTTCCGCCTCTGACCGCTGACGAACGAGCAACGGCCCGGTTCCGCGATGTGCGGGACCGGGCCGTTGCTCGTTCAGTTCACGCGGCGCACGTCGAAGGCCGAGGGTTCCGGCGAGCCGAGATATTCCTGGGACTTCATCCGGCACCAGGCCGGGATGTCGTTCGCGGCGGCCGGGTCATCGGCCAGCACCCGGACCACCGCGCCGACCGGCAGCGCGGGGAGCCGCTTGGCCAGCGCGATCACCGGGAGCGGGCACCGCTGGCCGAGGCAGTCGAGGACCTCGGCCGGCCCGTCCACCGGCACGCCGTCACCGGCCGTCGTCATCGCCCGCCGACCGGCCACCCCGCCCCGCGACCGGCCCGTCGCCCGCGACCGGCCCGTCGCCCGCGACCGGCCCGTCGCCCGCGACCGGCCCGTCGCCCGCGACCGGGCTGTCGTCCGAGGCCGGACCGTCGCCCGCAGCCGGAGCGTCGTTCGTGGCCGGGCTGTCGTTCGTGGCCGGGCTGCCGTTCGTGGTGGCTGCGGCAGGGCTGCCGCTGCCGGCTTCGCTTTCCGCGCTGCGGGTCGCCGGTCCGGTCACGGCTTCGCCGGTCGCGGAGCCAGTCGACGGACCGGAGCCGTGAGCCGAGGCCGCGGCGCCGTCATCCAGGTCGTTCAGGCGGTCGTCGGCCGGATAGCCGGCCGGCGCACCGGCGATGCGGTCCTGCGGGCCGGTGGTGGGGTAGCCCTGGGTGCCGGTGGCGGGGGAGCCCTGGGGGACACCGGCCGCGCCGGCCCCCACGAGCGCCGGGACCGGCAGCGGGGCGGGCCGTCCCCGGCCGAAGCGGCTGATCACCCACGGCGCGTCCGGCGCGCCGTCGAGAACGCCGCCGTCCGGGTCGTCGTCGTAGATGCTGCGGACCGCGTCCTCCGCCGGGTGGCGGATCTCCCGGATCACGAACCAGCAGAGCGCCGCCACCGTCACCAGCCGCAGCGTGGACGCGAGCACGAACACGCCCTCGGGGAAGACCTGCTTGCCGGACGCGCCGAGCAGCTCGCCGTAGAACGCGACGAAGTAGAGCACCTCGGCCGCCTGCCAGGCGAGGAACGCGCCCCAGCGCGGGCGGGCCAGCACCGCGAGCGGCAGCAGCCAGAGGACGAACTGCTGCGACCAGACCTTGTTGAAGATCAGGAACGCGGCCACCACCAGGAAGAGCACCTGAGCCAGGCGCGGCCGGCGCGGCGCCGTCATGATCAGGTAGGCGACGCCGAGGCAGGCGAGGCCGAAGAGCGCGTAGCTGGTCCAGTTCAGCGCCGGGTCCACGTTGTCGCTGAACCACTGGAAGATGCCCTGGTCCCCGGGGAGCAGCAGGGCGAGCTTGCCGTCCAGGTAACGCCCGATGTACCAGAACGTGCCCCAGTCGACCGCGCGCTCCGTGTTGAGCTCGAAGAACCGGTTCCACGACTCACGCCAGAGCAGGAACACCGGCGCGTTGACCGCGACCCAGGTGGCCGCGCCGGTGCCGAACGCGACGAGCACCGGCCGGAGTTTCCCGGCGCGCAGCCCGAGAATGAGCAGCGGCCCGAAGATGAACAGCGGCCAGAGCTTGGCCGCCGCGCCGAGTCCGAGCAGCACACCGGCCAGCACCGGTTTGCTCCTGGCCCAGGCGTAGAGCCCGGCCGCGGCCAGGCCGATCACGAGGAAGTCCCAGTTCACGGTGGCGGTGACGAACAGCGCCGGCGCGAGCGCGAACAGCGCCGCGTCCCACGGGCGCCGGCGGCGCAGCGCCAGGATGATCGCCGTGGTGGCGACCGCGAGCGCGCAGAGCACCAGCGCGTTCACGTCGTAGAAGAGCGTGCCCTGATTGACCCCCGGGTTGGCCTCACCGTACGCGTGGACCGGCAGCCCGAGCACGCCCATGAAGTAGCCGGTGACGACCGGGTACTCCACCGGGTGGTCGCGGTAGGGAACCTTGCCCTCGTTGAGGCCCTCGGCGTAGTAGAGCGCGAGCACGTCGGTGTAGCAGAACCGGGTGTACTGCACGTGGTTGTCCCAGGCGCCGTCGCGGCAGGGCGACTTCTGCACCCAGTGCAGCGCGAGCGTGAGACAGACCAGGGCCAGCACGATCCGGGTTGCGGTCCAGAACGGTGTCGTCCCGCCCCTGCCGGGCGCGGCGTGGTCGCCGAGCGGCCCGCCGATCGCCTCGGAGAGGCCACGGACGAACGGCTCCGACCGGCCGGGGTTGTCGCGGACTTCCTCGGCGCCCGCGCCGGCCCGCGGCTGCTGCTCGACGTTCATACGAGGCATCTTGCCGCATGACCCTGGGCAACCGGACACGGCCGTCGAAAGAACACCGCATCGACGAAAAAGAATGAGGCCGGTGCACACCTGGTGTGCACCGGCCTCATTCGCCGTTCTGGGGCGAGCGACGGTCAGTCGTCGTCGTTCCCACGCCCGCCGCCGGTCCCCGGCAGAACGGGCAGCCCGTCGGTCGGGGTGGGCGACGGCGTCTGGTTGCCGTTGCCCGTGTCGGGGTTGGTCGGGTTGTCGCCGTTGCCCGGGTTGCTGCCGAAGAGGCAGTTGAAGTCGAACGGCTCGCAGCTCTGCTCGGGGCCCGGGTTGCCGTTGCCGCCGTTGTTGTCGTCCGGCTTGTCCGGCGCCTTCGGCGACGGGGAGACACCGTTGGCGAGCACGCTCGGGTCGCCGACGGAGCTGCCCTCCGGGAAGCTCTCCACCTTGTACTTACCCGCCTTGTTCGCGGCGTTCATGAAGTCTTCCCAGATCTGGCCCGGCGTGTCACCGCCGTACATGTCGCTGCCGTCCGGGTCCTTGATCGCCGCTCGGGCACCCGAGGTGCCGACCCAGACGCCGGCCGCTATCTGCGTGGTGGCGCCGAGGTACCAGGCGTCACCGTTGGTGCCGCCCTCCTTGCCGAGCTCCCAGGTGCCGGACTTGGCGAACGCGGGCCGGTCGCCGGCGAGCGAGTGGTCGTTGCCGTCACTCGCGCCGGGGATCTTCTGGAGCACCTTGAGCATGCTGTCTATCTGCTCGGTGTCGAACTTCTTCTCCGGCTTGATCTGCTCGCCGTTGACCTTGACCCACTCGCCGGTCGCGCTGTTCTTCTTCTCGACGCTGACCACGAAGTGGGCCTCGTTGTAGTCGCCGCGGTTGGCCAGCGTGGCGAGGCCGTTGACGTGCTCGAGGACCTTCACCTTGTACTGCCCGAAGCCGACCTCGACGTCGAACTTGCTCGGCGCGACCGCGGTCGGCTCGACCTCGGCGAGGTTGATCTCCTCGTCGTCGTTGGTCCACATGGTGCGCACACCCGCGTCCCGGGCGACGGCGACGACCTTGTCCGGGCCCATCTCCTTCGTCATCCAGTAGAACGGGACGTTGAAGGAGTCGATCGTCATCTTCTCCAGCGAGCAGTACTTGCCGCAGGCCGGATCCTCACGGCCGGCGTTGGAGATCTCACGACCGCCGCGCTCCTCGTCGACGTTCTTGGTCGAGTCCCAGAACGACTCCATC
Organism: Catenuloplanes nepalensis; assembly: GCF_030811575.1. Lineage (GTDB taxonomy): Bacteria > Actinomycetota > Actinomycetes > Mycobacteriales > Micromonosporaceae > Catenuloplanes > Catenuloplanes nepalensis. Next base: position 8,084,113 of record NZ_JAUSRA010000001.1, on the reverse strand, counting down.
GACATGCCCTCGCGCAGGCCGGCCGCGAGCGTGTACATCTTGAACGTCGAGCCCGGCGGGTGACCGCCGTTGCGGCCGGCGAAGTCGAAGCCCGCGCCGTCGTCACCGCCGTAGTAGGCGAGCACCTGGCCGTTGGTCGGGTCGATCGCGACCAGCGCGGCCTGGTGGTTCTCGTCGGTCTTGCTCATCGGCGAGGACTTGCTCTTCCGCGAGGCCGCGTCCTCCGCGGCCTTCTGCATGGCCGGGTTGATCGAGATCTTGATCTTGTACGGCCGCTGCTGCCAGTCCGTTATGCCCATGGCGGTCAGCTCGTCCCGCACGTAGTTCAGCACGTGGCCGACCGGCTTGCTGTTGACGCAGTCCGCCTGGCAGCCGTTCGGGTCGTACTTGACCTTGTCCAGCGACTCGTCCGGGTAGACCGCCTCGGCGCGCTCCTCCGGGGTGATCCACCCCATCTCGGCCATGTTGTTGAGCGTGTACGCCCAGCGCTCCTTGGAGGCCTCTTTGTTGTAGTACGGGTCGTAGCCCTGGTGCCCGCCCTGCATCGGCTCCGGCTGCTTGATCACGGCGGCGAGCACGGCGGCCTCGGACGCGGTGAGCGCGCCCTCCTCGCCGGGCATCTTGGTGACCGTCTTGTTGAAGTACGCCTTCGCGGCGGCCTCCACGCCCTCGGCACCACGGCCGAACCAGATCGCGTTGAGGTACAACGAGATGATCTGGTCCTTGTCGTAGTTGTCCTCGATCTTGCGAGCCAGCATCGCCTCGCGGATCTTGCGGTTGTAGTTGATGCCGGTCAGATCCGCGGCATGCCGCGCGTACTGCTGGGTGATCGTGGACGCGCCCTGCGTGTCACCACCGGAGATGTTGTTCCAGGCGGCGCGGGCGATGCCCTTGAGGTCGATGCCGGAGTGGTCGTAGAACTTCTTGTCCTCCGCGGCCGCGACCGCGTGCTTGACCAGCGGCGAGATCTTCTCGTCCGGGACCACGGTCCGGTTGTGCTCGCCGAGCTTGGTCATCTCCGAGCCGTCCGCGTAGGCGACCGTGGAGATCTCCGGCTCGAACGTGTTGATGTCCGGCACGTCGTCGAACGCGTAGGTGAGGCCCACGATGCCGATGCCGGCCGTCATGATGACGACCGCGAACGCCGCTATCGACCAGTTGGCGATCTTGCGGCGCTTGGCGCGCTTCGCGGCCTCGGGGTCCATCGAGCCGGCACCGCGGCTACGACGGCCGGGACCGCTCCCGCCCGGCCCGGAGTCGCCGGGACCGGCCGGGGAGATCGGGCGGACGCTGGCGCGGCCCGGCACGGCACGGCCGACCGGTGCGCCACCGACCGCGGCACCACCGACGGCAGCACCGCCGACCGCGGCACCGCCGACCGCGGCACCGCCGACCGCGGCGCGTCCCGGCACGCCCGGACGCGCGGAGCCGACCGACGCGGAGCCGGAGCTGCCCGGCACGCGCGCGCCACCGACCGCGGCGCTGCCGCCGACCGAGGCACGCCCGGGGACTCCGCCGCCGACGGGGCCGGAGCTGCCCGGCACGCGGGCGCCACCGACCGCACCACTGCCGCCCACGGAGGCACGTGCGCTGGGGGGCCCGCCGGGCCGGGCGCTACCGGAGGCACGCGGAGGCGTGCTTCCGGCCGGCCGGGCACCGTTACCCGGCCAGCCGCCGGACCCGCCGTAGCCGTCGTCCGGCTCGCCGGAGCCCGGCATCCGGCCTCCGCCCGAGCCGGAGGCCCGGCCATGCGGAGAACTGGGTTCGCCGTACGCGTTCATTCGTCACACCCTGCCGGTCGCGGTGGCGCGAGTCGACGACCCTGGGGGCGGTCGTGAGCTTCGCCACGAACGGACACAAGGGGCGCGGCGGCACGTACCGCCACCCCTTCACTTGACTTTCCAGCCGTTACATCCGGAATAAACGGACTTATCAGGCTAACGATCTGACCTACATCTCCGACCCACGAGCGCGTCACCGTTCCGCCTCTCGTCTACGGCCGGACTCGCCACCGGGTTCATCCGCCTCCAGGCCTTCTCGGCCCAGCAGGAACTGCTCCACCAGGTGGTTCCAGGAGCAGCCCTGGCACACCTCCACTACGTACACCTGAAACTCACTCAGAGTCATCGCCAGCACCGGAAGCTCGGCCAGTTTGCGGGCCTGCCCGGCGGACTGCTTGAGCTCGTCACCATAGATGTAGTGCACGAGGGTGAGGTTCTCGCGGCGGCATATCGGGCACCGTTCCTCGGTCGGCTCACCGTGGAATCGTGCCGCGTTCTTGAGGTACGGGGAGGCATCGCAGACCTCGTGGACGCCCACCCTGCCCGAATGCACGTCACGCAGCACTGCTCGCCTCTGGAGCGAGTAGTCCACCACCTGCCGCTGCGTACGCACGGACTGAAGAGTAACGGCTCACGGCCCAAGAGGCGACAACGCTCACTTTCCGTGACAGTCAGTGGCCGTCGCAAACGTTTGACGGCACGTCGTTTGCGCTCCGGCCACCTTCCGTTCTACGGTTCGATGTATCGGGCCGATACATCGGAGGGAAGGGGTTGCCGTGCTGGAGTTCGCCATCCTCGGTTTGCTCTCCGAGTCAGCCATGCACGGCTACGAGCTGCGCAAGGAGCTGGGCACCAAGCTCGGCCCGATCCGCGCGGCGATCAGCTACGGCACGCTCTACCCCACGCTCAAGCGGCTCCAGTTGGCCGGCTGGATCGCCCAGGCCGGCGAGACGCCCGCGACCGCGGACGAGGTGCCGGCGTTGACCAGCCGGCGCGGCCGGATCGTCTACAAGATCACCGCAGAGGGCAAGGAACGGTTCGCGGAGCTGCTCGCGCACGCCGGACCGGAGACCTACGACGACGCGAGCTTCAACGTGCACTTCGCGTTCTTCGCCCGGACCGACCGCGCCACCCGGCTGCGCATCCTGGAGGGCCGCCGCCGGAAGGTCGAGGAGCGGCGCGAGGGCCTGCGCAACCTGCTGGCCCGCGCCACCGAGCGGCTGGACGCCTACACGTTGGAGCTGCAACGCCACGGCCTCGACGCGTGCGAGCGCGAGGTCCGCTGGCTGGAGGAGCTCATCGCGAGCGAGCGCTCCGGCCGCGGCCCCGGCCGCGGCACCGAGAAACTCCCGCCCTCGACCGGCACCGCCGCCGGCGAGGAGCCGGGCCCGTCATGACAGGCGACCTGTCGTGCTGACCAACAAGAAGGAGGCGAGCGGGATGGGTTCCGTCCGCGTGGCCATCGTCGGTGTGGGTAACTGCGCCTCGTCCCTGGTCCAGGGTGTGGAGTACTACCGTGACGCCGACCCGAACGACCGGGTCCCCGGTCTCATGCACGTCACGTTCGGCGACTATCACGTCTCGGACGTGACGTTCGTCGCGGCGTTCGACGTGGACGCCAAGAAGGTCGGCCGCGATCTGGCAGAGGCGATCGTGGCGAGCGAGAACAACACGATCAAGCTGGCCGACGTGCCGCCGACCGGCGTGCAGGTCCAGCGCGGCCCGACGTTCGACGGTCTCGGGCAGTACTACCGCGAGATGGTCGAGGAGTCCGACGAGGAGCCGGTGGACGTGGTGCGGGCGCTGCGTGACGCCCAGGCCGACGTCGTCGTCGCCTACCTGCCGGTCGGCTCCGAGGAGGCGGCCAAGTTCTACGCGCAGGCCGCGATCGACGCCGGCTGCGCGTTCGTCAACGCGCTGCCGGTCTTCATCGCCTCCGACCCGGCGTGGGCGCAGAAGTTCACCGACGCGGGCCTGCCGATCGTCGGCGACGACATCAAGAGCCAGGTCGGCGCGACCATCGTGCACCGCGCGCTGGCGAAGCTGTTCGAGGACCGCGGCGTCGAGCTGCTGCGCACGTACCAGCTGAACTTCGGCGGCAACATGGACTTCATGAACATGCTGGAGCGCAACCGGCTGATCTCGAAGAAGATCTCGAAGACCCAGTCGGTCACGTCCCAGATCCCGCACGAGATGGTCAAGAGCGACGTGCACATCGGGCCGTCCGACCACGTGCCGTGGCTCGACGACCGCAAGTGGGCGTATATCCGGCTGGAGGGCAAGGCGTTCGGCGACGTGCCGCTGAACGCGGAGCTCAAGCTGGAGGTGTGGGACTCGCCGAACTCGGCCGGCGTCATCATCGACGCGGTCCGCGCCGCGAAGATCGCGCTGGACCGCAAGATCGGCGGCCCGATCCTCTCCGCCTCGTCCTACTTCATGAAGTCCCCGCCGGTGCAGTACTCCGACCACGACGCGCACGCGTCCGTGGACAGGTTCATCGCGGGCGAGATCGAGCGCTGATGTCAAAGGCGGGAGCGTGATGCCGGGGTTTGGCATCGCGTTCCCGCCGTCCGGGTGTTGGCTCAGTGTGACAGCGTGATGCCGGGGTTTGGCATCACGTTCCCGCCGTCCGGGCGTCGGCTGACGTCACTGTGGTGCCGGGTCCCGAGCGGGCCCGGCACCTCCTCGTTCATCCGAGCCAGTCGCGCTGCAGCGTGACGCGGGCCTCCAGCTCCAGCAGCACGCGCTTGCGGGGCAGGCCGCCGCCGAAGCCGACCATCTTCCCGCCCGCGCCGACCACGCGGTGGCAGGGGACGAGGACCGGGATCGGGTTGCGGTTGCAGGCGGTGCCGACCGCGCGCGCCGCGCCGACGTCGCCGAGCCCGGTCGCGATCTCGCCATAGGTGATCATCTCGCCGTACGGCACGCGGGCGATCCGGTCCCACACCGCACGCTCGAAGTCGGAGCCACCGGGTGCGCGCAGCGGCACGGTGAACACGGTGAGCTCGCCCGCGAAGTAGGCCCGCAGCTGCGCCACCGCCTCGTCCAGCGGCGCCGGCCCACCCTCGGAGTGCGGCACCGCGACCGGATGCCGCCCGAAGTGCACGCCGCCGACCGCGGCCGGGCCCGCGACGTCCGCGTTCCCGGCTGCGACGGAGAGTTCACCGATCGGCGAATCGATCACCACCCAGCGCATGCCCTCCATTGTGCCGCGTCAGCCCCGGGTGTATTCGATCGTGTAGGCGTTGCCCTTCTGCGTCAGCCGGGTGCTGCTGCAGGTGTAGTCCGCGGTGTCCGAGGAGGCCAGGAACTCCTGCTCCTCCGAGGTCTCCTCGCCGTTGACGAAGATGACGAACGTGGCCTCGGTGTCGACGCCGGTCAGCGCGAGCCGGCTGTTGCGCGAGGTGTAGTCGTACGTCACCTCGCCCTGGATCCGCAGCCGCACGTTCTGGCCGCTGAGCGTGCCGGTGTACTCCGTGCCGGTGCCGTAGTCGAAGACCGCCGTGCCGTCCTCGGCCAGCGTGAACGTCGCGCCCTTGCCGCCGCTCAGCTTGATCGTGCCCACGTTCGGGACCTCCAGGTCCTCGGTGTGGGTGGAGACGTTCCAGGTGCCGACCGTGCACGCGTCGATGTCCGGGTTGACCGAGACGGCCGGCGTCGGCGTGCCGGTGGCGTTCGGGTCGGGCTCGTCCTCGGTGTTGCCCCAGACCGCGATGCCGATGCAGCAGAGCAGCACCAGCACGACCGAGACCAGCGCGGCGATCAGGATGTTGAGGCCGCGCCGCCCCTTGTTCTGCGGTGGCGGCGGTGTGTAGACCGGCGGGTACGCCTGCGGCTGCGCCGTGTACTGCGGGGGCGGCTGATATGCCGGCGGCGGAGGCGGCGGGCTGCTCGGATAGCCACCACCGCTGCTCGGATAGCCGGCCCCACCGCTGCTCGGATAACCGGCCCCACCGCTGGTCGGATAGCCGACCCCACCGCTGGTCGGGTAACCCGCCCCACCGCTGGTCGGGTAGCCGGCCGCGCCGCTGGTCGGGTACGTGTCGTAGCCGGAACCGCTGGTCGGCGACGGGTACGCGGACTGCGGCTGCTGGGGATAGCCGGGCGGTGGGTAGTTGGCGGGAGGCGCGGAGGTCGCCTCACCGGTGCCGCGATAGTTGCCGCACTGCGTGCAGTTGCCCGCCGCGTCGATGGTGCCGCCCCCACAGACCGCGCAGGGCCCCATGTCGCCTCCCGGCTCGCTATCTCCCGCGGCTGTCCCCCAGCCAAAACCCGGACGCTCAAGAGACGAGGCCACACCCTGGCATCGGCTCTCGAGCTTTCAGACCCGACGCTAGTGGGTACGATCCACTCGCCCCAATGGCCTCAACGGTCAGCGGATCTTACTCAATCAGCATTCTTCGCCCGGCCGAGGCGACCGATGATCACGCACGGTCACTCGACTCGCACGAGCTGTCCCGACTGCGCGTCCGGGCCGGTCAGCGCCAGCTCGTCCGCGCCGCACTCGTAGGACCACTCGGTCAGCGAGGCGGGCCACTCCGCCGGTGCGCCCGGGTCGCCGCCGTCCGGCGTGACCGTGAACGTGGCGGCGGACCGCGCCTCGGTGGCGGTCGTCAAGCCCTCCGCGGCGACGAACTCGAAGGCGACCGTGCCGGCGACCGTGATCAGCGCGTTCGCTCCGTCGACGGTGGCGGCGTAGGCGGTCGCGGCGCCGTAGTCGACCACGCCGGTGCCGGCCGCCTCGTACGTGACCTCCGGCCCGTCGCCGGTCAGCGTCACCTCGACCGGGCCGATGCCCGGAAGCGCGACGAGTTCCCGCTGCTCCGCGACGTGCCACACGCCGGTCAGGCACGCGTCCGCGGACGCCGGGCCGGACGGCGGAGCGGATGACGACGGCGACGGCGACGGCGAGGGTGATGGGGATGGCGACGGCGAGGGAGACGAGGGCGCGACCGCGACCTGGGCCGGCGGCGCGCCGGTGAGCCGGTCGGCCGCCCGGGAGTCCGCGCCCGCGAAGCGCACCACGACCGTGCCGAACACACCGGCCGCGAGCAGGCCTGCGACCGCCACCAGCACGACCGCCACCGGATGCGCGCGCTCGTTACCGGCCAGCGCGGGGGAACGCGAGTCGTAACCCATCACCGGTTCGGCCGCGGCCGGCGGTGGCGGGGGAGGAGAGACAGGAGCGGACGGCGCGGGGGTACGCCACGAGGGCGGCCGCGGCACGCGAGGCGCACCACCGGGAGACACCGGAGGAACGGCGCCGGACGGACCGGACACGGGCAACCCCGACACCGGCGGCCCGGAGACGGGAAGACCGGAGACGGGAAGACCGGAGACGGGAAGACCGGAGAGCGGAAGCCCTGAGACCGGGGGTCCGGACACCGGCGGCAGCGGCGTGGTCTCGCCCTCGTCGCGCAGCGGCGTGGTCTCGGCCTCGTCGCGTGGCGGCCCGGACACCGGGCGATATGCCGGATTAGTCGGATAGGCGGGGGACTGCAGGCGCTGCCGCGACACTCCGCACCCGGCACACGCCCCGTCGGCCGTGACCGTCACCTCGCCACAGATGGCGCACGGTCGCACTGCCCGGCCCTCCTTAGCCACCCCGATCGGCCCTCCACGAAGGACCGAGCAGTGAAACTAGCGGACCGTACGCACGCGGCGTAAGCGGTTGATCCGATCGAAATCAGTGAACGGATCGCCAGGTGGAAACTGACCTAAAGGCTGTTCTTCGGACCGGATCCCGGACGCTCGAAAGACGATGCCGAACCCCGGCATCGGCTTCCGCACCCTAGATTCCCTGTGCCCGGGCCCACGCGCGCAGTTCTTCCTCCGCGTCGTCCCGGGTCAGCGGGCCGCGCTCCAGCCGCAGCTCCTTCAGGAACCGCCACGCCTGCCCGACCAGCGGCCCCGGCGGCAGCCCGAGCAGCTCCATGATCGCGTTGCCGTCCAGGTCCGGGCGGACTCGCGCGAGGTCCTCCTCGGCCGCGATCCGCGCGATCCGCTCCTCCAGCGCGTCGTAGTCCGACGCGAGCGCGGCCGCCTTGCGCTTGTTCCGGGTGGTGCAGTCGGAGCGGGTCAGCTTGTGCAGGCGGTCGAGCAGCGGGCCGCCGTCCGTGACGTAGCGCCGGACCGCGGAGTCGGTCCACTCACCCCGGCCGTAGCCGTAGAAGCGCAGGTGCAGCTCGACCAGGCGGGTCACGTCCGTGGTGACGTCCTTCGGGTAGCGCAACGCCTTCATCCGCTGCCGCGTCAGCCGCGCACCGACCACCTCGTGGTGGTGGAAGCTGACCCGGCCGTCCGAGCCGACCGCCTTCGTGGCCGGCTTGCCGATGTCGTGCAGCAGCGCGGCCAGTCGCAGCGTGAAGTCCGGCTCGCCGCCGCCCTCCAGCCGGATCGCGTTGCTGACCACGGTGAGCGTGTGCTCGTAGACGTCCTTGTGCTGCGCGTGCTCGTCGATCGCGAGCTTGAGGCCGGGCAGCTCCGGCAGGAAGCGCTCGGCCAGGCCGGTGTCGACCAGCAGCCGGAGTCCCGCGATCGGGTCCGCGCCGACCATCAGCTTGGTGAACTCGTCCCGGATGCGCTCCGGCGTGATCCGGTCCAGCGACGGCGCCAGCTCGGTCATCGCGGCGACCACGGCCGGGTCCGGCGTGAACCGCAGCTTGGCCACGAACCGGGCGGCCCGCAGCATGCGCAGCGGGTCGTCGCCGAACGACGACTGCGGCGTGCCGGGCGTCCGGATCACCCGGGCGGCCAGGTCGCGCAGGCCGCCGTGCGGGTCGGTGAAGACGTGCCCCGGCAGGCTGACCGCCATCGCGTTGATCGTGAAGTCGCGCCGGACCAGGTCGTCCGCGAGACTCGTGCCGTACCGGACGACGGGGTTGCGGCTGACGCCGTCGTAGGCCTCCGCGCGGTACGTGGTGATCTCCAGCCGGAGGCCGCCGCGCATCGCGCCGATCGTGCCGAACTCGCGCCCGGTCTCCCAGATCGCCTCGGCCCAGCCCTTGAGCACCGCGAGCGTGGCGTCCGGCTGCGCGTCCGTGCAGAAGTCCAGGTCGTCGCCGAGCCGGCCGAGCAGCGCGTCGCGCACCGAGCCGCCGACCAGGTGCAGCTCGTGCCCGGCCTCGGTGAAGCGGCGGCCGAGCTCGTCGGCCACTGGGGAGACGCGCAGCAGCTCCGCGACGGCGTTGCGCTGCGCCGCGGACAACTGCGCCTCCGACAACCGCGCCTCGGACAGCTGTGCCACGGACGGCTGCACTGCGGACGGCTGCACTGCGGACGGCTGCACTGCGGACGGCTGCACTGCGGACGGCTGAGCCTCGGACAGACGGGCGCGCTGGTCGGCCCCGACGGGGGCCTGGGACGTTTCAGACATGGGACCGCCAGCGTATCGCCCTCGCGCAGGGGGCAGGATGGTTACCCATGCCAGTCCCCGACGCGCTGCGCGCGCTCGCCGGTCGCTCCTCCTTCTGGGCCGAGTGGTTCTTCGACAGCGAGAGCGAGGAGGGCGGCTCCGAACGGCCCGGACTGCTGGTCACGCTGCCGGTCGCGAACGGCTACCGGCTTCACCTGGACCTGGACTTCGCGCGGCCGCACCACCTGCTGGAGCTGGCCGCGCCCGGGTTCGGCGTGCAGGAGGGCGTGATGCTCGGCTGGGACGCGCCGGACGACGGGCACCCGCACGTGCTGCGCTGGCCCGAGCTGGACCTGATCGGCCGGGTGATCGCGATGGACGACCCGTCGCTGACCCACCCCGGCCTGGTCGTCGCGCTGCTCAGCCGGTTCACGCCGGTCACGCTCGCGGACGACGTGCCGGTCGCACGGGCGTTGTTCACCGCCGCGTTCCGGGCGCTGCGGCCCTCGCCGGTGGAGGCCGGCCCGGAGCAGGAGCCGATCCCGTTCTTCGCGGAGTCGCGCTGGTGGCCGGCGCCGGTGGATCCGGAGGCGCTCACCGACACCGAGATCGACCGGCTGCTGACCGGCCACGACGGCCGTCGGGCCGGGCTGGACTGGGACCACCACGAGGCGCTGGGCTGGCTGGCGACGCAGCGGGCCGAGCGCAACGAGCTGGGCTTTCCGATCAAGAGCCTGCGCACGGGTACGGAGCACACCTTCCCCTTCTCCGGCCTGGCCGGGCTGCTCACCTCCGCCCGGACGCGGCTGACCTCGGAGGTCTACGGCGCGCCCTGGTGCACCACCGCCGCCGTGGTGCCGCTGGCCCGGCGGATGGTGCACGCCGGCGACCTGTCGTCCGTACCCGCGCTGGTCGAGGCTCTGGAAGCGGCCGGATGTGATCACCCGGCCGTGCTGGACGCGCTGACCGAACCGCTGGTCCCGGCGGAGGCCGCGTGGGTGATCGAGGAGATGGCCGGCGCCGCGCCCGGGACGCTGCTGCGCGAGGTCTGCGCCGGCACGCCCGCGGATGTGGGGAGGGCCCGGGTTGACTAGGGTGCGTTCAACGCCGGCGGCACGCGGGTACGCCGGGCGGTTCCGAGGGGAAACGACATGACCGGCGGTCTGTACCGGAGCTCCAACGCAGGCCATCGCGACGGCCCCTACGACGGCACTCAGGCGCCGCCACTGATCGAGACGGACATCGTCCCGGACACGGACACGATGGCCGACGCCGCCGAGGTACCGGGCGCGGAACCGCCGTCGGGCGGCAGCATGGCCGGCAACAGCCTGATCATGGCGGCCGGCAGCCTGGTCAGCCGCGCTACCGGCTTCCTGCGCACGGTGGTGCTGACCGCCGCGCTGGGCACCGTGATCGGTAACGCGTACACCACCGCGCAGATCTTCCCGGGCCTGATCTACGACTTCCTGCTCGGCGGCATCCTCTCCAGCGTGCTGCTGCCGCTGCTGGTCCGGCGGCGGAAGGCGGACGCGGACGGCGGCCAGGCGTTCACCCAGACGCTGCTCAGCCTGGCTGTGATCATGCTGGCCTGCGCCACCGCCATCGCGGTGGTCTGCGCGCCGCTGCTGACCATGTCCTACGCCGGCGGGCAGTCGGGCGAGTACCAGACACTGGTCACCCGGCTGTCCTACCTGATGCTGCCGATGATCTTCTTCACCGGCGCGTCCGCGCTGTTCAGCGCCGTGCTCAACACCCGGGGCCACTTCGCGGCGCCGATGTGGACGCCGATCCTGAACAACATCATCGTGATCGTCACCGGCGGCGCCTACCTGGTGCTCTACGGCGCCTCGAAGCTCGACCCGGAGCAGATGACGCCCGGCCGGATCGCGCTGCTCGGCGGCGGAACGCTGCTCGGCGTGGCGATCCAGGCGGCCGGTCTGATCCCGGCGCTGCGCACGGTCGGTTTCCGGTGGAAGTGGCGGTTCAACTTCCGCGACCTTGGGCTGCGCGACCTGGCCAAGCTCGGCGCGTGGATGTTCTGCTACGTGGTGGCCAACCAGATCGGCCTGGCTGTCGTGTTCAACTTGCTGAACCGCGCGGCGGCGGCCTCCGGCAAGGCGGACGACCCGACCGGCCCGCTGATGTACAACAACGTCTACCTGCTGCTGATGATGGCGCACGGCATCATCGCGGTCTCGATCATCACGGCGCTGATGCCGCGGATGAGCGCGGCGGCCGCGGACGGGCGACTGCACGAGATCGCGGAGGACCTGTCCCTCGGCATGCGGACCGCCGCCGCGGCGCTGGCCCCGGTCGCGGTCGTCTACGGCGTGTTGGCCGGGCCGATCACGGTGGTGCTGTTCCGGCACGGCGCGATCACCGACTCCGACGCGCTGGCCACGTCGTTCGTGCTGATCAGCGCCGGTATAGCGCTGATACCGTTCTCGCTCAGCCAGCTCTTCACGTTCGCGAACTACGCGATGTCGGAGAACAGGACCGCGGCACTGGTCAACGTGCCGGTGGTGATCATCCGGATCGCGATCCACGTGGCCTGCTTCATGCTGCTCGAACCCGAATGGGTAGCGGTGGGGCTCATGGCCGGAAACGCCGCCTCCTATCTGATTTCCGCTGTTATCTCCGCCACGGTGCTGCGCCGCCGGATCGGCACCATCGGGATGCGCGACGTGATCACGACGCTGCTGAAGGTGCTGGCCGCTTCCGCCGGCGCGATCCTGGCCGGCGTGCTCGTGACGGCCCTGCTGCCGGGCGGCGACACTCCGTCCCTGGTGGAGGCGATCCTCAACCTGGTCGTCGGCGGCGCCGCGATCGGTGGCACCTACCTCGGGCTCGCGCTCGCGCTGCGGATTCGCGAGATCACCCAGCTGCTGGACATGGTCAAGCGCCGGATCAGCCGATAGTTTCGGGCTTCCGCGCCGGGGATATAGCAGTCGTCACCCGATGGTTGTGGACAGAGGCTTTGAGTAAGCCCAGCTAGGGAGCACAATCTCTACAGGCTTCGCTTCGCGCCGCTGACCACCGCGGCGCGGAGGAGGACGTGCAGGGAGTGCCCGCGATCCAGGTAAGGTCGCTCTCGGCGGAAGCGGCGCGGCGCCTACCCTTCGTGGGAGGATTGTCCGCGGGTCCATCGATCACGGGGCCATCGCGACCATCGAGGTATCTGCGACCACCGAGGTATCTGCGACCACCGAGAGACTGGATCACAGTGCCATTGACGAACGTGATCACCGAGGAGGACGGGTGACCCAGGTCGGCGAAGGTCGAGAGGCCGCCGAGGCGGTTCCGTCCGTGACGACCTTCGGTGAGCCCGCCGTCGGTGACGTCATGGCCGACCGTTACCAGCTGGAAGAGCACGTCAACGACGACTCGGCCGGCCGGCAGATCTGGCGCGGCACGGACGTGATCCTCCGTCGCCCGGTCGCCGTCGTGCTGCGCTACCCCGGCGGCGAGGAAGCGGCCGAGATGCTGCAGTCCGCCGTCGCGGCCAGCCGGGTCATCCACCCCAACCTGGCCGGCGTCTACGACGCGATCGACGAGGGCGAGCGGGCCTACGTCGTGCGCGAGTGGATCGACGGCGTCGCGCTGCGCGATCTGATCACCGAGTCCGGCCCGATGGACGCGGCGCGCGCGATCGGCATCGCCCACAGCGTGGCGGACGCGGTCGCGGCCGTGCACGCCACCGGCATGGTCCACGGCAACGTGCACGCCGGCACCACGATGATCGGCAGCGACGGCCGCGTCGTGCTCGCGGACGCGCGCACCGACGGCGGCGCCAAGCCCGACGCGGACGTGCGCGCGGTCGGCGGCATCCTCTACTACGCGCTCACCGGTCACTGGCCGCACGCGGAGGCCGGCACCTCCCGCCTGCCGGACGCGGTGCGCGACAACTCCGGCTCGATCGTGGCGCCGCGCCAGGCCCGCGCCGGCGTGCCCGCCTACCTCGACGACCTCACGATGGACCTGCTGGATTCGAAGCTCGCGATCCCCGCGTCCGATGTGCTGGCCGCGGAGCTGACCCGGCTCGACTCCGCCGCCGAGGAGCAATACCTCGAGGAGGTCGGCCCGCTCCGGTTCACCGAGGGCGACGAGGCCGGCCCGGAGCAGCCGCAGAACGCCGGTCGCAAGATCGCCGTCGGCGTCGCCGCGCTGCTGGCCATCGCGGTGATCGGCCTGATGCTCGGCATCTCCGCGCTCGGCGGTGGCGAGGACGACGGCCGCGAGCCGGTGCAGGCCGGCGCCAGCCAGGGCACCGACGGTGGCGGCGGCGCCGCGCCCGGCGCGATCCCGAACCCGCAGCCGATCAAGCTGAACGGCAACCAGATCCGGGTCGTCGACCCGGGGCCGAACAGCACCGGCGACGACCGGCCGGACGCGAACCTGGCGATCGACGGTGACGACGGCACCTCGTGGGACACCTCGACGTACAACACTCGGAAGTTCGGCAACCTCAAGCCCGGCATCGGCCTGCTGATCGACCTGGGCAGTCCGCGCCAGGTCTCGTCGGTCAAGGTCCAGCTCGGCGAGAAGGGCATCTCCGCGCAGCTGCTGACCGGCGACAGTGACCCGGCGGGCGGCAACACCGGCGTGGGCAACGACGCGCTGATGGGCTTCGACGAGCAGATCCGTACGACGTATACGCAGATCGGCAAGGGCTTCGAGAACCACGACGCGCCCACGCTGGCCTTCATCGACGGCTTCGACCCCGACGCCAAGTACCAGTACCTGCTGGTGTGGTTCACGGAGCTGCCGGACTCGCGGAAGATCGTGGTCGATGAGATCACCGTCGAGGGGACCTGACACACCCGACGACGAGCTGCTCGCGGCTCACGTCGCCGGCGATCGGGACGCGTTCGCCGAGCTGATCCACCGGCACCGCGACCGGCTCTGGGCGGTCGCGGTGCGCACCATCGGCGACCGCGAGGAGGCGGCGGACGCGCTGCAGGAGGCGCTGCTCTCCGCGCACCGGGCGGCCGCGCGCTTCCGGGGCGACGCCGCGGTCACCACCTGGCTGCACCGGATCGTGGTCAACGCCTGCCTGGACCGGATCCGGCGCCTGCAGAACCACCGCACGGTCCCGCTCTTCGGCCCGGGCGACGACGACCGCCCCGAGCGGGAGCCGGCCGCGCCGAGCGTCGACCACGACACCGCGCTGGTGGTCCGGGCCGCGATCGACGAGCTGCCGTTCGAGCAGCGGGCCGCGCTGATCCTGGTCGACGTGCAGGGCTACTCGGTGGCGGAGACGGCGGCCGCGCTCGGCGTCGCCGAGGGGACCGTGAAGAGCCGGTGCGCCCGCGGTCGCGCCAAGCTGGCGATCAGCCTCGGGCACCTGCGCCCCGGCCGGTCTCAGCCCAATAACGCTCCGGTCACGGGGAAGTCGAGCGATCCAGCTCACCCCGGGAACCCGGCGAACGCGGGGGACGTCTCATCGCGGAAAGCCCTGCGAGTGAAGGCGGAGGAACCGTGAGCAGCTCGGACGTGTCACTGACCGAGGCTCAGTGGGATCTCCTCGCCGACTACCTCGGCGGCGCGCTGGACGGCGACCAACGATACGACCAGGTCACCGCGCTGATCGACGCCGACCCGGTCTGGCGGGACGCGCACGAGGCGCTCGCCGAGGCCACCGACGCGGTCCGCGCCGACCTCGGCACGATGGCCGCGGCGCCGATCGGCCCGATGCCTGCTGACCTGGCCGCCCGCCTCGACGAGGCGCTGCGGGAGGAGTTCGTCGCGCCCGTCGTCCCGCTGCGGAGGCACCGCGTGCCGCGCTGGGCCGTGCCCGCCACGATCGCGGCCGGGGTGCTCGCGTTCGCCTCGATCGGCCTCACCGGGCTGCTCGACGGCAACGATCGCGACGTCGCCACCTCGGCCGGGGCCGCGCCGGACGCCGCGTCCGCGCCGGAGGCCGCGTCCGCACCGATGCTCGCGCAGCAGGTGCTGTTCAGCGGCCGCGACTACACGCCGGACTCCGCGGCCGCGCTGGCCGACCAGGTCGAGGAGCGCGGCGTCGCCGGGGCGGAGACGCTGAGCAGCCCGCTGTCCGACACCGCCGCCGGCCGGCCACCGGCCCCCATGCAGGAGGACGCCGGTGGAGCCGTGCCGCCGGTGCTGGCCCGGCTCACCGATCCGGAGGCGCTGCGCCGCTGCCTGGGAGCGATCGCGGTCGAGCACGGCATGGCATCGCTGACGGCCCGGCTGATCGACTATGCCTCGTTCCAGGGCAGCCCCGGCCTGCTGGTCCTCTTCACGGACCCGGCCGGCCAGGACATGGTGTGGGTCGCCGGGCCGGAGTGTGGCGCCGACGGGATGCTTGCGGACACTCTCTATCGCGCGCCGGTAGGGTGAGCAGGCAACACCTTCCGGGCCCCGACGTGAGCCGGCCCACCGGTGTGCAGGACCGGGAATCCCGGTCCATGCGATGACGTTTCTGCTGGGGCGATCGCCGCCATGCCCTGCCACCGGCCGGACGGGCAGCGCCGCACACGAGGACTGAGGAGTGGGCAGTGGACGAGGTCCGCAACCTGATCATCATCGGCTCGGGGCCGTCCGGCTACACCGCCGCGGTCTACGCCGCTCGCGCAAACCTGAAGCCGCTGGTCATCGAGGGTGTGCAGTCGGGCGGCGCGCTGATGACCACGACCGAGGTGGAGAACTACCCGGGCTTCCCGGACGGTGTCATGGGCCCGGAGCTGATGGACTCCATGCGCAAGCAGGCGGAGCGGTTCGGCGCCGAGTTCATCACGGACGACGTCACCCGCGTCGAGCTCACCGGTACCACGGTCACCGAGCCGGGCGCCGAGGGCCTCAAGACGGTCTGGGTCGGCGACACCAGCTACTTCGCGCGGGCCGTGATCCTCTCCACCGGTTCGGCCTGGCGCCGGCTCGGCGTGCCCGGCGAGGAGGAGCTGCTCGGCCACGGTGTCTCGTCCTGTGCCACGTGTGACGGCTTCTTCTTCCGCAACCAGCACATCGTGGTGGTCGGCGGCGGCGACTCCGCCATGGAGGAGGCCACGTTCCTGACCCGGTTCGCGGAGACGGTCACCATCGTGCACCGCCGCGACTCGTTCCGGGCCAGCAAGATCATGGCGCAGCGCGCGCTGGACAACCCGAAGATCAAGGTCGAGTGGAACAGCGCGGTCGAGGAGATCCTCGGCGAAGACGGCAAGGTCAGCGGCGTCCGCCTGAAGAACACGGTCTCCGGCGAGACGAAGACGCTGGACGTGACCGGCGTGTTCGTCGCGATCGGCCACATCCCGCGCAGCGACCTCTTCAGGGACCAGGTCGCGATGGACGACGACGGCTACGTCACCGTCGACTCGCCCAGCACCCGGACCAACGTCCCGGGCGTGTTCGCGGCCGGTGACCTGGTCGACCACACGTACCGGCAGGCGATCACCGCGTCCGGCACCGGCTGTGCCGCCGCGCTCGACGCCGAGCGCTTCATCGCGTCGTTCGAAGAGATCTAGCAGCCCCCAGCCCTAGGAGGATCCATGGAGTCGGTCACCGACAAGACCTTTGTCAGCCAGGTTCTGCAGTCCGACAAGCCGGTGCTCGTCGACTTCTGGGCCGAGTGGTGCGCACCGTGCCGCAAGGTCACCCCGCTGCTCGAGGAGATCTCGCGGGAGATGGGCGACAAGGTCACCATCGTCAAGATGAACATCGACGAGAACCCGGAGACCGCCATGGCGTACCGGGTGATGTCCGTGCCGACGCTCACGGTCTTCAAGGGCGGCCAGCCGGTGAAGTCGGTGGCCGGCGCCAAGCCCAAGGGCGCGCTGATCAACCTGATCGAAGACGCGCTGTAAGACTTTTTCGCGCGAAGAGCCCCGGTTTATGCGTTTTGCGAAGCCGGGGCTCTTTACTGTAGGGAGCCCGTCGGCTCGACGTCGTGAACCGGGCGGCGGCGGTGGACCCGCGATACGCTCCGGTTCGAGTTTCAAGGAGGTCGTTTCCTGTGCGCCCGATCCGACGTGGAGACCGTGGCCCCGCGGTGGCGGAGATCCGCTCGGTCCTGGCCCGGCTGGACCCGACCTTCGCGCCGCCCGCCGATTCGTCCTCGGACCCCGACGCCGGCGTTTTCGACGAGGCGACCGACACCGCGGTCCGCGCGTTCCAGCAGCAGCGCGGCCTGACCGTCGACGGAGAGGTCGACGAGGAGACCTGGCTCGCGCTCGACGCGGCCCGCTGGCGGCTCGGCTCCCGCGCGCTGTTCCACGCGATCCCGCATCCCTTGATCGGCGAGGACGTCCGCACGCTGCAGGAACGCCTCCTGGAGATGGGGTACGACGTGGGCCGGCCGGACGGCGTCTACGCGGGCCGCACCGCCAAGGCCGTCGGCCAGTTCCAGCGCGAGGTCGGCCTCCCCCCGGACGGCTCGTTCGGCCCGCAGACCATGCACGCGCTCCGCCGGCTCGGCCGCAAGGTCGTCGGCGGCCGCCCGCAGTGGCTGCGCGAGGCCGAGGCGTTCCGGCAGTCCGGCCCGCACCTGCTCGGCAAGACCGTGGTCATCGACCCGGGCCACGGCGGCCCCGACCCGGGCATCGTCGTCCCGGACGGACCGCTGCGCTGGACCGAGTCGGAGATCGCGTTCGACCTGGCGTCCCGCCTGGAGGGCCGCCTGGCCGGCGCCGGCATGCGCGTCCACCTCACCCGCGGCCCGTCGCCGGCCGCACGCATCCCGGACCGCGAGCGCGCCCAGCTCGCCAACGACCTGCACGCCGACCTGCTGATCTCGCTGCACATCGACGGCTACAAGACGCCCGAGGCCGACGGCGTCTCCACCTACCACTACGGCGACGGCACCTCCGACGGTGTCACCTCCACGGTCGCGGAACGGCTGGCCGGGCTGGTCCAGCGCGAGATCGTCGCGCGCACCGGCATGCGCAACTGCCAGACCCACGCCAAGACCTGGGACCTGCTGCGCCTGAGCCGCATGCCCGCGGTCCGGGTGGAGCTCGGCTACCTCACCTCGCCGCTCGACCGGGACCGGCTCGTCGACCCGCTCTTCCGCGAGCAGGCGATAGAGTCGATCGTCGCCGCGGTTCAGCGCATGTACTACCCGGTTGAGAACGACGTCCCGACCGGCTCGATCGACGTGCGGCAGCTACGCATGTCGCTCTCCGGCGGCCTTTCGGTCAAAGCCTGAGAAGCCTTTCTTGATCTGCCCGCTTCCGGCGACTCACCTTCCGCACGCTCCCGCGGGCAACGGTCGTCGCTGGCGCTCCTCCCTGCACGATCCGAGGCCGCAAGACCCAAACCCCTGGTGGTCCGACCGCCTCGTGAGCCGCCCATGAACGTTGCCGGGCAACGCACCAGCGAATTCGTCCCTCGGCCGGTGGACCACAAGTGAGCATCGCTCAGTAAAGGCACCGCTACACGGGCGGACGATCATGCCTTGCGTCCCCCTCGCGTGGCACCGACGATCACGCCTTGCGTTCCCCTCGCGTGGCACCGATTATCGCGCTGAATATCCGGCGCATGGGCGTGTATGAGCGCGCACTGAATCGCCCGCATGTGGATACAACTGAGCCGGGCTCAATATCGGGCGCAGTGCGCCCAGTATCTCGTGATTTAGCGGGGCGGGTGGCCGTGCCGACTGGTGGCCTGGGGGTGCGATCTTGCGGCCTCGGATGGTGCAGGGAGGCCGGCCAACGGCCGACCGGTGCCCAAATGCCACTCAGCCTATTTTGATCTTGAAGTAGCTGCGGTACGGCCGTACCCCGCGACCAGCGGAAATACTCTCAGCCCGATCCGGGTTCCGTGGCCCCCGCTCGCTGTCGGTGCGCGAATCGCGCGCGGTCTCCGGGCGCCGGAACACCGCAAGCGGGCAGGGTCGGCCCCCTTCCGGCGGGGACCCGGGCGCCTCATGCCCGAAATCTCCCGATGAAGCGGGCACGCGTCCTGCTGGCGGGGCCGGGAGATCTCGACGGCCTCGGGCCTGGCGCCTGAGTGATCAATCAGGTGAGCGAAAACGCGATCAACTTCGATTTTTGATCTACCTTTTGCTCACCTGATTGATCACTCAGGCGGCGGCGGTGCCGTCTCGCGAGTGTGTGGTCCGCGCCGGAGGGTGAGATGTAGCGATATTTCGGGCGAGCGGCGCCCGAT
The DNA here is from genome assembly GCF_030811575.1 of Catenuloplanes nepalensis. GTDB lineage: Bacteria > Actinomycetota > Actinomycetes > Mycobacteriales > Micromonosporaceae > Catenuloplanes > Catenuloplanes nepalensis. Next base: position 8,064,856 of record NZ_JAUSRA010000001.1, on the reverse strand, counting down.
CGCCGCGAGCGGGCCGGGTCAGCTCGCGCTCCCCGGCCCGAAAAGGGCTGGGCAACATGAGTCCAGTCCGAGGGGAGTGGGCGACAGAGCAGGGCCGGCGGGCGTCGCGCGGGCGTCAACAGGGCGCTTTCGGGAAGCGCAGGCAGGAATCCGTGGTCAACTCAAGCCAAGTGGCATTGGACCGGTGCCTGCGGGAGCACGCGGAAGGTGAGTCGCCGGAAGCGGGTAATCCGCTTGTGAAGCCTTTAGACCGTCGAGCTGGTGGCGGGGCGGACCGGTCGCAGCAGCGTCTCGGGGGTCATCGAGCCGAGGAGCTTCTCAAGGGCGTACTCGACGTCGGACTTCCAGGAGAGCGCGGTGCGCAGCTCCAGGCGGAGGCGAGGGTAGCGGGGGTGCTGGCGGACCGTCTTGAAGCCGACGGAGAGGAAGAAGTCGACGGGGGCGACACAGGCCCTGGCGTCGTCGCCGGAGTCACCGAACTTGGCGTCGCCGAAGGCCTCGATCGCCTTGATGCCGCGTTTGGTCAGGTCGCGCGCCACGCCCTGGACCAGCATGCGGCCGAGGCCGCCGCCGGCGAACGAGGGAACGACGTGAGCGGTCATCAGTAGCGCGGCGTCCGCGGAGACGGGGGAGGTGGGGAACGCCATGGAGCGCGGGACGTATGCGGGGGGCGCGAACATGACGAAGCCGGCGGGCATGCCGTCGACGTAGACCAGCTTGCCGCAGGAGCCCCACTCCAGCAGCGTCTGCGAGACCCAGGCCTCTTTCTCCAGGTCAGGAGCGCCATCGGCGCAGGCGCGCTCGGCGCTGACCGGGTCGAGCTCCCAGAAGACGCACTTCCGGCATCCTCGGGGCAGATCTTCGAGGGTGTCGAGGGTCAGGCTGACCAGGCGACGAGACATGGTGGCGATCCCCCACGGTGCTTGCGAACTCCCCGAGAATCGTACGCCGAATTTTCAGCTGAGGGCGAAACACGCGAGTGTGGTCCGCCATGTGGACCGGCCGGTTATCCGAGGGCGGCTCGAATGTGGGAGGCATAACATCGATCACATCCGGCGCCCGCGCTCGGGCGCCGGCGCTCCGGGGTAGTCCCGGGATGGCTCAGTCAAGAGTGAGGTGATCATGTCCGGCACGACGCTCGATGATTACACCGATAGGTATGCCGCCCGTGTCGGGGGCATGACCGCCTCGGAGATCCGAGCTCTCTTCGCCGTCGCCAGTCGCCCCGAGGTGGTGTCGCTGGCCGGTGGGGCGCCGTACATTGCCGCACTTCCGCTGGATGCCGTGGGGGAGATGCTGGGCCGGCTCGGCAGCGAACACGGCAGCACCACCCTGCAGTACGGGATCGGCCAGGGCACGATCGAGCTGCGCGAGAAGATCTGCGAGGTGATGGCGCTCTCCGGGATCGACGTCGGGTGTGGCGCCTCCCCGGACGACGTGGTGGTGACGATCGGCGGTCAGCAGGCGATCGACCTGGTCGCGCGGCTGTTCCTGGACCCGGGCGACGTGGTGCTGGCCGAAGGCCCGACCTACGTGGGCGCGCTCGGCGTGTTCCAGGCGGCGCAGGCCCAGGTCGAGCACGTGGCGATGGACGCGGACGGGCTCATCCCCGCCGCGTTGGAGGCGACCATCGCCGCCGTGCGCGCGTCCGGGCGGCGGATGAAGTTCCTCTACACGATCCCGACCTACCAGAACCCGGCCGGCGTGACCATGTCGGAGGAGCGGCGCGAGCAGGTGCTGGACATCTGCGAACGGGAAGGGCTGCTGGTCGTCGAGGACGACCCGTACGGCCAGCTCGGCTTCGACGGTGACGCGCCTCGGCCGCTCCGGGCCCGGCGGCGGGACGGGGTCTTCTACCTGAGCACGTTCTCCAAGACGTTCGCGCCGGGGCTGCGCGTCGGGTGGATCCTGGCGCCGCACGCGGTCCGCGACAAGCTGGTCATCGCGACCGAGGCGACGATCCTCTGCCCGAGCGCGTTCGCACAGGCCGCGGTGACGCAATACCTCACCACGATGCCGTGGCGCGAACAGCTGAAGGTGTACCGCGAGGTGTACCGGGAGCGCCGCGACGCACTTCTCGACTCGCTCGACGACCTCATGCCCGTGGGTACGACGTGGACGCGGCCGTCCGGCGGCCTGTTCGTCTGGGCGACGCTGCCGGACGGGCTCGACTCGAAGGCGATGGTGCCGCGCGCAATCGCGGCCCGCGTGGCGTACGTGCCGGGCACCGGCTTCTACGCGGACGGTACCGGCCAGCGATACATGCGGCTCAACTTCTCCTTTCCGTCGCCGGAGCGGATCCGCGAGGGCGTGCGCCGACTGTCCGGCGTGATGGAGCAGGAACTCGCGACGCGCTCGGTCTTCGGTGCCCCCTCGCTGCGCCCCGGGCAGGGCGGGGCAGATGTGCCCGGCTCACAATTGGCATGATCGACGGCATGTCTCGCGATCTTCGTGTCCTGGTTCTCGCCGGCGGCCTCTCCTACGAGCGGGACGTCTCGCTCCGGTCGGGCCGCCGGGTCGTCGACGCACTGCACGCCGCGGGCGTGCAGACCGAGCTCCGGGACGCGGACGTCGCGCTCCTTCCCGGCCTGCGCGCGGATCCGCCGGACGCGGTCGTCATCGCGCTGCACGGCGCCACCGGTGAGGACGGCTCACTACGCGGCGTGCTCGACCTGTTCGACGTGCCGTACGTCGGGTGTGACGCCCGGACCGCGCGCCTGGCCTGGGACAAGCCGTCCGCGAAGGCGGTGCTGCGCGAAGCCGGGATCAGTACGCCGGACTGGGTGGCGCTGCCGCACGACCGGTTCTCCGAGCTGGGCGCGGTCGCGGTGCTGGACCGGATCGTGGAGCGGCTCGGCGTACCGCTGATGGTCAAGCCCGCGCAGGGTGGATCCGGTCTGGGCGCCTCGGTCGTGCGCGCGGCGGCGGAGCTGCCGGCCGCGATGGTGGGCTGCTTCGCGTACGACTCGACCGCGCTGGTCGAGCAGTACGTGGCCGGGTCGGACATCGCGGTGTCGGTCATCGACCTGGGCGAGGGACCGGCCGCGCTGCCGGCCGTGGAGATCGTGCCGCGAGACGGGGTGTACGACTATGCCGCGCGATACACCGCGGGGCTGACGACGTGGCATGCGCCGGCCCGGTTGTCGCCCGCGGTCGCGGCGGACGTGTCGGCGGTCGCGGTGGCGGCGCACGAGGCGCTCGGCCTGCGGGACCTGTCACGGGTGGATCTGATCGTCGACCCGGACGGGGTGCCGCACGTGCTCGAGGTGAACGTGTCGCCGGGGATGACGGAGACGTCACTGCTCCCGCTGGCGGTCGGGGCCGCGGGGCTCGATTTGGGCAAAGTGTTGAGCGGGCTGGTGGAGCGGGCGGTTCGCCGGGGCATTTGACCGGTTTGCGAAGCGGCGATGCGGGAAAGTCACTCGATCCAAAATCGCGAGAGAATGGCTCTGACAGAAGCGTTCGGGCGGCTTTTCTCCGCGGTGCCAGGGCTCGCTCTTCGCCTGCGTGATCGGATCGCCGTCCGATCGGCCGCCTCCCACGGACCGGACGGCACCGGCAGGGTCTCGGCCCTGAACCGCTGCCGCCGCCGCTCTGCCTCCGGATCCGCGCCACCACGAGATTTGGATCCGCAGGCGTGCGGTTACGTCCGCAGCGGGCCGGTCGGTTGCCACGAGTCGCTTGTCCGCTGACCGTGTTCGCGATCCACCCCCGCGGCTGTTCGCACACTGACCCGCTCTCACGATCTCGGCTGCTTCCGGCGCTGCTCGGGGATTGCCGCATCGCCGCGTGGAACGGCTGCGGGCTACTTAAGGATCTGGAGGCCCCGGCCCAGCGGCCGGTACCGGGGTTGCTGGCTGCGTGCGTGTTCGTGCTGGGGTTGTCCGCTGCACGCACCGCGGTACTGCTGGGGTGTCCGCTGCACGCCCCGTCTGCTGGGGTGTCCCCTGCACGCCCGTGGTGCTGGGGTGCCGGGTGCACGCGCGCGGTGCTGGGGGTGTTCGCTGCACCCGTGGTGCCGGCGCGTTCGAGAAGCGGAGCGCGCCGGTGCCCCACGAAGGCTCATCCTTGACGAGATGCTCACCCGCCGACGAACCTGAGTCGATCTGTGTTGGTGGTCCCGGTCAGGCCTTGGTCTCGGCCTCAGTCGTGGTGGCCTCGGCTGCGGCGGCCTCGTCGTCTGGCTCCTCCAGCGCGGCGACCGAGCTGATCGGCTCGGTGGGTGCCGTAGACCCGCCGGTGTCGGCGCTAGCGTTCGTTCCCGCAGGGTCGGAGTCGCCGTCGGCGGCGAAGCTGGACGGGGCCTGCCACTGGATGTGCGGCGGCTCGGCGAGCGGACGGCCACCGAACTCGGCGAGCCAGGCAGCGACGAGCGCGAGATTCTCCCGCCACTGCATCTCCGGAATCGGCGGAAGGATCGCGTCCCAGAGCGAGAGGAACGTGCCGCGTAGCTGGAGCCGACCATACGGGCGCGCGAGAAACCACATGTGCAGGTGTGCTGAGCCGTCGCCCCAGCGGTTGACGTGCACCCGCGCGACGCCGTCCAGCGAGCGGATGGCGCGCTCCAGCCGGACCGTCATCACGCCCAGCTCGGCGGCGAGTAGATTCGGCAGGTCACCGAGGTCCAGGTGTGAGCGGGACTCCAGAATCAGAACCATGGGCAGGCCGGACGGCTGGTCCATGGCGCGGACCCGCCAGCGGTCGCTGACCCAGATATACGCCTCGTCGGGCGCGGCACACGCGACGCAGTCTGCCGAGTCCTCGCCCTTGCGTGACGGCTCGACCTCGACCGGGTCGTCGATCTGCTTCACGCGGATGTCGCCTTCGAAGGGGAACGACGGCCACTTCGTGAACTCAGGCACGGGGGAAGGGGTGTGGGGCACGACGCTGACCCTAACGGGTTTGCCGCCCGATGTCCTTACCTCATTTCCGCTGCGTCGTCCCACGCCACGACCGCGTCCTGAGCTGGATGGACCACCCCGGTTATTCACGAAGTTATCCACAGGCACTCTTCGCGCCCTGTGGATAACCAACCGGCATGCCCACCTCAGCGGAGGCGATCAAACACCCTGCGTGGACGGCTCGAAGATGGTTATCCACCGCCTTCATCCACAGGCCGACAGGCCCTCTGACGCGCTGTTTCACGTGAAACGCGGCCACCTGTGGATAACTTCTGTGGATAACTTCGAGGCGGCGTGTGCGCCTCGTAGGCGGGCCGAGTTTTCCACAGGGTCAGTGGATAGCGGGTCACCGTTGCCACCCGAGTCGATCTCTGGGTTTCACGTGAAACGGGCGAGCGAACGGGTTTCACGTGAAACCGGGGCGCGGCACGCCGCAGGCGACTAGTGAGCATTCTTCGCGGTAGAAGAGCCTTCCATCTGTGCCGCTCACCAGAAGAACCGGCTGGCTGACGGAAGATGTCACCCCTGCTGAGTTGCGCGGTGCGGCCAGGCAACTCTTCGGTGGCCCAGGCTTAAACACGGCGGCGTCTGCATCGCTCCCACACGCGACAGACGGCACCGGCCGTTCACGTATTCGCCTGAGGGCTGTACACAGACTCAGTTCCTCGACTTGGAACGCGCGCTTCCCTGCAATCTGAGCGTCAGCGCGGCGGCTGATATTGCTCGGGCAGGCCGGCAGGCCGGTGGGCCGGCAGGCCGTTGGGCCAGCAGGCCGGCAGGGCAGCGCGGCAGCGGAGGAGGAGGTTCATAGTCCCCGGAGCCGCGCTGCCGGTCGGCGGAATCGTGAGTGTGTCATCGCTCGGAACCGTGCAAGAGATCGTTGCCGTTTACCTGGCACCGAGTGTGGTGGGAAGCGACCGCGTCATTGAAGGCATCCTTCGTTTGGGCTCGGTCTATTCCGATGCCAAGCGGCCAGTCCGGCTCCGATCCGCATCTCGACGAAGCCGTGTTCCACAGATCGCCTTCGGCGACTGACCGTTTCGAACAGCGCCAGCGCGCGAGTCGTGCGTCAAGCAGGTGATCCACGTGGTCGGGTCCACGTGGTCGGGGCACGCCATCGAGTCCCACGCGGTCGACCCCGCCCGGTCGAGTAAGGCGCGTCGGCGTCGAACAACCAAGAACGCCGGCTCCACAGCAAGGAGATCGCAGCTTCCGATCTCGGTTGGCGAGGCCATCGCCTGGAGGGGCGTTCGTGCTTGGCAGCATCCGCGTCCGGTCCGGTGTAGGGCCACATCATCCTTCGCTCGGTCGAGCCATCGCGGACACCTTCTACTCCGTGGGCGGCATCCTTAGTCTGCGTCGAGCGGCCGTCGTCCCTGATCCACTAATGCCGGCAACGGGGACGTGGCCGTTAGTACGGGATCCTGCCGCCGATGCAGGAGTCCGAGTCAAAGGCACGCGGCGCACCTCGACACATGACCGCTCCACTAGCCGGCCAACAACCCACAGGCGCAATGCCAACCGAGTGCGTAGCCCTCATCGCCTTACCTGTCCATCAGTCGGCTCTCGGCGGTAGCGGCGCGACGCCCACGATCGTCGGAAGCCACTCAAGATTCGGACACACAGCGGCCCAACCCGCAGGCTGGAGCGCGGTCACTTCGGTGCTGAGGGAGACCCTCCTATCGGAGGGTTAGCGACCTTTCCTTCCAGCCCGCGCTCGACGAGCAACTTGCGCGATGCTCGAAGGCCAGGTCCGGCACACGGGAGCGATCGAATAGCCAACCCGCGGAGCGCGGGGCGCGGGGCGCGGGGCGCGGGGCGCGGGGCGCGGGGCGTCTGAATCCCGTTGCCGGTTCGTGTGCAGAGGCTGCATTTGTAGAGCCCGACCGGATCTATGCGGACTATGGATTGAGTACCGGGCTGCATGGGCGGCATGGTGTGGATCGGAGAAAGGACGGCTGGTCAAGGCTGGCGGGGGTGGGGTGCGCGTTGATGCCTTGGGACCGCTGGCCCGAGATAGCCGCACGGTGCAGGCTGGGAAGCCCGCGGCAAGGGCGTGAGCCAGCTGTTGGAAGCGCTGTAGTGGAGGCCGCTTGACCGGTCGACGAGTGGGTACCGCGCCCCGCGCCCCGCGCCCCGCGCCCCGCGCCCCGCGCCCGCGCCCCGCGCCCCGCGCCCCGCGCCCCGCGCCCCGCGCCCCGCGCCCCGCGCCCCGCGCCCCGCGCCCCGCGCCCCGCGCCCCGCGCCCCGCGCCCCGCGCCCCGCGCCCCGCGCCCCGCGCCCCGCGCCCCGCGCCCCGCGCCCCGCGCCCCGCGCCCCGCGCCCCGCGCCCCGCGCCCCGCGCCCCGCGCCCCGCGCCCCGCGCCCCGCGCCCCGCGCCCCGCGCCCCGCGCCCCGCGCCCCGCGCCCCGCGCCCCGCGCCCCCCCGCGCCCCGCGCCCCGCGCCCCGCGCCCCGCGCCCCGCGCCCCCGCGCCCCGCGCCCCGCGCCCCGCGCCCCGCGCCCCGCGCCCCGCAGTTTCACGTGAAACGTCATGCCGTTTTGAACCGACGACTATGCCTCGGCGCTCTGACGTCTCGGACCGACTTGAGCGGCACGCGATTCTGACGCTCGATATGGGCCCATGCGAGCGGCAAGGTGCACGGGAACGAAGCGACAGAGCCAACCGAACTCGTCGCAGCACCGAACGAGGTTCACAGCCACATCACCGCTGAGCGTATGTAGTTCAGGACGATGACATCTCCGGCAGGCGCCCGGCCACCCGCCGGAGGATGACGGATGGTCCGGGCCGACCGACGTCCTGGCGTAGGTAACGCCGACTCGAGCCGCGCCTTCTTCCTGCGCCCAGAGATCCCGGAGCCGGACCGGGGATAGCACGCGGTATAGAAACACTCGTCGGCGATCACGAGCTGCACGGTGCTCGAGGCCAGCTGACACGACTGGTAGTTCTTCGCTGCCGACCGGAGGCCTAGGCGGCGTTGAGTCCACGCCCCGAGATCTACGCGCGTTCGCCGGCTCGCGGACCGGCTCCAGCACACAGGCGGCCAGTGGTTGAACCCGTCAGCCAACGGCGAGACCCGGCCGCTGACGGGCAGAATCCGGCGGTCGGCGGGGGATGCGCTGGCCGCCGTTACGTTCGGCTGCCGGCCCGAAGGGTCCTGAGACGGAGAACAGGTCCGGCTTGTCGAGGTCGGCCGGGCTAGGCGGATCTTCGCCGGCCTGCGACGTGTGGCCAGGCGACACCTGGCAACACGTCGCACAAGCCCACATACAGCACCGGTATGCAGACTTCCGCGCCGCACACCAGACCTCGCCTCGCCTCGCCTTCGCCTCGCCTCGCCTCGCCTCGACGGCATCCACCACACACTTCCTTGGCGAGAGCCTTGATCGGGACACCTCGTATCGAGAACGCGCCGGACTCCGCGGCGGTGAGGATGCCTACGGCGGAGGGCTGGAGACGCCAGATTCGTTGGCTCGCCTGTAGCCCTTGACCCGCGTTCGCGACGAGGCGCGGAAAGGCGTCGACCCGGCTGGTGCGGACTTCGCCATGATGATGCGAAGATGCGCACCGGGGCTCCGGCTGAGTCGAGGCCCAGTGACGACTGAGGGCTTCTGACGCTGTCCGAGGCGGAGGCCTCCTTCTGGAGGTGTAACGCTCGATCGCCGCGCCGACCTGTGCCTCTCGTCAGTGCCGTTCCCTAAGGACTCAGCGGATGGGGTCGGGGCTCTTCGCGTTGACCGGGTACGGCCACGAGCTTGATGTCGGGTATCGAGACGGCCTCAGCGCCACCGTTGACTCGCGGACCCTTCGTTTGGATCGGCTCTGCACGTGTCCGAGCCGGCCCTCGGTCTTGCCTTGAGAGGTGTCGTGGAAGCACCTCTGAGAGCTATGTTTCACGTGAAACGTCGGTGGTATCAGACGGCCGCACCTGATCGACGCTCAAACCGCCTAGTGGACCGCTCCCACCTCCTCGGCCCTTCTTGACCGCACTGGCCTCTGCGGCGCTTCGTCTCATGCACCGACCGTTCGGTCCGACGACCGCGGTGGCGAATCCGATCGGCGGTCTCCCCACGAATAACGACGAGATGCGGGAGCCCGAGAAGCCGACGGCAACGTGCCGTGAACCTGCAAAGGCCAACGGCGTCGCCAGCACGTGCGACTCATCGTCTGCTCAAGCAATCTCCGGTGCCAAGTCAACGTACTCGCACCAGCCTTGTGCTCGGGCATATGGCGCCTGAATCCGGCAGGACCGGTGTTCGTAAGAATCGCGCCCATGGCGCTATGAGCGTGATGCTTGTCGAGTGGGCCGCGGACGACGCCCCGCAGGGACTGCGGATACGGGAGGCTGACCGGATCCGTACGCGGTCTCTGAAGAATGACGAGTAGGCCGCTTCCGTGCCCGCTTACTGAACGAAGCGGAGGGGACAGGTGCGCCCGCTGGCCCTGGGGACGTAGATGCCTCACTCGACACGCTGGCAGATCCGCCGGTGCCATCATCGCCGGGTGGTGGCCGTACCGCGCCGTCCCGGCTGAAGAACTACGAGAACGTTCATGCCGCTCGGTTCCGAGGGGCAGCAGCACATCGCCGTGCCCAGGACGCCCACGCGGGCTGCCGCTGGTGCCGTTCCCGCCTGAGGGATTCCCCGGCAGCCCCGATGAACACCGACGGTTTCGATAGTCTGACCATCGCGGCTCGCAGGCTCCCGGGTTCGAGCCTGGATCTCGGACCTCGGCCACGATCTGATCGCCGTTGTCAGGTGGAAGCCCGACCGACCTCAACCTTCCGACCGCATACGGCTCAACAGGAATCAGCTACCAAATCGAGCGCCGAATCAGCCAGCTCTTCCGCGGCGCTGGTTGGAGGACACGGCAGTGGCTGATCCTCGGCATCCCGCGCTGCTGTCTCCTCCGCGCGCAAACGTCTGCGCACTGCCGCCCCGTTTAATGTCACGGTTGGCTGCCGGGCTCCCGCCGAGAGAAACCGGGGCGCTCCACAGCGAGCACCGGTCTTCGTCAACAAGGCCGGAGGCCACACCCTCCGGGCGGCAACAGCGATAAGGTGCCGCGGACGGAGTCCTCGTCGACGCCCCCGAAGCCGAGCAGCGGGGGGAGCGCCCTTCCGGTGTAGACAACCAGGCGATTAGTCATGGCGCCTCGTCCACGCCGAACTTGGTTTCACGTGAAACAACCCCTGCCCGCTCAGATGATCTCTGGCGGTCTGCCGCCGGCGAGCCCTCACTCGCTACCGCAGAAGCAGCCCGTGGGACCGTCGTGAGCCTCCCAGCGCCCATCGCATACTCCTCCTGTTTCACGTGAAACGTGAAACCAGCGCCGCGCTCGTGCGTACCCCCGGAAAGCGAAAGGCTCGAAGGGTTGTAACCCTTCGAGCCAATGGCGTGACGTCAAGGTAGATCGGTCAGGCGTCCTCGTCCTCGTCCTCGCGGCGCTCGACGCCGATTATTCCGACGATGCGCTCCAGGTCGTCCACGGTCGCGAACTCGATCGTGATCTTGCCCTTGCTTCGGCCGATGTCTACCTTCACCCGCGTGTCGAAGCGGTCCGAGAGACGGTCGGCCAGATCCGTCAGGGCCGGCGCGTGCGGCTTCGCTCGCCGCTGCGCCGCCTTCTTGGCGACTGGCCCGTCGCTCAGGGCGAGCTGCACCAGCTCCTCGGTGCCCCGGACTGAAATGCCCTCGTTCACGATCCGCTTCGCCATCTCGTCCTGGGCGTCAGCGTCCTCCAGCGTCAGCAGCGCCCGCGCGTGCCCGGCGGAGAGAACGCCGGCGGCGACGCGACGCTGCACCTGCGGCGGCAGGTTCAGGAGGCGGATCGTGTTGGAGATCTGCGGGCGGCTGCGGCCGATCCGGCGGGCCAGCTCGTCGTGCGTGGCGCCGAACTCTTCGAGCAGCTGCTGGTACGCGGCTGCCTCTTCGAGCGGGTTCAGGTTGGCTCGGTGGATGTTCTCCAGGAGAGCGTCGCGGAGCATCGCGTCGTCCTTGGTCTCCCGGACGATCGCGGGGATGGTCTCGCGGCCGATCGCCTGGGCGGCCCGCCAGCGCCGCTCACCCATGACGAGTTCGTATCTGCCCGGCTCGAGTTCCCGCACGACGATCGGCTGCAGAAACCCGACCTCCTGGATGGAGATCTTCAGTTCCTCCAGCGCCTCCTCGTCGAAGACGTGCCGGGGCTGCTTCGGGTTGGTGACGATGTCGGTGACCGAGATTTCGGCGAACCGGGCACCGGGCACCGGCGCCAGATCCGGCTCGGCGACCATGACCGGCTCGACGACGGCCGGCTCGACAGCGACGGGCTCCACAGCGGCCGGCCCCACAGGGGGCGCAACCGAAGCCACCGGCGCCGGAGCGGCCGGGGCCGGGGGAGCGGGGGGAGCCGACGGAGCCGGTGGAGCGGCCGGTGCGGGCACGGCCACCGTCTCAGCCGCAGGCGCGGTCGGGATCAGGGCTCCGAGTCCACGCCCGAGCCCGCCCTTAGGACCCTTCCTCATGTGCCCGCTTCTCCTTGCTCCGAATACCGCCACCGCCGCGCCACCCGCGACGGCCACCAAGTCGCCCGAATCAACCACAGTGCCACACACCACGGGCCGGCGATGTAGCCGTCCCGGAATCGACCATGCTAAAGCGCGCCGCGGCGCCTACCCGTTGCGGCCCAGGTTTTCCTTGGCGCCCCGCTCGGCGATCTCGCGGGCGGCCTCGAAGTAGCTGGTGGCCCCGCGCGACCCCGGGTCGTACGTGACGACGGACTGCCCGTAGCTCGGCGCCTCGGAGACGCGCACGTTGCGGGGGATGACGGCCTGCAGCACCTTGTCGCCGAAGTGGTTCCGCACATCCTGCTCGACCGCGTCGGCCAGGCGGGTACGCCGGTCGTACATGGTCAGCAGGATGGTGGAGACGTCGAGCGTCGGGTTCAGGTGCTGGCGAACCAGGTTGATGTTGTTGATCAGCTGGTTGAGCCCCTCAAGCGCGTAGTACTCGCACTGGATGGGGATCAGCACCTCCTGCGCGGCGACGAGCGCGTTGACCGTGAGCAGGCCGAGCGACGGCGGGCAGTCGATGAAGACGTAGTCGAACTGCTCAGGGTGGCTCTTGATCGCGCGCGACAGGCGCGACTCGCGGGCGACCACGGAGACCAGCTCGATCTCGGCGCCGGCCAGGTCGATCGTCGCGGGCACGCACCAGAGGTTGGGGATGCCCTCGACGCCCTGGGCCACGTCGGCCAGCGGCACGTTGTCGATCAGGCAGTCGTAGACGTCCGGCACGCCCGCGTGGTGCGGCACGTTCAGACCCGTGGACGCGTTGCCCTGCGGGTCGAGGTCGACCACCAGCACGCGGTTACCGTGCAGTGCCAGCGCGACCGCGAGGTTGACGGTCGTGGTGGTCTTGCCGACGCCGCCCTTTTGGTTCGCGACGCACATGATCCTGGGGTGCGCCGGACGAGGCATCGTCACCTCGCCGCTCGGATTGAGGATCTGCACGGCGCGCAACGCCTCCATGGCCAAAGGAAGATCCACGTCGGCGGGAGCCGACGTTTCACGTGAAACGTAGGGGTCGCTGTCTGTCTCAGCCGGCAGTTCGGGTCCGCCGTAGCCGTTTCCCACCCGCGGTTGCGGCACCGGATACTCCTCGCCCTCAAATCGACCCGGTCCTACCGGGGCAGGATCAATCCTGCCGTACGAGTGCTCGCCCGGCGAGCCGTCATAGCGCGTTTCACGTGAAACAGGGTAAGAGGAGGAGCCTGGATAGCTTCCGTAGTCCTGCACCGTGTCATCCCTGCCAAATTCGGATGAGTCCACACTATCGACGCGCGGCCAGCCTACGGCGGTGGGGCGCCCATGACCACGCCCATCCGGGCCATGTTTCACGGGAAACGAGAGCGCCTCGGAACTGAAGACCATAAAACCAGGCGTCAGCCGCAGTACGCCGGAGCAGCGCGCCTCACAATCCGGCCAGCCAGTGCCGTTCGGTGCTTCCAGCAGCGGGTCGATCTCCGGCGGTGGCGGCCGAAGGCCGGACGCCATGCTGGAGGCGAGCGACGCGGAGAGCGGCGCACTGAAGGTCGCCGGAAGAAGCGGAACCGCCGCCACGGGTACGGACACGGGCGCCGGAAAATCGAGAACGCGCGCGGCTGAAGCGGACGCAGGGCTCGGTGCCGGGCCGGCATCCAACGGGCTGGAGGCCAGCAGTCCGGACGGAGATCGCCTAGAACCGGGGCCGATGCCGGCTCCCTCCGTCGCCGCCGAGCCACCGGAAGCATCCAGCATCCGCTTCCGCCGCGACTCCTTCCCCCGGGCTGATGCACGGCCCGGCCCACCGGCTGATCCGCCGGCCAACGCACGAGCCAACCCTTTGGAAGGGTCCGCCACAGGCGCATCGGCTCCAGATCCATGGGCCGTGGACGAACCAGCCGAAGACGCACCGGCCGCGAAGACACCTTCCCGAGACGCACCGATCGCGACGAAAGCGGCCTCAGAAGCACCGCCCTCAGAAGCACCGCCCTCAGAAGCACCGCCCTCAGAAGCACCGGCCTCAGAAGCACCGCTCCCAGGAGCACCGGCCTGAGACGCACCCGCCCCGGACCCCGCACTCAGCCCACCGGCATCGAGCCGATCGGGGCCGTCCAGCACCGCCGCACCGGACGACCCGATCCCGGAGCCCGGCACCGACGACGCCGACGGCACGGACGACCGCCCGCCCTTGGCCTTCCGCTTACCGCGCCGCCGACCCCGCATCTAGCCCCTCCGTCTCCTCCCGCCCCCGGAGCCGCCGTCGGTCCTGAACGAGGACCGGCGCTCCGGACGGGATGCCTTCCCCGACCGTGCCGGCACGACCGCCCGCTCCCGGACGATCTCCACCACGGTCGTCGGCGCGGCGAGGAGCGTCTCCCCGCACAGCCGGACGACCGGCGTGGAACCACCCAGCCGGCTCACCGCGCTCTGGTGCTCCGCGATCTCCTCCGCGGCCGACGACCCCTTCAGGGCCAGCAGCCGTCCGCCGACGGCGGTGAGGGGCAGGCACCAGCCCGCGAGCCGGTCAAGCGGCGCGACCGCCCGTGCGGTGACGACGTCGGCGGGGGAGAGGGGGCCCCCGACGACCTCTTCGGCGCGGCCCCGGATCACCGTGGTGGTGTCGTCCAGGCCCAGTGCCGTCACCGCTTCCGCCAGGAAGGCGGTCCGTCGTGCCAGTGGCTCGACCAGCGCGATCGTGAGATCAGGACGGGCCACCGCAAGCACGATACCGGGCAAACCGGCCCCAGAGCCGACGTCGACGACGGAAGCGCCGGAAGGGATTAGCTCGGCGAGTGCGGCACAGTTCAGCAGGTGCCTTTCCCAGATGCGTGGCGCCTCGCGCGGCCCGATCAGCCCGCGCACCACGCCGTCCGTACCGAGGAGCGTGGCGAACGCCGCGGCCAGCGCCAGCCGGTCCCCGAACAACGCCTCGGCCGCCGGCCGCAACGCCTCCGGAAGCGAAAGATCAAATTCCTCCGCGGGTACGGCCGAAGCCGCGGACTCGCCGGCCCGCTCAGAGCCGGACGCGGAGGACACAGTGTCAGACGACAGCGGCTCGGAAGGCACGACGCCCTCCGAGCCGCTGGAAGCGGAATCGCGCACGGATCAGTCGACCGGCCGAACGACGATGCGGCGGCTGGGCTCCACGCCCTCCGACTCGCTCTCCACGCCGGACGCCGCGTTGATCACGTCGTGCACGCACTTGCGCTCGAACGCGGACATCGGCTCCAGCCGGACCGGCTCACCGTGCTCGCGCACCTTCTCGATCGCGTTGCGCGCGACCGAGGCGAGTTCCTTGCGCCGGGCGTTGCGGTAGCCGCCGACGTCGAGCAGCAGCCGGCTGGGCGTGCCGGTGGCCCGGAAGATCGCCAGCCGGGTCAGTTCCTGCAGCGCCTCCAGGGTCGCGCCGCGCTGGCCGACGAGCGGCTGCAGCCGCCCGCCGACGACCTCGACCATCGGGCGACCGGCGGAGACCAGCTCGTCGATGTCGCCGTCGTAGTCGAGGATGTCCAGCAGACCCTCGATGTAGTCGGCCGCGATCTCGCTCTGACGGAACAGGTCGCTGTCGGACGGGCCTTCCGATTCCTTGGTCTCCTCGCTGTCCTCGCCCTCGACCTCGGCGGTGACCTCCTCGGTCTCGAGGTCCTGGTCAGCGTGGGGAGTGCTGGTATCGGTCACGGTGTCATCTCCGTACTCGCTGGGCCGGACCGTCACCGGTCCGCTGGTTCCCCGGCGTCCCGGCCGCGCGGGCCGGGACGTCGGGCACGTTTGTGGGGGTCGTCAGCCCTTTGGCTTCGCCGACGGGTTGCTCTTCTTCGGCCGGGAGCTGACTCCACCGGTGCGGCCGACCGCGTTCTTGCCGGGCGTGCCGCCCGGCTTGGCCGGCGTGGCGGGGGTCGCACCGTTCGCCTGGGTCTTGGTGGCCTGGGCCGCCCTGCCCGGGCGGACCGGCTTGGCGCCCGGCTTGGGGGCGAGCGCCTTGGTGTCGACGGACGGCTTGACGGGCTCGGCCGGCGCGCTCTTGCGGCCGAAGAGGCCGGTCTTGGCGGGCTCGCTCTGGCGGGACGCGGCGGAGCCACCGGTCGTCTTGCCGGCCGTGGCGGAGGCCGGCGGCGGGAACTTCCGGAGGACCCACTGCTGCTGAGCGAGGGTGACGAGGTTGTTCGACACCCAGTAGATGATCACACCAATCGGGAACAAATAGCCCGAAACAAGCAGAGAAAGCGGAATTCCGTACAGCATCAGGCGCTGGATCATCTTCTGCTGCGGGTCCTCGGCCCAGCCGGTCTTCAGGATCATCTGACGGCTGGTGAGGTACGTCGTCGCCATCATGATCAGGACCAGCAGGCCGGCGACGATCATCACGGTGGCGCGGTTCGCGCCCAGCCGGACCAGTTCCTCCGTGGTGGAGCCGAACTTGCCCGCGATCGGCACGGTGAACAGCTTCGCGTTGGCCGCGCCGTCGAACTGCTCCGCGGTCCACCCGTACAGCGTCTTGTTCATCTTGGCGGGGTCCAGGCGGCGGAGCACGTGGAAGAGGCCGAAGAAGACCGGGATCTGGATGAACATCGGAAGGCAACCCATCAGCGGGTTCGCCTTCTCCTTGCGGTAGAGCTCGACCATCTCCTTCTGGAGGGTCTCGCGGTCACCCTTGTGCTTGTCCTGCAGCGCCTTGAGCTGGGGCTGGAGCGCCTGCACCGCCCGCTGCGACTTGATCTGCTTGACGAAGACCGGGAAGAGCACCAGGCGGACCGTGACGACCAGGAAGACGATCGCGAGGATCCATGACCAGTTGGTGCCGAGGATGGTGGTCTCGGGCACCCCGATGAAGTCCCAGGCGGCGTGCCATTTCAGCAGGATCCATGAGATCGCCCAGTAGATCGGGTCCAGGCTAAAGTCAAACAACTCCGGCTCCAGTCACATTCGCGCGACGGCGGTCCGGGTCGGGCACCGGGTCGAATCCGCCAGGATGGAAGGGGTGGCAGCGCAGCAGCCGCCAGATCGCGAGCCGGCTCCCCCGCACTGCTCCGTGCCGCGTGACCGCCTCCAGGGCGTATGCGCTGCACGACGGATAGAAACGACAGCGTGCCGGCAGCGCCGGGCTTATCCACTGACGGTACGCGATGACGCAGCGCGCCAGCACACGGGCCGCGAGCGTGGGCGGACGCTCGGTATCGCTCATCCGGCACCATCCCTGCGTCGCTTCGCACCGTCCGATTGACGGCGGGCGCGCGGGGCGACAGCGGCCCGCAGCGCCGCATCAAGATCAAGACCAAGTTGGGGGTACGTAGCCCGCGCCGCACCCGGCTGCGCGCGCACGACCAGCGTGGCGCCGCCGGGCAGCGCGGCCAGCCGCTCCCGCACCAGGTGGCGAAGGCGACGGCGGACCCGGTTGCGGACGACCGCGTTGCCGACCGCCTTGGAAACGACGAAGCCGGCGCGCGCCGCAACGGCGGCGTGCACCGGCTCGATCGTCTCGTGCTGCCGCACTGGACCCTCGGTCCCCTCGGCGCCCATGGTCTCCGTGGAGTCGATCACGGTTTCCGTGGAGGCGAGGTGGAGGTGGACGACGACGGATCCGCGCGCGGCCCGACGGCCAGCACGGATCGCCACGGCGAAGTCGCTGCTACGCCGCAGTCGCTGAGCTGCGGCCAACACGACTGACCTGCCCCCTCCTGACCGGCGGGCCGGACGTCAGGCAGACAGCTTGGCGCGGCCCTTGGAGCGCCGCGTGGAAAGGATCGCGCGACCCGCACGGGTGCGCATGCGCAGCCGGAAGCCATGGGTCTTCGCGCGGCGGCGGTTGTTCGGCTGGAAGGTGCGCTTGCTCACGTCAAACTCCGTCTTCGTACGGCCCGAGCACGCTCTGCGAGCCGGAGGTCGTCTGTCCCTGCGTTCCCCGAGGCCGGAGGTGATCTTGCAAACGGCCCGAAGTCTCTGCTCAATGCTAACCGGCCGCACCAGGAGTCGCCCGGCGGGCCGTCACAGCCAGCCGATTAGCCTGCCCAGAGTACGCGGGTGCACCACCGGGCGTCAAAACGCGCCGACCCGGCACACCGCGGGTGAACTGCGGCTACTCGCCACCCGGGTCCCCTCGGGCCGTCCGGCGGTTGATGCTGCGGGGGCATCGCTGTTAGCGTGCCCGTTTGCCGGTGGCGACATCGGCGGCCCGGCCACCGCGGCGCGCCGGAGGGCCAGAACCGGACGAGGGGGAAAGTCGTTCGGCACGGTGGACCCTTCATCCGCGCCACCGCAGCTCGGCCGATCTCACCAGCAACGGACGGTAAGCCACAATCGGTCGGTACACAGGGTGTGGATAACCTGTGGACGACGGTCGTGAAGAACGTGGGCAGCAGCAGTGTCGGCGGGGGGCCGACGGCGGAACCACGGTCCCGGCGACCACAGGACGACAGCGGCAACCGGCCGGCAGGCGACCGGTCATGTCGGGAGCGATGGGGGTGGCGGGACGGTGGCCGACACGGTCGACCTTGCCTCGGTGTGGAGCGCCGCAACCGACGATCTCGCCGATGAGATCGTGTCGGCGCAGCAGCGCGCCTACCTCCGCCTGACCCGGCTGCGCGCGATCGTCGAGGACACCGCGCTGCTCTCCGTGCCGGACGCGTTCACCCGGGACGTGATCGAGTCACGCCTGCGCCCGGCGATCACCGATGCGCTCTCCCGCCGGCTCGGCCGCCCGATACAGGTGGCGGTGACCGTGCGCCCGCCCGAGGACGGCGCCGGACGCCCGGCCGGGACGATCTACGGATCGCCGTCGCCCCCGCCGGACGCCGCACCTTCCTACCCCGAGCGCGAGGCACTCTTCGACCCGCCGGCCGCCGACCCGGTGCCGTACCCGGATCACGACTACTCCCGCCCCCCGGCCCGTCCGGAGTACGCGGATCAGCGCGCCATCGAACCGGAGACCGCACCGATCTCACCGAACGGTGCCCGCCGGGAGAGCGCGCCGGAGCCCTCGGCCCACCGCGATGAGCCGCAGGCCGCACTCTTCGCCGCGCCGCCGAGAGCGCAGGCCCCGGTCGCGGATCCGCGCATGCAGCAGCCCGAGCACCACCGCTCGGCCGCGCCGTACCAGCCCGCGCAGGTGCACGAGCGGCCCGAGCCGCCGCACCGCGAGGAGTCCCGCCCACGCGCGCACGCGTTCAACGACGACACCCCGCCGCCGTTCGGCCGCGAGCCGCGCCAGGCCGCGCCGCCGCCGATGGCCGACGACCCCGCGGACACCGGCCCCGGCGACAGCGGGCCGGGCCGCGCAGTGCGGGAGCTCCGCCCCGGCGTGACCGGCGGCCCCGGTGGCCTGGACCGGGCGCGTCCCGGCGGCGAGTCCGGTGGCAACCGGCTCAACCCGAAGTACATGTTCGAGACGTTCGTCATCGGCTCCTCGAACCGGTTCGCGCACGCCGCGTCCGTGGCGGTCGCGGAGTCCCCGGCGAAGGCGTACAACCCGCTGTTCATCTACGGCAGTTCCGGGCTGGGCAAGACACACCTGCTGCACGCGATCGGCCACTACGCCACGACGCTGGGCCACGCCCGCTCGGTGCGCTACGTGTCGACCGAGGAGTTCACGAACGAGTTCATCAACTCGCTCCGGGACGACAAGACCAGCGCGTTCCAGCGGCGTTACCGGGACACCGACATCCTCCTGATCGACGACATCCAGTTCCTGGTGAGCCGGGAACGGACGCAGGAGGAGTTCTTCCACACGTTCAACACGCTGCACAACGCGAACAAGCAGATCGTCATCACGTCCGACCGGTCGCCGAAGCAGCTGACCACGCTGGAGGACCGGCTGCGAACCCGCTTCGAGTGGGGTCTGCTCGCCGACATCCAGCCGCCGGACCTGGAGACGCGGATCGCGATCCTGCAGAAGAAGGCGGCGCAGGAGCGTCTCTCCGCGCCGCCGGACGTGCTGGAGTTCATCGCGTCCCGGATCTCCGCCTCGATCCGCGAGCTGGAGGGCGCGCTGATCCGGGTGACCGCGTTCGCAAGCCTGACCAGGTCGCCGGTGGCGCTCTCGCTGGCCGAGGAGGTGCTGCGGGACTTCATCCCGGACGGCGCCGGCCCGGAGATCACCGCGGACCAGATCATGGTGTCGACCTCGGAGTACTTCGGGGTGAGCCTGGAGGACCTGCGCGGGCACTCGCGCTCCCGGGTGCTGGTGAACGCGCGCCAGGTGGCCATGTACCTGTGCCGGGAGCTGACCGACCTGTCGCTGCCCCGGATCGGCCAGGCGTTCGGCGGCCGCGATCACACCACGGTGATGCACGCCGACCGGAAGATCCGGCAGCAGATGGCGGAGCGGCGGTCGCTCTACAACCAGATCGCCGAGCTGACCAACCGGATCAAGCAGAACTCGTAGTCGCGCCGCCGGGGATTCTGAGGCCCTGGAACCGCTCGATCCGGCAGGCGTGCCGTTTCGATGCCGCGCGGCCGCATGCCGTACCCACAGGTCAAATTCTTGATTTCCCGCTTCCGGCGTGGCCACTTTCCCAGTGCTCCCGCGGGCAACGGTCGTCGCTGGCGCTCCTCCCTGCACGATCCGTCGGTGGCCGGCCCGACCCCACGTGCCCTCGCCGCGATCACGGGCCGTATTCCGGGCTCTCTGATGCCCGCCACGGGTCCGTTACTCAACTGTGACCAGCGTCTTCGATGGCGTCGGCCCGAGGGCCGCCCCTGGCGGTGTCCGGAGTTATCCCCAGAAGTTATCCACCGCTTGTCCACTGCGTGCGAGCCTCGTCCACAGGCATCCACAGATCTTGAGGCTTTTCCACAGGCATCTATCCACAGATTGTGGATAGCCAGGTCGCAAGTGCGCACAGCGGAAATCCCATATCCACAGGTGGCCGCGGCTATCCACATCCTCCGATCGGTTGGTTGTCCACACTGTCCACACACCGTCCACAGGCTATCCACCGGAGTTATGCACAGTCGGTGGATAACCTCCGCCGGTCATCAATGCCGGTTGTCCACAGCTGGGGATAACTTCTGTGGAAACAGCTGTGGACGTGCACACGCAGTAGTCGGCTGTCCCCAGGCTCGGCGACCGTGTGAATAACCTGTTGAAGGTTCTGGGGATAACTCTTATGCACAGGGCCGCGCTCGCCCGCGCCACAATCCACAGCTGTGGGGAAACCCGGTGGAAAACACGTGGATAACCGGGGTTACGCAGTGGATAACCCGATGGCCGTCAGATGGCCTGTGGACAACTTGCCGAGTTATACCCCGGTTCTCCACAGCAAACTCACCGGTGGATAACTTCCTGACCTGCAAAAACTTGGGTTTTCCCCAGAATCCACAGCACCGATGACTACGACTCTCTTTATTTCTAGATATAAGAAAGATCAATCATCAGCTTGTGGAGGATCTTGAACTCGCGCCTCGCCTCGCAAGATCCAGGGCGCATCGAGGAGGAGCTGGCGGATGGCGCAAACGCCCGGGGGCGGGGAAGCAGAGGTCATCGGGGCGACCTAAGGTTCGATAGGTCAGGGCCGGGCACCCGGTCCGCACAGGGTCTGGCCCGCGTACCCACCTCTTGGCGCTGGACCGGCAGAATAGGGATGCCCAACCAGTCGACCCGGAGGCACGTGGCCATGAAGTTCCGAGTGGAGCGCGACGCGCTCGCCGACGCCGTGGCGTGGACCGCCAAGAGCCTGCCCAGCCGGCCGTCCGTGCCGGTGCTCGCCGGCGTGATGTTGCGGGTCACCGACGGCGTGCTGCAGGTCTCGGGTTTCGACTACGAGGTCTCCAGCCAGGTCAGCGTCGACGTGCAGGGCGACTCCGACGGCGCCGCGCTCGTCTCCGGCCGCCTGCTCGCCGAGATCACCAAGGCGCTGCCGGCCAAGCCGGTGGACATCGCCGCGGTCGGCCCGCACCTGGAGCTGGTCTGCGGCAGCGCCCGGTTCACGCTCCCGACCATGCCGGTCGAGGACTACCCGAGCCTGCCGGACATGCCGGCCAGCGCCGGCACCGTCGACGCGGCCACGTTCGCCGCCGCGGTCAGCCAGGTGGCCATCGCCGCCGGCCGCGACGAGACGCTGCCGATGATGACCGGCGTGCGCCTGGAGCTGACCGGCACCACGCTGGCCATGCTCGCCACCGACCGCTACCGGCTCGCCATGCGCGAGATCGAGTGGTCGCCCGAGGACCCTGAGATCAGCATCAACGCGCTCGTGCCGGCGAAGACCCTCAACGACACGGCGAAGACGCTCGGCCCGCTGGGCGGTCAGGTCACCCTGGCCCTCGCCCAGGGCGGCGCGGGCGAGGGCATGATCGGTTTCGCCGGCGGGACCCGCCGGACGACGAGCCGGCTGCTGGACGGCGCCAACTACCCGCCGGTCCGGTCGCTGTTCCCCGCGACGCACAACGCGCAGGCGCGGGTCTCGGTCTCCGCACTCCAGGAGGTCACCCGCCGCGTGGCGCTCGTCGCCGAGCGCACCACCCCCATCCTGCTCAGCTTCAGCGAGGACGGTCTCGTCGTCGAGGCCGGCGGCACCGAGGAGGCGCGGGCCAGCGAGGCCATGGACGCCACCTTCACCGGCGAGGCGCTGACCATCGGCTTCAACCCGCAGTACCTTCTGGACGGGTTGAACCAGCTGAACGCGCCCACCGCCGTGCTGTCGTTCGTCGACGCGTTCAAACCGGCCGTGTTGTCCCCCGCGAGCGAAGACGGCGAGATCATTACTGGGTACCGCTACCTGATCATGCCGATCCGGGTAACCCGCTGATACGCGGAAGCTGAACAACTGCAAGGGGGACGAAATGCAACTCGGCCTGGTTGGTTTAGGCCGGATGGGCGGCAACATGCGGGAACGCATCCGTGCCGCCGGTCACGACGTGGTCGGTTACGACCCGAGGCCCGAGATCAGCGACGCGGCGAGCCTGGCGGAGCTGGTCGAGAAGCTCGCAGCGCCGCGAGTCGTCTGGGTGATGGTGCCGTCCGGCGTCACCGAGGACATCATCGAGCAGCTCGGTGGCCTTCTCTCCGCCGGTGACATCGTCATCGACGGCGGAAACTCCAAGTTCAGCGACGACGGGCCCCGGGCGGAGAAGCTCGGCACTCGCGGCATCGGCTACATGGACGTCGGCGTCTCCGGCGGCGTCTGGGGCATCAGCAACGGCTACGCGCTGATGGTCGGCGGCGACAAGCAGCACGTCGAGCACTGCATGCCGGTCTTCGACGCGCTCAAGCCGGAGGGCGAGTTCGGTTTCGCGCACGCCGGTCCGGTCGGCGCCGGTCACTACTCGAAGATGGTCCACAACGGCATCGAGTACGGGCTGATGCACGCGTACGCCGAGGGTTACGAGCTGCTCAAGGCGTCCGAGCTGGTGCACAACGTGCCCGAGGTCTTCAAGAGCTGGCGAGAGGGCTCGGTGGTCAAGTCCTGGCTGCTCGACCTGCTCGACCGCGCGCTCGACGAGGACCCCGAGCTGGCCAACATCAAGGGCTACGCGGAGGACACCGGCGAGGGCCGCTGGACCGTCGAGGAGGGCATTCGCCTCGCGGTCCCGATGAACGTCATCGCCGCCTCCCTGTTCGCCCGCTTCACGTCCCGCCAGGACGACTCGCCGGCCATCAAGGCCGTCGCCGCCCTGCGCAACCAGTTCGGCGGTCACGCCGTCAAGAGGTAGGTCCGGCCCGGGCGGGGGTGTGAGCGACAATCGAGCGATCACACCCCCGTCGGCTTTTCTACGGCAAAGGATCTCCCTGGATGTACGTCCGCCGGCTCGAACTCGTCGACTTCCGCTCGTACGAGCGCGTCGCCGTCGACCTCGAGCCCGGCGGCACCGTCCTGGTCGGCTCGAACGGCGTCGGCAAGACGAACCTGATCGAGGCGCTCGGCTACGTCGCCACGCTCGGCAGCCACCGGGTGGCGATGGACGCGCCACTGGTCCGCTTCGGCGCCACCTCCGCGGTGATCCGCTGCGCGGTCGTGCACGACGGCCGCGAGCTGCTTGTCGAGCTGGAGATCGTCCCCGGCCGGGCGAACCGGGCCCGCCTCGGCCGCTCCCCGGTCCGCCGCGCCCGCGACATCCTCGGCGCGCTGCGGCTCGTGCTGTTCGCGCCGGAGGATCTGGAGCTGGTCCGCGGCGATCCCGGCGAACGCCGGAACTACCTCGACGACCTGCTGGTCGCGCGCCAGCCGCGGTTCGCCGGCGTGCGTGCCGACTACGAGCGCGTGGTGAAGCAGCGCAACGCTCTGCTGCGCACCTCGTACCAGCGCCGCAAGTGGGCCGGTGGCGACCGGGACGGCTCCGACCTGGCCACTCTGGAGGTGTGGAACTCCCAGCTGGCCCGGCACGGCGCGGAGCTGCTGGCCGGCCGCCTGGAGCTGTGCGCCGCGCTCGGCCCGCACATCGCCAAGGCCTACGACGCGGTCGCGGCCGGCAAGGGCGCGGCCGCCATCGGATACAAGATCGGGTCCTCCGGCCGCGGTACCGAGCGGCTCAGCGACCCGCCCAGCCCGCTGCCGGACCGGGCCGGGCTGGAGACGATGCTGGCCGGCATGCTCACGGACGCGCGGCCCGCCGAGATCGACCGCGGCACCACGCTGGTCGGCCCGCACCGCGACGACATCCTGCTCACGCTCGGCGACCTGCCCGCCAAGGGCTACGCCAGCCACGGCGAGTCCTGGTCGTTCGCGCTCGCGCTCCGCCTCGCCGCCTACGACCTGCTGCGTGACGACGGCATCGAGCCGGTGCTGGTCCTCGACGACGTCTTCGCCGAGCTGGACGCAGGCCGTCGCACCCGCCTCGCCGGCCTGGTCGCCGGCGCGGCCCAGCTGCTGGTCACCTGCGCGGTCGCCGAGGACGTCCCGGAGGGGCTGCGTGGCGCCCGATACGCCGTGACCGAGGGAGAGGTCCACCGTGTCGCATGATCAGCCGCCACCGGAGCCGCTGGAACCGCCGAACGGGCTGCAGGGTCCGGAGCTGGCCCGCGCGGTTCTCGACGCCGCGAAGGCCCGCCGCGAGACCGCACGCAGCCAGCGGCGCACCCAGCCGCGCCCCGGTGCCGAGTCCGGCCGCCGGCTGCGCGGCTACTCCGGCCCCGGCCCCGACCCACGCGACCCGCAGCTGCTCGGCAACATGCTCGACCGCCTGGTCCAGACCCGCGGCTGGCAGCGCCCCACCGCCGAGGCCTCGCTCTTCGGCTCCTGGGACAAGATCGTCGGCGCCGACGTCGCCGCACACAGCCGTCCGGTCAAACTCGAGAACGGCGAACTCACCGTCGAGGCCGAGTCGACCGCCTGGGCCACCCAGCTCCGGCTGCTCGCCGCCGGCCTGATCAAGCGAATCGCCGGCGAGGTCGGCCACGGCGTGGTCAAGAAGCTGCACATCCACGGCCCCGCCGCCCCCAGTTGGAGCAAGGGCCCGCGTCGCGTCCGAGGCCGCGGCCCCCGCGACACCTACGGCTGAGCTCCACACGAACCCGCCGAATCCATATCTTCACGCCGGCCCGGGCCAGCGCCGGCAGCTGCTCCGGCATGCGGGCCGGCGCGACGACCGCCGCCGCCGGTCTCGCGCCCGCCCGTGCCCGCTTTGCTCTGCTTACCAGAACGAATCGCCCGAATCGTTCAGTCGGCGACGGCACCAACCGGACGGCCGCGACAAGGTAAGCAGAGCAAAGCAGCGGCGAACCCGTACAAAACCGGCGGAATCTCTGTATGCCCGAATGTCGGACTCTGCGGGCCGTCGCGGCCCGGCTGAAGCGCGGCCCGGCTGAAGCGAAGGCACCGCTCATCGGGTTCTGTGCGCGCGGCCGGAACCCGATGGGTGACGGCGGAGCCGCGGGGGTCGAGAGCCACCCGGGAACCGGCTCCGACGCGGCGACCGGAGCGGCGACGGAGGCCGCCGCGGGTTTGCCCGCGGGCGCGACTCCGTTGCCCATTCGGCGGTGGCTCGCCGCGAAGGATCATTGACCGACACGAAAGAGAGGTCGACTTCGATATTCGACCTCTGTTTCGTGTCGGTCAATGATCCTTCGGGCATGAGTGGTCGCGACAGCACGACCACCACACCGGCTTCCGCTCGACGCCGTCCGAGCCATGGCGGAAATAATCCGAAATATCGGGCTGATGCCTCCGGTCTCCGGGCAGGGCTCGCGGCTTCCGATGCCGAATGGGCAACGGAGTCGGGAGCATGAGGGTTATTCAGCGCGCCGCGCCCCGACGGTGCTGGCCTGCGGCAACGCGGCGTGAGGTCGCCGCGCTGGATAAGCCTCCATGCGGGCTGTACCGCGCCGGAAGCGGGAAATCACTTTGTTTCGTATTTTTGGTGGTTCTAGTAATCCGCGTAGACGGCGAAGGCGCGGTCGGCGCAGCGGCGGTAGAAACGGGCCAGGACCGCGAGTTCGGAGAGCGGGAAGGCCCACTGCGGCGCGCCGCCGGACTCGTCGCGCAGCGAGTCCATCCGGGTGTCGAGCCAGCGCAACTGCTGGTCGGCGAGGCGGCTGTCGGCGATCGCGGTGCGCAGGACCTCGCCGACCGTGTCGAACGTGACCAGCTCGCCGAGCTTCTCGTGGCCGATGACGAACTTCTCCAGGCCGCCGGCGATCCAGGCGCAGCCGTCCGGGTCGATGACCGGGTCCTCGTCCTCATTCGCGGCCTCTGTGGCGTAAAGCACACCGTTGAGGCCGAGGAGCAGGTCGACGAGCTCGGTATAGGCCGTGGCGCGCACGGAGCCGGTCTCGGCGATGTGGCCGGCCAGCGCGGCCGTGGGGGAGGGCACCTCCAGTGCGTCCGCGAGCTGGGCGAAGTCCACGAACGCGGCGGGAGCCACCGGGTCGTAGAACCGGCCCGTGCGTGGCCACTGCACGGCGACGTTGTCAAGCCCCATCGGGGGTCACCTTCCCTTACCGCCTCGGACAGCATCGAACGTCTAGCGCCCCGCGCCGGGGCAGGTTACGCGACCGGACGGGCCGAGCGCGACCCCGGCGCACCCGGAGCGCCCCTGCGTGCTTCGTCACTCATTTCTTGCTTTCCCAGCGTGACGGACCGGCACGTATTTTCACGCGGACCGGGGCTTTCCTTACGATATGCGCCGCTCGGCTGGCCGCATCGTGGAGACCGGGGGCCGTGGGGGGATTCGAGATCGGGCGGTTCTCGCCGCTACGGAGGTCTCAGGTGCCCGGAAGGGGATGCCGTACCCGGAGAATGTCGTCGGGGCACAGTAGGATTGGAAGCGATCGGGACGTCGTGGACGAGCTGGCCGTGGAGACACACTCCGTAACCGGAATTTGACCGCAGCGTCTCACCGATCGCGATCCGCGGGCTTCCCGCGTCGACCGCACGGCCCCGGTGGCCGTGCGTCTCGCCGTGCGCCCGCCGAACCCGCGTCGTGCGTCCCTCCGGGACGTCCGGTGCGAGAAAGTGGCCGAGGGTGGCAGCGGAAGAAAAGCAGGAGTACAACTCCAATTCACTCACCGTGCTCGAGGGCCTTGAGGCCGTGCGGAAGCGACCGGGGATGTACATCGGGTCCACCGGTGAGCGTGGTCTGCACCACCTGGTGTGGGAGATCGTGGACAACGCGGTGGACGAGGCGCTGGCCGGCTTCTGCGACACGATCGACGTGACGCTGCTGGAAAACGGCGGCGTGCGCGTCGCGGACAACGGCCGGGGCATCCCCGTCGACATCCACCCGACGCAGAAGAAGCCGGGTGTCGAGGTCGCCTACACGGTGCTGCACGCCGGTGGAAAGTTCGACGGTAAGGCGTACGCGGTCTCCGGTGGTCTGCACGGTGTCGGCGCGGCCGTGGTCAACGCGCTCTCGACCCGGGTCTCGGTGGAGATCTTCAAGGCCGGCAAACGCTGGCGCCAGGACTTCAACGCGTCGAAGCCGGTCCCGATCGAGCAGCTCGGCGACACCGACCGGAGGGGCACCACGGTCTCGTTCTGGCCGGACCCGACGATCTTCGAGATCGTCGAGTTCGACTTCCAGACGATCTACCGCCGGCTCCAGGAGATGGCCTTCCTCAACAAGGGCCTGACCATCCACATCCTGGACGAGCGGCAGGCCGACGAGGAGGGCAACAAGCGCGAGGTGACCTTCTGCTACCGGGAGGGCATCGCCGACTTCGTCCGCCACCTCAACGCGACCAAGACGCCGATCCACAAATCCGTGGTCCAGTTCGAGGCCGATGGTGACGGCATCGCGGTCGAGATCGCGATGCAGTGGAACGAGTCGTACGGCGAGTCGGTCTACACGTTCGCCAACACGATCAATACGCACGAGGGCGGCACCCACGAGGAGGGCTTCCGCGCGGCGCTGACCACGCTGATCAACAAGTACGGCGCGGAGAAGAAGATCCTCAAGGGCGACGAGAAGCTCTCCGGTGAGGACATCCGCGAGGGCCTGGCCGCGATCATCTCGGTCAAGCTGGCCAACCCGCAGTTCGAGGGCCAGACCAAGACCAAGCTGGGCAACACCGAGGCCAAGAGCTTCGTGCAGAAGGTCTGCAACGAGTGGCTGGTCGACTGGCTGGACCGGAACCCGGCCGAGGCCCGGACGATCATCACGAAGGCGTCCCAGGCCGCTCGCGCCCGGATCGCCGCCGCGCAGGCGCGCAAGCTGGCCCGCCGCAAGTCGCTGCTGGAGTCGGGCTCGATGCCGGGCAAGCTGGCCGACTGCCAGTCGACGGACCCGCGCGAGTCCGAGGTGTTCATCGTCGAGGGTGACTCGGCCGGTGGCTCCGCGAAGCAGGGCCGCGACCCGCGCGTGCAGGCGATCCTGCCGATCCGCGGCAAGATCCTCAACGTGGAGAAGGCCCGGATCGACCGGGTGCTGAAGAACAACGAGGTCCAGGCGCTGATCACGGCGCTGGGCACCGGCATCCACGACGACTTCGACATCGAGAAGCTGCGGTACCACAAGGTGGTGCTGATGGCCGACGCGGACGTCGACGGCCAGCACATCCAGACGCTGCTGCTGACGCTGCTGTTCCGCTTCATGCGGCCGCTGGTCGAGCTGGGCCACGTCTACCTGGCCGCGCCACCGCTTTACAAGATCAAGTGGAACCGTAAGGGCGACGACGCACAGTACGCGTACTCCGACCGTGAGCGGGACGGCCTGATCGCGCTCCGCCAGGAGAAGAAGCCGAACGCGAAGCCGGACGACATCCAGCGGTTCAAGGGTCTCGGCGAGATGAACTACCCCGAGCTGTGGGAGACCACGATGAACCCGGCGACGAGGACGCTACGACAGGTGAGCCTCGACGATGCCGCAACCGCGGACAACCTTTTCAGCGTCTTGATGGGGGAGGACGTGGAAGCACGCCGTTCGTTCATCCAGCGCAACGCGAAGGACGTGCGCTTCCTGGACATCTAGCGGAGAGCGGCCCAGCCGCTCTCGCAGAGTTATCCACAGCTTCCGCGCTTTCCACAGCGGTTATCCACAGGGAAATGCCGCTTTTGACAGTAGTTAGGGTTAACTGTGACGGATACTCCCGAGTCCACGGGTAGCGAGCAGCCGGAGGAGCCTGCGGCCCCGGCCGCGGTGGACGCCGGCGGCCGGATCGAACCGGTCGGCCTCGAAGTAGAGATGCAGCGGTCGTACCTCGATTACGCGATGAGCGTCATCGTCGGCCGCGCGCTCCCGGACGTCCGCGATGGCCTCAAGCCGGTGCACCGCAAGATCCTCTACGCGATGTACGACTCCGGTTACCGGCCGGACCGCGGCTACGTGAAGTGCTCCCGCGTCGTCGGTGACGTGATGGGTCAGTTCCACCCGCACGGCGACTCGTCGATCTACGACGCGCTGGTCCGCATGGCGCAGAACTGGTCGCTGCGCTACCCGCTGGTCGACGGCAACGGCAACTTCGGCTCGCCGGGCAACGACCCCGCGGCCGCCATGCGGTACACCGAGTGCAAGCTCGACCCGCTGGCCATGGAGATGCTGCGGGACATCGACGAAGACACCGTCGACATGCAGGACAACTACGACGGCCGGGCCAAGGAGCCCACGATCCTGCCGTCGCGGATCCCGAATCTGCTGGTCAACGGCTCCGAGGGCATCGCGGTCGGCATGGCCACCAAGATCCCGCCGCACAACCTGCGGGAGATCGCCGCGGCCGTGCAGTGGTGTCTGGAGAACCCGGACGTCGACGAGGCCGAGACGCTGGAAGCGCTGCTCGGCATCGTGAAGGGCCCGGACTTCCCGACCAACGGCATGATCGTCGGCACTCAGGCGATCCAGGACGCGTACCGGACCGGCCGTGGTTCGATCCGGATGCGCGCGGTCGTCGAGGTCGAGGAGGACGCGAAGGGCCGCACCTCGCTGGTCGTCTCCGAGCTGCCCTACCAGGTCAACCCGGACAACCTGGCCGAGCGGATGGCCGACCTGATCAAGGAGGGCAAGCTCTCCGGGATCGCCGACATCCGGGACGAGTCCTCCGGCCGTACCGGCATGCGCCTCGTGGTCGTGTTGAAGCGCGACGCGATCGCCAAGGTCGTGCTGAACAACCTGTACAAGCACACGCAGCTGCAGGAGACGTTCGGCGCGAACATGCTGGCGCTGGTCGACGGCGTGCCGCGCACGCTGAACCTGGCGCAGTTCATCCGCTACTACGTCGACCACCAGATGGAGGTCATCCGCCGGCGGACCGCGTACCGCCTGCGCAAGGCCGAGGAGCGCGCGCACATCCTGCGCGGCCTGGTCAAGGCGCTGGACATGCTCGACGAGGTGATCGCCCTCATCCGGCGCTCGCCCACGGTCGAGGACTCGCGCCAGGGCCTGATGTCGCTGCTCGAGGTGGACGAGATCCAGGCCACCGCGATCCTCGACATGCAGCTGCGGCGCCTCGCCGCCCTGGAGCGTCAGAAGATCATCGACGAGCTCGCGAAGATCGAGATCGAGATCGCGGACCTCAGGGACATCCTGGCCAAGCCGGAGCGGCAGCGCACGATCATCTCCGAGGAGCTCGGCGAGACCGTGGCGAAGTGGGGCGACGAGCGTCGCACCCAGATCATCCCGTTCGACGGCGAGGTCTCGATGGAGGACCTCATCGCCCGCGAGGACGTGGTGGTGACGATCACCCGCACCGGGTACGCGAAGCGCACCAAGGTCGACCTCTACCGCTCGCAGAAGCGCGGCGGCAAGGGTGTGAGTGGTGCCACACTGCGCCAGGACGACATCGTCTCGCACTTCTTCGTGACCTCCACGCACTCGTGGATGCTCTTCTTCACGAACAAGGGCCGGGTCTACCGCGCCAAGGCCTACGAGCTGCCGGAAGCCAGCCGGACCGCGCGTGGCCAGCACGTGGCCAACCTGCTGGCGTTCCAGCCCGAGGAGCACATCGCCCAGGTGATCGTGATCCCTGGGTACGACATCGCGCCGTACCTCGTGCTCGCAACCAAGGAAGGCCTGGTCAAGAAGACCCGGCTGGGCGAGTTCGACTCCAACCGCAGCGGTGGCATCATCGCCATCAACCTGCGCGAGGAGGACGAGTTGGTCGGCGCGGCCCTGGCCGGACCGGAGGACCACCTTCTCCTTGTCTCGAAGAAGGCTCAGGCGATCCGCTTCGAGGCGACAGACGATACGCTGCGCCCGATGGGACGAGCGACCTCCGGTGTCATCGGCATGCGCTTCAGCGAGGACGACGAGCTGCTCGCGATGGAGGTCGTCCAGGAAGGCATGGACGTTTTGGTGGCCACCAACGGTGGGTACGCGAAGCGGACACCCATCGAGGAGTATCCGGTGCAGGGACGTGGGGGCAAGGGCGTGCTGACCGCCAAGATCACGGAACGGCGTGGTGGTCTGGTCGGTGCCGTTGTCATCGACCCGGATGATGAACTGTTCGCGATCACGAGCAACGGTGGCGTGATCCGGACTCCGGTGAAGCCTGTGCGTCGTACGCGGGACCGGAACACAATGGGGGTCAAGCTCATGGATCTCCCAGACGGCGTGACCATCGTGGCGATTGCTCGCAATGCCGACGAGCCTGACGAACAGGACTGATGAATGACGGAGACACAGGCGACGTCGGGAGCGGGGAGCTCGGCGACTCCGGGCGGCAAGGACTCCGCCGACGGTGACGCCAAGGCCAAGGGCCGCGCGGTCGTGGGCCGTGCGGTGGTCGGACCCTCCGACGCACCGTCCCCGAAGTTCACGCGCGCGCCGGGGATGAAGCCGCCGCCGGACGAGGCACCGGCCGGCTCCTCCCCGGCCGGGACCGCCAAGCCGGCCACCCCGGCCGTGGGAACGGAGAAGGACACCGTGAAGCCGGTCATCGTGCCGGCCGGCAAGCCTGCCACGGCGAGCTCGGCCGCGACGGCGTCCAAGACCGCGCCCCCCAAGCCCACCACCCCGCCGAAGGCCAGCCCGGCCGGCGGCAGCGGCAGCCCGTCCAGTCCGCCCGGCGAGCGGACCGAACGAATCCCGGCCGGTGCCGGCGCGGCGGCGAGCGGAACCACCACCACCGGCCTCAGCGGCCTCGGCAGCAAGGTCAGCGGTGCCGTGCGCGGCGTCGGCGCGGCCCGCGTCACGGACACGATCCGGGCCGCACGCAACGCGGTCGGCGGAGCCGCCGCACGCGGCCCCCGCCGGGCCCGGCTGAACGTCAAGCGGATCGACCCCTGGTCCGTGATGAAGTTCTCGTTCGCGGTCTCGCTGGTGCTGTTCATCGTGGTGATCGTGGCCACGTCCGTGCTCTACCTGGCGCTCGACGCGATGGGCGTGTTCCAGAGCGTCAACGAGACGCTGGCCGAGTTGGTCACCGCATCCGGCGGCGACAGCGGCGGCGCACCCTTCAAGATCACCGCTAAGGGCGTGATCGGCACCTCCGCGCTCATCGGCCTGGTCAACGTGGTGCTGTTCACCGCGCTGGCCACCCTCGGCGCGTTCATCTACAACGTCTGCGCCGACCTCGTCGGCGGCGTCGAGCTGACGCTCGCCGAGCGGGACTGATCCACCGGACCCGGCGGCCAGGAGAAAATCGCGTGCCTCGCCACGGCAGCCGCGCGACACTGAACCTGGCCGCCGGACCCCCGATTTGGGCGGTCCGGAGCAAGTGCGGTAATCTTTCCCGGTCGCACGGGGCTATAGCTCAGTCGGTTAGAGCGCAGAGCTGATAACTCTGAGGTCGCTGGTTCGATTCCAGCTAGCCCCACTTCCGATTCTCCCGGATCGCAGCGACACCCGGGTCGGCCGGCTCAAACAGCGAGGGGACAACCCCAATGTTTAAGAAGCTCCTGATCACAGCGGGTGTCGTCGGCGCGGCCGTCCTGATCGCACGAAAGATCAAGCAGTCGAGCGATGAGCGCGCGCTGTGGCACGAGGCCACCACCGCTCCCGACCTGCGGTAAGTAAGAACCCGGGGCCCTAGCTCAATTGGCAGAGCACCGCCTTTGCAAGGCGGGGGTTAGGAGTTCGATTCTCCTGGGCTCCACGAGCTTGGGGTGCCCCCTGTCCGCGGAAGGCGCGGACCGGGGGCGCTCGTCATTCTGCTCCGGGGGCCGAGCCCCCGGAGGCCCCACGATCTGGTGGTTGCGTTGCGTGGGCGGGGTGCGGGTTTGTTGTGGTTGATTCGGCTCGCTTCGCTCGCTTTATTACTGCCTTTGTGGGTACGTGTGTGTCTTCCTTCGGTCGGCAGCCTTAGATCGTGACTGGACGAGTGGCTGCGGGGTAGGGCTTGGGGCGACTGCCGAGGCCGCTTCTCGGCCCGGCTCGCTTTTCCGCCGAGGCCGCTTCCCAGCCCGCTCGCTTTTTCGCCGAACCGGCTCGGACCCGCCTGCAGCCCTGCCCGGTCGGCTTGCTGGGCGAGACCGTCGTGATGCCAGCCTGGCTCTTTCCGAACGCGCTGGCCGCTGCTGTGCGCCGGCCGCGCTGCTGGGGCTGTGTTGTTGAGGTGGCGATCGGGCGTCTGCAGCCCGAAATATCGGGATATCTCCCTCCGCTAGCACGCTCCTGTGTTAGCGCATCGTTCCCGTTTTGCCCTAAGTAATCAATCAGTGGCACAAGAGAGCGATCAACTTCGATAAGCGATCTCTTTTCGTACCACTGATTGATCACTCAAGGTCTGGGTCCGGCGTGGCCGGCGTCGTCCGGCGTGGCAAACTGCATTGTCGGCCGGCTTTAGTGCGAAATTTCCGGACTCCCGGTCTTCGCCTCCTTCGCCGCTGGCCTTGCCTGGCCCGTTCGCGCCGGAGCGGGAGTCTGCATGGACTGATTTCCACGTTCGGCGGGCCACGCATACGCGTCGTGGATCGTTGCCGGCAGTGCGCAGACATATGCGCAGGCTGTGTGCGTGTGGGGCGAGCGCGTGGTGAGGGTGGTCGGGTGGGGGAACCGGGAGAGAGATGGTTGGGGGAATGAGGGGTAGTGGGTAGGGTGGCAGATATCCCATTAAGGAGATGGGATTAACGGAGTAGGAGTCGCCATGGGGATGCCCGACTTCCTGATCGCGGGGGTGCCGAAGGCCGGTACGACGGCTCTGCACGCGGCGCTGGCCAACCATCCGGGGCTCTACCTGTCGCGGGTGAAGGAGCCGAAGTTCTTCCTGTCGGACGGGCCGCCGCCGCGGCATGGCGGTCCGGGGGACGTGCAGACCTATCAGGAGCACGTGTGGCGCCGGGCTGACTACGAGAACCTGTTCGCGGCGGCGCCGGCGGGAGCGCTGACCGGCGAGGCGACACCGTTCTACCTGCACGATCTGGAGGCACAGCGGCGGATCCGGAAGCTGGCGCCGGATGTGCGGATCATCCTGCTGCTGCGCGACCCGGTCGACCGGGCACATTCGAACTGGCAGCACCTGTGGACCGCCGGTCTCGAGCCGGAGGCGGACTTCGTGGCCGCGATGCGGCGTGAGCCGGAGCGGGTCGCGGCAGGCTGGGCCGCGTTCTGGCACTACGCGGGCCTCGGGCGGTACGGGAGCCAGGTGCGGCACCTGTTCGAGCTGTTCGACCGCGAGCAGGTGCTGATCCTCCGTTATCGGGATCTCCGCGAGACGCCGGCCGAGGCGCTGGACAGGGTGTGCGCGTTCCTGGGCGTGGAGACCGGGGTGATCGACGTGGTGCCGCAGGCGAACGTCAACTTCTCGGTCGCGGACACGCCGGTCAACGGCGCGCTGCGCTACCTGCTGCGGACCGGCGGGCGGATCGGCCATCACTATCCGGTGTGGTTGCGGAAGGCGTTCCGCGGCCCGTTGCTGACCGCGCTGCACCGGGAGCGTGGGCGCCGGCCGCGCCTGACCGTGGAGCAGCGGGCGGCGGTGCTGCCCGGGTTCGTCGAGGAGATTCGGCTGCTGGAGGAGGTCACCGGCGTGTCGTACGACGATTGGACGCAGTTGACCACCCATACCGCACAAATCGTCAAGTAAGGAGACAGCGTGACCACGCCGACGACGACGTTTCCCCTGCCGCGGTGGCACGAGGGCACGACCGTGATCGCGCCCCCGGAGGGACGGACCGGTGCTTGGGCCGGTGCTCCCAGCGCCGTGCGCGACGGCGACACGATCTACCTGGCCTACCGGCTTCGTAAGCCGATCGGGGAGGGGCGCGGCTTCGTCAACGTGATCGCCCGGTCCGACGACGGCATCGACTTCAGCACGGTCGCTGAGCTGCACCGGGACGCGTTCGGCGGCGAGTCGCTGGAGCGGCCCGCGCTGGTCCGTACGCCGGACGGCCGGTGGCGCGTGTATGTCAGCGTGGCCACGCCGGGCACCAAGCACTGGCGCGTCGACCTGCTGGAGGCGGACACGCCGGAGGGTCTGGCCACGGCGCCCGCGGTCACGGTGCTGCCCGGCGACGACACGGTCGGCGTGAAGGATCCGGTGGTGCTGTTCCACGACGGCGGTTGGCACCTCTGGGCGTCCTGCCACCCGCTGGAGACGGACGAGCACGCCGACCGGATGGCGACCTGGTACGCGAGTAGCCCGGACGGCGTGACCTGGACCTGGCGCGGCACCGCGCTGACCGGCCGGCCCGGCGAGTGGGACGCGCGCGGCGTCCGGGTGGCCGCGGTGCTCGCGGACGGCGACGAGCTGACCGTCGCCTACGACGGCCGGGCCACCGCGCAGGAGAACTGGGAGGAGCGCACCGGCATCGCGCGCGGCACGTTCGGCCGGCTGATCGCGGACGGGGTCGACCCGATCGAGTCGCCGCACGCGCCGCACGGTCTGCGCTACCTGAGCGTGGTTCCGCTGGACGGTGGTCGCAGCCGGATCTACTACGAGGGGACCAGGCCGGACGGCGCGCACGAGCTGCGCACCGAGCTGGTCTGACACGATGGCTCGGTGATGGGAAACCTGAAGACCGAGCCGGCGCTCGACCGGCCGGACCTGCTGGCCGCGCCGGTCGAGGCCGCCCTCAGAAGCTGGGATCGCCCGGGCGTCGAGGTCGCCCCGATCGACGCCGGGCTGGCCGACACGGCCGCGTTCTGCGCGGAGTACGGCGTGCCTCTCGACGAGTCCGCGAACTGCGTGATCGTCGCCGGCAAGCGCGAGGGCGTCACTCGGTACGCGGCCTGTCTGCTGCTGGCCACCACGCGCGCGGACGTGAACGGCGTGGTCCGCAAGCACCTGAACGTCCGCAAGCTCAGCTTCGCGCGGATGGACGAGGCCGTGGCGCTGACCGGCATGGAGTACGGCGGCATCACGCCGATCGGGCTGCCGCCGGAGTGGCCGATCCTGGTCGACCCGCGCGTGCGTGAGGCGGCCTCAGTAGTGATCGGTTCCGGCGTCCGGCACGGCAAGCTCCAGCTCCCGGGCGCGCTCGCGGCCGAGCTGCCCGGGGCGGAGGTCGTCGAGGGCCTGGCCCACGCGCTGCCGTGACGACCGTTTCACGTGAAACATGGACATGAAACGGAAGCTTTAAGATCACGAAGCCGCGGTGACCTGCCGCTTCAGCCGAGCCAGGATCGCGTGGCCGCCGCGCACCCGGAGCGGGCTGATCACCTCGGCCAGCCCCATCCGCACGTAGAGGTCGTCCGGCACGGCCAGCACCTCGGACGCGGTCGCGCCGGCCAGGCCCTCCGCGAGGATGCCAGCGAACGCGCGGGTGGTCGGCGCCTCCGGCGGCGCGTCGAAGAAGACGGTCACCACGCCGTCCGCCCCGACCTCCGCGTGCAGGAAGAACGCGGTCTGACACTCCGGCACCTGCTCCATGCCCTCGTGGGCCATGGTCGGCGGCAACGGCGGGACCGCGTCGGAGAACTCCAGCAGCATCTCCAGCACCACGTCCCGCGGTGCGGAGGCCAGCTCGTCGACGATCTCGGCCAGCTTCGGCGGCATCTCAGGCATGATCACAAACTACTCACCAGATCGCCGCGCGCCACCACGTCCAGCGGCCGCGCGGCGTCGTGTCCGCGGCGTGGCCCAGGCGCCGCCTGGCCGCACGTCGCAAAAGCCCACATACAACACCGGTATGCGACTTCCGCGCACACCCAGACAACACCTGGACCTCGGCCTCGACTCGACGAGATCCGCCAAACACGCCCTGGTGCACCGGCTGTCACCATGACCGTCCGCCTACCCGCCGGACGGGAGCCTCAATCGCGGGTCAGGAGGCCGACGACGTCGGAGATCGCGACCTCGGAACGCTCGTCCGTGGCGCGCACACGCAGCTCCACGACCCCGTCCGCGGCACCGCGGCCGACCACGACCGAGTGTGGTGCGCCGATCAGGTCCGCGTCCGCGAACCGCACGCCGGTGGACACCTTGGCCGGCCGGTCGTCGAGCAGCACCCGCAGGCCCGCGGCCACCAGCGTTGAGGCCAGCTCAGTAGCGATCTCCAGCTGGGCGCCCTTGCCGGCCGGGATCACCTGCACGTCGAACGGCGCGACCGACTTCGGCCACACCAGGCCGCGCTCGTCGCAGTGCTGCTCCGCGATCGCCGCGACCGCGCGGGAGACACCCACGCCGTACGACCCCATGGTGATCCGGATCGGCTTGCCGTCCTGGCCGAGCGCGTCCAGCCCGAACGCGTCGGCGAACCGGCGGCCGAGCTGGAAGATGTGCCCGATCTCCATGCCCCGGCGGATCTCCAGCGTGCCGTCCGCGCAGTTCGGGCACGGGTCACCGGCCCGCACCTCGACCGCCTCGATGGTGCCGTCCGGCGTGAAGTCCCGCCCGGAGACCACGTTCGTCGCGTGCCTGCCCGGCTCGTTCGCGCCGGTCAGCCACGCACTGCCGGCCGTCACGCGCGGGTCGACCAGGTAGCGGGCGTCGAGCTTCTGCGGGCCGATGTAGCCGCGCACCAGGTCGGGCCGGGCCGCGAAGTCGTCGAACATGGCGACCGCGGCGGGGTGCAGCTGCGCCTCGACCCGCTTCAGGTCCACCTCCCGGTCGCCGGGTACGCCGATGACCAGCAGCTCCTTCTCGGCCACGCCGGGCCGGCTCAGCTCCACGACCACGTTCTTCAGCGTGTCGGCGGCGGTCCAGTCGGTGCGCCCGGCCAGCCCGCGCGCGTTGGCCAGGTCGACCAGCGACTGGATGGTCGGGGTCTCCGGGGTGTCGTGCACCTCGGCCGCGGGGTGCTCAACTGAGCCGGCCGCAACAGCCGGCGTGGTGACCGCCTCGGTGTTGGCCGCGTAGGAGCAGGCGGTGCAGCCGACGAACGTGTCCTCGCCGACCTCGGCCGCGGCCAGGAACTCCTCGGAACCGGAGCCGCCCATCGCGCCGGACTGCGCCGACACGATCGTGAAGTCAAGACCCAGACGTTCGAAGATCCGCTGGTACGCGACGCGGTGCTTCGCGTAGGACTCCTCCAGACCGGAGTCCGTCAGGTCGAACGAGTACGCGTCCTTCATCAGGAACTCGCGTCCGCGCAGCAGCCCGGCCCGCGGCCGCGCCTCGTCCCGGAACTTCGTCTGGATCTGGTAGAGGATCACCGGGAAGTCGCGGTACGACCCGAACAGGTCCTGCACGAGAAGCGTGAACATCTCCTCGTGCGTCGGCGCCAGCAGGTATTCAGCGCCGCGCCGGTCCTTGAGCCGGAAGATGTCGTCGCCGTACGCGGTCCACCGGCCGCTCCTCTCGTACGCCTCGCGTGGCAGCAGCGCCGGGAAGTGCACCTCCTGCCCGCCGATCGCCCGCATCTCCTCGTGCACGATCGCCGCGACCCGGTCCAGCACCATCTTGCCCAGCGGCAGCCAGGTGTACCCGCCCGGCGCGGCACGCCGGACGTAACCGGCGCGGACCAGCAGCCGGTGGCTCGGAACCTCGGCCTCGGCGGGGTCCTCGCGGAGTGTGCGCAGGAACAGGGTCGACATGCGAAGCAGCATGCGAGAAGGGTACGGCGCACAGCGCGGGCAACCATTCCCGGGCAGACTCGCGTCTGGGCTGACATGACCCCCTCAGCTGCCGTCAGGAGGACGCCGGTGGCCGACCCGCCGTCACCGGGCTTCGACGACTTCGTCCGAGGCCGCACCCCCGCGTTGCTGCGCGCGGCCTACCTGCTCACCGGCGATCAGCACCTCGCCGAGGACCTCGTGCAGTCCGCGCTGGCCCGGACGCACCGCGCGTGGCGGCGGCTGGACCGGGTCGGCAACGCGGAGGCGTACACCCGGAAGACCATGTATCACCTGCAGGTCTCCTGGTGGCGGCGGCGCCGGGTGGCCGAGGTGCCGCTCGGTGACCTGCCGGAGCGCACGGGCACGGCCGGTGCCGATCCCGCGCTGCGGATGACGCTGCGCGCCGCGCTGCTGACGCTGCCGCCCCGGCAGCGCGCGGTGATCGTGCTGCGGTTCTTCGAGGACCGCACCGAGGCCGAGACCGCGCACCTGCTCGGCGTCACGGTCGGCACCGTGAAGAGCCAGACCGCGAAGGCGCTGGCCAAGCTGCGCACCGTGACCGACCTCGACGGGAGCCCGGCATGAACCTCGACGATCTCCGTGCCGGCCTGGCCGAGCTGGCCGAGGAGTCGCAGCCGACCGATCTGCGCGACCGTGCGGTCGCCACCTCCCGCCGGATCGGCCGCACCCGGCTCGCGCTGGTCGCGGCCGCGACCGTGCTGGCCGTCGCGGCCGCGTCGGCCGTGGTGGCGCTGGGGCGCGATGACGACCGGGCGTTACCGACACCGGTGGCGACGCTGCCGGCGGGTGCGACATCCGCGATCTACACCGCCAATCTCGGGGGCTTCGGGAACCTGGCGGTCTGGAACGGCAGCGGCGTACGGACGCTCTACTACCGCGACTACCCGTTCGGCCGGTACGCCGGCGACCAGTTCCGGGAATCGCTGACCGTCTCGCCGGACGGAACCTACCTGTCCTGGCTCTCGAACGCCGGCGTGCACCTGAGCCGGGTCGGCGACAACGACATGGTCGTGCTGAACCGGCAGGACGGGGACTTCCGGGTCAGCGCAGGTTGTACCGTGCCGGAGTGGACGTCCGACTCCACCCGGCTGTTGATAACGTCGTGGGAACCCGAGTCGAACATCGTGGAGGCCGGCTGGTTCGCGGTCGACGGGGGAGCGTTCACGGTGCGCGACGACGACGATGAGCTCCGCTACGCCTGCGACGTGCACACCAACGGCGACTGGCTGGCCTACACCGTGAGTCCGAGACTCGGCACCTTCGAGACGCACGTCCGGAACCTGCGCACCGGCGAGACCAGGATGATTCCGGACCTGTCCGAGAACCGGCTGGACTTCGAGATCAGCAGCGTCTCGCCGGACGGCGAGCGGATCACCGCCCGCCTGATCGACAACGCCTCCGACCGGCACCTCGCACCGCCACGCACGCTGCAGGCCAACCATGTGATCGACACCCGGACCGGCCAAACCCTGCCGTTTCCGCTCGCCCCGGGCCGGGTCGCCGCGCAGCAGCTGTACTACACGCCGGGCGGCGACCTGGTGGCACGCTTCGTCGAGGCGGACCGGTCCTGGCTCGCGGTCTACGCGCCGGACGGCCGGCTGCTCGGCGAGGCCGACGAGCCCGCGGAGGTACGCGAGTCGGTGCTCCTACGCGTGGTGATGCCCTGACGGGCGGAAACACAACAACACACAAACCCCGCGCCGGTACGTACCCGCGCGGGGTTTGTTGTTTTGAAACTCACCTGCCGGGGCCCTACCGGCGAGTAATGCGAGTCGGCAAAATGCCTGGAGGATGCAACTACCTAGTGGGGGACAGGGTATGCGCTGGCGTAGTTTCGTGGCCGTCGGGGACAGCTTCTCCGAGGGCATGGACGATCCCTATCCGGACGGCACCTTCCGTGGCTGGGCCGACCTGGTCGCCACCCGGCTCGCCGCCGAGGCCGGACCGGACTTCCGCTACGCGAACCTGGCGATCCGCGGCCGGCTGCTCCCGTCGGTGATCGCCGACCAGTTGCCGATCGCGCTGGAGATGCGCCCGGACCTGGTCAGCTTCGCGGCCGGCGGCAACGACATCCTGCGGCCCAAGTGCGACCCGGTCACGGTCTGCGACAGCTTTCACGACTCGGTCGCCCGCGTCCGCGCGACCGGCGCGGACGCGATCGTCTTCCGGTTCGCGGACATCACGCTGCGTCTGCCCGGCCAGCGCATGGTCGGCCCGCGGGTCGCCTACATGAACGCGCGCGTCGGTGAGACCGCGGCGGAGACCGGCGCCCGCCTGGTCGACCTGTTCGCCGACGACGAGTTCCGCAACCCGCTGCTGTGGAGCGTCGACCGGCTGCACCTGTCCGAGATCGGGCACCGGCGCACCGCCGCGCACGTGCTGAACGCGCTCGGCGTCGCCGTGGACGAGGACTGGATGCTGGTCCCGCCGCACCCGGCGCCGACGCCGTGGCTGCTCGCCCGCGGCGCCGACCTGCGCTGGGCCGGCCGCTACCTGGCGCCGTGGGTGCGCCGGCGGCTGACCGGCCGGTCCTCCGGCGACCTGATCACCGCGAAACGACCGTCGCTGGCACCGATCGTCCGGGAGGACGCGTAACTTAGGGGCCATGCCCGCATCCACGGATCCCGCACCGCACCTGCAGGACTACGCGCATCCCGAGCGCCTGGTGACCACCGAGTGGCTGGCGGAGCACCTGCACGATCCCGGCCTGATCGTGGTCGAGTCGGACGAGGACGTGCTGCTCTACGACACCGGTCACATCCCGGGCGCGGTGAAGGTCGACTGGCACACCGAGCTGAACGACGCGGTCACCCGGGACTACCTGACCGCGGAGCGGTTCGCGGAGCTGTGCGCGGCGAAGGGCATCGGGCGCGACGACACGATCGTGTTCTACGGCGACAATTTCAACTGGTGGGCGGCGTACGCGCTCTGGGTCTTCACGCTCTTCGGCCACGCGGACGTGCGCCTGCTCGACGGCGGCCGGCAGAAGTGGGCCGCGGAGGGCCGTGAGCTGACCCGCGACCGCACCGCGCGCCCACGCGCGGACTACCCGGTGCCGGTCCGCGACGACGCGCCGATCCGCGCGTTCCGCGAGGAGGTCGAGTCGCACGCGAGCGCCGGGAAGCCGCTGGTCGACGTGCGATCGCCGGGGGAATACAGCGGCGAGCTGACGCACATGCCGGACTATCCGCAGGAGGGCGCGCTGCGCGGCGGGCACATCCCGGGCGCGGTCAACCGGCCGTGGAAGCAGGCGGCCCGCGAGGACGGCACGTTCAAGCCGGCCGGTGAGCTGCGGGAGATCTACGCGGACGTCACCGGGCCGGACGACGTGATCGCGTACTGCCGGATCGGTGAGCGGTCCAGCCACACCTGGTTCGTGCTGCGGCACCTGCTCGGCCTGCCGGCCGTGCGCAACTACGACGGCTCGTGGACCGAGTGGGGCAATCTGGTCCGCGCGCCCATCGTGAAGGGCCCGGATCCTCGTTGAGCGTCTGGCGTGAGTGGGGTCACGTCGTTCTGATCGCGTTCGCGCTGGTCCCGGTGGCGGCCCTGGTCGCCGCCGGGCTGGCCGCGCTGCGCGTGCGACGCGGCGTGCCGCGGGCGGTCGCGTGGCGGCACAGCGCGGCCGAGATCGGCATGCTGGCGACCACCGCTCCCTGGGTGTGGATGATCCTCACCCCGCTGGACGCGCCCGGCCAGGTCTTCCTGATCCCGTTCACCGATCTGCCGAACCAGGCCGCGGAAGGGCTCGGCTTCCTCGGCTACCAGGTGGCCGGCAACCTGCTGGTCTTCGCGGGGCTGGGTGCGCTCGCGCCGGTCCGCTGGCCCGCGCTGCGCGGCGTCGGCCGGATCCTGCTGCTCGGCGCCGCCGCTTCCGCCACCGTCGAGACGCTGCAGTACGCCCTGGCCCTCGGCCGCGTTGCCTCGATCGACGACGTCCTGGTCAACGCCACCGGCGCCGCCCTGGCAGCGCTCCTGTCCCGCCCCTGGTGGCGCGGTCCTGGTCAACGCCACCAGCCCCGCCCTGGCGCTTCTGTCCCGCCCCTGGCGGAAACCCCGACCCGCGCGTGAGGGCGCCCGAGAGCGCCCGAGCCGGAGGAGCGAAGCGGCGACCATGACCACAGTGATCACGCTCCCATTGCTTGAACGATCGTTCAGCCTTTGCTTGACATGGGGATAGGCTGGGCGGGTGACGGTGGACCAGCAGACCCCGAGTGTTCCGGGCCAGAACACCAAGAAGCGCTCGCGCAGGGACGAGATCCTTTCCATCGCCGTTCGGCTCTTCGCGTCCCGCGGCTACCACGGCGTCTCCATGGACGACATCGGCTCGGCCGCCGGCGTCACCGGTCCCGCGCTCTACCACCACTTCCGTGGCAAGGAGGCGATGCTGGTCGCGGCGCTGATACCGGTGAGCGAGAGCCTGCTGGCCGGCGGCCGGGAGCGCGTCGCCGAGCACGAGCGTGACCCGCGCGCCGCGCTCGAGTCCCTGATCAGCTTCCACGTCGAGTTCGCGCTGGCCAACCCGGCCGTGATCGCGCTGCACCTGCACGAGCTGGACCGCCTGCCGGAGGAGCCGCGCCGGCAGATCCGCCGCCTGCAGCGTCTCTACGTGGAGGAGTGGGTGCAGGTGCTGACCGTGCTCCGTGCCGAGCTGACCGCGGCCGAGGCGCGTGTCATGGCACACGCGGCGTTCGGCCTGATGAACTCCACGCCGTTCCTCGGTGGCGAGGTCGAGCGCGAGCGCCGAGCCGTGCTGCTGCGCGCCGCGACGCTCTCCGCACTGGTGCACGCCGGATAACTCCAGAAGGGCGCTCCCGCATGATCGAGTCGTTGCTCGTCGCGAACCGGGGCGAGATCGCCCGCCGGATCATCCGCACCGCGCGCCGCCTCGGCGTGCGCACCATCGCGGTGCACTCGGACGTGGACGCGGATCTGCCGTTCGTGCGCGAGGCGGACGAGGCGGTCTGTGTCGGGCCGGCCGATCCGGCGCAGAGCTACCGCAACGCCGAGGCGATCCTCGCGGCGGCGACGTCGACGGGTGCGCAGGCGATCCACCCGGGCTACGGCTTCCTCTCGGAGAATGCGGACTTCGCCCGTACCGTCGCCGGCCAGGGTTTGATCTGGGTCGGTCCGGACGCCGACGCGATCGCCGCGATGGGCGACAAGATCCGGGCGCGGAACCTGATGGAGGCGGCCGGCGTGCCGGTCG
Organism: Catenuloplanes nepalensis; assembly: GCF_030811575.1. GTDB lineage: Bacteria > Actinomycetota > Actinomycetes > Mycobacteriales > Micromonosporaceae > Catenuloplanes > Catenuloplanes nepalensis. Next base: position 8,020,968 of record NZ_JAUSRA010000001.1, on the reverse strand, counting down.
CGCCCGGCACCCGTGAGCCGGTCACGGACGTCGAGTCGGCGGTGGCCGCGGGCATCGGCTATCCGGTGATGATCAAAGCGGCCGCGGGCGGCGGCGGCATGGGCATGGCGGTCGCGGCGGACGAGGCCGCGCTGCGTGCCGAGTTCGACAAGGTCCGCGCCTTCGCGGAGCGCATGTTCGGCGACGGCTCCGTGCTGCTGGAACGCTACTTCCCCCGGGTGCGGCACGTGGAGGTGCAGATCCTCGGCCTGGCCGACGGCCGGGTGGTCGCGCTCGGTGAGCGCGAGTGCTCGGTGCAGCGCCGCAACCAGAAGGTCGCGGAGGAGGCGCCGTCCCCCGCGGTCTCGCCCGAGCTGCGGGAGCGCCTGCTGGCCGCCGCGGTCCGGGCCGGCGAGGCCGTCGGTTACCGCAACGCCGGCACGGTGGAGTGTCTGCTCGACCCGGCCACCGGCGAGTTCTTCTTCCTGGAGATGAACACCCGGCTGCAGGTCGAGCACCCGGTCACGGAGTTCGTCTGGGGCGTGGACCTGGTCGAGGAGCAGCTGCGGGTCGCGGCCGGGCTGCCGCCGGGATTCACGAATCCGAACCTGAAAGGCCACGCGATCGAGCTGCGCGTCAACGCGGAGGACCCGAAGCGCTTCCTGCCCGGCCCCGGCACGGTCACCACCTGGGTCGAGCCGACCGGTGAGGGCGTCCGCGTCGACTCCGGCTACGCCGTGGGCACGACGGTCCCGCGCTTCTACGACTCGCTGATGGCCAAGCTCGTCGTCTTCGGCGCGGACCGGGACACCGCGCTGGCCCGCGCGCGCGACGCGGTCGCCGCGTTCGAGATCGCCGGGCCCAAGTCGAACCTGCCGTTCTTCGCCGAGCTGCTGGAGAACCCGGAGTTCCGCTCCGGCGACTACGACACCGGCATCGTGGCCCGCATGCGAGGGAAGTGAGTGATGGTCTCGATCCGCGAGGTCGGCCCGCGCGACGGGCTGCAGAACGAGGCGCCGGTGCCGACCGACGCCAAGGTCCGGCTGCTGGACGCGCTCTCCGCCACCGGCGTGCGGCGGATCGAGGCGGTGTCGTTCGTGCACCCGCGGGCGATCCCGCAGATGGCCGACGCGGACGAGGTGTGGGCGCGGGCGCGCAAGGCCGGCGGCGTGCGGTACTCCGCGCTGGTGCCGAACCCGCGTGGCGCCGAGCGCGCGCTGGCCGCCGGGTTCACCGAGCTCGAGGTGGTGGTCTCGGCCAGCGACACGCACAACCGGCGCAACCTCAACCGGTCCACCGAGGAGTCGCTGGCCGGCCTGACCGACCTGATCAAGATGGTGCACGAGGCCGGTGCCACGGTCGAGGTGATCGTGGCGACCAGCTTCGGCTGCCCGTACGAGGGAGACGTCCCGCCCGCCCGGGTGGCCGGGATCGTGGAGCGCGTGCTCGGTGACGGCGCGGACCGGATAGCGTTCGGCGACACCACCGGCATGGCCACCCCCCGGCGGGTACGCGAGCTGCTGGCCGCGGTCGGCCAGGTCCCGCTCCTCCTGCATTTCCACGACACGCGCGGCACCGGCCTGGCGAACATCCTGACCGCGCTGGAGCTGGGCGTGACCGAGTTCGACGCGAGCGTGGGCGGTCTGGGCGGCTGCCCGTACGCGCCGGGTGCCTCCGGCAACGTGGCCACCGAGGAGGTGGTCCACATGCTGCACGACATGGGCGTCGACACCGGCATCGACCTGGAGAAACTCCTGGAGGCCGCGGCATTGGCCGAGCAGATCACCGGTCGGGAGTTGCCGTCCGGCGTGCTGCGTGCCGGTCCCCGGACCCGACTAACGCCCCAGTAATTCCGATTCGTCGCGTATCCCGCTCTTATCCGCTTCGTTACCTAATTCGGTGAGAGCGTTTCGTCCATTTTGCGTGGATGAAGCGCCCGCCGAACGACGTGCCGACGGACGAGGGGCGGACCAATGGCGGAGCAACGGGTGGAACGTGCGTCATGCACGACCGTGCCCGCGACCGCCGTCCCGCCCTTCGGCGTGTCCGCGGTCCTGCGATCAGTCAACCAGGTGGTGGCGGATCGCCGGGGACGCCGGCCGGTCCTGCGCACGCTCGTCGTCAGTGGCATCGCGGGGGCGGCCTGGCCGCTCTCCGCCGCTGCCGCCCACGCCGCAGAGCCTGAGACGCCTACCGAGGCCGCCCACCGCGGTCCGGGCGTGTTCTCCCTCGTCAACGACCTCGGCACCGGGGTGGTCGAGGAGCGAGCACCCTCGCTGGTCGGTGAGCTTCTGACGCCTGCGGCCGAGGTCACCGCCGCGCTGCCGACGGACCACCTCCCCGGCACCGGCATCTCCGCCCGGAACGACACGGCGATGCCGGCGCGCCAGCCGGCGGAGCCCGACGCTCCGGCGCATCCGCTTCGCACGCTCGTCACCGGTGACGGTGCCGAGCGGGAGCCCGTCGCACCGATCCGCCTCACCGGCGGACCGACCGGCTCCGCAGACCCCGCCGTCCGTGACGCGGCCGCACCACTGGCCGGTCCAGCGGGCCGGGGCGGACCGGACCCGAAGCCCGGCCCGGTTCCGTCGCGTCCGCTCGGTGACCTCACCCGCCTGGTGGGTACGACGGACACGCCGGCCGAGCACGGCAGTCTCGGGATCGACTCCGCCGCCGCGTTCCCGGACGTGGTGGTTCTGACCCCGGTCACCCCGATCACGGGTGTCACCGCCGCGAGCACCGCGCCCAGCCGGGTGTCGGCGGCGGCGGTCGTGACCGGACTGCGGCCCGACTCGAAGCCCGAGCGGGCCGCGCGCTCGGCACCGATCGAGCCGCTTCCCGTTCCGAGACGCCCGCACGGGCGTCCCGGAGCAGCCTCCCGGCGCACCGCCGATCGGGCCTGCCAAGGGCACCTCGGGCGGCACGACGGGAACACCGGCCGGCGGGTCGGTAGTGAACACCGGCGGAGGATCGTCCGCCGTCATCTCCGCGCGGTCACGGGCACGATGGGGGCCGCGTCCGGCCCACCGCCCCGGCGCGATGCCGAGCTGGTGCACCGGGACCATCGACCGGTGCTGTGCCAGCCACACAGGCCAGATTGAGAACGGCTCGATGATGGTTCCGCCGACGTATCGGTGCCGGATGGCTCTCCCCGCCATCACCAGGGGAAACAACACAAAGGTCCAGGGCGCCGCCGCGCCCGGCAAGGCGTTCGTTCGCCGGCCGGACTACGCATTCGGCACCACAACCTAATAGCGAAATTCCGTAAGAGACATTCTCTTTTCTTCTTTTGAAAGGTTATTGCCTTCCCATGAAGACTTGGGTTCGCAAGACTCTGAGCGTTGGCGTGCTGACCGCGGGCGCGCTGCTGCTCGCGCCGACCGCCGCGCAGGCCGCCGACATCCAGCAGGCCTCCACGTCCGACGGTGACACCGACGGCATCCTGAACAACGCGTCGGTCGCCGCGCCGATCGACATCCCGATCAACCTGTGCAGCGTCGCGGTCGGCGTGCTCGGCGACGGCTACGCCGCGTCCGAGTGCGCCAACGAGCTGCCGGAGCACTCCATCACCCAGGGCTCGGGTGGCGGCGACGTCGACGGCATCGCCAACAACCTGCAGGTCGCCGCGCCGATCCAGGTGCCGGTCAACGTCATCGGCGTTGCCGCGGGCATCCTGGGCGACGCCTCCGCCGAGGGCAAGGGCCACAACGGCGGCAGCGCCGAGACCGAGTCCACCACCATCACCGAGCACGGTGCCAAGCGGCACGGCGGCCAGGGCCAGGGTGCGGGCGGCAACGACGTCGACGGGATCGGCAACAACCTGTCGGTCGTCGCGCCGATCCATGTGCCGGTGAACGCCGGCGGCATCGCGGTCGGCGACGCCAAGTCGGCCGCCAAGCTGAGCAACGGTGGCTGGGCCGAGGGCCACGGCGGTGCCGAGGGTGGCATCACGCAGAACACCGGCGGCGGCGACGTCGACGGCATCCTGAACAACGCCGCGGTCGCGGTCCCGGTCGACGTGCCGATCAACCTGTGCGGCGTCGCCGTCGGGCTGCTCGGTGACGGCGAGGCGGCCGCCGACTGCAAGAACGAGGGCTCCAACTGGGGCGAGGCCGGCATCCACCAGGGTGGCGGCGCAGGCGACGTCGACGGCGTGCTGAACAACCTCCAGGTCGCGGTGCCGGTCAACGTGCCGATCAACATCTGCGGCATCGCGGCGGGCGTGCTGGGCGACGGCGAGGCCGCCGCGCAGTGCTCCAACGGTGGCGACAACGGTGGCGACAACGGCAACGGCGTCTCCCCGGAGCAGCCGGACTCGCACTACCCGGGCGACGACGAGGAGCCCGCGGACGAGGCGCCGGCCGACGAGGAGCCCGCGGACGAGGAGCCCGCGGACGAGAAGCCCGCGGACGAGAAGCCCGCGGACGAGAAGCCCGCGGACGAGGCGCCGGCCGACGAGGAGCCGATGGACGAGGAGCCGGTGGACGAGGAGCCGGTCGACGACGGCAGCGGCAACCCGTCCGGCGACTACGACGGTGTCAGCCCGGACGCCTACGGCGCCGGTGCGGACGCGGCCGCGGGTCGTCACTCGGCCGAGTCGATGGAGCTCCCGGTTGTCGGTGGCCTGACCAAGGGCGGTACCAACAGCCTGACCAACGGCCTGCAGCTGCAGAACCTGGTCGGCGGCCTGCTCGGCTGAAGCACCACGTAACACCGGAAAGCCCCCGTGCGTGCTCGCACGGGGGCTTTTCCCTGGCATGCGCCCTGGAGGTGGGTTACCCTAACGCTCGTTAAGCCACGGTGCGGGGAGGGGTCCGGTGACGCTCGACGAGGCGGGACTGGCGGAGATGCGCAAGCGCGCGGAGGCCGGCGGCGCCGAGAAGTACCACGCCGCCAACGCCGCGAAGGGGAAGCTCTTCGCCCGCGAGCGGATCGCGCACCTGGTCGACGACGGCTCGTTCACCGAGGACGGGCGCTACGCGAACGCGCTGGCCGACGGCCTGCCCGCGGATGGTGTGATCACCGGGACCGCCACCGTCGCCGGCCGCCCGATCTGCCTGATGGCGAACGACTCCACGGTCAAGGCCGGCTCCTGGGGCGCCCGCACGGTCGAGAAGATCATCAGGATCATCGAGCGGGCGTACGAGCGGGGCCACCCGATGATCTACCTGGTCGACTCCGCCGGTGCCCGGATCACCGACCAGGTCGACCTGTTCCCCGGCCGCCGCGGCGCCGGCAAGATCTTCCACACCCAGGTCCGCGCGTCCGGCGCGATCCCCCAGGTCTGCGCGCTGTTCGGCCCGTCCGCGGCCGGCGGCGCCTACATCCCCGCGTTCTGCGACGTGGTCGCGATGGTCGAGGGCAACGCCAGCATGTACCTCGGGTCTGACCGGATGGTCCGCATGGTCACCGGCGAGCAGACCACGCTGGAGGAGATGGGCGGCGCCCGCGTCCACTGTGCGGAGTCCGGCGTCGGCCACTTCCTGTGCAAGTCCGAGGCCGAGGCGCTGGACGTGGTCCGCCGCTACCTCTCCTACCTGCCGGACAACTGGACGCAGGAGCCGCCGGTCGCCTCGGTTCAAGACCCTCTTTCGGTCGACCTCGGCGGGCTGGTTCCGGCCAGCGAGCGGCAGGCGTTCGACATGCGCCGGTTCGTGAAGGGCCTGCTCGACCACGACTCGTTCCTGGAGATCCAGGCGCTGTGGGCCCGCGAGCTGACCGTCGGGTTCGGCCGGCTGAACGGCCGTACCGTCGGGGTGTTGGGCAACAACTCGATGTTCAAGGGTGGCGTGCTGTTCGTCGACTCCGCGGACAAGGCGGCCCGGTTCGTGCAGCTCTGCGACGCGTTCAACGTGCCGCTGCTGTTCCTCGCGGACGTGCCCGGCTTCATGGTCGGCACCGCGGTGGAGAAGCAGGGCATCATCCGGCACGGCGCCAAGATGATCAGCGCGGTCTCCGAGGCCACGGTGCCGAAGATCTGCGTGGTGGTCCGCAAGGCGTACGGCGCCGGTCTCTACGCGATGGCCGGCCCCGGCTTCGACCCGGACGCCACGATCGCGCTGCCCACCGCCAAGATCGCGGTAATGGGCGCGGAGGCCGCGGTGAACGCGGTCTACGCCAACAAGATCGCGGCGATCGAGGACGAGGCGGAGCGCGACGCGTTCGTGACCGCCCGCCGCGCGGAGTACGAGCGGGACATCGACATCGCGCGCCTCGCCGGCGAGCTGGTGGTGGACACCATCGTGCCGGCGGCCGATCTGCGCGCCGAGCTGATCGCGCGATACGCGGCCGCGGACGGCAAGGACCGCACGTTCGCCCGCCGCCGGCACGGTGTGACGCCCGTCTAGAGGGGAGACCCGGCATGCTCAGCGAGGAACACGAGGCGCTGCGCGCGAGCGTGCGCGACTTCGCCCGCGAGGTGGTCGCGCCGGTGATCGGCGAGTTCTACGAGAAGCACGCGTTCCCGTACGAGATCGTCCGCCGGATGGGCGCGATGGGCCTGTTCGGCCTGCCGTTCCCGGAGGAGGCGGGCGGCATGGGCGGCGACTACCTGGCGCTCTGCCTGACGCTGGAGGAGCTGGCCCGGGTCGACTCCAGCGTGGCGATCACACTGGAGGCCGCGATCTCGCTCGGCGCCATGCCGATCCACCGGTTCGGCACCGACGAGCAGCGCGCGCGCTGGCTGCCGGACCTGGTCAGCGGCGAGCGGCTGGCCGCGTTCGGGCTGACCGAGCCGGGCGCGGGCTCGGACGCGGGCGGCACCGTCACGCGCGCGGTGCTGGACGGCGACGAGTGGGTGATCAACGGCGCGAAGTGCTTCATCACCAACTCGGGCACGGACATCACGTCGCTGGTCACGGTCACCGCGGTGACCGGCACGAACCCGGACGGATCCAAGGAGATCTCCACGATCATCGTGCCGAGCGGCACGCCCGGCTTCACGGTGCTGCCCGGTTACTCCAAGGTCGGCTGGTGCGCATCGGACACCCACGAGCTGATCTTCGAGGACGTGCGGGTGCCCGCGGGCAACCTGCTCGGACCGCGTGGTCGCGGCTTCGCGCAGTTCCTGCGCATCCTCGACGAGGGCCGGATCGCGATCGCGGCGCTGGCCACCGGCCTGTCCCAGGGCTGCGTCGACGAGTCGCTGGCCTACGCACGCGCGCGGCACGCGTTCGGCCACGCGATCGGCGACTTCCAGGCGATCAAGTTCAAGATCTCCGACATGGAGGTACGGGCGCACACCTCCCGCCTCGCCTACCACGACGCGGCCGTGCGGCTCGGCTCCGGTGCGGACTTCAAGCGAGCGGCCGCGATCGCCAAGCTGCACGCCAGCGAGTGCGCCGTGACCAACGCGCGCGAGGCCACGCAGATCCACGGTGGATACGGCTTCATCAACGAGACGCCGGTGGCCCGATTCTGGCGTGACGCCAAAATCCTGGAGATCGGCGAGGGCACCTCCGAGATCCAGCGCATGATCATCGCCCGCGACCTCGCCATCTGACCGTCATCGGGAGACCGAGGCGTCATTCATGTCGTTCTAGCGATATGAATGACGCCTCGATCTCTGGGGAGGGTGCGAGGTCTACTGTCGGTTATCGGCAGTGTGCCGGTCGGCCCGCCGACGATCGACTTCCCGCGTGTGATACCCGCCCGTAGTCTTCCGCCATGACCGTGGATCATGGCTCTGACCAGCGTGGAACCGGCTTTGCCGACCTGCTGCGGGCGCGACGGGCCACCGCGGGCATGACTCAGGCCGACCTCGCCTCGGCGGCTGGCATCGGCGTGCGCACGGTGCGTGACCTGGAGCGCGGCCGGGCATCCCGGCCGCAGCGCACCACGGTCGAGCTGATCGCCACCGCGCTCGCCCTTTCCGGCCGGGAGCGCGCCGAGTTCCTCGCGGCCGCCCGCGGCCGGCTGCCGGTACCCGGGCAGCCGGTGCCGCCGCGCAACGGGCTGCCGCCGCCGGTCGAGCTGATCGGCCGGGACACCGAGGTCGCGGACGTGGCGGAGCTGCTCACCTCGTCCGGCCCGCCCGGCGTGGTGACGCTGGTCGGCCTGGCCGGCGTCGGCAAGACCAGCCTCGGCCTCGCGGTGGCGGAGCGGATCGCCGCCGACCATCCCGGCGGCACGGCCGGCACCGTGATCACGGAGCTGTCCAGCGGCAGCGACGTCCTGGCCCAGCTGGCCGCGGTGCTCGGCGTGGCGCGCGCGGCCGACCTGCGCGCCCGGCTGCGTGGCGAGTGGACCTTCGTGATGATCGACGGCGTGGAGCGGGCGCCGGACGCGGTCGCGGAGGCGTTGCACTGGCTGATCGAGTCCGGGCCGAACCTGCGCGTGCTGGCCACCGGCCGGCACCCGATCGGCCTGCCCGGCGAGCACGTCTGGCCGGTCGGCCCGCTGGAGACGCCGCCCGCGGACGCGCCCGCCCGGCCGGACGAGATCGCGGCCTACCCCGCGGCCGCGCTGTTCCTGGCCCGGCTCCGCCAGGTGCGCCGCGACCCGATCACGGACGAGGAGGCGGTCGCGCTCGGCCCGCTGCTGCGCCGGCTCGGCGGGCTGCCGCTCGCGCTGGAACTGGCCGCCGCGCGGGGCCGGCTGCTCGACATCGACGAGATCCTCCAGCGGTACGGCGACCGCGTGCTCGACCTGTCCGGCAGGCCCGGCAGCCGCCCGTCCGTGGACGTCACGCTGCGCGACGCGGCCGCGGCCAGCTACCGGCTGCTGGAACCGGGCGAGCGCGCGGGCCTGCGCCGGCTCGCGGCGTTCCGCAACCGCTGGTCGGTGCGCCTGGCCGCGGCGATCCTGTCCGACGACGACGCCGAGCCGGTCGACCCGCTGCCGCTGCTGGACCGGCTGCTGGAGCTGGGTCTGCTCGGCGTGCGCGGCGCCGGGCCGTTCCGGTTCCGGCTGGTCGACGTGGTCCGCGACCTGGCCGAGGAGCGAGCGGTCGCGCGCGGCGAGGCGTCCGCGATCCGCACCCGGCACGCGGCCGTGCTCGCCCGGCTCGCCGAACGCACCGCGCCGCAGCTGGCCGGGCACGACCTGACCGGCGGCGTGAACCGGCTGGACGAGGTGTCCGGCGACCTGTGGGCCGCGTTGGCCCACGCGGCGAACGACGACCCGCACACCGCACTGCGCATCGCGGCCGCGCTGCCGCGATGGTGGCGGTTCCGCGGCCGGGACGTGGTCGGCCGGCACTGGCTGCGTCGCCTGCTGGCGGACCCGCGGACCGAGGACGCCGACTCCCGGGTTCGGGCGTGGGCCCAGATCGGGCTGGGCCGGCTCGCGCTCGAGCACGGCGCCGGCGCGGAAGAGCTGCCGGCCGTGACCGGTGCGCTGACCGAGTTCCAGCGTCGCGGTGAGGTGGCCGGCGAGCTCGCGGCCCGCAATCTGCTCTGCGCGCTCTGGATGACCAACGGGGGTTACGACGAGGCCCGCCGCCACGGCGAGGCCGCGCTTACGCTCGCCACCCGGCTGGACCGCCCGCGCGACATCACGGTCGCGCAGAACAACCTGACCTGGCACGAGATCCGGAGCGGTGACCTGCGCGCGGCCCGGCGCCGGCTGGCCGCGGTGGACCGGCTGGCCGCGCAGCAGGGCGACGACCGGCTGCGCGCGCTCGCGATGGCGAACCTGGCCGAGGTGAACCGGCTCGGCGGCCGGTTCGCGGAGGCGCAGTCACTCGGCCGCCGCGCCGTCGAGGTGCTGGAACGGCATGGCGACCCCGGTCACCGGCGGCGGCTGCTCGGCACGATCGGGATCGCGGCCGCACAGGCCGGCGACGCGGAGACGGCCGGCCGGATCCTGGCCGAGCTGCGCGAACCGGCCGGCGTTCCGGACGACCCGGACGAGCGGCGGCCGGCCGTGACCGAGGGGCAGATCGCGATGATCGAGGCCTACCTGGCGTCCGGCCGCGGCGAGCGGGAGCTGGCCGCGGAGTGGTTCACGGTGGCGGCGGACTCGCACGCGGGCGGGCACGACCTGCGTGACGTGGCGGAGGCACTGGTCGGGCTGGCGGCGAGCATGGAGGACCCGCAGCAGCGGGCGTCCGTCCTGGCCCGGCTGGCCGAGGTCTGCAAGCTCGGCGGCATCACGCTGCTGCCGGGTGAGCGGGAGCGCAGCGGGGCGGGCTGACCGAGCTTCAACCACAGTCTCACCGAGCTTCAACCGACCCGAACGCCTGAAAAGAACCCGGCGCCGGTCGCTGGTGAGCGGCCGGCGCCGGAGGCGCGCACCCCCGTGCACGCGCGACGCAACGGAAACCCCGCAGAGGCCCCCCGACCTCCGTGCGTGAACACCCCCCGGTGTGCGTCCCCGTGCGCGGGAAATCTAACCGATCACCTGAGGGTTTTTGTCCGTTTGGACGGCAATGCCGCTTGAGTCGGCCTCTTCTGCCGCCTGTTCTGCCGGTTACCGGTCGGGATCACGAGGAAATGATTACTCTCCGGAGTGGGAAGTGTCCGTAGTGCCCACCATCGCCCCGGGATTCGCCGCGTCCCGGATAACGCGCAGTGTGCTCAGCAGATCCTTCAGCCGGCCGGCGTCGAGCAGGCCGGTGAAGAACTCCTCGATCAGCGCGAGGTGGCCGGGGAGCGTCTCGTCGAGCCGGGCCAGCCCGGCCTCGGTGATCACGGCGTAGGAACTGCGACGGTCGGTGGGGCAGGCGCGGCGGCAGAGCAGGCCGGAGCGCTCCATCCGGTCGACCACCCGGGTGACGCCGCTGGTGGAGAGCGAGGTCTGGGACGCCAGGTCGCTCATCCGCAGCTCCCGGCCGGGCGATCGGGCGAGGCGCATCAGCACCTCGAACTCGACGGTGGAGACGTTGTGCTGGTCGAACTGGGCGGCGAACCGGTTGATCAGACCCGAGTGCACCTCGGTGAACAAGCCGATCGCGGTGATGCGCGGGTCGTCGAACAGGTTCGGGGTCACCGCTCGACCTTAGCAAAGCTTGACACGCGGAATACTGAGCCGCATATAGTTGCTTAGTCAGACGTCCTGACCGCAGATCTTGTTTTTGGGAGACCTTCCAATGAGTGACCTCAACGTTCGCGACTACAACGGCGTCTCCATCCCGGCCGCCGGTGTGTACGACATCGACCCTGCTCACTCGCGTGTCGGGTTCGTCGCCAAGCACCTCGTGGTGAGCAAGGTCCGCGGTCAGTTCAAGACCGTCACCGGCGTGGTCACGATCGCCGAGGACCCGCTGGAGTCCTCGGTCACCGCCGACATCGACGCCGCGAGCATCGACACCAACCAGGGCGACCGCGACGGTCACCTCAAGAGCGGCGACTTCCTGGACGTCGAGAAGCACCCGCACCTCACGTTCCGCAGCACCGGCCTGGCCGAGATCAGCGGTAACGAGTTCAAGCTGCACGGCGACCTGACGATCAAGGACGTCACCCGCCGCGTCGAGCTGGACGTCGAGTTCGAGGGCGTCAACAAGTCGCCGTGGGGTCAGGAGGTCATCGGCTTCTCCGCGACGACCGAGATCGACCGCGAGGAGTTCGGCATCACCTGGAACCAGAACCTGGAGACCGGCGGCGTGCTCGTCGGCAAGAAGGTCAAGATCGAGATTGAGGCAGAGGCCATCCGCCGCGCCTGAGCTCCGCAAAAGCAACCCCCGGCCGCCCGTACGGCCGGGGGTTTTGCTGTGTTTGGGAATCCCATCGGCGCGGGAAGTGATCTATCCGGCACTAGAGGTGACCCGTTCCCTTGTGGCATGGTGGACGGAGCGTCTCGGAATGCTTACGGGGCGTTGCGAGTGTTCTTGTCTGTCTGAGCTGCGTCGCTCACCCACATAGATCCGTCAATGAGCCATTTCCAACCTGGCCTGTGTGGCCGGACGGCATCGCAACGCTCCACGGTCCGGGGCGCCAGGTCGAAAAAGCTCACTGCCGTGCGCCGGGAGGACAGATGGGCAAGGACGTCACCTCAGCCGCCTTCACCAGGGAAGACAGGGTCCAATACCGGCGGAAGGTGCGCCGGTGCCTCGATGTCTTCGCGCTGATGCTGGACGACTTCGCGTTCGACGCCGAGCGCCCGACCACCGGGCTCGAGATCGAGCTCAACCTGATCGACGCCGAGGCCGAGCCCGCGATGTGCAACGCCGAAGTGCTCGCGACCATGGACGATCCGCTGTTCCAGACCGAGCTGGCCCGGTTCAACCTGGAGCTCAACGCGTCGCCCCGGCTCATCGCCGGCACCGGCTTCGCCGACTACGAGCACGCGCTGCGCCACAGTCTGGACCGCGCGGAGGACCGGGCCGGCAAGTCCGACTCACGGATCGTGATGGTCGGCGTGCTGCCCACGCTCACCGAGCGGCACACGGTCGTCGAGAACCTCTCCGCGAACCCGCGGTACCACGCGCTCAACGACCAGATCATGGCCGCCCGCGGCGAGGCGCTGGACCTGGACATCCGCGGCACCGAGCGGGTCCGGTCCTACGTCGACTCGATCGCGGCCGAAGGTGCCTGCACCAGCGTCCAGTTCCACCTCCAGGTCGCGCCGGACACGTTCGCCGCGTACTGGAACGCCGCCCAGGCCATTGCCGCGGCCCAGGTCGCGGTCGGTGCGAACTCGCCGTTCCTCTACGGCCGCCGGGTGTGGGCGGAGACCCGGATCGCGCTCTTCGAGCAGGCCACCGACACCAGGCCGGACGAGCTTCGAGCCCAGGGGGTACGGCCGAGGGTGTGGTTCGGCGAGCGCTGGATCACCTCGATCTTCGACCTGTTCGAGGAGAACGTGCGGTACTTCCCGCCGCTGCTGCCGATCCTCGACGAGGAGGACCCGGTCGCGGTGCTGCACGACGGCGGCGTGCCGAACCTCGGCGAGCTGCGGCTGCACAACGGCACCGTCTACCGGTGGAACCGGCCGGTCTACGACATCATGAACGGCCGGCCGCACCTGCGCGTGGAGAACCGCGTGCTGCCGGCCGGGCCGACCGTGGTCGACATCCTGGCCAACGCCGCGTTCTACTTCGGGCTGGTCCGCGCGCTGGCCGAGTCGGACCGGCCGATCTGGTCACAGCTGACGTTCAGCTCGGCAGAGGAGAACTTCCACCGGGCGGCGCGGCACGGGCTGGACGCGTACATCAACTGGCCGTCCGCCGGCGAGACGCAGGCGGACAAGCTGATCCTGGACACGCTGCTGCCGATGGCGTACGACGGGCTGGACCGCTTCGGCGTCGATCCGGGCGAGCGGGACCGGCTGCTCGGCGTGATCGAGGGACGCTGCCGGACCGGCCAGACCGGGGCCGGCTGGCAGACCGCCCGGGTCGCGGACGCGGAGCGCCGGGGCCGCAGCCGCGAGCAGGCCCTCCACGAGATGGTCCTCGCCTACACCGAGCTCCAGCGCACCAACGAACCCGTACACCTCTGGAAGTGTTGATGGTCGTCGCTCCGCTCCTTCGGCGCGTCGACAACGCCGAGCCCTCGCGGCCCGTTATCTGGGAGCGGGGTTGGACGGGGGCGGAGGGCCGGGCTTGGGCTTGACCGAGGCGCGGGCGCGGCCGGTGGGCTTGGGATGCTGCTCGGTGACCGGCTCGGCGGGCTTGTCGGTGGGCTTGTCGGTGGTTTTGTCCGGTGCGGAGGGGCGCTTCGGACGGGGCTTCGAGGCCGGCTCCTGCTCCGGCTCCTCGACCAGGCCGAGCTGGGGGCGCTCCGACTTGGGCTTCAAGCGCAGCTTGGGCGGCCCGGACGAAGGCTCGGGCGTCCCCGGTACCGGTGGCTGCGGCGGGTTCTGCTGCGGGCGGGCCGGCTGGGCCGGGACCGCGACCGGCGGGCGGAGCGGTTCCGGAGACGCGGTGAGCGCGGGGCGTACCGGTGGGATCGGGTCCTCGTCGTCGATGTCGACGGGGAGCAGCGCGCGCTCGTAGGACGGTCGGGGCGTGGCGGCCGCGATGATGACGGAGCCGAGCAGGCCGGCGATCACCGCGTACGGCGCGATCAGGTATGCCGAGACCTGCCAGGACTCCATGCCGACCGGGCGCGGCGCGGCCATGAAGTACGCGGCGGCGACCAGGATCGGGCCGATCGCGCCGGAGACCGACACGCCGACCTTCGAGTCGGTGCGGCGCCCGCCCCACCACGCCGAGACCAGGCCCGCGACGAGCGCGGAGGTCAGCGAGATCACGGCTCCGGGCCAGTACAGACTGCGGATCCAGTAGCCCTCGCCGTCGTCCGTGATGCGCCAGACGCCGAGCTGCGCGCCGGCGAATCCGCGGCCGGACATCGCGCCGTCGACCGTCGCCGCGATCGCGAGCAGCCAGAGCCAGGCGGTCGTGATGATCACGTTGGCCGCTATCGCCGCGGACGAGATCGCGGCGAACGACACGGCCAGGCCGACGAGCACGCCGATCACCGTGTAGCCGGCCGCGATCGTCTCCGGCGCGAACGTGTAGTCCTGGGCGGCCTCCCGGGCCGGCACCGCGACCAGCGCCACGGTCACGGCCGCGCCGAGCGCGGCGGCCAGGCACAGCGCGATCCGCCAGAGCACCAGCTCCAGCATTCCGCTGACTTTGCGCGCGGTGGGATCGGCGGCCAGTGCACTCGGGCCGCTGCGCCGATCGCCGTAGACGGCGCCGGCTATCACGGACGTCGCCGCGATCCAGGTGGCCCATGTGAGGCTCGCCACCCACACGGGTTCCGCGGAGCCGTCCGGTGACGGCACCCACGCGATGATCCCGAGCCCGTAACCGAGCCCCAACTGTGCTGCGCCGGTGCCCGCGGCCACGCCGACTGCCGACGCGATCGATCCACCCCAGCCTCGTACGGCCATGCCGGGGAGAGTAGCGGGCCGAGGCCACCGGAGGCGAGGCGACGAACTGGGAGCGGGTCGTTACCGCACCGAGCCGAAGCGGCCGATAGGTTTAGACGGACCGCCAAAAGACTGGCGACTGTCGGGGAGAGGACAGCAATGGCTGACGGCAGGCGTCCCGGTGACGACCAGGGCCCGTCCGACGAGACGCGGCAGTGGCGCGGCGACGACGCGCGGTACTGGGGCGGTGACGATCACACGTCCGCCCGCCCGCCGGCCGACCCGTGGGCCGCGAACGAGGAGACCCGGTTGCAGCGCCCGACGGGTGGCCCGCCCGGCCCCGCGCAGGGTGGCCCGCCCCGCGGTCCTCAGCAGGGTGGCCCGCCGCGCGGCGGCGACCAGACCGCGCCGTACCGTCCGGTTCCCGGTGGCCCCGATCAGACCGCGCCCTACCGCCCGGTCGCCGGCGGTCCCGGCGGCAACGACCAGACCCGGCCATATCGTCCGGTCCCCGGCGGTCCCGATCAGACCGCGCCCTACCGCCCGGTGCCCGGCGGCGACGCGACCCGGCGGATGGACCCGGTGCAGGGCGGGCCGGCCGGACCGGCTGGCCCCGCCGGGCAGGACCCGTGGACCGCGCGCGCGTCCGTGCGTCCCTCCGAACCGGCCGGGGCGTTCACCCAGTCCGACCCGTTCTCCCGCAACGACCCCGGCTGGGGCGAGCCGGAGGAGCCGAACCGCAAGTGGCTGATGCCGGTGATGTGGGGCGTGATCACGCTGCTCGTGATCCTGCTGCTCGGCGTCGGCATCTACTTCGGCACGCAGGCCGGCGGCGGCGACCCGGAGCCGACCCCGAGCGTGACCACCGCCGCGACGCCGACCGCGGAGCGGACCAGTGCGGAGCCGTCCGAAGAGGCGTCCGAGGAGCCGACTCCGGAGGAGACCACCGCGGCGCCGAGCCCGACCCGGGCCGCCGAGGTGGAGGTGCCGCGGATGACCGGTTACACGATGCAGGAGGCGCAGCAGGAGCTGGCCGGGCTCGGCCTGCCGTTCGCCCTGGTCTACCAGACCACGGACGACTTCGACCCGAACACCGTGATCGACTCGGATCCGCCGGGCGGTGCCGTGGTGCCGAAGGGCACGAAGATCACGCTCACCGTGGCCCGTGCGCCGGAGCCCACCGCGCCCGCGGAGCCGACCGGCGGCCCCACCACCGAGCCGGGGCCGAACGGCTGACCCGATCAGCGACTGCGGACCGCGACGGCCGAGGTCGAGAGACCCGGTCGTCGCGGTGCGGCGGCGCCGGCCCTCGCCTCCGGTGAGGCGTTGATCTGGCGCAGGCCGTCCACCTGCACGAAGATCGAACGGCGCTCGACGGCGTCGCCGCCCACGTTGAGCTCGTATCCGTCCAGCCAGACCCAGCCGTCGTAGGTCGGCCAGTCATGGACTCGGATCACCCGGAAGTAGAGCGGCTCGACGAACTGAACGCTCGCCGAACGGGTCACGCAGAGGATATCGCCGGACCGGGGCAACACATCGACTCCTTGCTACGCGGTTTCGCTGCGTCGGGTCTTGTCCCGTGGCACGCGTGGTGCGCCCACGAATGGCGTTTCGGTCACCTGTTTCGCTGGCTGCGAATTGTTATCGAACCGGCGTGAGGGTAGGCCGGTGCTCAGTGGCGCGGCGTATGTGGTCCACCTTCCCGCCCGGCATGTCGGACTTCGTCCCTACTTGAACGGACAGACTGGGAACTTTGAGTGACCCACGCCATACACACAGATTGCATCACGAGCCTAGTCAATGCAAGTTGCACGTTGGCGCCCGCCTACCGGGTGCCGGTCCGGTTGATGGGCTTCCGTGACACCCGTCAGACTGAATGTCCTGCCGATAGCGAGCGCAAGTTCGATCTTTCTGGTCGGGTTGATCCGGCCGGTCCACCCCCAAGCCGGAGGTAGCGGTGACCCAGCGCCGAAGCCCCACGGTCCGGCGCCGCCGCCTCGGTGCCGAGCTGCGCAAACACCGTGAAGAAGCCGGTGTGACCATCGAGGCGGTGGCCGACCGTCTGCACTGCTCGACCTCCAAGGTCTCACGAATCGAGACCGGGCACACCAGTGCGACGCCGCGGGATGTCCGCGCGATGCTGGAGATTTACGGCATTGACGGCGACGAGTCCGCCGAACTGGTCCAGATCTCCCGCGAGGCGCGGCAGAAGGGCTGGTGGCACCCCTACAGCACCGTCCTGACCGGCGCATACGTCGGTCTGGAGGCGGAGGCGAACTCGGTCCGGGCGTACGAACAGCAGGTTGTTCCCGGTCTCCTCCAGACGGAGGAGTACGCACGGGCGATGATTCGGTCCGCCCGGCCGGACATCTCCGCCGATGAGGTGGAGAGAAGAGTCCGTGTCCGAATGGAGCGTCAATCGTTGCTGATGCAGGACGACCCGATCGACCTGTGGATGGTGCTCGATGAAGCGGTAGTCAGCCGGCCGGTCGGCGGCGATGCGATCATGCGAGCCCAGATTCACCATTTGGTCGTGACCGCCGAGCTGCCGAACGTGACGTTGCAGGTCCTGCCGTTCTCGGCGGGCGCGCATGCCGGCATGGACGGAACGTTCACAATTCTCGACTTCCCCGAGCCCACCGACACCGACGTCGTCTACGCGGAGAACGCGACCGGTGGGCTGTTCCTGGAGAAGGCGGACGAGTTGCGAAAGTACGTCTTCATCTTCGATCACATCCGCGCCGCGGCCCTCCGACCGGAGGAGTCCGTATCCCTTTTAGCGGACCTGGCGAAGGAGCCATTGTGGGAGTGGAGACAGCGGGACCTGACCTGACCGGCGCGACGTGGCGCAAGAGTTCTCGCAGCGGCCCCAACTGTGACAACTGTGTGGAGATCGCTTTCGTCACGCCGGCGATCGCGATTCGTGACTCGAAGGACCCGAACGGACCGGCGCTGATCCTCGCGCCGAACGGCTGGTCCGCGTTCCTCGCCGGCACCAAGAACGGCGAGTTCCACCTGTAGGGGCAGACGTCCGGTGGGCCGTACGCTGCCGTCCGGCCCACCGGATCCCCGCAAAACAGACATATTCGCCGTGGCCGGATCGCCAGGACCTTCGTTGCACTCATGAACCCGGTGATGCGCCGGGCCGAGTTGAAGCGAGCTAGGCAGGCGAGAGCAGTGAGCATTGGACCCGACAACCTCGGCGGCGGATCGGCGACGCAGGACCGGTTCGCCGGTCACCTCAACGGCTACCGCCCGATCCAGCGCGACCGGGTCCTCTCCGGCGAGGTCGGCCCCGACGTGGAACTGAGCCCGCGCTCCGGCGCGCTCGACGAGCCGTCCATCGACCACAGCCCCCGGCTGCCGTCGCTGGCGCTGGCCGGCCTGGAAGAGCCGGTGTACCCGACCACCGGCTGGCCGGACACCTCCGACCCGGGCCCGCTCGCGGACCACCCACTGCTCCGTGGCCTGCTCCTCGAACTGCCCCCGCGGGGTTCCCTCCCCGAGCCCGGCTGGCTGGACCGCTGGTTCGAGGCCACCCGCGCCATCCTGGAACTGATCTACACCCAGAGCGCTCTCGACCGCCGCTGACCCACCACTGACCCGCCGCTGATTTCCAGGGTGGTCATTCCACAGCCGCGAGCTGTGGGCCAGGCCGGGGCTGGGCAGTTCAAGGGCTTGATCTTCCGCTTCCGGCGGCCGATGAGCTGAACCGCTGCTGACGTCCCGGGTGGTTATTCCACAGCCGCGAGCTGTGGGCCGGGCCGGGGCTGGGCAGTTCAGGGGCTTGATTTTCCGCTTCCGGCGGCCGATGAGCTGAACCGCTGCTGACCTCCATCGTGGTGATTCCGCAGCCGCGAGCTGTGGGCCGGGCGGGGCAGCTCAGGGGCTTGCTCTTCCCGCTTCCGGCGTGGTGCGGCCCGTTTGCTCCCGACTCCGTTGCCCATTCGGCGGCGGCTCGCGTCAATGATCCTTCGGGCATGAGTGGTCGCGACAGCACGACCACCACGCCGACTTCCGCTCGACGCTGTCCGAGCTATGGGGGAAATAATCTGAAATTTCGGGCTGATGCTTCCGGTCTCCGGCCGGGCTCGCGGTTTCCGATGCCGAATGGGCAACGGAGTCGCTCCCGCGGGCAAACGCTCGCGGCGGCCTCCGCCGCCGCTCCGGTCGCCGCATCGGAGCCGGTGCCGCCGCTGGTTACCGAAGAGCCACGCGACTTCGCGTTCGATCGCGAGCCGCGCGGCGCCTTCCGGCGCCTGGGTCCCGCGTAGCCCCTGCCCGACCCGGTCTGCCGGCCCGAACCGGGTCGTCGCTGCCGCGGCCGTCCCGTCGGAAGCCTTGTGGATCATTGAGCGATACACCAGGTAGATCGACTTCGCGGATAAGTCGCACCTGTGTATCACTCAATGATCACCCGGCCTCGTCGGTCGGCACGCCACCTCCGTTATGTGGGGAGATGTCGGGCGGCGGCCGGAGCCGGCGACGTCAGGCATCTCGTGAAGATCCAGCCTGAGCACGTTGGGCCGTGCACGGCCCAACGTGCCGCAGCGCATCGTTGGCGTCGCCCCCGCACGGCCGCGAGGTATGGCAGCGCGTAGTGGGCATCAGCCCGCGCGGTCGTGAACGTGCGGGAGTGCGTCGTGGGCACCGCCTCGCACGGTCACGACGTGCGGGGTGCGTTCGTTGGGCCGCCCGCGCGGCTGTGACATGCGGCGGTGCGTCGTGGGCACGGGCCCGCGCGGTCGTGACGTGTGGCGGTGCGTCGTGGGCATCGCTTCGCAGGGGGCCGGGGTGGCCGTGGGGTCCGGTGTGGCCGGTCAGCGGGTGAGGGCGGCGGCGGAGGCGCGGCGGATTGTGATCGCGGTCTCGGCGAGACGGCTGTGGCGCAGCGCGTGGCGGATCGCGAGGGCGAGCGTGGCGAGCGCGAGGCCGGTCACGATCACGCCGATCGCGCCGGAGCCGGCCGGGTCGAGCCAGCCGGTGGCGAGCGTGCCGGAGACGGTGGCGGACAGGGCGGCGGCCAGGGCCGTGGCCTGCAGCGGGATCGCGAGCAGCGGGTGTGCGGCGCCGGCGCGCAGCGCGGGCGGCAGCGGCACGCCCGGCGCCGAGGTGAACGCGGACGTGGCGGTCCGGATCCGGGCCACGCGGCGCAGCGTGAAGCCGGCCGCGAACACGGCCGGGACCAGCGGAAGCAGCAACGACAGCAGGCGCGGGTCGATCGTGCCGGGCGTCGCCGGTGACCATTCCGGGGCCGGGATCAGCGCCAGCGCGACCAGGACGGCGAGGCCGCCGGTGACGAGCGCGAGTACCGAGCCGGAGCGCTGCCGCAGCGCGCGTGCGGACGGCGCGTCGGGCAGCCCGTCCG
This sequence comes from Catenuloplanes nepalensis, assembly GCF_030811575.1. GTDB lineage: Bacteria > Actinomycetota > Actinomycetes > Mycobacteriales > Micromonosporaceae > Catenuloplanes > Catenuloplanes nepalensis. Next base: position 8,000,867 of record NZ_JAUSRA010000001.1, on the reverse strand, counting down.
CCAGGACGCCGGCGGTGAGCCAGACGGCGGCGAGAGCGAGCATGGCCCCGAGATGCACGGCTTCGGTCATGCCCTTCAGCGTTACCCACATCGACACCCGGCGAATCGGGGGAGTGCCCTGGCCAGGCCCGGGTCCACCACCCGTAGGGGGTCACGTGGCTTTCAGTACCAAAAATCCGGTTATTTCGGATCTGGTGGCTGAGGGGTACGGCGCCATAGCCTGCCGGGGCAGGTTTCGCGCCTCGTGGCGTGGCATGGACCGGCCTGGGGAGGGTCGGCCGGGGTCCCGCGTACCTCATTGTGCCCGGGACCCCGTCTTCCGCCGCCGGCCATGCAACACCCAGGAAACTGGGAGTTGCATTTCCAGGTCCGGCGGGGGCAGTCTTGTCAATGTGGAGCCAGGTGCCGTGGTGAACCGCGGCGACGTGCTGGCCCTCGCCGATACGGATTACAAGTTCGGCGCGGGCGACCTCGTGCTGCTGGTCGACGACGTGATGCACGTCCAGCGCCTGCCGGACGGCCTGTGGCTCTACGTGCGCGGCGTGCGCCTCGACGACTCCGGCAACCCGCGCGACCCACGTCAGGTGCTGGTGCGGCTGTCCGCGATCCCCGCCGCCATCCGCCACCCCACCGGCTGCCCCTAGCGCCGCTCTCCGCGCGCCGCCGCCCGACCTCCACGCGCTACCAGCCGCCCGCAGCGCGCCCAAGCTCCATGCGCCACCAGCCGCCTCGCAGCGCCCAAGGTCCACGCGCCACGCGCCACGCGCCACGCGCCACGCGCCACGCGCCACGCGCCACGCGCCACGCGCCACGCGCCACGCGCCACGCGCCACGCGCCACGCGCCACGCGCCACGCGCCACGCGCCACGCGCCACGCGCCACGCGCCACGCGCCACGCGCCACGCGCCACGCGCCACGCGCCACGCGCCACGCGCCACGCGCCACGCGCCACGCGCCACGCGCCACGCGCCACGCGCCACGCGCCACGCGCCACGCGCCACGCGCCACGCGCCACGCGCCACGCGCCACGCGCCACGCGCCACGCGCCACGCGCCACGCGCCACGCGCCACGCGCCACGCGCCACGCGCCACGCGCCACGCGCCACGCGCCACGCGCCACGCGCCACGCGCCGCGCCACGCGCCACGCGCCACGCGCCACGCGCCACGCGCCACGCGCCACGCGCCACGCGCCACGCGCCACGCGCCTAAGCTCCATGCGCCACCAGCCGCCCCGCAGCGCGCCAAGTTCCGCACGTCATCGGTCGCCCGCAGCGCGCCGAGCTCTGTGATCGGGCGTCTCTCCTGCTGTTGGGACAGCAGGAGAGACGCCCCGATCACGGTTCAGAGGGTTTTCATGTGGAAGCCGCCGTCCACGTTGATCACCTCGCCGGTGCTGTGCGGCAGCAGGTCGGTGGCGACCGCGACGACCGCGCGGCCCACGTCGTCCGGGCGGCCCCAGCGGCGGATCGGCTGGATGCCCTTGTTGAAGATCAGGTCGTCGTACTTCTCGGTGACCGCGCCGGTCATGTCCGTGGCGATGATGCCGGGCCGGATCTCGTAGACGTTGATGCCGTGCTCGGCCAGCCGCGCCGCGAAGAGCTGCGTGGTCATCGCCAGGCCCGCCTTGGAGACGCAGTAGTCGCCACGGTTCACGCTCGCGGTGTAGGCGCTGTTCGACGAGATGATCACGATTTTCGGTCGGGTCTCACCCTCCGGCTGCGCGATCATGCGGTTGGCGGTGGACTGGATCAGGAAGTACGGCCCCTTGAGGTTGATGCCGAGCACCCGGTCGAACGACTCCTCGTCCGCCTCCAGGATGTCCGCTCGCACCTTCGGCGCCACGCCAGCGTTGCTGACCAGCAGATCCAGCCGGCCGAACGCGGCGTAGGTCTCGGCCAGCAGCCGCTCCCGGTCCGCGGCCACGGAGACGTCGGCCTGGACGGTCAGCGCGCGCCGGCCGAGCGCCTCGACCTCCGCGGCGACCTCCTTCGCGGCGTCGACGTTGCCGGCGTAGTTGACCACCACGTCGTAACCGGCGCCGGCCAGGGAGAGGACGATGCCACGGCCGATGCCGCGGGAGCCGCCGGTGACGAGCGCGATCATCGCGTACCCCCGAAGAATGTGTAGTAAGGCTCGTCGCGGGCGACGCGCTGGAGGTAGAGCGCCAGCTCACGGGCGTGGTAGTCGCCCCACATGCTGGACTCGCCGTTCGGTACGCGCTGCCCGTCCGCCACGTGGTCCCAGCCGTTCGGGCGGTGGTAGACCGAGTGCAGGATCAGGCCCTGGTGCGCCGGGTCGGTGGAGAGGTAGGGCTCCGCGAACAGCGTGTTCGCCACGGTGAGCCCGGCCTGCCAGTACTTCCGGCCGTCCTCCGCGCGCCCGTTCGCGGTCAGGTACCGGCCGAGGCGGAGCAGGCCCTGCGCGCCGATCGCGGCCGCGGACGAGTCGACCGGCTCGTGTGCGTTGTACGGGTCGGCCGGCCGTCCCAGGTAGTCGCCGAGGTGGGCCAGGCCGGGTGCGCCGGTGTCCCAGTACGGAATGCCGTCGGCCGGGGTGTGCTCCAGGTAGAAGTCGCAGGTCGCGGTGGCCGCGTCGAGCATCATCGCGGTGATCTCCGCCCGCCCGCCGAACGCCTCCAGCTCGTCGTCCGCGACCGTGTCCAGGAACTCCAGCTGCTCCGGGTAGCCGAGCATCGCCCAGGCCAGGCCGCGCGTCCAGGTGCTGAACGGGGAGTAGCCCTGCTGCGAGCTCGGCGCGCGGTAATGGCCGTCGTTCACGTTGAACAGCGACTCGTGCGCGGTGCGCCCGCGGACGTCGTAGAAGTCGCGACCGGTCCCGTACCAGATGTTGAACCGGGCGGTGTTGCGCGCGTGCTCGACGATGCGGCCGAGCAGTGAGATCCGCTCGTCGTGCTCGCCCATCAGCGCGTGCCCGAGCAGGTGCGACACGGCCAGTGCACGGCAGGACCGGATGGTGTCCACGAACAGCGACTGCGGGCCGTTGAACGAGTAGATGTAGCCGGTACCGTCCTGCGTGCTCTGCCAGCGGGCCGCCTGCACCGCACCGGTGATCTTCAGGGCCAGCTCGTGGAAGTTCCGGTCCTCCGCGCCGATCCGGCCCTCGCCGGCCAGCCGCCAGAGGTTGCCGTACGTGCTGACGTTGTTGAAGCCGTGGTCGTGCACGCCGATGTGGCTGACGTGCCCGGCCATCACGTTCACGGTGGCGTCCCGGCCGATGGTCAGGAACCGTTCGTCGCCGGTCGCGTCGAACTGCAGGATCGCGGAGCCGTACTGAAATCCCTGGGTCCACTCGGTCCAGCCGCGGGCCGTGTACCGCCCGGCGACCGTGAAGACCGGCGAGGGGGAGCCGGGCGGGCAGGTCTGCTCGATCGACTCGATCTTCGCGGCCGAGGCCTCCCAGAGCCGCGCGATCGCGGGTAGCAGGTCTGCCGGGCTGAGCCCGTCGTCGATCTTCATGGCGGCGCCCTTCCGTCGGTGTGGCGTGCTGCCACAGCATAGGAAAGCGCTTGCCTGAAGAAAACCCCTAGATGGAGAACGTGGGCGGGCGTTCGTTGGCCGGCTCCGGCGGGCGTGCGTCCCACAGCCGGGTCTTCTGCGCGCCGAGCCGGGCCAGGTAGGCCGGATTCAGCACGATGTAGCGCCGCCACAGCCGCCGCGGTTCCAGGCCGAGCCGCCAGAACCACTCCAGGCCGACGCGCTGCATCCACACGGGCGGGTTGCGCAGCAGGCCGGCGTGGTAGTCGAAGGCGGCGCCCACCGCGAGCAGCGGCATGTCCAGCAGCGGCCGCATCGCGTAGGTGAACACCTCCTGCCGGGGGCAGCCCAGCCCGACCAGGACGAGTCGCGCGCCGGACGCCGTGATCCGTGCCGCGATCTCCTCGTCCTCGCCCGCCTCGACCGGCCGGAACTTCGACGACTCCACGCCCGCGATCCGGATGCCGGGGAACAACCGTGCCAGCGCCGGTACGAGTAGGGCCAGCGTGTCCTCGGTGGAGCCGTAGAGGTAAACGGGCAGGTTCTCGGCCGCGCACCGGGCCAGCACGCGCAGCGTCAGCTCCGGCCCGTAGACGCGGTCCGCCAGCCCGGCCCGGTGCAGCAGGTTGAGTGCCCAGCGCACCGGCTGCCCGTCCGGCGTGACCAGGTCGAAGCCGTTGAGGCGGGCGTTGTGCGCCGGGTCCAGCACGCCGGTCATCACGCCGTGCACCGCGAGCGCGGTCAGCGCGAACGGCCGCCGCCGTTGCGCCGCCTCGATGATCTGGTCGACCGCGGACTCGTAGTCGACCACGTCCACCAGCACGCCGAGCACGTTGCGCTTGCCCTGCGCGATCATGAGACGAACCCCGGGACCCACTTGTCCGCGTTCGCCTCGTAGATCTCCCGCAGGATCATCGGCACGTCGTAGACCTGGCGCCAGGCCGGGTAGTCGCGCTCGAACGCCGCGTTGGACCCGATCCACCACCGGTGGTCACCCACCCGGTGTTCCGGCACGTACTCCGTCCGCATCGGCAGCCCCGTGATCGACTCAGCCAGCGCGAACGCCTCCAGGTGCGAGCTGTTCGACCGCCGGCCGCCACCCAGGTTGTACACAGCGGCGCATCGAGGCGCGCGAAAGAACGCCTCGAAGGCCGTCAGTACGTCGTGACTGTGAATAGAGTCACGAACCATTTTTCCCTTGTACCCGAAGATCTTGTAGATGCGCTGCTCCATGTTGCACCGCATCAAGTAAGCCAGATATCCGTGCAGCTCAGTGGCCGAATGCGCAGGCCCGGTCAGGGTTCCTCCGCGGAACACCGCCGTCCGCATCCCGAAGTACCGCCCGTACTCCTGCACCATCACGTCCGCCGCCACCTTGGACGCCCCGAACACCGAGTGCAGCACCTGGTCTATGGACATCGACTCGGGGATGCCGCCGGCGAACGGATGCTCCCGAGCCAGCTCGAACCGGGTCTCCAGCTCCTCGAACGGCAGCCGGTTGACCCCATCCCCGTAGACCTTGTTCGTCGAACAGTGAATGAACGCGGCCTCTTCGCAGTGCTCTCGCACGTTCTGCAGCACGTTCAATGTCCCGACCGCATTGACATCGAAGTCCGTAAACGGATCCCGCACCGCCCAGTCATGCGACGGCTGCGCTGCGGTGTGGATCACAACCGAGATGTCCGACCCGAACTTCTTGAAGACCGACGACAGTCCTTCTCGATCACGAATATCCAGGTCAAAGTGCGTATACCGCGATCCGAGATCCCGCACCAGCCGCCGGGTGTTCCACGCGGTGGACGCCTCGCGCCCGAAGAACTGCCCCCGCATGTCGTTGTCGACCCCGACGACATCCAGCCCCAGCCCCGCGAAGTGCCGCACCGCCTCCGACCCGATGAGCCCTCCAGCCCCGGTCACCAGCGCAACACCCACCAGAACACCCCACGTTCGCAAGCCGCGGCCGTACCTTTCACGGACTCCAACGACTCGCAAACCACAACGCAACCCCAAAAAACATACCTAAAGCGGCACACTCCACCCGTACCGTGGAGGCGGTCTTGATTGTTCGGGTCTTCAAAGCCACGCCGATCGCAAGAAACCCGGAACGCGGGGCACCCGGCAAGGCCACGCCGATCGCAAGATTTCCGGAATGCGGGGCACCCGGGCAAGGCCACGCCGGATCGCAAGAAATCCGGAACGTGGGGCACCCGGGCAAGGCCACGCCGATCGCAAGAGACCCGGAACGTGGGGCACCCGGGCAAGGCCACGCCGGATCGCAAGAAATCCGGAACGTGGGGCACCCGGGGCTCGGCCCCGGGGCAGAATGACGAGAGGCCCCCGGTTCGCGCTTTCCGCGAACACAGAGGGCCTGGACTCTCGTGGGGATGGGGGGAGTTGAACCCCCACGTCCTTTCGGACACACGGACCTGAACCGTGCGCGTCTGCCATTCCGCCACATCCCCGTGGCTGAGAACTACCCTAGAACATAGGCTCGGAAGCCTCGGCTTCGGGGGGTTCCCGGTCTCTCAAGATCACCTGCAGCATCGATAACAACTCCGCTGCGTTGTTCTTGTGAGGTGCCCGAACAGACTACGCTGTCCAAGGCTCGCATCACGAAACCGTTGCTGTGAGCAGCTTTCCGCCCGTGATGCCTCGGAAGAGTAGCACGGCACCCACCAGTCCCTGTATGAAGACTGGCAACCAGCGGTCGTTTGCCACGCGAGCTGCGTGAGCGGCGGCCGGATACCATCATGTCCTCGGAACCCGAGGAGGAGCCGGTGAGCGTGCTGCAACGCTTCGAGAAGCGATTGGAAGGCCTTGTCGAAGGGGCCTTCGCAAAGGTCTTCAAGGGGGTCGTCCACCCCGTGGAGATCCTCAACGCCATGCAACGAGAGGCTGAGGCGCACAAGGCTATCCTGGCCGGCGGGCGCACTCTGGTCCCGAACCGCTACGTGATCGACCTCTCGCCGTACGACCACAGTCGTCTGGCGCCGTATGCTGCTGCCCTCGCGCAGGAGCTGGCGCAGTCCCAGGCCGAGTTCATCGGTGAGCAGGCCTGGACCGTCTACGGCGACGTGATCGTCGAGATCGAGCGCGGTGACGGCCTGGACACTGGCATGTTCCGGGTCACGGCCGAGGTCTACACCGGTGGCGAGGTCGCCCCGATGCAGGGCGGCTACGACCAGGGCGGCGGCGGTTACGACCAGGGTGGCTACGGCCAGCAGGGTGGTTACGACCAGGGCGGCGGTTACGACCAGGGCGGCTACCCGCCGCACGGTGGCGGTGCCCCGGGTGGGCGCAACATCCGCCTCGTGTCGGGTGACGGCCGCACCTACCCGCTGCAGATCGGCTCGACCGTGATCGGCCGTGGCGACCAGGCGAACCTGCGTCTGCCGGACGTCGGCATCTCCCGCCGGCACGCGCGGCTGGACTTCGATGGCAGTCAGGTGGTGCTGACCGATCTCGGATCGACGAACGGGACGATGGTCAACGGGCAGCGGGTCTCCGCGGTCGCGTTGAATCCCGGCGACATGATCCAGCTCGGGACGACCACTCTGACCTTCCGCGTGGACGGTTAGGCGCCTTGCCAGAGCTCGTCCTCACTGTCGCCCGGATAGGCCTGATCGTCCTTCTGTGGATCTTCGTGTTCACGGTGGTCGGCGTGATCCGGCGAGACCTTTTCGCCGGCGCGCGGTCCAGTCGTCTGGTGGCCGCGCCACGGGGGGTGGGTGCGGCCCTCAACCAGGCGCGTCCCGCGGCGAAGGTCAAGCGTGGCCGCGCGGCGCGGCAGATGGTGGTCACCGCCGGTCAGCTGGCCGGCACGCGCATCACTTTGGGTGAAGCGCCGATCACTATCGGTCGTGCCGAGGACTCCACGCTGGTGATCACGGACGATTTCGCGTCCGCACGTCACGCGCGCCTGATGCCCCGAGACGGCCAATGGTTCCTTGAGGACATGGGCTCGACCAACGGGACATACCTGGACCGCGCTAAGGTCACTGGACCTACCCCCGTCCCCCTGGGCGTTCCGATCAAGATCGGGCGCACTTCTCTCGAGTTGCGGCCATGACTCTGACCCTGCGCTACGCGGCACGCAGTGACCGCGGTCTGATTCGAGACGGCAACCAGGATTCCGTCTATGCCGGGCCGCGGCTCCTCGCCGTGGCCGACGGCATGGGCGGCATGGCCGCCGGAGACGTCGCCAGCAACATCGTGATCGGTGCGATGGCCCCGCTGGACGAGGACGTTCCCGGCAGCGCCCTGGTCGACGCTCTGCGGAACGCCGTCGAAACAGCGAACCAGCAGCTTCGTGACACCGTCGACGCGAACCCGCAGATGGAGGGCATGGGCACCACGCTCACCGCCGCCCTCTTCTCGGGCACGAAGTTCGGCATGGTGCACATCGGTGACTCCCGTGCCTACCTTCTGCGCGACGGCGAGTTCTCCCAGATCACCAAGGACGACACGTACGTTCAGATGCTCGTCGACGAGGGGCGGATCAGCCCCGAGGAGGCCGGCAGCCACCCCCAGCGTTCGCTGCTCACCCGCGCGCTCGACGGCCGGGACATCGACCCGGAATACAGCGTTCGTCAGGTGCTGCCCGGCGATCGCTACCTGATCTGCTCGGACGGGCTCTCCGCCGTGGTCAGCGCGGAGACCATCGCGGACACGCTCCGGGAGTACGTCGACCCGCAGCAGTGCGTCGAGCGGCTGGTCCAGCTCGCGCTCCGCGGCGGCGGCCCGGACAACATCACGGTCGTGATCGCGGACGCCACCGACGGCGACATCGTCGAGCTCGCTCCGATGGTCGGCGGCGCGGCCGCCGGCGACCGGGGTCTCGGCGCCGTCACCGACACGTCCACGCCCGCCGCGCGTGCCTCCGCGCTGAACCCGCCGCGTTCGGCGTCGCCGGACTCGGAGAACGGCTCGGAGTCGACGCCCGCCGAGGAGACCGCGGAGAGACCGCGCCGGCACCCGGTGCGCACCGCCGTGCTCTCGGTCGCGCTGCTCGCGGTGCTGGCCGGCGGCGTCTGGGGCGGCTGGCAGTACACGCAGTCGCAGTACTACGTGGGTGCCACCGCCGACGGCCGGCTCGCGGTCTTCCAGGGCGTGCCCGGGGAGATAGCCGGCTTCGCGCTGTCCAGCGTGCAGGAGACCAGCGAGGCCGCGACGCTCGACGACCTCACCGTCGTCGCGCAGGAGCGGGTCAAGAAGGGGATCGTCGCCAACGACCGGACGGACGCGGAGCGGCGGCTCGACGAGCTGACCACGGACACGCCGTCGAACCCGAACCTGAAGCCGGCCTGCGAGACCGCGCCCCCGGTGGCGGTGACCCCGTCCCCGACGCCGTCCGCGGCACCCCCCTCGCCCACGGCGACCCCGTCCGGCAGCGCTCCCGCGCCCTCCGGATCGTCCACCAGCGCGACCGGCTCACCCTCGCCGAGCGCGCCGCAGACCTCGTCCGCCGCCGCGACGCCCGCGCCTGACGTGCCGCCGGTCGCCGACCCGGCGAGTTGCCGGCCGGCCGGCTGAGCCGGCACCACCGACCGCAGGGAAGAACCGTGACAGCGCCAGCAGCACCGGCAGCCTCGCCCGCCTCAACGGGCGAGATGCCGCGACTCAAGTCCGCCGACAGCACCAAGCGCCGCAACAGCGAGCTTGCGCTGTTGGCGCTGGCGCTTCTTCTGGTGCTGGCGTATTACGCCACCGTCGAGGCGACCATGCTCGACACGATCACCCCGGATTTCTGGGTGCCGACCGCGGCGCTCGCCGGGGTGTTCCTGGCGATGCACGTGGTGGTCCGGTTCCTGGCACCGTTCGCCGACCCGGCGCTCATCCCGGCGGTGGCGTTGCTCAACGGCCTGGGCGTCGGCTTCCTCCGCCGCCTGGACCTGGGCGGCACCGAGGTGGCCGAGCGGGCGGCGCTCTCCACCTTCTCCGGGGTCGGTGGCCGGCAGCTCGCCTGGACGCTGATCTCGGTGGTGCTGGCCGCGGCGCTGCTCGTGCTGATCCGCGACCACCGGAACGTGTCGCGCTACTCGTACACGCTGGGTCTGATGGGCATCGTGCTCATCATGATCCCGGCGGTGCTGCCCGCGCGCTTCTCCGAGGTCAACGGCGCGAAGCTGTGGATCAAGTTCGGCAGCTTCCAGATCCAGCCCGGTGAGTTCGCGAAGCTGGCGCTGGTCGTGTTCTTCGCGTTCTACCTGGTGCGCAAGCGCGAGGTGCTGTCGCTGGCCGCGAAGCGGTTCCTCGGCATCGACTTCCCGCGCGGCCGCGACCTGGGCCCGGTCCTCGTGGTGTGGATGATGTCGCTGCTGGTCCTGGTCTTCGTCAAGGACCTCGGCACCGCGCTGCTCTACTTCGGCCTGTTCATCGTCACGCTCTACGTGGCGACCGAGCGGGTGAGCTGGCTGATCATCGGTCTGCTGCTCTTCTTCGGCGGCGTGTTCCTCGCCTACTTCCTGGGTGCCTCGATCGGCGGCCCGTTCGCCAACTTCTACGACCGCGCGCAGATCTGGCTGGACCCGTTCTCCGAGCCGGACACCCGGGGCTATCAGCTGGTCCAGTCGTTGCTCGGGCTCGGCACCGGCGGCCTCTTCGGCTCCGGGCCGGGCGGCGGTGCGCCGGGCCTGATCCCCGAGGTCCGCAACGACTTCATCTTCGCCGGCATGGGTGAGGAGATCGGGCTCTTCGGCCTCGCCGCGCTGCTGATGCTCTACCTGCTCATCGTGGAACGCGGCCTCCGCGCCGCGCTGGACGTCCGGGACTCGTTCGGCAAGCTGGTCGCTGGTGGCCTGGCGTTCACCATGGGTTTGCAGGTCTTCGTCATCATCGGTGGCATCAGCGGTCTCATCCCGCTGACCGGCCAGACCACACCGTTCCTCTCCTCTGGGGGCTCCTCCTTGATGGCCAACTGGCTGCTGGTCGCGATGTTGCTGAGGATCTCGGACGCCGCGCGGCGCCCGCTCGCCGCAGGCGGTGGCCTCGCGACGGCGCCCGGCGGCAAGGCCGCGCCGCAGCAGCTGCACGGCGCCCCGACGGAGGTGATCCGCCCGTGAACGCACCCCTGCGCAAGGCCGGCATCGTCATCATGGTGCTGTTCGGCATGCTCTTCGCGAACCTCAACTGGGTGCAGGCCGTGAAGGGCGAGGAGTACCGGACCAACGCGTACAACACCACCCGGACCCAGATCGCGGAGTACGGGCAGCAGCGCGGCAATGTCGAGGTCAACTCCGGCACCGCCACCGAGGCGGTAGCGCTGAGCAAGCTCACCGACGACGCGCTGAGTTACCAGCGGGAGTACCCGTTCGGTGACCTCTACGCGCACGTCACCGGCTACAAGCCGGTCTACATGGGCAGCACGTCGGTGGAGCGCTTCGAGAACGACTATCTCTCCGGGCAGAGCGACGAGCTCTTCACGGACCGGGTGCGGGCGCTGTTCACCGGCGAGGAGTCGGCCGGCGGCAACATCCTGCTCACCGTCAACAAGAAGGCGCAGGAGACGGCGTACAAGCAGCTCAAGGAGAACGAGCTGGGTGTGACGGTGGGCGCCGCGGTGGCGATCGACCCGAGCACCGGCGGGATCCAGGCGATGGTCTCCATGCCGAGTTTCGACCCGACGCCGCTGGTCGGCCACGACGCCGACGCGGCCGCCGCGGCGTACGCGAAGTACGAGGCGGACAAGGGCAAACCGCTGCTCAACCGTGCGGTGGCCGAGGTCTGGCCGCCCGGCTCGGTCTTCAAGATCATTGACTCGGCCGCGGCGCTGGAGGCGGGCATGACGCCGGAGACCAGCGTGCAGGCCGGCCCGGCGTACACCGCGCCCGGCACCACGCACGAGATCACGAACGCGGGTCCGGGCGTCTGCCCGGAGTCGGAGATCACGCTGATCCGTTCGCTGACCGTCTCCTGCAACACCAGCTTCTCCCGGCTCGCGGTGGAGAAGCTCGGCGCGGACGCGCTGAAGAAGAAGGCCGCCGACTTCGGCTTCGAGGACACGGCGCTGACCTGCGGAAACCTGAAGAACAACACCGGTCTGACGGTCGCCACCAGCACCACCGGCGAGATCGCGAACCCGGACGGCTCCGAGGACAAGGCGGGTCTCGCCCAGTCCGCGATCGGCCAGAAGGACGTGCGGATGACGCCGCTGCAGGGCGCGATGATCGCGGCCGCGGTGGCGAACGACGGCGTGCAGATGCGCCCCTACATCGTGGACCGGCTGCTCGGGCCGGACCGCACCTCGACGCACTACACCGCGAGCCCGCAGGAGCTGCGCCGCTCGGTGGACAGCGACGTCGCGCGCGACCTGCAGACCATGATGGAGAGCGTGGTCAACAACGGCACCGCCACCTCCGCGCAGGTCGAGGGCTACGACGTCGGCGGCAAGACCGGTACCTCGCAGAACGGCGTCACGGACAACCACGGCTGGTTCGTCGGCTACGCGATGAAGGACGGCAAGCCGGTCTCCGCGGTCGCGGTCTTCCTGGAGGCGGCCGGCGACGGCGGCTCAGCCGAGGCGACCCGGATCGCCGGCCAGATCCTGAAGGCCGTCACGTCGGAGCGGGGCGGGAACTGATGATCGCCCCCGGAGCCATGCTCGGCGGTCGGTACCGCTTGGAGGAGCGGATCGCCAGCGGCGGCATGGGTGACGTCTGGAAGGGCACCGACGAGGTGCTCGGCCGGACCGTCGCGGTGAAGATCCTGCTCCCGGCGCTGCTGGACGAGCACGGCTTCGCGGAGCGGTTCCGCGGCGAGGCACGCACGATGGCCACGGTCAACCACCCCGGCGTGGTCGACATCTACGACTACGGCAGCGACACCCAGGTCGCGTTCCTGGTCATGGAGTACGTGGAGGGCGACGCGCTCTCCCGCACGCTCGGCAAGGTCGGCCGGCTCACCCCGGCCCGGACCATGGCGCTGGTCGCCCAGGCCGCGGACGCGCTGCACGCGGCCCACCAGAAGGGCATCGTGCACCGCGACGTCAAGCCCGGCAACCTGCTGGTCCGGCCGAACGGCACGCTGGTGCTCACCGACTTCGGCATCGCCCGGTCCGACATGGTCGGCTCGCTCACCGTGGCCGGCTCCGTGCTCGGCACCGCGGCGTACATCTCACCGGAGCAGGCCTCCGGCGAGACCGCCACGCCGGCCTCGGACGTCTACGCGCTCGGCGTGGTCGCCTACCAGTGCCTCTCCGGCCGGCGGCCGTTCGAGGGCGACAACCCGCTGGACATCGCGATGCGGCACGTGCGGGACACGCCGCGGCCGCTCCCGGCGGACATCCCGCCGGCCGCACGCGGAATCGTCGAGCGCGCGATGTCCAAGGCGCCGGCCGCCCGCTTTCCGAGCGCCGCCGCGATGGCCGTCGCCGCACGTCAGGCCGCGGCCGCGCTGGCCAACACGCCCCGCCCGGCCAACCGGCCGAGCTCCGGCGCGCCGATCACCGGCCGGGTCTCCGCACCGCCGGCCACCGGCCCGGCGTCACCGACCTCACCGGCCGCGGTCGGTGCGCCCGGTCCGCAGCAGGCCGTGGCGCCGCCGATCAGCGGTCAGCCCATGATGGGTGGAGTGCCGATCCGCGGCGCCGCGACCGTGCCGCCCCCGATCGGGGCGCCGCAGCAGCAGGTCCCGCACTACGCGCCGATGTACCCGCCACCGGCCGGCGGCTCCACCAGCCGGCAGGTGCTGATCGTGCTCGCGATCGTGCTCGGCCTGCTGGTGCTGCTCTGCGCGGGGGTCATCGCCTGGTTGGCCGGTCGGAACAACCCCACGGCGCTCGGCACTCCGCCGGGTGTGACGAGGGTCGTCACCGCCGCTGGAACTGACATTCTTCCGGTTGCGTCGTACCGTCGGGATGAGCGAATTGACCCGGACCGGGCGATCGAGAATGATCGACCGGTCCCGCATGTGTTCAACGACCAGGCCGGCGGCGAGCCGGCGCCGGGGACGAACGAGCTCCCCATGACCGAAGGACTACAGACGAGATGACTGCGCAGGCCCGCCTGCTGAACGGCAGGTACCAGGTCGGCGAGCTGCTCGGCTATGGCGGTATGGCCGAGGTGCACCAAGGCCGCGACCTCCGGCTCGGCCGGGACGTCGCGATCAAGATGCTCCGGACGGATCTCGCCCGCGACAACACCTTCCAGATGCGTTTCAGCAGGGAGGCGTCGAACTCCGCCGCCCTGAACCACCCCGCGATCGTGGCGGTCTACGACACCGGCGAGGAGATCGCCCCCACCGGTGAGAAGCTGCCGTTCATCGTCATGGAGTTCGTCAACGGGCGGACTCTGAAGGAGGTGCTGACGGCCGAGGGCCGTCTGCAGCCGCGCCGCGCCTTCGAGATCATGGCGGACATCTGCGCCGCGCTGGAGTTCAGCCACCGGCACGGCATCATCCACCGGGACATCAAGCCCGGCAACGTGATGGTCACCCAGACCGGCCAGGTCAAGGTGATGGACTTCGGCATCGCGCGGGCCCTGGCCAGCGGCGCCACCACCATGACGCAGACCAGCGCGGTGATCGGCACCGCACAATATCTCTCGCCTGAGCAGGCGCGCGGCGAGCCGGTCGACGCCCGGTCCGACGTCTACGCGGCCGGCTGCGTGCTGTTCGAGCTGGTCGTGGGTCACCCGCCGTTCGTCGGCGACAGCCCGGTCAGCGTCGCCTACCAGCATGTCCGGGAGGAGCCGCCGACGCCGAGCGACCTCAACCCCGAGGCCGGCCCGGACCTGGACGCGATCGCGCTCAAGGCGCTGTCGAAGAACCCGGCGAACCGCTACCAGAGTGCCGGCGAGATGCGTGCGGACCTGCTGCGCGCCGCCACCGGCCGCCCGGTGATGGCCACGCCGGTGATGCGCGAGGACGAGACGCAGTACCTCGGCGCCACCTCCGGCGCGACCCGGACGATCCCGCAGGGTGGCGGCATGCCGCCGCGCCCGGCGCAGAGGGAGTCGTCCGCCTGGGTCGTCGCCGGCCTGAGCGCGGTCGCGGTGCTGGTGGTGATCGGCCTGATCGCCTGGATCGCATTCCGGTCGGACGGGACCGAGGAGCCGACAAGTCTGCAGGTCAGCGCGGTCGTCGGCATGTCGAAGGACGACGCCGAGAAGGCGCTGCGGGACGACGGCTTCGTGCCCGCCTACGACCCCAAGCCGCAGACGGACAACTGCACGGTCGGCCAGGTCGTCAAGCAGAGCCCGGAGGCGGACGCCACGGCAGAGCGCGGTGACACGGTCACGCTGACCATGTGCGCGGAGAAGGACACCGTCCAGGTGCCGAACCTGGTCGGCACCCAGTGGGACGCCGCCCAGAAGGAGCTCACCGACGCGGGCCTGGAGCCGCAGCGGCGGGACGTGAACGGCACGGCCCCGGAGGGTCAGGTCGTCAAGGTCGACAAGGTCGGCGACTCGGTCGCGAAGGGCACCACCATCGTGGTCGAGGTGTCCCGCGGCAACATGGCCGAGGTGCCGAACGTGACCGGCCAGCCGCCGGCCGCGGCGCGGGCGCTGCTGGTGCAGGCCGGCTTCACCGTGGAAGAGGTGGACGGCCAGTCGGTTCCGGCCGGCACCGCGCCGGTCGTGGCCGACCAGAGCCCGAACGCCGGCAGCCAGGCGGAGCAGGGCAGCCGGGTCCAGATCGTCATCACGGTGCCGCAGGCGCCGGCGCCGAACCCGACCACGGCGGGCCCGGAGGAGTCGGAGGAGCCGGGCGGGGGCAACAGCACCCCGACGACACCGCCGCCGGTGTCGCCGACCGGTGAGGCGGACTGACGCTCCGAACGAGACGAGGGCCGTGACCGCGAAGGTCACGGCCCTCGGCCGTTTCAGGATCAGCAGAACCCGGCGGGGGTACGGCCGCTCAGACGAACGCGCCCAGGCGGCGGGTCTCCGCCTCCGCGGCCAACTCCGGCGCGCGGTCCAGCGCCGAGGACAGGCCGCAGGCGGCGAGCCAGTTGGCCAGCATGGTGTGGCCGCCCTCGGTGAGCACCGACTCGGGGTGGAACTGCACGCCCTCGACCGGCAGCGTGCGGTGCCGCATCGCCATCACCACGCCGGACTCGGTCGTGCCGGTCACCTCGATCTCGTCCGGAAGCGTCTCCGGGACGACCGCCAGCGAGTGGTAGCGCGTCGCGGTGAACGGCTGCGGCAGGCCGGCCAGCACGCCGTCACCGGAGTGCGAGACCAGGGACGTCTTGCCGTGCAGCAGCTCCGGCGCGTGCGTGACCGTGGCACCGAACGCGGCGCCGATCGCCTGGTGGCCGAGGCAGACGCCGAAGAGGGGGATCTTCCCGGCGTACTCCCGGATCACGTCCAGCATGATCCCGGCGCGCTCGGGCGTGCCCGGGCCGGGGGAGAGCAGGACCCCGGCGGCGCCGGAGCGGCCGACGTCGGCCACGTCGATCTCGTCGTTGCGCCGCACCTCGCACTCGGCGCCCAACTGGCCGAGGTACTGCACGAGGTTGAAGACGAACGAGTCGTAGTTGTCGATCACGAGAATGCGCATCGTCAGCTCGCCGTCGGCTCGGGGTTGTTGGTCGCGGTGTCGTAGGGCACGTCGTGGCCGTCGCCGGGGGCGGTCGTGCCCGCAGGTGCCCCGTCGCCGGCCGGAGCCTGCGTCGAGGTGCCGAAGTCGTCGCCGACCTGCACGTCGTCGAACGGCAGGATCGGCTCGGCCCAGGGGAAGATCACGAACCAGAGCAGCGCCACCAGCACGCCGGTGATCAGCAGGGAGCCGGTTATCTTGCCGGGGGTGCCGAACGGCAGCTTGCGCCAGATCCACGCGTACATGTGTTACTCCAGGACCGAGGGCTTCTCACCGGGCACGCGGGGTTCCTGACTGCTCAGCTCCGCGTGGATGATCAGCCGCTCGTAGTTGTCCAGCTTCGGGTTGCAGGTGGTCAGCGTGAGCATGCGCTCGGTGGGCTCCACGCCGGGCTGGTTGGGCACCGGCGCGACGACCTCGACCTGGTTCGGCTTGACGATGTGCTCCACCGTCACCTGGTAGATGAACCAGGAGTCCTTGGTCTCGACCACGATCGGATCGCCCTCGACCAGCTCGTCGAGCGCCCAGAACGTGGCGCGGTTGCGGTGGCCGGCGACGGAGAAGTTGCCGACCTCGCCGGGCATCGCGCTGTTCGGGTAGTGGCCGGGCGCGTATCGGATGTCCTCCGGCGTGACGCCCTGGTTGACCACCCACCGCTTGTCCAGCCGCGGGATGTAGAGCCGGCCGACCGGGCCGTCCGGCGCCGCCTCGGCGGACGCGGTCGGTGTCGGGCCGACCGTGGGCGCGTTGTCCCAGGCCTGGTTGAGCTGCTCGTCCAGGTCGTCCTGGTGCGCGTCGACGACCGCGCCGGAGCCCCACACCTCGTACGCCGCGAACAGCAGCACGATCATGCCGAAGGTGATCATGAGCTCGCCGGCGCCGCGCACGACCGCCATGGTGCGGGTGAGCCAGGTGGGCCGGGTCAGCTCGGAGTAGACGCTCTTGTAGCCGTCCTCGAGCCGCTCCGCGCGCAGCTGCACGACCTTGGCGCCGCGCGGGATCTTGTTCTCCGCGTGCTTGCCGCCGCCGTCGCCGGGCGTCTTCTCGTCCGGGCTCTTCCGCGCCGTGTCAGCGGCGAGTATCGCGCCCATCATCATCGTGGGCTCCGAGATCGGCGACGCCGGTGCGGCCGGCCGCTGCGGGCGTGCCGGCGCGTCCTGCGCGGGGAGCTGCGCGGTGTGGTCCGAGAGTGGCGGGGCAGACGGCCGGGGCCGGGCCGTGGTCGTGTCCAGCGGCGGCGCGACCGGCGCGGGCGCGGCCTGGCGCGGGGACATCGTGGGCGGCCGTGGACCGGCCGGACGGGCCGGCAGCGGCGCCGTCGTCTGGGTGTCGGCCGCCGGCCCGTACCCACCGGTCTGGGAGGTCTTGGGGTAGGGCGAGGGGCGGGGTGCCGTCTCCGGACGGCGCACGTGCGGCGCCGGCGGGTTCGGTGCGGTGCCGCCGTAGACCCGCGGGATTATCGCGGTGCTCTCCGGGGCCGGCTCCGTGGGCGGCTCCTCGGGCGCGGGCGCCGGCGAATACGTACTGGCGGCGTACGTGGCGGGCTGGCCGCGGCGCCCGGACGGCGGCTTGTCGCTGTTCATCGGGGTCACCCGGGGACATCCGCCGAGCGCAGGGCGGTGGATCCGTCATACGCCGGCACGGTGGTGTTCCCTTCCACGGTCTCTCGATAACCCAGCCCGTAATCGGCCACCGCCTGGCGGAAGGCCTGGACCCCGGACGACGACGCGAGGGACGCCCGCATCGGCTCCGGATCGCCGATCGCGATGATCTCGAAGGGCGGTGAGTAGACCCGCCCGTGGAGAAGCAGTGTGTTGCCGACACAGCGTACCGCGCTGGTCGAGATGACCCGAACTCCCATAATCGACATCGCCTCGGCACCACCGGCCCACATCGCGTTGACCACGGCCTGCACGTCGCCCTGGTGCACGACGAGGTCGTCGTTGGTGGCGCCGTTCGTGGTGTCGGTGCGCGGCGCGTCGTCCAGCACCACGCGCATGCCGGGGCCGCCCAGCGCGGTGAAGCCGGCCTGCTGCTGGTAGCCGTCGGCGCGGTCGTTCTGCGCCTTGACGGAGCCGTCCGAGGAGCCCTGCGCCTCGGTCCGCGCCCGCACGTCGTCGCGCAGCGCGTCGGCCCGCTCCTCCGCGGCCGTCACCCGGTCACGCTCGTCCTCGATCAGCTGGGCCAGCTGCGGGCGCCGGTCCTCGCGCAGCGCGGTGCCGGCCGCCGTCGTGGCGCTGGTGGTGAAGAGCAGGCCCGCGGCCAGCGCGATCACGGGTGTGCCGATCGACCAGACGGTCGGTGCACGGCCGCGCCGGCCAGGACGCAGCGCCCCGGTGGCCCGCCCGAGCACCTGCCGCCAGGACCGCACGTCGTCGGTGTACTCCACGCCTGTTTCGTCCTCCCCGTGTCCGCAGAGCGCGACCTGTGACAGTTTCTTTGCGGCCCGTCGATGCTTTAGCGCGCCGCCTTGACTACGCTAACGAACGAACAGTAGTTCGCCACGGACCACCGCCGCTCTCACCGGTCGCCTGGTCAGCGGGCGACCCGGATCCAAGACGGCAACCACAGGAGAACGCAGTGCCTAAGTCGCAGGTCCGCAAGAAGAAGGTCTACACCCCGCCCGCCGAGCTCGGGCCGGCGAAGACCGGTGCGGCGGCTGGCAAGCCCAGCCCGGTCTGGGTGCCGGCGCTCGCCTGTGTGCTGCTGGTCGCCGGCATCGCCTGGCTGGTGCTCTACTACCTCTCCAGCCAGCAGTACCCGGTGGCTTCCTGGGGCTACTGGAACCTCGGCGTCGGCTTCGGCTCGATGGTCGCCTCCCTGATCGTCTTCACGCGCTGGCGCTGACGATGCGTGCTTGGGCGCCCCCTGTCCGCGGAAAGCGCGGACAGGGGGCGCACGCATCATGCTGACCCGGGGGGCGCCCCCCCGGACCCCCACGTTCCGGTGGCCGCTGTGCGTGGTCGGGTTGCGGTAAGGCGGTCTCCGGACCTCGCGCTCCCGTGGTCGGGTTGCGGTAAGGCGGTCCCCGGACTCCGCGCTCCCGTGGTCGGGTTGCGGTAAGGCGGTCCCCGGACCTCGCGCTCCCGTGGCCGGGTTGCGGTAAGGCGGTCCCGGACCTCCGCGCTCCCGTGGTCGGGCTGCGGTAAGGCGGCCCGGTGTGCGGCGGGGCATCTGGGGTGATCCCGGCGGCACCGCTCTTTGCGGGCTGCGAGATGCTTCACGTTACGGCGCGCCTGTAGTTACTCGCGGGTAATGGGCGCGTAGGCTGCTGGGAGACTGCAGCCGTTCGCAGCAGCCCCGGGAGGCCTTTCGTATGGGCAGCGTCCAGATCGTGACGACGATTGTCGCCTTCGCCATCACGGCCGTCGCCGTCGTGCTGGCGGTTCGCGCGGTTCGCCAGATCATCCAGGTGATCCGGCTCGGTCAGCCGGCGCCGGAACGATTGTCCGACCCGCTGTCCCGGACCGTGGTCATGCTCAAGGAGACCGCGGGCCACACCCGGATGTTCAAGTGGGGCCTGATCGGCGCCGCGCACTGGTTCGTGATGGTCGGCTTCATCGTGCTGTCGCTGCTGGTGCTGGAGGCGTACTTCGAGGTCGTCACGCCCACCGGCGAACTGCCGATCATCGGCCACTGGGTGGTCTTCGGCTTCGCGACCGAGTGGATCGCCGTGCTCGGCATCCTCGGCATCGTCTACCTGATGGCGGTGCGCCTGGCGAACCGGCCGAGCCGGCCCGGCGGCCGCTCCCGGTTCACCGGCTCGACGATGTGGCAGGGCTACTTCGTCGAGTGGATCGTGCTGCTCGTCCTGATCTTCGGCTTCCTGATCCGCGGCTTCAAGGTCGCGACCGATCACTTCGCCTACCCGGTCTGGGCCGCGCCGGTCAGCCACGCGATCGGCGCGGTGCTGCCGTCCTGGGAGGCGGGCGCCAGCGTCGCCGCGATGGTCAAGATCATGATCTCGATGACCTGGCTCATCGTGATCTCGCTGAACGTCACCATGGGCGTCGCCTGGCACCGGTTCCTGGCGTTCCCGAACATCTGGTTCAAGCGCGAGCCGGCCAGGGCGGCCGGTTCCGGACTCGGCCCGCTCAGGCCGATGACCAGCGAGGGCAAGCCGCTCGACTTCGAGGAGGCCGACCCGGAGAAGGACCAGTTCGGCGTCGCCCAGGTCGAGCAGTTCACCTGGAAGGGCCTGCTGGACTTCTCCACCTGCACCGAGTGCGGCCGCTGCCAGTCGCAGTGCCCGGCGTGGAACACCGGCAAGCCGCTCTCGCCGAAGCTCATGATTTTGTCCCTGCGCGACCACGCGTACGCGAAGGCGCCCTACCTGCTGGCCGGCGGCGGCAAGGATCTGACCGGCGAGGAGAAGGCCACCGAGGCCCAGCTCGCGCACATGGACGTGCTCGCGGTCGCGGAGGGCAACCGGCCGCTGATCGGCACCGAGGCCGAGATGGGCGTGATCGACCCGGACGTGCTCTGGTCCTGCACCACCTGCGGCGCCTGCGTCGAGCAGTGCCCGGTCGACATCGAGCACGTGGACCACATCGTCGACATGCGCCGCTACCAGGTGCTGATCGAGTCGAACTTCCCGTCCGAGGCCGGCGTCATGCTGCGCAACCTGGAGAACAAGGGCAACCCCTGGGGCTCGCCGCAGAACACCCGCGAGGACTGGACCAAGGGCCTGGACTTCGAGATCAAGCGGGCCGGCGGCGACGACGACTTCGAGTACCTGTTCTGGGTCGGCTGCGCCGGCGCGTTCGAGGACAAGGCGAAGAAGACCACCCGCGCGGTCGCGACGCTGCTGCACGAGGCCGGCGTCGACTTCGCGATCCTCGGCGAGGGCGAGACCTGCTCCGGCGACCCGGCGCGGCGGATCGGCAACGAGTTCATCTACCAGATGCTCGCCCAGCAGAACGTGGAGACGCTTAAGGAGGCGAACGTCAAGAAGATCGTCGCCACCTGCCCGCACTGCTTCAACACGCTCGGCAACGAGTACAAGGACCTGGGCCTGGACGTCGAGGTCGTGCACCACACCGAGCTGCTCAGCCACCTGGTCGCGACCGGGAAGCTGACGCCGGTCAACCAGGTGGACGGCGGCGTCACCTACCACGACCCGTGCTACCTGGGCCGGCACAACCGGGTCTTCGCGCCGCCGCGCGAGGTGCTCGGCTCCTCGGTCAAGGGTGGCCTGACGGAGATGCCGCGTAATCAGGAACGCTCCTTCTGCTGCGGTGCCGGCGGCGCGCGCATGTGGATGGAGGAGAAGATCGGCAAGCGGATCAACATCGAGCGTACGGAGGAGGCGCTGGCCACGAACGCACAGACGATCGCGGTCGGCTGCCCGTTCTGCTACACGATGCTCGGCGACGGCGTGAACGCGAAGGGCCGGCACGAGGACGTCGAGGTCGTCGACGTCGCGACGGTGCTGCTCCGATCGATCAAGGCGGACAACGTACCGTCTGCGTAAGATTTTGAGCTTTTGATGCTTTACCGCGGCACCCGGGGAAGACAAGGATCTACCCCAGGTGCCGCGCCGGTTGCGGCAGGATAAGGCCGAGGTGAATCGATCATCGACGGGCTCCTACTCACCACACTGCTGCCACTTGTCATCTTCGCCCTGCTCACCGCCGGCAACGCGTTCTTCGTGGCCGCGGAGTTCGGGCTGGTCACGGTGGACCGCGTGGAGATCGAGCGGCGGGCCGACATCGGTGACCGCGGCGCCCGGGGCGTGCGTGCCGCACTGCACCAACTCTCCTTCCAGCTCTCCGGCGCGCAGCTGGGCATCACGATCACGGCGTTGCTCACCGGTTACCTCGCCGAGCCCGCGCTGGCGAACCTGATCGGCCCGGCGCTGCGCCCGCTGCTCGGCCCGCGCGTGGAGGCGGTCGCCCCGCTGCTCGCGCTCGTGGTCGCCACGCTCTTCTCGATGCTCTTCGGCGAGCTGGTGCCGAAGAACGCGGCGTTGGCCCGGCCGATGCGCGCGGCGCTGCTCACCGCCGCGCCGATGCGCGTCTTCACCGTGGTCTTCGGCTGGCTGATCCGCGCGCTCAACGACGCCGCGAACCGGGTGGTCCGCAGCTTCGGCATCGAGCCGCAGGAGGAGCTGGCCAGCGCGCGCTCGCCGGACGAGCTCGGCCTGCTCGCCACCATCTCCGCGAACGCGGGCGAGGTGTCGGCCGAGACCGCGGCACTGCTGCGGCGCACGATCCGGTTCGCGGACAAGCGCGCGGCCGAGGCGATGACCCCGCGCGTGGACGTGGTGGCGCTGCGGGCCACGGACACGGTCGCGGAGCTGATCACGCTGGCCCGCCAGACCGGGCGCACCCGCTTCCCGGTGTACGAGCGGACGCTCGACCAGATCACCGGCGTGGCCGGCGTGCCGGACGCTCTCGGCGTGCCGCTGCACCGCCGCGCCACCACCACGGTCGGCACGGTCGCGCGCGAGCCGGTGCTGGTCCCGGAGAGCCTGGACCTGGACGGCGTGCTCGCGGCGCTGCGGGCCGGCAACGCGGACCTGGCGATCGTGGTCGACGAGTACGGCGGCACCGACGGCGTGGTCACGGTCGAGGACCTGGTCGAGGAGCTGGTCGGTGAGATCTCGGACGAGCACGACCTCGCCGAGCTGGTCCCGGCCCCGCCCCGCGACGGACGCACGATCGTGGTCGACGGCGTGCTGCGCGAGGACGAGCTGCTGGAACAGGCCGGGTTCCGATTGCCGGAAGGGCCGTACGAGACGCTCGGCGGCTTCCTGATGGCCCGGCTCGGCCACATCCCGGTGCCCGGCGAGGTGGTGCGCGCGGACGGCTGGGAGTTCACCGTGATCGAGGTCGAGCGGCACCGGATCGAGCGGGTCAGGATCGTGACGCCGGATGCTTGAGATCGGTGTGACCGCGCTGCTCCTGCTCGGCAACGCGTTCTTCGTGGGCGGCGAGTTCGCGCTGATCGCGTCCCGGCCCACCGTGCTGGAACCGCTGGCCGAGACGTCCGCCCAGGCCCGGCTCGCGCTCGCCGCGATGAACCAGATCCCGCTCATGATCGCCGGAGCCCAGCTCGGCGTGACGATCTGCTCGCTCGGCCTCGGCGCGATCGCGGAGCCGGCCATCGCGCACTACCTGGAGATGCCGTTCCACGCGCTGCACGTGCCGGAGCCGGCCGTGCACCCGATCGCGTTCACGCTCGCGCTCGGCCTGGTCGTCGGCCTGCACACGGTGCTCGGCGAGATGGTCCCGAAGAACATCACGCTGGCCGGCCCGGAACCGGCCGCGCTCTGGCTCGGACCCGCGCTGCTGGCGTTCTGCACGGCCACGAAGCCGCTGCTGCTGGCGATGAAGTGGGCGTCCCGGCAGCTGCTGCGGCTCGGGGGGATCGAGACCGCGGACACCGCGAAGACCGTCTTCACCGCGGACGAGCTGGCCGGGCTGGCCAGCCAGGCGCAGGCGCAGGGGCTGCTCGGCGACGAGGAGCACGCGCGGATCACCGGCGCGCTCGCGCTGAGCCGGCAGACCGCGGCGGGCGCGCTGCGCGACTGGCTGAGCGTGGTGACGGTCTCGGAGGACGTGTCACCGGCGTCGCTGGAGGTGCTCTCCACCCGCACCGGGCGGTCGCGGTTCCCGGTGGTCCAGCGCTCCACCCGCCGGGTGCTGGGATTCGTCCACGTCAAGGACATCCTGGGGTACGAGGGGGAGGCGCGCCGCCGTGCCGTGCCGGCCGAGGTGATCAGGCCCCTGGCGGTGGTGCCACCGGACCGTACCCTCGCGGATCTGCTCATCGGGATGCGGCGCGAACGCAAGCACATGGTGCTGGTCAGCGACGGTCGTGCTCCACTCGGGATTCTGACGCTGGATGATGTGCTTACTGCGGTGGTTGGTGGTGATTTAGCGTAACTATTCGTGGTGGTGTGAATGCGGTACGAATTGGTAATCGCCATTGGGTTGATAACGGACGGGTAAACGTCCTAAGGTGAGTCTCCGTTACTCCGCCGGCACTATCCAATCCGGTCCGGCAGACCTCTCACCCCCCTCGGAGGCGAGCCCCGGTGACGCCAAGGCTCTCGTTGCGTCCCCATCGCGTGCTGACGCGCGCATTCCTCTCGGCCGGCGCGGCTGTCCTGTTCAGCCTGACGCTGTTGTCCGCCCCTGCTCACGCTGAGCCCACCCTCGCGCAGATCGAGGCTCAGATGGACGAGAAGTGGGGTGAGCTCGAGCCGATGATCGAGGAGCACAACAAGGTCCGCAGTGACCTCAAGGGCAACCAGAAGAAGCGGTCCGACCTCGAAGCGAAGATGAAGCCGCTGAACGACCAGATGCAGGTCGCGGTGGACAAGGTCGGCGTGATCGCCAACCGGTCCTACCGTGAGGGACCCGCGTCCGGCCTCAATTCGATCCTGCGCACCAGCTCGCCGACCGCGCTGGCCGACCAGCTGGTCTACCTCGACCGGCTGGCCGCGGGCGAGCGCGAGGACATCGAGGCCGTGGCCGACGCCCGGACCGAGATGGACAAGCAGAAGGCCGAGCTGGACAAGGTCGTCTCCGAGCAGGAGAAGCGGGAGAAGGAGCTCGCGACCAAGAAGGCCGCGGTCGAGAAGGAGATCGAGGAACTCGAGAAGCTGCAGGAGGAGGCGTACGGTTCGGTGGCGAACGTCCCGAGCAGCGGCAGCACCTCCGGTGGCGGCTCCTGCTCGGCCAGCGGCGCGACCGGCGCGGCCGCGGTCGTGGTCGCGACCGCCTGCGCGCAGCTCGGCAAGCCGTACGTCTTCGGTGCGGCCGGCCCGAGCACGTTCGACTGCTCCGGCCTGGTCGCCTTCTCGCACAGCGCGGCCGGCGTCGGCCTCCCGCACAGCACGGTCTCCCAGTGGAACATGGGCACGGCCGTGAGCGGCTCCGAGGCGCGCGCGGGCGACGTGGTGTTCTTCAACAGCAGCCTGAGTCACGACGGCATCTACCTGGGCGGCGGCATGATGGTGCACGCGCCGCAGCCGGGCATGTCGGTCGAGGTGCTCAGCATCAACGTGATGCCGGTGGTCGGCTTCCGCCGATACGTCTGACGTCGCACTTCCCGGGCAGGAGCCCGCACCGGACGTACCGGTGCGGGCTCCTGCTTTTGCATGATTTTGACGCGCGCTTCGGTGGGTGGGCCGTTGTGCGCAGTCGGCAATACCCACAATGGGGGAATGTCCGAAAAAGGCCGTATGCCGGTTAAGTTGACAGGCCGGGTGGCTGCGGTCGCCGTGGGAGGCGCGGTGATCGCGCTGCTCGCCGGCGTGGTGGCGGTCACGGGCGGTCCGTCCGCCCCGCCCGTGTCAGCTCCCTCCGCCTCTCCCTCCCCGCTCTCCTCTCCCTCCACCTTCTCCTCTTCCCTGGAACCGTTCGTGGACGACGGCGGGATCGAGGTGGTGCCGCCGGCCGACGAACCGATCCCGACCGAGGTGGCGCGGGTCGCGCCCGGGCCGGTCACGGTGCGATACACGTTCGACGGCGGCGCGGGCAGGCAGTTCCTGGACGTCACCGGCCGGTACGGCATGCGCACGCGCACCGCGGTCGGCGGCGCGCTCCGCCTCGCCCGGCACGGTGGTGGCTGGGCCGCGGCCTTCCCGTCCCGCTGCACCGCGCTGCCGCAGAACTGCCCACGCGCGATCCTGGAGGGCGGCGACCCGGTCACGCTCAACCCCGGCCTCCGGCGCCTGCGGTACGGCGCGTCCGTGATGATGCGGCCCACCGACACCGCGGACGGCGCGAACGTGGTGCAGAAGGGCTTCTCGGTCGGCGGCGGCACCCAGTACAAGCTGCAGGTCGACGGACTGGCGGGCCGGCCCAGCTGCGTGGTGGCCAGCCCGGCCCGCATCTACCGGGTGGTCGCGCCGGTGCGGGTGGCGGACGGCCGCTGGCACGCGGTCGCCTGTGTGCGGGCCGGCGGGGCGCTGTCGATCAACGTGGACGGCGTGGCGCGCGGGTCGACGAGGCTGCCGGCCCGGCTGTCCATCGCGAATCCCGAGCCGCTGCGAATCGGCGGCAAGAGCGTGACCGCAAACAACGATCAATATGCCGGTCAGGTCGACGATGTATATGTGACGATCAATTGACGGACAGTTGCATAACGTACGGCGACCGCGCTTTCACGTACCGATTTTTGGGGTGGATCCGCTTGCGGTGTCCGTTTTGCCTCTCTAATCTTGGGGTTCGCCGGGCTCGATGACGGGCGATCACCCCCGGTCGCCGCGAGCCTGACACCGCCGAATCATTGATTCGATGAACCGGGGACCCAAGCAGCACCGGGGTGAATCCGTCGGCAACGGCCGGCGGTAGGGCGATGACCCTGTGGTGGGCGCTACTGCACCGGCCCTCACCCGCCCGAACCCGTCAGCTAACCCGGTAGGCGGTCAGGGACACGAGGGAGCACACACTTCGGTGGCAGGCATTGCCGCACTCCGAAACCGGTCCGTCCTCGTCGGCGCGATGTGCGCGCTGACCACCGCGCTGGTGGTCACGCTCGGCGGCACCGCCGCCCACGCGGAGCCGAGCGTGGCCGAGGTGGAGAAGCAGATCGACGAGGCGTGGACCCAGCTCGAACCCACGGTCGAGAAGCACAACTCCACCCGCCAGGAGCTGCAGAAGAAGAAGAAGCAGGCCGAGGTGCTCGGCGCCAAGATCAAGCCGTTGCAGGCCGAGGTCGACCTGGTCATGGGCCGGGTCGGCGAGATCGCGGCGGAGGAGTACAAGACCGGGCCGGCGAGCACGATCGGCTCGATCCTGGTCACCGGCTCGCCCACCACGCTCACCAACCAGCTCGAACTCCTCGATCACTTCGCCCGTGCCCAGAGCCGGGAGATCGCGGAGGTCGTCACGCTGAAGGACCAACTGGAGGCCGAGAAGGCGCCGCTCGACACGCTCGTCGCGGACCTCACCAAGCAGGAGGCGGAGCTGGCCAAGAAGACCAAGGAGATCAACTCCAAGGTCGACGAGCTGCAGAAGCTCCGGCTCCAGATCTACGGCAACGGAGGCGGCGGCGCGTTGGCCCCGGCGCCGTGCCCCTACGAGTACCCCGGTGGCAAGCGCGGCGTCGTGATCAAGTTCGCCTGCGCGCAGATCGGCTCGCCGTACGTCTGGGGCGCGGCCGGCCCGGACGCCTTCGACTGCTCCGGCCTGATGCTCGCGGCGTACAACCAGGTCGGCATCTCGTTCCCGCACAACGCGGCCGCGCAGCGCGGGCTGATGAAATCGGTCAGCCGCGACCAACTGCAGCCCGGCGACTTCGTCTTCTACCGCGCCGACCTCAGCCACGTCGGCATGTACGCCGGTGACGGCTGGGTGGTGCACGCGCCCAACCCCGCGGAGCCGGTGCGGATGATGAAGATGGACGCGATGCCGGTGCACAGCTTCGGCAGTCCGCTCTAGATCCTCTGTGTTTCGGCTCTTCTGTGTTTCGGTCGCCCCCGTTCCGCGGGGGCGACCTTTTTCATGACGTCGGCCAGGTGCGCCAGTTGCGCCAGGAGCGGCTCGGCGTCGGGCCGCGCTGGCCCTGGTAGCGGGAACCGTAGACCTCCGAACCGTACGGGTGCTCAGCCGGCGACGACAGCCGGAAGATGCACAGCTGGCCGATCTTCATGCCCGGCCAGAGTGTGATCGGCAGGTTCGCCACGTTCGACAACTCCAGCGTCACGTGCCCGGAGAAGCCCGGGTCGATGAAACCGGCCGTGGAGTGCGTCAGCAGGCCGAGCCGGCCCAGACTGCTCTTGCCCTCCAGTCGCCCGGCCAGCTGATCGCCGAGCGAGATCACCTCCAGCGTCGAGGCGAGCACGAACTCTCCCGGGTGAAGCACGAACGGCTGCCCCGCCGGCACCTCGACCTCGGACGTCAGGTCGTCCTGCTGCACCGAGGGGTCGATGTGCGTGTACAGGTGGTTGTTGAAGACCCGAAACAGCCGGTCGAGCCGCACGTCGATGCTGGACGGCTGGACCAGCGCGGCCTCGAACGGATCGAGAGCGAGTGAGCCGGCCTTGATCTCGGCGACCAGGTCCCGGTCAGAGAGGAGCATGGTTTTACCCTAACGAGCTTGGCTGTTCGAACGTATGTTCGATAGGATTGCCGCATGGCTACCTGGACCGCTTTCGCCACCTCACAGCCCGGTTTGGCCTCCGCCATCCGCACCCTCATGCAGCAGTACGGTCCGGGCCTCGGCTACCTCGCCACCGTCCGCTCCGACGGCGGCCCCCGCGTCCACCCGGTCTCCCCGGTCATCACCGACGAAGGCCTCTTCTGCTTCATCGTCGACTCCCCGAAACGCCGCGACCTCGACCGCGACGGCCGCTACGCGCTGCACAGCTTCCCACCCGAGGACAGCGACGACGAGGCCTACCTCGCCGGCCACGCCCACGCCGTCACCGACCTCGCCCGCATCACCCGCCTCGCCGGCGACCTCCGCGCCGAACCCCACGTCGACTGGCGCCTCTACGAATTCACCATCGACGTCGCCATGCTCGCCCGCCACGGCCGCGGCGGCGCCACCCCCCTCACCACCGACATCACCCACCGCCCCGCCGTCCAGGTCTGGCGCGACCACGCCCCCAGCGTCGAAATCGTCATCGCCGCCTCCGGCGACTCACAGGCATAGCCGCTCGCGCGAAGAACGGACAACCAGGTAGAGTGAGGCCGCACCACGCGGGTGTAGTTCAATGGCAGAACATCAGCTTCCCAAGCTGACAGTGCGGGTTCGATTCCCGTCACCCGCTCGAAGCCAGGGGCCCTCTGCTCGCGGATTGCGCGAGCCGGGGGCTCCTCGCATTCTGCCTGGGGGCCGAGCCCCCAGACCCCCACGTTCCTGTGGTCGCGTTGGTGGGTCACCTGCGAGATTGGCCGGCTGAGCAGGTCAAATGCCTCAGGATCAGACCCGTTCTCAGGGTACGGACGATCGCTGTCATCCGGGCCGCACGGAGACCTTCGCGGTTCGATCGATGCAGTGGTGAAGACTCGGCCGGGACTCGCTTGGGCCATTACGGGTCATGAGCTGAGGCCGCATTCGAACCTCGAAGCTCTGGTGATCGACCGCGTGCCATTACCGTGCCACCTGCATCTGTCGGTGTCACCCCCGACCTGATCACCAACTCCAATCAGATGTCCAGCGTCTCGCGATCGCCTACCCGCAGAGCTGCCCACCGAGAAGCGCATCCACGGCATCACCAGCTCCGTACAGCGGGTCCACCAGGCCCTCACCCGCGCTGGCCTCGCCACCGATCTCATCGACGCCATCGAGGAATTTACCCGCCGTCCTGGGGCAGCCCTACCCCGATAGGCCAAAATCGGGTCATGTACCCGGTAACCCTCACCGGCCGCGTCGTCACCCTCCGCGAATTCCGCGACGACGACGCGGCCGACGTGCACGCCATCATCGGCGACGACCGAGTAACCCAGTACCTGTCCTTTGACAGTCGCACAATGCGGCAGTCTGTCGACATGATCAACGGCATCAAAGAGCGTGCCACAATTGAACCGCGCGCCGAATACTATCTGGCTGTTGTTCTAGATGGCGATCGGCTTGCGGGATTTGTCCGCCTAGGACTTGGGGGCGTCAGGGCCGCCAAGTTGGGTTACGCCACCAATGCGAACCACTGGGGCAAAGGTTACGCTACTGACGCCAGCCGCACGATTATCGCATTTGGCTTTTCACGCCTGAACCTGCATCGGATTACGGCAGCCATCGGCCCCAGCAGCGCCGCCTCCATCGCAGTAGCTACCAAGCTTGGGCTGCAATATGAAGGCAGACTTCGCGATCACGTATTTACTAATGGAGAATGGCGCGATTCTTTGCTCTACGCGAAAATCGAAACGGACGACGACTCAAGGGAAATTCAAGATTTGTAGGTCGCCCCACCACTCAGCTGCGCATCGCCATGATTCACCAACGCGGGCGTGTGCGATTACATACGCCCGCGCAGCACCAAAGGACAAGTCTCTCACGGAGAAAACATGTCGACGTTACCTTAGGCTAGTCCACTTCCACAGACTGCGACACCGCGTCGGTCACGCCCAGCAACTCTCGGCCGAGCAGGTCACCCACCATCATCTGAAGATGCGAGGCGGCCACATTGACAATTTCCCACGCCGGCCGCTTTTCGTTACCGTGCACCAATGCGGATCGCATTGAGTAGCACTCACTGAAGAAGCGCTTGGCATCGCGCTCGAAATACTGCCTCTCACCCAAAACCGAGACGACCCGCCGACCCGCCTGCCCGATGGACTCCTGCTTCAAGCTCTTGAGCCCACCCGGGATTTGGCGGCTGCGGACTGTGCTGGTGGGGGTGTAGAGCGCATCATGGTTCATATGAAGGGTGATGAGCTGGCGGAGTTCGACGTGACCGAGGACGAGTTCGACGCCATGCTTGCCGAGAGCGAGCCGGTCGAGCTGACCGGTCCGCCGGCGCAGATCCGCCCGGTGACGTTCGAGCTGATCAGCGGAGACCTGCGCGCCTACCGGTGGCGTCTGGTGGCCGCCGATGGCGAGATCCTGGCGACGAGCGCGACCAGCTATCGCAGCGCGGACGAGGCACGCCGCGTGTTGACGACGCTGATGGCCGCAATGCAGCGGGCGCCGATCGTCGAGGCGGACGGCCCGGCAGCGCCTCAGGCAGGCTGATCCGCGTGCCCCCTGCGTGCCCGTAGCGGCGGGAAGCGAGGGGGAGCCGCGGGGAGCCGCCGGGTCTCTGAGCTGCGGCGCAGCTCGTTGACCTTGGCTGATTCGAACTCCTACGCGAGTTCCCGAGCTGACAGTTCGGGTTCGATTCCCGTCACCCGCTCGAAGTCGGGAGTTCTCTGCTCGCTGTCTCCCCGGGGCCGAGCCTGGACCCCACGTTCCGGTGGTCGCGGTGGATGGGCTGTCGTGGGATCGACGTGCGTCTTCCTATGGGAGGAATGACGTGCGGTGAGTGCCCTGGGGTCTGGCTCTGGGTTTGTACCCCGGCTGCTCCTTCGGGAGATGCGGCGCGTTCGCCGGATTCATTGATTGTCGTGAGCGGTTTGGCCTCGTGTAGCTCGGCCCGGCGTTTCCTGCTTCGAGGCCGGAGGGGATGCCGCCGATCCGGGAGCGCCTTGTAGGCTCCGGACATCGGCCTCGCGGTCAGCTTTCAGCCCAGGACAGTCGCTGCCTGGCTTCTGGGCGTGTCATCAGCGTGCCATTGGCTCTCCTCGGGCCCTCCGCTACTCGTTTGCTTGGCCGTCCCGGCGGGCGCCTGCACCGCCTGGTTAGTCGCGTCGACCAGGACGCGCCGGGCGTGGCGCGTGCCGGTGATGCGGTCGACGCTTCCAGCCTTCGACGCCGGGAGAGCGGGCCGGGTACAGTTCGGACTAGCCGGTTAGCTAAGCACGGGGGTGATGCGATGTCCGCCGAGGCAGTGCACTTCAACATGCATGAGGCGAAGACTCACCTGTCGAAGATCATCGAGCGGGTGGCGAATGGTGAGGAGATCATCATTGACCGGGCCGGCACACCCGTCGCGAAGGTGATCCCCCTGGTGCGCCGGGTCAACCGCACCGCCATCGGGTCACTGGCTGGACAGGTCGACCTCTCGGGAGACTGGGACTCGCCGGAGACCAACGCGGCGATCGCCGACGACTTCGGGATCGGTGGATGAGCCTTCTCCTGGACACTCACGTGGCGCTCTGGGCCATCACCGGCGATGCGACCCTCGGTGAAGACATCCTCGATCGGCTACGCCACGACCCGGACGTCTACCTCTCTCCGGTCAGCCTGTGGGAGATCACCATCAAGCAGAACACCGGCAAGCTCACCGGGCCGGCCGACCTGGCCGAGCAGATCCGCGATGCCGGCTTCCGCGAGTTGCCCGTCACCTACGCACATGCGATCGCGGCGGGTCGGCTCCCGCTGCATCACCGCGATCCGTTCGACCGGATGCTCATCGCTCAAGCAGCAGCCGAAGGGCTCACCCTCGCCTCCCGCGACGCGGCGATGAGCCTCTACGACGTCGATCTTCTGAAGGTCTGACCGTACCCCAGTAGCGGCCCTTGCCAAGGGTTGTCCACGTTCCGCGTCGGTGGGCTCTCAGTGAGAGCGTCGAGACAGCGGAGAGCTTCTGTGCGGCCGATCAGCGCGCAGGCCCTCCCGAGGAGACGAGCAACTCCGTTCGCTGGGGTCCCGATCGTGTCGGGCCATTGGCGGGCCATTAGGCCAGACGCGTCGAGGTCACTCCAGGCCGCTCGCGGCCGGTTCGATTTACGGTGGTGGCCGGTGGCGCAGGGTTCCGGTACGGTTCCCAAGCTGGCAGTGCGGGTTCGATTTCCGTCGCCCGCTCTCGTTGGCGGAGGCCCCTACTCGCGGAGAGCGCGAGCCGGGGCCTTCTCGCATTCTGCTTCGGGGCCGAGCCCCGGAACCCCCCGCGCCTCTGGTCGCGCGGCGTCGGGTGCCTGCGGTTTCACCTAGGGCGAGCGGGTCCCGAAAGGACTGCGTGCGGGTACGTGGCGCGGGCTGCTCGCGTTTGCTCCGGGGTTGGGCCCGGATTGCTGCGTGCGAGTGATTTCTGTCGAATGCGTGCCGTCGGAGGGGGCCGCGCGGTGTGGAGGGGTGGCGGCTGGGTGGAGCCCTCGCCTACCGGGATGGGCGAGGGCTTTGTGGTCAGCCGAGGCGGGAGCGGAGAGCTGTCCAGGTGGTGGCGGGGGAAGGACGCTCGGCGAGAAGGGACTGGGCGGCGGTGGCGCGGTCGCGAAGGGACGGGGTGGTGAGGAGGGCGGGGATGGCGGCTGGGAGGGAGTCGGGGGTGTCGATGGTGAGTGCGGCGCCGAAGGTGGTGACCAGGGAGGCGACCAGGGGCTGGTTGGCGATTTTGGGGATGAAGGCGAGCGGGAGGCCGCGGGAGAGCGTGGCGAGGGTGGTACCGGAGCCGCCGGCGGCGAGGACGGCTTGGGCGTGGTCGAGGAGTTGGGCGATGGGGGCGAAGGAGACGGCGCGGACGCGGGTGGGGTCGGTGACCGCGCCCAGGTCGGCGGGGGTGGCGGCGAAGCCGGTGGTGACGAGGGCGTCGGCGCCGGCGTCGAGGACGGCCTGGACGGCGGTGCGCAGCAGCGGCAGGTCTTCGACGACGGTGCCGAGGGTGACCAGGATGACCGGGCGGTCGCCGGTGAAGGCGGGGATGTCGGTCCGGGCCGGCGTGTTGTAGGGCTGGCTGCTGATCGGCAGCGTGGATTCGCCGAGTGTGGCCGGGGGTGTGGTCTCCAGCCATTCCGGCCAGAGTCGCACGGTCGCGAGCGGGGTGGGGGCGGCCAGGCCGCGGTCGGTGGCTGAACGAGGCCCTGCCGACTGCCATCCTCAAAAACGAACCGGCCATCCTCAGAGATGGATCTGCCGGTCCAGACCCTCGCCCGTGATGATCGTGGTGGCGATGCGCGCGGCCACGCGGCGGCGGAGCAGGCGGCGCGGGCTCCGCAGTGAGGCCGGGGTGACTCGGGCCTGTTCGCGCAGCAGGGCCGCGTTGCGCGTGATCGCGGGGCCGAACTCGCGGAAGTCGCCGTAGAGCGCACGGTTCTCGGCCGAGCCGAGATAAGTGAAGGGCGACGAGCCCAGCATGGGTACGAACGGGGTGCCGATCCGCCGGAGATTGCGGTACGCGGGCTCGTCGATCATGGCGACCACGTGGGTGATGCCGTCGCGGTGGAAGGCGCGGTAGAGCGTGCGGTAGAGCAGCGTGCTGACCAGCACCGAGCGGGCACCGCGGTACTCGGGGAGGACCGCGAGCGTGGCGACGTCCACGGCGCGGCGGCCGTCGGTCATCCGATGGTGGGCGCGGATGTCGTCGACGGTGCCGCCGATGTGCGCGGGCGCGTCGTTCAGCGTCTTCAGGCCGGCCGAGGACTCGTCGATGAGGCGGATGACGCCGGCCGGGCGGTCCCGAACCCGGTCGAGCACGACGATGAAGCGGCTGACCGCGTCGTACCCGCTGTATTCGGCCTTCATGGTGTCGGCGTCCAGGCCGAACGCGGTCTCGAAGACGATCCGTTCGACCGAGCGGCCCGCGTCCGCCAGCGGATCATCGGGACCGACGAGGAACGCGGCGAAGCGGCCGGGACGGGTGGCGAGTGAGCGGGGCAGGGCTGGGCGCATGGTGAGACCGATTCGTGGAGATCGATAGAGACCTGGAGATCATCGTCCACACTGGTCGATCACGCAGCGTCTTCCGCAGATGACCCAACGAATGAGATAACGCGCATAAGGCCTAAAGTTGCTCGGCCCGGAGCAGACTTCGGACGCGCAACTCGGCCGTGACCTCGGGCGTGCACTCGGCGACGATCGCTGCGGTGCCGATCGGGACGGCGCCGCACGCGGTGACGATCTCGCCGAGCGCGCGGGACTGGGCGCCCGTGGTGATCCAGTCGTCGACGATCAGCGCGCGGTCGCCGGGGCGCAGCTGGCGGGTGCGCACGCCGAGCGACAGCCGCCGGCCCTTGTGGTCCGGCGCGGCATGAGCCCAGGTCATCGGCTCGGCGACCGGGGAGTGACCGCCCTTGTACGCCTCCACGAAGCCGACCTCCAGCGCGACCGCGACCAGCGGGCCGACGATGAAGCCGGTGACCTCGGGCGCGACCACCACCGTCAGGTCGGAGTCCGGGAAGAGGCCGGCCATCGCCGGGCCCAGCGCGTGCAGGATCTCCGGCGAGCGCCACCAGCCGGAGAGGTCACTGACCAGGTGCGGAAAGTCCTGCCCCGGGTCGTTCCAGCGAAATGCACCGATCAGTGCGGTGGTAAGGTCCGACGACACCAGATCATCTTGCTCTTGCGGCGCAACGCGGCAACCTACCGGGCCGGCGAAAGCGTTGGAGAGACCGGAGACGCCTCACAAGGGTTTACCCGATCGGGCGACAACCAGGTGACGCCACCACCCCACCGGACGGCCAAATCGGCATCAGACTAGGGGGCAAGTCGGTGCAGTCCCGTCGGTCGATCAGGCATGCTGGGTCCGGACCAATGCACAGCTTCTTCGCGGGCCGCGGCCCGATCAGCCCAGGATCCCGCGCCGGCCTCGGCGCGGCCGTCGCGCTGCTCGCGCTCGTCTCCGTGATCGAGCTGGCCGACGGCCCCAATGCGAGCTATGTCGGCCTGGTCGCGGCCGCGCCGTTCCTGGCCGCGGCGTTCGCCTCGTGGCGCGTGGTGCTGATCATCGGCGCGCTGGCCACCGTGGTCGGTGCCGCCTTCGTGATCTCCGACCCGTCGTTCCCCGCCGCGATCAATGTGGTCGGTGTCGGGCTGTCCACCGGCATCGCGGCCGCGGTGGCGACCATCCGCGACCGGCAGGCCCGCCGCATCGACGAGCTGTTCAAGCTGGCGCAGGTCGCGCAGCAGGCGGTGCTGCGACCGATCGGGCCGCACGTGGGCACGCTCGCGGTGGCCGGTCGTTACATCTCCGCGACCGCGGCCGCGGACATCGGCGGCGACCTCTACGAGGCGCTGGACACCCCCTATGGGGTACGGATGATCATCGGTGACGTGCGCGGCAAAGGGCTGGACGCGGTTCGGCTCGCCAGCATCGTCCTCGGGTCGTACCGGCATGTCGCGTTCGAGCGCGGCGATCTCCGTACCGTGGTGGCAGATCTTGATCGTGCGGTTGCTCGCAGCGTCGGCGACGAGGACTTCGTGACCGCGGTGCTGGTCGAGGAGCGCGGCGGCACGCTGACGATCGTGAACTGTGGACACCCGTCCCCGCTGCTGCTTCGGCGCGGCAAGGTGATCGCGCTGGACCCGCCGGCACCCGTGCCGCCGCTGGGGTTCCGGCCGGAGGCCCAGCCGCGCGTGGAGCGGCTGGAGCCCGGCGACCGGTTGCTGCTCTTCACGGACGGCCTCGGCGAGGCTCGCCGGGAGGGGGAGTTCTTCCCGACGGCCGACCGCGCCTGGCAGCTGGTCGGGCACGGCACGGTCGGGGACGGTCTGGCCTCGCTGGAGGCCGCGCTGCACGAGTGGGTGCACGGTCGGTTGGACGACGACATCGCGCTGGTGCTGATGGAGTACACCGGGCCCAGGCCCGTCGCCAGCGCGGCCATGCCGAGCTGGGAGGTCGGTGCCGCCGGCGCATGACCGCTCTAGGTCGCGGGCGCGGTGCGTGGTGACGGCACCGGCAGCGGGCCGGGAATGATCGGCGTGCTCACCGTGACCGGCGGGAGCATGGTGGTCGGCGCCTCGTCCGGCTCCTCCGGCGCGCGATGCCGGCCGATGTAGCCCCGCTCGTACCCGTCCGGCTCCTGGCGTATCTGGCGCAGTGCGTCCCTGAGGTTCAGTGCGTCCCTGAGGTTGCTGAGCAGCATGGGTCCTCCCCGACGATGGCCCGGCCCGCACGCCGAGCGGCGCTTCGAACGTGCCAACGAGATGGACTCGGCCCAGGTTGTGGTCCTTTCGGCGCGGCGGCTTGACCTCATGGGTGAGGTCACTCGGGAAATACCGCAAAAAGGGTGAATCGCGGTCGATGGTGCGGCCCGTGTGGCCGTGGTCACTTTGTTCACGGCCTTGTCCGTACTTACCCGTCGGTAATACCCTCCTATTACTGACCGGTAACGAGCGTGAAGCGGGGGCTGCCGCCCATGAGTCACTACAAGAGCAACCTGCGAGACCTCGAGTTCAACCTGTTCGAGGTGTTCGGCGCCGACCGGTCGTTCGGCGTCGCTCCGTACGCGGAGTTCGACGTCGACACGGTCCGGGACATCCTGGCCGAGATGCGGCGGCTGGCCGAGGAGGACCTCGGCGCCAGCTACACCGACTCCGATCGGAACCCGCCGGTCTTCGACCCGGCCACGCACACCGCGCCGCTGCCCGAGTCGTTCAAGAAGTCGTATCGGGCGTGGATGGAGGCCGAGTTCTGGCGGCTGGACCTGCCGGAGGCGCTCGGCGGCACGCCCGCACCGCGCGCGGTCTGGTGGGCGATCGCGGAGATGGTGCTCGGGGCGAACGCGCCGCTCTGGATGTACTCCTCCGGTCCCTCGTTCGCGCACATAGCGCACGTGGAGGGCACCGAGGAGCAGAGGAAGTGGGCCGAGCTGTTCATCGAGAAGCAGTGGGGCTCGACCATGGTGCTGACCGAGCCGGACGCCGGCTCCGACGTCGGCGCCGGCCGCGCCCGGGCGATCCCGCAGCCGGACGGCTCCTGGCACATCGAGGGCGTCAAGCGCTTCATCACGTCCGGCGAGCACGACCTGACCGACAACATCATCCACTACGTGCTGGCGCGCCCGGTCGGCGTCGAGGGTGTGGGCGGGCCGGGCACCAAGGGCCTGTCGCTGTTCATCGTGCCGAAGTTCCACTTCGACGCGGAGACCGGTGAACTGGGCGAGCGCAACGGCGTCTACGCCACCAACATCGAGCACAAGATGGGGATCAAGGTCTCCAACACCTGCGAGCTGACGTTCGGCGAGCACGGCACACCGGCCAAGGGCTGGCTGCTCGGCGAGGTGCACCAGGGCATCCGCCAGATGTTCCTGATCATCGAGTACGCGCGGATGATGGTCGGCACGAAGGCGATCGCGACGCTCTCCAGCGGCTACCTCAACGCGCTGGAGTACGCGAAGAGCCGCCAGCAGGGCGCCGACCTGCTCCGTCAGGCCGACAAGACCGCGCCGCGCGTCGAGATCATCAAGCACCCGGACGTGCGCCGCTCGCTGATGCTGCAGAAGGCGTACGCGGAGGGCCTGCGCGCGCTCGTGCTCTACACCGCCACCTGGCAGGACACGGTCGCGAAGGCGGAGGCGGCCGGTGACGCAGAGACCGCCGCGGTCGGTAAGAGGGTCAACGACCTGCTACTCCCGCTGGTCAAGGGCGTCGGTTCGGAGCGGGCGTACGAGCTGCTCGGCCACGAGTCGCTGCAGACGTTCGGCGGCTCCGGCTTCCTGCAGGACTACCCGCTGGAGCAGTACGTCCGCGACTCGAAGATCGACACGCTCTACGAGGGCACCACCGCGATCCAGAGCCTCGACCTGGTCTTCCGCAAGATCGTCCGGGACAACGGCGCGTCGCTGATGCGGGTGGCCGGCGAGATCCAGGCGTTCATCGAGGCCGAGGGCGGCAACGGCCGGCTCAAGGAGGAGCGCCTGCTGCTCGGCAAGTCGCTCGGTGAGCTGCAGGCGATGCTCGGCGCGATCACCGGCTGGCTCGGCGCGGCCCAGGGCGGCAAGCCCGAGGAGCTCTACAAGGTCGGTCTGCACTCGCGCCGGGTGCTGCTCGCGCTCGGTGACGTGGTGGTCGGCTGGCTGCTGCAGAAGCAGGCCGACGTCGCGCTCCGCGCGCTGTCCGGCGAGGTGTCGACCGCGGACAAGGCGTTCTACGAGGGCAAGGTCGCGGCCGCGCGGTTCTTCGCCCGCGAGGTGCTGCCCCGGCTCGGTGCGGACCGCCGGATCGTGCAGGGCGCCACGCTCGACGTCATGGAGGTCCCGGAGGACCAGTTCTAAGACCTTTCAAGAAGCAGCGGGGGTACGCGTACCCCCGCTGCTTCTTGATTCTGGCAGTGCCCTGCACGCGGCCGTATGCCGATATAGCCTGAAATCTCCTGGCACGGGGGAGTGCACATGGGCATTGGCGGAGGAATCTTCCTCATCGCAGTCGGCGCCATCCTGGCCTTCGCGGTCCACGTGGAGCCGGCCTGGCTGGATCTCAACGTGGTCGGCTGGGTCCTGATGCTGGCCGGCACGTCCGCGCTGTTGATCACCATGTGGTACTGGAAGGATCGCCGGAACCGCGCGCTGGGCCCGATGGACGTGGTCGACGAGACCCGCCTGGCCCATCCGGCCGCCCCGCTCGGCGCGGATTCCGAGATCGAGATCCGGCACCCACCGGCACCACCGGGCTGAGGCCCCTCAACCCCGCGCATCGCCGGGTGCGCTCTTCAGCCCGTGATCCAGGCGCAGTTCATGTCGTCAGAACGACGTCAATGACGCCTGGATCACCGGAGTGGGGGATCAGCCGCGGGCGGTGTGCGTGTCGGCCACCGCGGCGGCGCCCGCGCCGAGCGACGACCACTCGCCGGTGAAGCGGTGCACGGCCAGGCCGCTGGTGCGCAGGCCGTCCGAGTCGCCGGCGCCGTCCGGGTCGAGCATCGTGGAGAGCAGCGAGATGTCCGGGTTGTGGCCGACGAGCAACACCGCCGAGGTCTCCGCCGGCACCGCCTTGACCACGCTGAGCAGCGCGTGGTGGCCCTCCGCGTAGAGGCCGGGCTCGTATCGCACCGCGGGCGCGCCCAGATCGGCCGAGGCCTCCGCCATCGCGACCGCCACGCCGTGCCAGGTCTGCCGGGTCCGCCGCGCGGGCGAGCAGATCACCAGGTCGGGTGCGTAGCCGTGGTGGGCGAGCCAGGCTCCGGCGGCGGCCGCGTCCGCGTGACCGCGCTCGGTCAGCGGGCGTTCGAGGTCGCCGACACCGTCCGGGCGGTCGGCTTTGGCGTGGCGGAGCAGGACCAGGGTTCGAGACGTCACGCGGTACAGCTTGCCTGATTGACAATCGTGACGGGTGGGTAAGCCATCACTCAACCGTGGGTCGGCATCCAGGCCTCAGTCCCACGACTCGGCAATGCGCCGGTCCATCCGGTCCGGCCGTCAGCCAAGGAGGACGAGAAGTGGGTTTCGGAGCAAGTATCTTCCTCATCGCGCTCGGGGCGATCTTCGCGTTCGCCATCGAGTTCGACCTGGGGTGGATCGACATCGCTGTGGTCGGCTGGGTCCTGATGCTCGCCGGCCTCGTGGGCCTCGCCACGACCGTGTGGTTCTGGCAGAGCCGTCGCCGTCCGGTCGCGACCACCCCCGACGGTCACGTCCCCGCGCCGCCGCACCCGGCGACCGCGCCGCCGCACACGCACGTCGCACCTCCGGTCGCCGCCCCGGTCGAGGACCGGGTCGTCGAGGAGCAGTACCGGGTGCGTCGTCAGCAGCTGTAACTCACGATGTTCCACGAAGAGCCCGCAGCGATCGCTGCGGGCTCTTCGCGTGGGACGCCACGACGCCGGTGCTCTCCCCGCCTTCGAGGATCGGTGGTATCGGCATCGCCCGAGAGCGCCCCAGCCGACGACCGGGAACTCAAGCGAAGAGCGCGAAGTAGATGGCGATGTGGTGGCAGACGGCGGCGACGAGGGTGCAGGCATGGAAGAACTCGTGGTGGCCGAAGACCGTGGGCCACGGGTTCGGCCGGCGCACCGCGTAGAGCACGGCGCCGACGCTGTACATCACGCCGCCGACGATCAGCAGGACCAGCGCCGCGACGCCGCCCCTGTGCAGGATGTCCGGCAGGACCGCGACCGCGACCCAGCCGAGCGCGATGTAGAGCGGCGCGCCGACCCAGCGCGGCAGATGCGGCCAGATCATCTTCATCGCCACGCCGAGAAGCGCGCCACCCCAGACGACGCCGAGCAGGATCTCCGACTTCGGCGAGGGCAGGAGCAGCAGGCAGAACGGGGTGTACGTACCGGCGATGAACACGAAGATCATCGAGTGGTCCATCCGGCGCATGATCTGGTAGCCGCGCGGGCTCCAGACACGCCGATGATAGAGCGCGCTCGTGCCGAACAGGCCACAGACCGTCAGGCTGTAGACGGCGCAGCTGAGCACCGGTGTCCAGCCCGGACGGGTCAGCGCGAGTGAGCAGAGGACGATGCCGCAGACCAACGCGACGAAGAACGCGTAGAAGTGCAACCAGCCGCGGAGGCGGGGTTTGCCGAGGTCCAGCGGCTTGAGGCGAGCCGGGGCTTTGGTGGTCACACGACCAGGTTACGGCACCGTAAGTTACCTTGAAGTAGTGAAGCGGCTCACCGGCTTGGAGTGTCGCGCCCGGCAGACTACCGTGCGAAGCCATGGACCTCAATGCTGACCTCGGTGAGGGCTTCGGCGTCTGGCAGTTGGGTGACGACGAGGCACTGCTGGACCTGGTGACCTCCGCGAACGTCGCCTGCGGCTTCCACGGCGGCGACCCGTCCATCATGCGCGCGGTGTGCACGGCCGCGGCCGACCGGGGCGTGGCGATCGGCGCCCAGGTCGGCTACCGCGACCTGGCCGGCTTCGGGCGTCGCCGGATCGAGTACCGCCGTGAGGACCTGCGCGACGAGATCATCTACCAGATCGCGGCGCTCGACGGCTTCGCCCGCGTGGCCGGCGACCGGGTTCGCTACGTCAAGCCGCACGGCGCGCTCTACAACACGGCCGCGGTCGACGAGGGGCAGGCGGGCGCCGTGGTGGACGCGATCACCGACTACGACGCCGGACTTCCGGTGCTGTGCCAGCCCGGCTCGGTGCTCGCCCGCCTCGCCGCCGACGCCGGTCTCCGCGTCGTCGGCGAGGGTTTCGCCGACCGCGCCTACCTGCCCGACGGCCGCCTCGTCCCCCGCACGAATCCCGACGCGGTCATCCACAACTCCGCCGCGGTCGCCGACCGGGTGGTCCAGATGGCGGTCGAGCACACCGTCACCGCCATCGACGGCACCGTCATCCCCTGCCAGGTCGAGTCCATCTGCCTGCACGGCGACACGGCCGGCGCGGTCGACCTCGCCCGCCGCGTCCGCGCCTCCCTCCTCGACGCCGACCTCTCCCTCGCTGCCTTCGCCTAGAGGTCCAAGGGCGGATTTCCCGCTTCCGGCGTGGTGCGGTCCGTGTGCTCCCGCGGGCAGACCTCGCGGCGGCCTCCGCCGGCGCTCCGGACGCCGCGTCGGAGCCGGATTCGCTGTGGGCGGGTAAGAACCGCGACGATTCTCGGAGCACGTCGCGCGAGGCGCGGCGCGTTCGGCTCCTCGCGGGTCGGGGCACCCGGCCCGGTGACCGAAGGCCGCTCCGGCCACCACGACACATGCGGGAGCCCACTGCCGCCCCGGCCGGAGTACCGCTTGCCTGTTGCGGCCGGCCGGTGCCCGCGGGAGCAGTGGGAAGCGGCCACGCCGGAAGCGGGAAACCCGCTCAGCCGTCCAGGCCGCGCAGGATGAGCGGGAGGCGGGACGGGGCGCCCGGGGTGATGGTGATGGGGACGCCCCAGTCCTGGCGGGTGAGGTGGCAGGCCGCGTGTTCGGCGTCGATGTCGCAGGTGGCGGCCTGGGCCACGACCTGGAGGACGCCGGCCGGGACGTCCGGGTTGAGGCGCAGCGTGCGGGAGAGGCCGGTGGTGGTGCCGGCGCCGTCGAGGAGCAGTTCCGGCGGGGAGGCGCTGACGACGAGGCGGGTGGACGGGCCGAACGTCTCGTCCAGCTTCTGGCCGGGGGCCGGGGTGAAGATGATGTCCAGGGTGGCGTCGCCGGGGGCGAGCGGGGTCGCGGGGCGCTCGGTGCGATGGCGGGTGCCGTCCGTGGAGACGCCGGCGGCCTCCAGGGCGCCGGGCGCGAGCCGGGTCAGGCGGTGTGCTGCGGACTCGACCACCAGGACCGCGCCGTCGTCCGTGAGGACCAGGTCGCTCGGCTCGGCGAGGCCGCGGTCGACCGTGGTGACCTCGTCGGTGTCCGGGGAGTAGCGGCGGACCGCTCCGTTGTAGGTGTCGGCGATCAGCACGGAGCCGTCCGGGAGCGCGCAGACGCCGAGCGGGTGCTGCAGCAGCGCCTGGGCGGCCGGGCCGTCCATGTGGCCGAAGTCGAAGAGGCCCTGGCCGACGGCGGTGTGCAGCTCGTCGTCCGCGACGAAGCGGAGCGCGGAGGTCTCGCTGTCGGCGATCCACAGGCGGGTGCCGTCGGCGGAGACGGAGAGGCCGGAAGGCTGGGCCATCCAGACGTCGGGGAGCGGGCCGTCGCGCAGCGCCTCGACCGTGGTGCCGGCGTAGACCCCGGCGGTGCGCTTGATCGGGTCGAACCACCAGAGCTGGTGGATGCCGGCCATCGCGACGATGACCTTCTCGCCGAACCAGGCCACGTCCCACGGTGAGGAGAGGTCGACCGCGAGCGCGTCGTGGGCGTGGCCGTCCGGTGCGGACCGCCACTGGCGGCCGCTGCCGGCGATCGTGGTGACCGTGCCGTCCGACAGGCGCACGCCGCGGAGCAGGTGGTTGACCGTGTCGGCGACGACCACGTCGTAGCCGGCGACCTCGGCGGTGTGCGGCGGGAGCAGGCAGAGGCCCTGCGGCTCGGAGAACGACGGGGCGTCGTCGGAGCGGCCGCGGGCGCCGGTGCCGATCCGCCGGACCACGTCGCCGTCCGGCGTGACCTCGGCCAGCGAGTGCCGGGCCGAGTCGCTGACCAGCAGGTTTCCGTTCGGCAGCGGGATGGCCTTGCCGGGGAAGCGCAGCGGGGTCTCGGCCTCGGCCGGCGGCACGTACGGGCTGTCGCCGCGGCGCAGCGTGCCCTTCGCGTCGTGCGTGGCGATCAGCTGGTCGACCAGCCGGGCCAGGCCCTCCGCGTGGCCCTCGCCGGCCATCGACGCGACCAGGTAGCCCTCCGGGTCGACGACCGCGAGCGTCGGCCAGGCCTTCGCCGCGTACTGCTGCCACATCAGCAGATCAGGATCATCAAGGACCGGATGGGGTACGCCGTAGCGCTCCACGGCCGCGGCCAGCGCGTCCGGGTCGCGCTCGTGCTCGAACTTCGGCGAGTGCACACCGATGATGACCAGGACGTCGCCGTACTTCTCCTCCAGCGGCCGGAGCTCGTCCAGCACGTGCAGGCAGTTGATGCAGCAGAACGTCCAGAAGTCCAGGACGACGATCTTCCCGCGGAGCCCGGCCAGCGTCAGGTCGGTGCCGCCGGTGTTCAGCCAGCCCCGGCCCCGGAGCTCGGGCGCGCGGACCCGGCCCTGCGGTGTGTCGCTCATCGTTCCTCGTTCGTGGTGCGGGCGGCGTGCCGCCGGTTGTGCGGTGGCTCAGCCGGTGGTGGCGGGCGCGGACTCGCCGCCGGGCGCCGGGACGGCCGGGGCCAGGCAGAGCACCTCGCCACCGGTCCGGATCTCGATGAACGGCTGGGACTGATCCGTGCACTGATCCTTGCTCGGCGCGCGGGACACGACCGTGAACGCGCCCGGCTCCGCGCACTCGGCGACGACCGGCTGGCCGCTGCTCTCCTGCACGCAACCGCC
The DNA here is from genome assembly GCF_030811575.1 of Catenuloplanes nepalensis. Taxonomy (GTDB): domain Bacteria; phylum Actinomycetota; class Actinomycetes; order Mycobacteriales; family Micromonosporaceae; genus Catenuloplanes; species Catenuloplanes nepalensis. The sequence goes on along the minus strand of NZ_JAUSRA010000001.1, from coordinate 7,956,837 downwards.
GACCGGCACGTCGAACGAGGCCGCGGAGTCGTCCTGCGAGGACGAGATCAGCCAGACCAGCAGCAGCGGGACCAGCACGAGCAACGCGGCCACGATGACCACCGCGATCAGCACGCCGCCGTTGCCGCCCTTCTTCGGCGGGGGCAGCGGGTCCTTCGCCGGCTCCGGCTCCGCGGCCTTGAACTTGTCGAACGCGTCCTGGCCGGACTCACCCGGGTCGTCGAATCCGCCCTGACCACCGAATCCGCCCTGCCCGCCACCGAATCCGCCGGGCGCGCTGCCGAACACGGCCGTGTTGCTGCCGAACGACGGCGGACCACCGGCACCCGGCCCGGGGCCGAACGACGCGTCGTCGTGCGGCGCGCCGAAGCCCTCGTGCTGCTGCTGAGCGCCGAAGCCCTCGTGCTGCTGCGGAGACGCGCCGAAGCCCTCGTGCTGGGACGGGGCGAGCGGGGGTGCGCCGAAGCCGTCATTGAAGCCGTCGTTGCGCGGGCCGAAGCCGTCGTTGCGCTGTCCGGCGGTTCCGAAGCCGGGTCCGGGCGCGCCGGGGAAGCCGTCGCCCTGGTCGTCGAAGCCACGGTCGCCGCCCATCGGGCCACGCGGATCGATCGACCGGCCGTCGACGACCTGGCCGGGGTACGGCAGGCCGCCGCCGACCGCGAAGTGTGGCGGCTGCGCGTCGGCCGGTGGCTCCTCGCGCTGCCGGCCGTGCGCGAAGCCGTTGACCGGCCCGTGCTCCTGGTGCGGCGGTGCGAACCCGCCGGGGACCGCGGGCGCGGGCGGCGCGTCGTAGCCGCCCCAGGCCGGGGAACCACCGGAGACCGGCGGGCCGCCGGACACCGGGGAACCGGAGACCGGCGAGCCGGAGATCGGTGTGCCGCTGACCGGCGCGCCCGAGATCGGGGACGACTCGTCCGGTTCGGGGGTGGCTGCCTTGCCGTACACCCGGGCCTGGCCCTTGCTGACCGGCGGCGGCATCGGCGCGTCCGGCGGCGGTGTGATCTTGCTGGCCATCGGCACCGAGGCGCTGCCCGCGACCGCGCGTCCGGCGGCCGGCCCGTCGGCGAACGGCTCATCGGCCGACGGCGCGGATACGGACGGCGCCGCGGCGGACGCGGACGGCGGAACCACGGCGGCCCGCGCCACACCGGCGGAACCGCTGGCGGGTGGCGCGTACGGCGAGGCGGCGGCCGGGAAGTCGGACGGCGTGCGCGGCTGCGGCACCTGGGCCGCGTCGTGCTGCTGGTCCCCGCCGTAGGACGGACCGAAGTCGGGCTGGACGGCGAAGCGGCCGGCCTCGCTCGCCGGGCTCTCCTCCGACGCGGCCGGACCGAACCCGCCGGCCTGCGGCTGGTCGAATCGGCCGGCCTGTGCCTGGTCGAACCCACCGGCCTGCGGCTGGCCGAAGCCACCGGACTCCGCCTGGCCGAACCCGCCGCCCTGCGGCTGGTCGAACCGGCCGGACTGGGACTGGTCAAAGCCGCCCGGCTGGGCCTGGTCGAACCGGCCGGACTGCGCCGGGTCGAAGCCGCCGGGCTGAGCCGCGTCGAAGCCGCCGGGCTGAGACGGGTCGACGCCGCCGGGCTGAGGCTGGCCGAAGCCGCCTGACTGGGCTTGGCCGAAGCCGCCGGAGTTGCCGAAGGCGCCGGACTCGGCGGGCGTGGAAGGAGAGACCGGCGCGTCGTAACCGGCCGGGCCGGACTCGCGGTAACCGCTGTCGGCCTCGCCGAAGGTGCCCCGGCCTGCCGGAGCCGCGCCGAAGCCCTCGCTCGGGGCCGGGGCCGCGCCGAAGCCGCTCGACGAGGGCGGCGCCTCGCCGAACGCGCCGGTGGAGTTCGGGTTGTTCGGGCCGAAGCCGTTGAACGAGCCGCCGAACGAGGTCGGCATGGAGGTGCGGGAGCCTTCCGGGTCGTCCGGCGGCGGCGTGGACCCGAAGCTCGCGCCCGGCACCCGGACCGGCGGGTTCCACGGCTCGGGCTGCTGCTCCTCGGGCGCAGAGTCGGCGCCCTGGTGGCCGGCGGCCGCACCGCGAGTGAACGCGCCCGCGCCGAAGCCGTCGGAACCGCCGGACTCCTCGGGGGACGGCGGCACCTGGGCGCGCCCGCCACCGGGGACAGACGCGGCACCGAGGGCGGACGCGGCACCGGGGGCGGACGCGGCACCGGGGGCGGACGCGATACCGGGGGTGGGCGCGGCACCGGGGGTGGGCGCGGCACCGCCGCGCTTGGACAGGTCGAAACCGCTGTAGGAACTCTCCGACGGCGGCTCGAACTGGCCGGGCGCACGCTGCGGCAGGCCGTGCCGGCCGGACGCGTTCGGGTCGGCGGATCCGCTGCCGGAGACGGGCGCGTCCGTGGCCGGGGAGGCCGGCGCCCAGGCCTCCGGCGGCAGGCCGCTGCGCTCGTAGGCGGGCTGAGCGGGCTGGGCGGTGCCCCACGAGGGCTGCGCCGGCTCGGCCGGGGCACCCCAGGACGACGCGCCGGGCTGCTGCCGGGAGGCCTGGTCGGCGCCGGGGTAGGCGTTGCCCTTCCAGTGCTGGGTGGCCTCCGCGTACGACTCGCCCTCGTCGTTGGTGCCGGGCTGGCCGTAGGGGTTGTACGGCGCGGGCTCGGCACCGAACGTGGACGGCGGGGTGGCCGGTGCGGGCGGCGGCACCGAGGCCGCGCCGGAGACGCTGGCCCGGCCGCCGAAGCCGGGCGTGGAGCCGCCACCGAACGAGCGCGGCTGCTCGGCCGACGGGTCCGGCGCGGCCGGCGCCCAGCGCGACTGCGCGGGCGCGGACGACTCGGGGGAGGGGCCCCAGTTGGCCGGGGCCGGCGGCTCGGAGGTCACGTTCGGTGACCACGAGGTCTGGCTCGGCCACTCGTTCGCGCCGCCGTCGGCGCCGGTCTCCGGGCGCGGGGAGGGCGTGGACGGCCATCGGGGAACCCCGGCGGACGCGATGCCGCGCTGGGGCATGCCGGGCGCCGGCGCGGCACCGGCCGCGGGCTGCTGCGGCGGCACGTGCCCACCGGAACGGTACGGGTTGAAGCTGTCGGCGCCATCCGGTGGCGGCGTGCCACCGGTGCCCGGCGCCGCCTCAGCCGGCTCGTCGCCGGCCTTGTGCAGGCCCTCGGACGTCATCTGCGCCTCCTCCGTCGCGTGTCGGCCGGGTCGCCTGGCCAGGGCCTCGGCTGTGCCGAGCAGCAGCTCAGCGACCTTGTCGCCGACAGTCCAGTGGTTGATCGCCGGACTGTGGCGGCCTGGTCGGCGACCACGTGATCCGTGGTCGTGCCGAGCGGTCGCGCCTCGCCGCCTCGATGCTCCCCGACGACAGGTGCCGGAGGGAAGACACACGGATGGCCTTGAAGTGGCGACCGTGCCCAACCGTACCGGGCGCCATAGCAGGTCGGAAATACGGACCCGGATACGCGACGGCCCGCCGGGGCGGTCCGCGCCGACATTTCAGGCGCGGTCACCCGGCGGGCCGAGGACTTCCGTGTTACCCGGGCCTCAGGTGCGGCCGCGCGGGTCAACGGAGCGAGGTTGGTGAGTTACCCGTAGTGACGCTGGGCGATGGCGAGGATCTCGTCGCGCAGCGCCGGGGTGTTGGCGGAGCGCAGCGCGCGCTCGATCGCGCGGTTCCGACGGGCGGTCTCGCGCGCGGCCCGGATCCGGCTGATCATGCTCATGACTTTCATCACTCCTGGTGTTCCGACCGGTTGCTTCCGATCTGGTAACGCCATTCAAGCACGAATCCATCCCCGTGGCCAACGATTCGGAGGTGATCGCGACCACTTGCCTAAGGATCGTCGGAAGAAGAAGAGATGTCCAGAAGAAAGACCGTGCCCCCGCCGAGTGGTCGGCGGGGGCACGATGGATGAACTCCGAGCTGCTGCTGATCAACTCCAGGCGAGCAGCGCGGCCTCCGGGTCGGCGAGGAACCGGCCGACGTCGGACAGGAACAGCGAGCCCAGCTCGCCGTCGATGATGCGGTGGTCGAACGAGAGGCTGAGCGTGGTGACCCGGCGTGCCTTGACCTTGCCCTTGTGCACCCAGGGCGTCTCGCGCACCGCGCCGAACGCCAGGATCGCGGCCTCCCCGGGCGGCAGGATCGGCGTGCCGGCGTCCACCCCGTACACGCCGACGTTCGTGATCGTGAACGTGCCGCCGGACATGTCCGACGGCGTGGCCCGGCCCGCGCGAGCGGTCCTGACCAGCTCGTTCAGTGCGTCCGCCAGCTCGCGCAGTGACAGCCGGCCGGCGTCCTTGACGGTCGGCACGATCAGCCCGCGGTCGGTGGCGGCCGCGATGCCCAGGTTCACGTAGTCCTTGACCACGATCTCGTCGCCGGTCCAGGACGAATTGATCATCGGATGCCGGCGGATGGCGAGCAGCACCGCCTTGGACACCAGCAGAAGCGGAGAAACGCGGACATCCCGCCACTCGCGCTGCTCCCGGAGCCGGTCCAGCGCGCGCATGCCGCGGGTCACGTCGACGGTCAGGAACTCCGTGACGTGCGGTGCGGTGAACGCGGACGCGACCATGTTCGCCGCGGTCAGCTTTCGGACACCCTTCACCGGGACGCGGTGTTCGCGGGATGCGTCAAATCGGACATCGGGCTCGGCCGGTGTCTCGATCGCGCTCCGCACGTCCGCCCGAGTGATCGAGCCGAGCGGCCCGGTGCCGGTCAGCACATGCAGGTCCACCCCGAGATCGCGGGCGAGCTTGCGCACCGGCGGCTTGGCGAGAACCGGCCCGGCGATCACAGCCGCGACCGGAGCGGCGGGCGCGAGCGGAGCGGCGGCCGGAGCGGTCTCCCGTACCCCCGCGGGGGTAAAAAGGTCCTGCGCCGCAGGCGCCGGGGTGGCGGAGGGCTGGGTGCGCCGGGGACGCCGCTTGGCCGCGGTCGTCCGAGGGCCATAACCCACCAGCACGGGGGTACGGCCGGGAGCGCCACCCTGCGCGGGCTCGTCAGCATCGGGCCGGTCCGGCAGGTCGCCGGCGCCCGGGTCGGTGTCGATCGCGATGATCGCGGTGCCGACCTCGACGACCGCGCCCTCCTCGCAGAACAGCGCGCTGACCCGCCCCGCCCACTTCGCCGGGATCTCCACCGCCGCCTTCGCGGTCTCCACCTCGACGATCGGCTGGTTCAGCTCGACATCGTCACCGACCGCGACCAGCCACTTCAGGATCTCCCCCTCGGTGAGGCCCTCGCCGAGGTCCGGCAGGTCGAACTGCTTGATCCGAGTCATCGCCGCTCACCAGCCGTAGGTGCGGTCGACGGCGTCGAGCACCCGGTCCAGGTCGGGCAGGTACTCCTCCTCGACGCGAGCCGCCGGGTACGGAGTGTTGAAGCCGGTGACGCGCAGCACCGGCGACTCCAGCGAGTAGAAGCACTCCTCGGTGACCCGCGCCGCGATCTCCGCGCCGAGGCCCACGTTCGACGGCGCCTCGTGCACCACCACGCACCGGCCGGTGCGCCGGACCGACTCGTGGACCGGGCCCAGATCCAGCGGCGACAGGCTGCGCAGGTCGATCACCTCCAGCTCGCGCCCGTCCTCGGCGGCCGCGGTGGCGGCGTCGAGCGCGGTGCGGACCATCGGGCCGTACGCCACCACGGTCACGTCCGTGCCCGGCCGGGCCACCCGCGCGGAGTGCAGCGGATAGGCCTCCGCCTCCGCGTCGACCTCGCCCTTCTCCCAGTAGCGGCGCTTCGGCTCCAGGAACACGATCGGGTCGTCGGACGCGATCGCCTGCTGGATCATCGTGTGGCCGTCGGCCGGGTTCGAGCAGGTCACGACCTTGAGGCCGGGGGTGTGCGCGAAGTACGCCTCGGGGGACTCGGAGTGGTGCTCGACCGCGCCGATGCCGCCGCCGAACGGGATCCGGATGACGATCGGCAACCGGACCATGCCGCGCGAGCGGTAGTGCATCTTCGCGACCTGGCTGACGATCTGGTCGTACGCCGGGTAGACGAAGCCGTCGAACTGGATCTCGCAGACCGGGCGGTAGCCGCGCAGCGCCAGGCCGACCGCGGTGCCGATGATGCCGGACTCGGCCAGCGGAGTGTCGATCACCCGGTTCTCGCCGAAGTCCTTCTGCAGCCCGTCGGTGATCCGGAAGACGCCGCCGAGCTTGCCGACGTCCTCGCCCATGATGACGACCTTGGGATCCCGGTCGAGAGCGCGCCGGAGACCGGTGTTCAGCGCCTTGCCGAGGGTCAGAACCTCCGTTGCCATCAGTGCGCGCTCCCCTCGAAGGACTGCCGGTACGCGTTGAACCGCGCACGCTCGCCGTCGAGCAGTGGCGAGCCGTGCGGGTAGACGTTCTCGAAGATCGAGTCGGGTGCGGGGTCCGGGATGGCGAGCACGCGCTCGCGAAGGTGCACCGCCTCGGCCTTCGCCTGCTCGTCGACCTCGGCGAAGAAGGAGTCATCCGCGATCTGCTGCTTGCGGAGGAACGCGGCGAGCCGGGCGATCGGGTCGCGCGAGCGCCACGCCTCGGCCTCCGCTGGTGGCCGGTACCGGCTGGGGTCGTCCGAGGTGGTGTGCGCACCCATCCGGTACGTGAACGCCTCGATCAGCGTGGGGCCCTGGCCGCTGCGCGCGTGGTCCAGCGCATGCCGGGTGACCGCGTAGGACGCGAGCACGTCGTTGCCGTCCACCCGCACGCCGGGAAAGCCGAAGCCGGCCGCGCGCTGGTAGAGCGGCACCCGAGTCTGGCGTTCGATCGGCTCGGAGATCGCGTACTGATTGTTCTGGCAGAAGAAGACGACCGGCGCGGTGTAGACGGCGGACCAGATGAACGCCTCGTTCACGTCGCCCTGCGAGGTGGCGCCGTCCCCGAAGTAGGCGATCGCGGCCTCGCCGTCGTCACCGCCGACCTTGCCGTCCATCGTGATGCCCATGGCGTAGCCGGTGGCGTGCAGCGTCTGCGCGCCGATGACGATCGTGTACATCCCGCAGCGGGTCTCGTGCGGATCCCAGGCGCCCTGGTCGACGCCGCGGAACAGGCTGAGCGGCATGATCGGGTCGATCCCGCGGCAGTAGAGGACGCCGTGCTCACGATAGGTCGGGAAGACCATGTCCTTCGGGCGCAACGCGCGGCCGGACCCGACCTGCGCCGCCTCCTGGCCGAGCAGGCTGGCCCAGATGCCCAGCTCGCCCTGTCGCTGCAACGCGGTCGCCTCCGCGTCCAGCCGGCGGACCGTCACCAGGTCGCGGTAGAACCCGCGGTATTCGTCGTCGGTGAGGTCGACGGAGTATTCGACGCCGTCCGGCCCGACGGCCCGGTCGACGCGTTCACCGTCGGGGGTCAGGAGTTGGACGAGCGTGTCGTCGTCTCGAGCCATGAGCGTCTCCCTGTGAGCCGGGGCGCGTCCGGGGGTGTCCTGCGGCGCGCCGCTCGATCCGCCCTGCCCGGTGGGCAGCGGGTTTCCCCGGGTCGCGCCTAGCCCTGGTGAGGGCTTGCCGCGCGGGCCGGGGAGGGGTGCTGCCCCCATCCTTGCAAGAAGGTGAGCTGGATTACAGATCTCTGCGTGCGCGAATATGTCGCCGTTGTTTCGACCAACCCACTAAACATCGATATTTCGTACAAATCGTGCCTATATGACCAACTTACCGTTACTACTGCGGAACCGAGCGTGAGGCTGGAGGTGGCGGGATGTCGCGGTCGTTCCGGCCGGGCCGGCATCGCGCGCCCGGGCTCACCGGGTCGTCGCGGCGTTTCGCGGCCACGGTGATGTTGCTGGTGGCGCTCGCCTCGCTGCCGGTGCTGGCCGTCCTCCACGCGGGCGCGGCCGCGCTGGCCCGGACCTCAGCGGTCCCGGCCGGTCCGGTGGTGCCGTTCCTCGCCCCGCCGTCCCCGGCACCGATCGTGCTCGGCCCGCCGGTGGTGATCGTCCACCACCCGTGATCAGGACCCTGGTCACGCTCAGTCCTCGGCGGGCGACTGGCGGCGGTCAGTCCCGGTGGGGGACTGACCGCGGTCAGTCTCGGTGGGGGGCTGCCGGCGGTCAGTCCTCGGTGGGGGGCTGGCGGCGGGCTTCGAGCCAGGCCTCCAGCGCGTCCGGGTCCTGCGGGTCCACGCCCTCGGCCAGCAGCTGCGCCACCGCGGCCGTGGCCGGGCTGCGCTGCTCGCCGGTCGTGTAGAGCCGCACGAACTCCGGGATGAGATCTTCCAGCTGCGCGATCGACGCGGTGACCGCGGCGTCCGGCAGCTCACGGCGCCGATGCGCGTACGCCGTCCAGGCGCGCACCACGCGGGGCAGCATCGCGGCGTCGTCCACGTCCAGCACCGCGCGCCGGTGCACCCAGTCCAGCAGGAAGAAGCCGGCCACGGCCGGGCTCCAGCGCAGCGGGTCCGCGTCCGGCAGCGTGGCCGCGTGGTCCACCACCAGCGCCACGCCGAACTGCAGCGATGAGCGCTCCGCCTCCGTCTCCACCAGGTCGAGCTGCTGCGACTCCGCCTCCGGGGAGCGCAGGAAGTCGGCGATCAGCGCGGACCGGGCGCCGTCGGGCATCGGCGTGACGCCGGGCATCTCGACCGAGTCACCGGGCAGCACGGCCAGCCGGGCACCGGCCAGCGCACGGTCGGTGGCCAGGGACGACGCGGCCGGCAGGCTGGACAGCTCGTCGGTGATCGCGAGATGCCGGACGACCTGCTCGCGCAGCCGCTCCGGCGCCTCGTCGCGGAACCAGGTCAGCTCGTCCGTGGCGCACAGCGCGCGGACCTGCGCGACGATCTTCTCCGCCGAGCCGCTGACGAAGACGTCCTTCACGATGCCGATGTTGTGGTCGACCAGCGCGACCACCGCGTGCTCCGGCCCGCCGAGCGCCTCGTCGTCGTAGGCGAACGCCGCGATGTACGTCGTCTGGTCGCCGTAGACGTCGCCGTACGCCCAGGTGCCGGTGCTGCGGACGCGGCCGAGCAGCGGCGTCCAGGTCGGCGCGGCCGGGCCGGGCCGCACCGCGGACGCGCCCTTCGCGTCCGGGACCAGCGCCGCGAAGATCTGGCGGATCGTGGTCGCGGCCGGCGCCGTGCGGTCCGCGGTCGCGGCCAGGAAGTCGCCGGTGAACGCGCGCACCGCCTCCGCCCGGGCCTCGTCGGCGAGCTCGTAGAAGCTGCCCAGCAGCGCGGTGCCGAGCAGTTCCGCGTCGTAGGCGCAGTCGAGCTTGATGACGTCGCGGGCGGCCTCGAGCACGGCATCGTGCGGCGTCCGGGGAGCGGGCATGGTCCGAGCCTACGCGTGATCGGACCGGGCGAGAGCCATGGCCTCGCGTGCCCGCGCGTACGACTGCAGAACCTCCCGGACCGGCGAGACCACATGCCGCCGGGCCACGGTTGTGACCTCGGCGCGCAGCATCCGGTCCACCCGCCGCCGGGCCCGCCGGGCCGCGTAGGCGATCACCGGCCGGGCGATCAGCGCCAGGAGCGCGCCGGTCAGCAGGCCGCCGAGGAACAGCACGGTCGGCAGCGGCGTGGTGCCGACGTCCGGGTAGTCCAGCGCGGGCAGGCCGAGCGCGCGCACCGCGTACCCGGTGATCAGCCAGCCCAGGCCGATGCCCGCGGCCAGCGTGACCAGCCACTGGGCGAAGCCGGCCAGCCGCCACCAGATCGGCGTGCCGATGCCCAGGTCGGCGCCGGCCACCGCGGAGTCCAGCGCGTCCGGCACGTCGTCGAGGCGCGAGCGGGCCGCGTCCACCACGCCGGGGCGCCAGGGCTCCGGCAGCGCGGCGGCGGCGTGGTCCGCGACCTGCCGGACCGCGAGCTTGACCGCGGCTCGCTGCGCCGCGTCCGGGTCCGGCACCGACGTGGCCGGCAGTATCTGGGTCGGCGCGTCCTCCTTCCGGAGCCCGTCCAGCAGCCCGTCCGTGGGGCCGGCCGACGGGAGGTCCAGGTGCAGCCGGCGCAGCGGGTCCGGGCGCAGCCGCCGGAGGCCGCGCAGCAGCGGCCAGCCGGTCATCCCGGTCGCCCGGTGCCGGTAGGCGCGCTCGGTCGCCTCCGCCACCGCGGGCACGCCGGCCATCACCGCGAACGCGTCGACCAGCGCGGCCACCGCGGCCCGGTCCACCACGTCCTCGGCCACGGCCGGGCCGACCAGCTCGCCGAGCCGCTCCGCGGTCGCGTCCACGTCGGCGGAGAGTCGCAGCAGCGCGGCCTCGCGCTTGGCGACCGTCTGCTCCAGCTGGCCGCGCAGCGGTGTCAGGCCGGGCACGTGCTGCAGCGCGGACGTGGCCACCACCGGCACCTCGGGCAGGCCGTCCTCGACGAGCAGCCGGCGCAGGTCGTCGACGACGGCCCGCTGATCGTCCGGCGCCAGCCGATCGGCCTGGTTGAGCACGACCACGGTCACGCCGGCGTGCGTCTTGAGCTTCTGCAGGTACGCCTCGTGGACCGTGCGGTCCGCGTACTTCTGCGGATCGACCACCCAGACGATCAGGTCGACCAGGCCGAGCAGCCGGTCCACCTCGGTGGCGTGCGCGCGCTGCACCGAGTCGAAGTCGGGCAGGTCCAGCAGCACCAGGCCGCGCAGCGCGCTCTGGTCGTCGCCGTCCAGCGGGCTCTCCCGGACGAACCGGTGCCGCGGGAGCACGCCGACCCAGTCGAGCAGCGCGTTCGCCCCCGCAAGCGTTCCCCAGACGCAGGCGTGCGCGGCGCCGGTGGTCGGCCGGCGCATGCCGACCTGGGAGAGCGCGAACCCGGCGAGCGCGTTGAACAGGCTGGACTTACCGCTGCCGGTGCTGCCGGCCAGCGCCACCACGGTGTGCTCGCGGGACAGCGCGAGCCGCGCGTCCGCGCGTTCGACCACGGTGTGCGCGCCGGCCAGCCGCTCCTGCGGGAGCAGCCCGTCGACCGCGCGGAGGAACCGGCGCAGCGACTCGACCCGGCGCAGCAGACTGTCCGCGTCCAGCGTGCGGGACGGCGCCAGCGCGTCCCGCATCCGGGAGACCAGGCCGCCGCTCATCGGGTCACCAGCGCCGCGTCGGCCCGGGCCGCCTCCACGTCGAGTGCCGCCCCTCGCAGCCGGCCGGCTGCGCCCGGGACCGGCTCCACCAGCGTGGTGAAGCGCGCGGCCTCCTCGGCCAGCAGCGCGGAGACGCGGTCCAGCAGGTCCGCGCGGGCCTTCGCGGCGAGGGTGCGGATCGCCTGGTCGCCGAAGATCGCCTCCAGCACCTTCTGCGCCGCGACCGTGGTGCCGCCGGCCACCGCCAGCTCCGCGCCGGTCGGGATGAACGCGGTCGACGCGAAGACCACGACCATCACCAGCAGGCCGGTGGCGTTCACCGCGTACGCGGTGCCGCGCGCGAGCGCACGCTTGTCACCGGCCTCCGCGCGGACCATCTCCAGCACGTGCCGTTGCCAGTCACGGATCAGTCGTTCCGCCCGTTCCGGCAGGTCGGGACCGGCCCGGCCGAGCGGCGGGGAGAGCAGCGCGGCGCCGGCCGGGTGTGCCTGCCAGCCGGTGTAGGCCGTCTCGGCGGCCTCGTCGGCCGCGCCCCGGATCAGCGTGACCAGGTTGCCCTCGATCGCCGATCGCAGCGCGTGCCCGGGCGCGGGCCGGCCGGTCAGCGTGGACACTATTCGGTCCCGCAGCCGGCCGATCTGGGCCTCCAGCGTGCGCATCAGCTCGCCCGTGCCGACGAACTCCTGCCAGCGGGCCAGGACCTCGCCGCGGAGCAGCCGGCCGTCCTCGACGCCGTGCGCGACCGCGCGGTTCGCGTTCCGATACGCGATCTCCACCCGGTCGGCGAGCGTCTCCGCGGCCTTGTCCTGCTCCTCGGCCGCGTCGGCCAGCGACGCGGTGGTGGGCGCGAGCGCGGCCAGCGCGCCGTCCAGGGTGCGGCGGACCACGTCGGCCCGGGTCTCCGCGTCGGCGGCCAGGTAGCCGATCCAGGAGCTGAGGTCGCCGAGCGCGGACGGCGGCAGCAACCCGTCCGCGGTCAGCCGGGTCTCCGGCACGACGAACAGCGGCGCGGCGCCGAGCCCGTTGTCCCGGAGCATCTCGGCGAGGTGCGCCGCGACCTCCTCGGCCGCCTCCGGCGGGACCCGGTCCAGCACCATCGCGATCACGGTGCCGCGCTGCCGGGCGGTGCGCAGCAGGCCCCAGGGGACCGCGTCCGCGTACCGCGCGGCGGTGGTGACGAAGATCCAGAGGTCCGCGGCCGCGAGCAGTTGCCCGGCGAGCGCGCGGTTCGCGTCCACCACGGAGTCGATGTCCGGCGCGTCCAGCAGCGCCAGCCCGGGTGCGAGCGTGGGCACGCCGACCAGTTGCAGGCTCTTCGGGTCGGTGCTGGGCTCGTCGGTCCGGGTGAGGCCGGGCAACAGCTCGCCGCGCCGGAACCAGTCGAGGTCGGCCGGGTTCGCCGCCAGCAGCGGCGCCCGGGTGGTCGGCCGGAGCACGCCGGACGCGCTCACCTTCGCCGCGACCAGGCTGTTGACCAGCGTGGACTTGCCCGCACCGGTGGAGCCGCCGACCACGGCGAGCAGCGGCGCGTCCAGTCGGGCGAGCCGTGGGATCAGGTAGTCGTCGAGTTGGGTGACGAGCGCCGAACCCGATTCCCTGGCTTCTGCCGCGGACGGCATGACCAGCGGGTACGACGTGCTGTCGACCACCGAACGCAGGTGGTCGAGCGCCTCGGCCAGCGAGGCGGGGGTGAGCTCACCGCGAGTCTGCACAGTTCTCCCCGGAGACACGGTCACGCTCCCCGCGAGCGCCCGGCCAGAGTAATAACCCTGCCCGATAGATGGTTTCCGAGGTACCCCTCAGTTACAGCGGATAAACTTGCGCGTGACGCGCTCAACTCTCCACTTGACGGTTTTTGTGATCGTGGCAGTATTGAGTCCGGTCCACTCAACTTGGGTTTTCTGAGCCGATGTGGTCGGAAGAACTGGCGTGGTTGGGGCAAGCCCGCGGTGCCGACAGGTCTCGCGGTTCGAGAAGTGAAGTGAGGAAGAAACATGGCACGTGCGGTCGGCATCGACCTGGGCACGACGAACTCCTGCGTGAGCGTTCTCGAAGGCGGCGAGCCGACCGTGATCGCCAACGCGGAGGGGTCGCGCACCACTCCCTCGATCGTGGCTTTCGCCCGTAACGGCGAGGTGCTGGTCGGCGAGGTCGCCAAGCGGCAGGCCGTGACCAACCCGGACCGGACCATCCGTTCGGTCAAGCGCGAGATCGGTTCGACCTGGTCGATCGACATCGACGGGAAGAAGTACAGCCCGCAGGAGATCTCCGCGCGGGTGCTCATGAAGATCAAGCGCGACGCCGAGGCTTACCTCGGCGAGCAGGTCACCGACGCGGTCATCACCGTCCCGGCGTACTTCAACGACGCCCAGCGGACCGCGACCAAGGAGGCCGGCGAGATCGCGGGCTTCAACGTCCTGCGGATCGTCAACGAGCCGACCGCGGCCGCGCTCGCCTACGGCCTGGACAAGGGCACCAAGGAGCAGACCGTCCTGGTCTTCGACCTCGGCGGCGGCACGTTCGACGTCTCGCTGCTGGAGCTGGGCGAGGGCGTCATCGAGGTCAAGTCGACCTCCGGCGACAACCACCTGGGCGGCGACGACTGGGACCAGCGGGTCATCGACCACCTGGTCAAGACGTTCCGCGGCGAGCACGGCATCGACCTCGGCCAGGACAAGATGGCCCTGCAGCGCCTCAAGGAGGCCGCGGAGAAGGCGAAGATCGAGCTCTCCGCCGCGACCACCACCAGCATCAACCTGCCGTACATCACGGCCGGCCCGTCGGGTCCGCTGCACATGGACATGACGCTCAGCCGGGCCGAGTTCCAGCGCATGACGCAGGACCTGCTGGACCGCTGCAAGGGCCCGTTCGAGCAGGCGATCAAGGACGCGGGCGTCCGGGTCTCCGACGTGGACCACGTCATCCTGGTCGGCGGTTCGACGCGCATGCCGGCCGTGACCGACCTGGTCAAGCAGCTCACCGGCCGCGACCCGAACAAGGGCGTCAACCCGGACGAGGTCGTGGCCGTCGGCGCCGCGCTGCAGGCCGGTGTGCTCAAGGGCGAGGTCAAGGACGTCCTGCTGCTCGACGTGACCCCGCTGTCGCTGGGCATCGAGACCAAGGGCGGCATCTTCACCAAGCTGATCGAGCGCAACACCACCATCCCGACCAAGCGCTCCGAGGTCTTCACCACGGCCGACGACAACCAGCCGTCCGTGCTGATCCAGGTCTTCCAGGGCGAGCGGGACATCGCGGCGTACAACAAGAAGCTCGGCACCTTCGAGCTGACCGGTCTCCCGCCGGCGCCGCGCAACGTGCCGCAGATCGAGGTCACCTTCGACATCGACGCGAACGGCATCGTTCACGTCAACGCGAAGGACCTGGGCACCGGCAAGGAGCAGTCGATGACGATCACCGGCGGCTCCGCGCTGCCGAAGGACGACATCGAGCGGATGATGCGCGAGGCGCAGGACCACGCGGACGACGACAAGCGCCGCCGGGACGACGCCGAGGCCCGCAACGTGGCCGAGCAGCTGCAGTGGCAGACCGAGAAGTTCCTGGCGGAGAGCGGCGACAAGCTGCCGGCCGAGTCCCGGGACCAGATCGGCGAGGCGCTGGGCGAGCTGCGCGGCGCGCTGGGCGGCACCGACATCGAGGCGATCAAGACGGCGCACGAGAAGCTGGCGACCGTCTCGCAGCAGGCCGGTTCGCTGCTCTACCAGCAGCAGTCCGAGCAGGCCGGCGCCGAGGGCGCGCCGGGTGCGGGCGCCGGCGCGGGTGCGGGCGCGACCGACGGTGCGCCGGGCGGCGCGCGGAACGCGGCGGACGACGTCGTGGACGCCGAGATCGTCGACGAGGACAACAAGAAGTGACCCAGCGGTACGCCGTGGGACGTGTGCGAGATGAGGTGACGGCATGACCGACGAGCAGCGGAAGGCGGACGCCGGATCCTCGGCGGAGCGCGAGCGTTCCGGAGAGGGCACCGAGCGGGTCGTCATAAGGGACCGGCGGAAGATCGATCCTTCCGTCGCCAAGCCTGGGGCGAAGAAGCAGAAGCCCGAGGAGCCCGAGGTCCTGGAGCCGGACGAGGTGCTCGACGCCGCGCCGGCCACGGACGAGAAGGACGCCGAGGAGGCCCCGGCCGCCGAGGAGAAGCCGAAAGAGGAGAAGGTGGAGCGGGTGGGTAAGCACGCCGCATCGACGCCTCCCCTCTCCGCTGAGCTGGAAGCGCTGCGGACCGAGGTGGAGGACCGCACGCGCGACCTCCAGCGGGTCACGGCGGAGTACGCGAACTACCGCAAGCGGGTCGAGCGCGACCGCGCCGCGGCGAGCGAGCAGGCCACCGGTTCGGTGCTCGCCGCGCTCCTGCCGGTGCTGGACGACCTGGACCGGGCGCGCGAGCACGGCGACCTGGTCGGCCCGTTCGCCAGCGTCGCGGAGCAGATCCAGGCGGCGCTCGGCAAGTTCGGGCTGACCGCGTTCGGTGAGAAGGGCGACCCGTTCGACCCGAACCGGCACGAGGCGGTGGCGCACCTGACCTCCGCCGAGGTGACGGAGACGACCTGCATCGACGTGATGCGGCGCGGCTACTCGCTCGGCGACCGGCTGCTGCGGCCCGCGATGGTGGCGGTCGCGGACCCGGAGTGATCTCGGACCGGCGAGGTGACCCGCACACGCGGGCCACCTCGCCGGTCGTCCAATGAGCGATTCTCGACCTGGCCCGTGCGGCTGGACGGTGCGCCAGGTCGAAGAAGCTCAGCGATGAGCCAGTAAGGAGGTGGATAGGTGAGTTCCAAGGACTGGCTGGAAAAGGACTTCTACTCCGTTCTCGGCGTGCCGAAGTCCGCCTCCCAGGACGACGTCAAGAAGTCGTACCGCAAACTCGCCCGCGAGCTGCACCCGGACCACAACCCGGGTAACAGCGAGGCGGAGGAGCGCTTCAAGTCCGTCTCCGAGGCCTACGACGTGCTGTCGGACGAGCGGAAGCGCAAGGAGTACGACGAGATGCGCGCGCTCTTCGGCTCGGGTGCGTTCCGGCGCAACGCCCGCACCGGTGGCGGGCCGGGCGGCGGCGCGTTCCCGTTCGACGTCTCCGACCTGTTCGGCGGCGTGAACACCGGCGGTCCGACCGCGGGCGACCGGCGCTTCGGCGGTGCCGGCTTCTCCGACCTGTTCGGATCGATATTCTCCGGCGGCGGCAGCGGTGGCGGCCGGCCGGGACCGGCCCGGGGCCGGGATGTCGAGACCGAGGTGACCATCGACTTCGGCGCCGCGGTGCGCGGCACCACCCTCCCGATCACGCTGCGCGCGCCGGGTGTCTGCGACGTCTGCCACGGCAACGGCGCCAAGCCCGGCACCTCGCCGCGGACCTGCCCGACCTGCCGTGGCTCCGGCCTGGTGCAGCGCAACCAGGGCTCGTTCAGCTTCTCCGAGCCGTGCAAGGACTGTCAGGGCGTCGGCACGATCGTGGACGAGAAGTGCCCGGAGTGCCACGGCACCGGTGGCGTGACGAAGACCCGCACGATGAACGTCCGGCTCCCGGCCGGCGTCGCGGACGGGCAGCGGATACGGCTGTCCGGCCGTGGTGAGCCGGGCGAGCGCGGCGGGTCGCCCGGCGACCTCTACGTGCTGGTCAAGGTGCGCCGCGACGAGCTCTTCGCGCGCAGCGGCGACAACCTGACGCTGACCGTGCCGATCACGTTCGCGGAGGCGGTGCTCGGCACCGACCTGCGCGTGCCCACGATGGACGGTGCGGTGACGCTGCGGGTGCCGCCGGGCACACCGAGCGGCCGGGTGCTGCGCGCCCGGGGCAAGGGCGTGCCGAAGCGGGACGGCGAGGCCGGTGACCTGCTCGTCACGCTCGAGGTGCAGGTGCCGAAGGAGGTCTCGCCCGAGGCCCGGGAGGCACTGCGGATGTTCGCCGAGCGCACGCCGGCGGCGTCTCGCGACCATCTTGAGGCACGGGTTCGCAGAGCTGGATAGGACGAGGTGGCACCGTGGATGCGCGCATTCGCATCGCGATCGAGGGAGTCTCGGACGCCAAGGTCTTGATCATCTCCGTGGCGGCCCAGATGGCCGGCATGCATCCGCAGACGCTCCGGCAGTACGACCGGCTGGGTCTCGTGCAGGCCGGCCGGGCCGCCGGCGGCGGCCGGCGGTACAGCGCTCGCGATGTGGCGCTGCTCCGCGAGGTGCAGCGGCTCAGCCAGGAGGAGGGCGTCAACCTGGCCGGCATCAAGCGGATCATCGGACTCGAACACCTCGCTGGTGACCTGCAGGAGCAGGTGCTGGAGCTGCAGGAGGAACTGGCCGCGGCGTACCGGCGGATCGCGGAGCTGGAGGCGATGGCGGCGTACCCGAGCCGTGATCTCGTGCCGCGTAGTCAGCGGTCGACCGCGCTCGTGGTCTGGCGTCCGCGAGAAAAGCGCTAAAAGGCGAAATGTCGGATTCCTGCCCGAGCTAGGCAGTGAGCGGTTATGGTCACCGAGGTGCGCGACGACGAGTCGCGAAAGGCCTATCGGCCTGCCATGACGGCTCGCGGCGCCGGTTCGGGCGGGGATCCACGGGGGCTCCCCGCCCGGACTCGATCGGTCAGCCGAGCCGGCGCGACTGCCGGACCAGGCCCCCCTCGCACCAATCGTGGTAATCGAACAACTCCGGCCGCGCCAGCAGCGCCCGGACGTTGTGCGCCCAGACCGCCATCAGGTCGTCGCCCTCGTCCTCCGCCGTCTCGACCATCTTCCGCAGCCGGCGTTTGGGGTGGGCCCGGAACTTCGTCCGGATGCCGTCGGCCGCGTAGATGTAGAGGCAGTGCAGCGCGAAACGGCGTGCCGGGCAGGTCCGGTCCATGGCCAGCTCGAAGAGGGTGCCGACCAGCCGGTCTCCGGACACGAGGAGATCCCAGTCCGCGGGCATCGACTCCAGCGGCACCGAGTCGGGCTGGTAGGCCCACGCACGGAGCTCGGCGGCGCTCGGATCGACCGGATTCGCGAAACCGTGGAAGCTCGACTGTTGCACGCTCACCTGCGACTCCAGTCCTGGTAGCACCAGATGCTCTTAGCGGCGACACGGTAACGCGCCGCTACCGCCGACCGGAACCCGGGCGACGTGCCATTTCTGGGAATTGCGTCAATCGGGTCGGGGGACCACCGGGTGCCCGACGGCGGTCCGCTTGCGCAGCATCGCCTTGAACCACTCGGTGTCCGGGATCCGGGCCAGCATCGGACCGGTCACCACCGTGATCAGCACGTACGCGGTGGCCAACGACGCCAGCTGCGGCTCCACGCCGGCCGCGACCGCCAGCCCGGCGATGACGATGGAGAACTCGCCGCGCGGCATCAGTGCCAGCCCGGCCCGGAACCGGCCCGGCAGCGCGATCCCGGCCCGCTTCGCGCCGAGATAGCCGGTCAGCACCTTCGTGCCCATGGTCAGCACGGCCAGCGCCAGCGCGGGCAGCAGCACGTGCGGGATCTCGCCCGGGTGCGTGGAGAGCCCGAAGAACACGAAGAACACCGCGGCGAACAGGTCGCGCAGCGGCGTGAGCAGCTGCACCGCGTGGTGCGCGACCGGGCCGGAGAGCGCGATGCCGACCAGGAACGCGCCGACCGCGGCCGACACCTGGAGCTTGTCCGCCATGCCGGAGACCAGCAGCGTCAGGCCGAGCACGCCGAGCAGCAGCGCCTCCGCGTCGTCCGCGGAGATGAACGCGGAGATCGCGTTGCCGAACCGGATCGCCACCAGCAGCACGATCACCACGGTGGCGACCGCGATCGCCAGTGACGTGGCGCCCGCGGCCAGCGACACGCCGGCCAGCACCGCGGTGAGGAACGGCAGGTAGAGCGCCATCGCCAGGTCCTCGATGACCAGCACCGAGAGAACCACCGGCGTCTCGCGGTTACCGAGCCGGCCCAGGTCGCTGAGCACCTTCGCGATCACGCCGGACGAGGAGACCCAGGTGATGCCGGCCAGCACCAGCGCGGCCACCCAGTCCCAGCCCATCAGCAGCGCGAACAGGGCTCCGGGCACCGCGTTCAGCACCGCGTCGATCAGGCCGGCCGGTGCGGACGCGCGCAGGTTGCTGACCAGCTCGCCGGCGGAGTACTCCAGGCCGAGCATGACCAGCAGCAGGATGACGCCCATCTCGGCGCCGACCTCGATGAACTCCTCGCTGGCGGAGAGCGGCAGCAGGCCGCCCTCGCCGAACGCCAGGCCGGCGATCAGGTAGAGCGGGATCGGGGACAGCCCGGTGCGCCGCCCGATCCGGCCGAGGAGGCTGAGACCGAGGAGGACCGTGCCGAGTTCTATGAGGAGTATGGAGAGGTCGTGCATACGCGCCTCAGCCGTCCGACTCCGTCTCGGCCAGGATGGCCGCGACGCCGTCGAGCCCTTCCCGGGTGCCGACGACGACCACGACGTCACCGGTCTGGAAGGCGAACGAGGGTGCGGGGGAGGCGATCACCTCGCGGTCGCGGAGGACGGCGACGATCGACGCGCCGGTGCGGGTGCGGGCCCGGGTGTCGCCGAGCCGGCGGTGCGCCCAGGGCGAGCCGGCCGGGATGGAGATCTGCTCGGTGAGCAGCCCCGCGGCCTGCGAGCGGAGCCCGGCGAGCTGGCCCAGCATGAGCGAGGCGCCCAGCAGGTCGGCCAGCGCCTCGGCCTCGTCGTCGGTGAGCGGGAGTGAGGCGATGCAGGCGTCCGGATCGTCCTGGTCGTAGAGGACCAGGTCGCGACGGCCGCTGCGGTGGGAGACCACCCCGATCCGGCGGCCGGATGCCATGACCAGGTCATGGCGCACGCCTATGCCGGGGAGAGCTGTCTGTTCGACCCTTACTCGCACGGGATACACGCTACCCAACCGTTTCCCGTCGTCCGCGGACTGATCACCTGTGTGGGAACCTCGTTGTCACCTCGGCACTTGTCATCTGTGACTGAGCGTTCCACGATGCTCGCCCTCCGGAGGCGAATCATGCCGAAAAGTCGCGGGTTGTTCGCGTCGCTGCTCGCCGGTGCGCTGCTGCTGACGGCCTTGGCGCTGGTCAGCCGTTCGCCTTCGGCGACCGAGGATCAACACCGTTCGGGGGTACGCCGTGCGACCGTCGACCTGCCGGCCGGCACACCCCCGCCGTACTTCGAGTTCGTCAGCCGGAAGGTCGGCTACGCGGTCTTCTCCGGCTGCCCGGACGGGCAGTGCCCGACGCCGGTCTTCGCCACCGAGGACGGCGGTCACACCTGGCGTCGCATCGCGCACCCGGCCGGCGGCATGGTCAACCTCTACGCCGTACCGGACGTCCTGGTGCTGCACTGGATGGAACGCGACGTCTGGTTGCTCTCCACGGACAACGGCCGGTCGTTCGTCGAGGTCGACGACACGGACGGGAGATACCGCGCCCAGCACGGCCACTTCATCCGGGCCGACACGTCCTGGCCGGTGGTGTGGCGGGGCGGCCTGATGCGGCCGGTGCCGAGGCGCCCGCCGGTGTCGGTCATCATGTCGGTCGCCACCGGCGCGAACGGCCGGATCTGGGCCGCGGGGCTCGGCGACCGCGTGCCGAGCGCGGCGTACTCCACGGACGGGGGCACGGTCTGGATCCAGACGCCGGTCCCGCCGCAGGGCGACCAGATTCGCGGCCCGAGCCTGAGCGTCTCCGCCGACGGCCGGGACGTGTGGCTGCTGGCCGGGACGGACGACGTGACGCGGCTGTGGACGTTCACGGCCGGCCGATGGCTGCCGGTGGCCGCGCGCGGGCTCCCGCCGGGCTACGGCGTGTTCGCGATCGCGGCCGGCGGCGGCGCGCTGATCGTGGGCGGGCAGTGGGGTGGCCAGGGGGTGATCTGGCGGGGACGGTACTGGCCGCGGCCGGACTGGGACTGGCTCGACGACGGATCCGAGCTGCTGGCGGACGGCACGATCTACGCACGGTCCGGGCAGCGCGCCCGGCTCGGCGTCGGGTTCGGCGCGGAGCGGTGGTGGACCGAGATCGTGCTGGAACCGGCGGCGTGACGTGGGCAACCGAGAGTTGAGTGGAATAGACTCAACTCCGGTGGTGTCATAGAACGCGGACACAACGCAACGCAGTGACACAACGCAACGCAGAGACACCACGCCTGAAGGTAACCACCCTGGGGAGCCGATGAACGCCGAACGCCTTACCACAAAGAGCCGCGAAGTCATCACCGCCGCGGTGGCCGACGCCGGCCAGCGGGGCCACGCGACGGTCGAGTCCTGGCACCTGCTCCTGTCGCTGCTCGACACCGGCGGGTCCACCGCCACCGGGCTGCTGCGCGCCGTCGGAGCCAACCCCGCGGACGTCCGCCGCGCCGCCGCCCGGGCGCTGGAGAACCTGCCCTCCGCGCGCGGCTCCAGCGTCGCCGAGCCCAGCCTGGCCCGCGAGTTCGCGAACGCGGTCGGTGCCGCCGAGCAGATCGCCCGGCCGCTCGGCGACGAGTACACGTCGACCGAGCACCTGCTGGCCGGCCTGGCCCGGGTCGGCGGCCCGGTCTCCGAGTTGCTGCGCAAGGCCGGTGCGACCGAGGAGGCGCTGGTCGCGGCGTTCCCCGCGGTGCGCGGTGGCGACCGCCGGATCACCACGGCCGACCCCGAGCAGACCTACCAGGCGCTGGAGAAGTACGGCATCGACCTGACCCAGTCGGCGCGGGACGGCAAGATCGACCCGGTCATCGGGCGCGACTCGGAGATCCGCCGGGTGATCCAGGTGCTCTCCCGCCGCACCAAGAACAACCCGGTCCTGATCGGCGAGCCCGGCGTCGGCAAGACCGCGATCGTGGAGGGGCTCGCCCAGCGCATCGTCGCGGGCGACGTGCCCGAGTCGCTGCGCGACAAGAAGCTCATGTCGCTCGACCTCGGCGCCATGGTCGCCGGTGCGCAATATCGCGGCCAGTTCGAGGAGCGGCTCAAGTCCGTGCTGGAGGAGATCAAGAACTCCAACGGCCAGGTGATCACGTTCCTCGACGAGCTGCACACCGTCGTCGGCGCCGGCAAGGGCGAGGGCTCGATGGACGCGGGCAACATGCTCAAGCCGATGCTGGCCCGCGGCGAGCTGCGCATGGTCGGCGCCACCACGCTGGACGAGTACCGCGAGCACATCGAGAAGGACCCGGCGCTGGAGCGGCGCTTCCAGCCCGTGGTGGTGGGCGAGCCGACCGTGGAGGACACGATTGGCATCCTGCGCGGGCTCAAGGGCCGTTACGAGGCGCACCACGGCGTGCAGATCACCGACGGCGCGCTGGTCGCGGCCGCCACGCTCTCCGATCGCTACATCGCCGATCGCTTCCTGCCGGACAAGGCGATCGACCTGATCGACGAGGCCGCGTCCCGGCTGCGCATGGAGATCGACTCGCGCCCGGTCGCGATCGACCAGCTGCAGCGCACGGTCGACCGGATGAAGATGGACGAGCTCGCGCTGGCCAGGGAGACCGACGCGGCGTCCCACGACCGGCTGGAGCGCCTGCGCCGCGACCTGGCGGACAGGCAGGAGGAGCTGACCGTGCTCACCAGCCGGTGGGAGCGCGAGCGCGGCGGCCTGAACCGGGTCGGCGAGCTGAAGAAGAAGATCGACGAGATGCGCGTCGACCTGGAGCGGGCCCAGCGCGAGACGAACTGGGAGCTCGCCTCCCGCCTGCAGTACGAGGAGATCCCCGCGCTGGAGCGGGAGATGGAGGCGCTGGCCAACGAGCCGGTGCCGGACGAGCCGCCGATGGTCAAGGAGCAGGTCGGCGCGGACGAGATCGCCGAGGTCATCGCGGCCTGGACCGGCATCCCGTCCGGCCGCCTGCTGGAGGGCGAGACCGCGAAGCTGCTGCGCATGGAGGAGTCGCTGCAGTCCCGCGTGATCGGCCAGGCCGAGGCGGTCGGCGCGGTCTCCGACGCGGTCCGGCGCGCCCGCGCGGGCATCGCCGACCCGGACCGGCCGACCGGCTCGTTCCTGTTCCTCGGCCCGACCGGCGTGGGCAAGACCGAGCTGGCGAAGGCGCTGGCCGGCTTCCTCTTCGACGACGACCGCGCGATGGTGCGCATCGACATGAGCGAGTACGGCGAGAAGCACTCCGTCGCGCGCCTGGTCGGTGCCCCGCCCGGCTACGTCGGCTACGAGGAGGGCGGGCAGCTGACCGAGGCGGTGCGCCGCCGGCCGTACTCGGTGATTCTGCTCGACGAGGTGGAGAAGGCCCACCCGGACGTCTTCGACCTGCTGCTCCAGGTGCTCGACGACGGCCGCCTCACCGACGGCCAGGGCCGGACCGTCGATTTCCGGAACGCGATCCTGATTCTGACGTCGAACCTCGGCTCGACCATCATCTCCGACATCACGCTGCCCGAGGACGCGCGCCGGGAGGCCGTGCTGTCCGTGGTGCGCGGGCACTTCAAGCCCGAGTTCCTCAACCGGCTGGACGACATCGTGGTGTTCCACGCGCTCACCGGCGTGGAGTTGGCCTCGATCGTCGACATCCAGCTCGACGCGCTGGGCCGCCGCCTGGCCGACCGCCGGCTCGGCCTGGAGGTCACCGGCACCGCGCGCACCTGGCTGGCCGAGCGCGGCTACGACCCGCTCTACGGCGCACGCCCGCTGCGCCGCCTGGTTCAGTCCGCGATCGGCGACCGCCTGGCCAAGGCCCTGCTCGCCGGCGAGGTCCTGGACGGCGACACCGTCAAGGTCGACGCCAGCCCGACCGGCGACGGCCTGATCGTCGGCGTGGCCTGAGTCACACCGCGGGAAACCGATGTCTGAAGGGCCGGGAAAGTCCCGGCCCTTTGGATTGCAATATTGACAAGGCGCTTCTTGCCAGGTCGCGGAGGGTGACAGGTCTTGCTACCGTCGGCGGCCAGCAGGACTTGATCGACCTGGGAAGGGATCGCCGGCGTGAACGGTGGCAGTGCGTATTTCGTGGTCGGTGTCGGCTGCGTGCTCGTGGTCGTCGGCATCGTGGCGCTCGTCATCGCCTGGAACAAGTCCCAGCAGCGGAAGTCGGCACCGCCGCCCGCCGCGAAGGGCACCGATCCCTTCCACACCAAGGACGAGGACGCGCTGCGCGGCGACCCGCGCACGCTCGCGCCCGGCGACATCGTGGAGATCCGCGGCACCAGCTGGGCCGTGCGCGGCAGCCTGCGGCTCACCGAGGACTCCTGGGGCTGGACCGAGCACCTGATCGACGACGCGAACGGTGACCAGGCGTGGCTCTCCGTCGAGGAGGACCCGGACCTGGAGGTCGTGCTCTGGCGCGAGGTGCCGGACGTGACCGCGAAGCCGGGCGCGGCCACCGTCGACGTGGACGGCCGCCGCTACTCCAAGGACGAGTCCGGCCGGGCGCGGTTCACCTCGACCGGCACCACCGGGCTGAACGAGACCGGCACCGTCAAGTACCACGACTACGAGGCGAAGGACGGGGCGCTGCTCTCCTTCGAGTCGTACGGCGACTCCGGCAAGTGGGAGGCCGCCCGCGGCGAGTCGCTGCTCCGCGCCGAGTTCCGGATCTACCCACAGGCGCGGTGACATGCTCGTCGACCTGACGCTGCCCTACGCGGACACCACGGCGGCCGACCTGAGCTTCGCGCTGGGTCTGCCGCCCGCGCCCGCGCTGCACGTGCTGGAGATCCCCGATCTGGGTCTGCAACTCCGCCTGCTCGGCGCCTCGCACCAGGTGATGATGGGTGAGCTGAGCGAGACCGTGGCCTGCCTGCCCGGCCGCCGGCCCGACCTTCCCGACGCGGTCACCGACGAGCGCTACCGCTTCGCGGCCGAGATCCGCACGCTGACCCCGGCCGAGATGTCCGCCGAGGTCGGCCGGTTGCGCGCGGAACTGTCCGGGCATCCGCACGGGCTGGTCGGCCAGTTCCCGGGCGACCCGGACGCGGTCACCGCGCTGCTGGCCTACTCCGACGGCGCGGACGCGGTCGGGTGGCGCACCTGGCACGCGTACCCGCAGACCGGTGAGCTGGTCGAGACCACCACATCCGTACGACTGGGAGCGGCCGCATGACGAAGCATCGCCGGTGGTTCATCATCGGCATCGCGCTGGCGCTGGTGGGTGTGCTGGTCGCCGGCTGGGCGATCGTCTACGGCAACTTCTCGGTGCGAGGCTACGTGGCCGACCGGTTCGCGCGCTCCGCCTCGAACGACATCGGCGACGACGCGGTGGCGTACGCGTCGAACAACGCGCCGACCGCGGTGGCCGCGCAGATCACCAAGGCCTGGGAGCCGGCCGACGAGGTGGTCGACGCGAGCGGTGTCTACCTGCGGTACGCGGACGACGCGGTGGTCATCCTGCCCGCGGCCGTCGGCTCGCTGATCCTGATCGAGGACATCGACTCGGCGCGGCGCCGGTACAGCGGCCACACCGTCGGCTACTGGGGCTGGGGCAGCGGCAACACCATCCGCGGCGGCGGGCCCGGATCCGGCAAATGACCACGAAAATACTCGAAAGGCGCTGAGTCGATGGATCTGCTTACCGACCTGCTGATCACGCTCTCGTACGGTGTGATCGGTGTGGCCCTGATGGCCGTCGGCTACCTGCTGGTGGACATCGCGACGCCGGGCAAGCTGCACGTGCTGATCTGGGCGAACCGGAACAGCAACGCGTCGGTGCTGCTCGCGTCGAACCTGCTCGGCGTCGGCATCATCGTGGTCTCCGCGATCGTGGCCAGCCACAACGACTTCGCCCAGGGCATCGTCAGCACGCTCGCCTACGGCGCGCTCGGCCTGCTGCTGATGGCCGGCGCGTTCCTGCTGCTGGACGCCGTGACGCCGGGCCGGCTCGGTGAGATCCTGGTGGAGCCGGAGCCGCACCCGGCCGTCTGGGTCTCCGCCGTCGTCCACGTCGCCACCGGCGCGATCATCGCGGCGGCGATCATCTGATGACCACCGTCGCGCGGCTCGCGGGCACGTTCGCGGTGCTGGCCGTTGCGCTGGCCGGGTGCGCGACCGACAACAGCACCACGGTGCCGCCGCCCACCACCGACCAGGCGACCGAGACCGCGCGCGTGCTCGCCGCGGCCACCGCTGTGCAGGGCATGTGTTACGGCTGGGATCTCCGGGCCGACTCGTCGTCCGACGGCGCGCCGGTCAGCCGCGGCTCCAGCCTGGGCGCGCAGGTGCCGGTCGACTCCGACCCCACCCGGTGCGCGGAGTACATCGAGGTGGTCGCGCGGGTCACGTACACCTCGGCCAGCAGCGAGGCCGAGGACTCCGCGACGATGACCGTGGAGACGAACAGCCCGCGGGTGACCGGCGCGGACCTGGCCGCGCGCCTGCGGACGATGGGCTTCACCACGAGCGCGTTCATCGACGACCCCGGCTTCATGGTCATGCACGCGGCGCTGTCGCTGCCGCTGGTCACCGCGGAGGCCGGAGCCGCGACGCCGGTGCCGGCCACCGGGTCGTCCGCCGCGTCGGACGCGTCGCTCGCCGCGCTGCCGCCGGCCGGCAACGACTTCCTGCGCGATCGCTGGGGCTTCCTGGTGTTCGCCGGCGCGTTCGTTCTGGCCGGTCTGGGCGCGATCGGGCTGGGCCTGTGGCAACGTGGCAGGGTGAAGGAGCCGAAGGCATGGTCGACGCCGAAGCCCGGCGCGACGCCGAAGCCCGGCCCGGCGAAGAGCTGATGGACTTTGCGGGACGGCCGAGGATCGCCCGGGCCGCGGTGCTCGCGGCGGTCTTCGTCTGTGCGGCCTGCGGCCTGGTCTACGAGCTGGCCCTGGTCGCGCTGGGCAGCTACCTGATCGGTGACACGGTCGGCCAGGCCTCGATCGTGCTCGGCGTGATGGTCTTCGCGATGGGCGTCGGCGCGCTCGCGGCCAAGCCGTTCCAGCACCGGGCCGCGTCCGCGTTCGCCGCGATCGAGCTGCTGCTGGCGCTGCTCGGCGGCCTCTCCGTGCTCGGCCTCTACGCCGCGTTCGCCTGGCTCGACCTCTACGCGCCCGCGCTGATCGGCACCGCGTTCGTGCTCGGCGTGCTGATCGGCGCGGAGATCCCGCTGCTCATGGTGCTGCTGCAGCGCATCCGGGAGCAGGCGGCGGGCAGCGCGGTGGCCGACCTGTTCGCGGCCGACTACGTGGGCGCGCTGCTCGGCGGGCTCGCGTTCCCGTTCCTGCTGCTGCCGGTCTTCGGCCAGCTGCGCGGCGCGCTCGTGGTCGGCGCGGTCAACGCGGCGGCCGGCGTGATCCTGGTCTTCACGGTCTTCCGCCCGGCGTTGAGCCGCCGGGCGAAGGCCGGGCTCGGCGCCGGATCCGTGGTGGTCGCGCTCAGCCTGGGGTACGCGTACGCGGTCGCGCACGACTTCGAGGTGAACGCGCGCCAGGAGCTCTACCGCGACCCGATCGTGCACGCGGAGCGCAGCCGGTACCAGGAGATCGTGCTGACCGAGTCGGTGCCGATCGTCTCCGGCGGGGTCTCCGACATGCGGCTCTTCCTCAACGGCGACCTGCAGTTCAGCTCCGTCGACGAGTACCGCTACCACGAGGCGCTGGTCCACCCGGTGATGGCCGGTGTGCGAGGTGACGTGCTGGTGCTCGGCGGTGGCGACGGGCTCGCGCTGCGCGAGGTGCTGGCCTACCCGTCCGTCACGTCGGCCACGCTGGTCGAGCTGGACCCGGCCGTGGTGGCGCTGGCCCGGACCCGGCCCGAGATCCGCACGCTCAACGGCGATTCCTTCGAGGACCCGAGGGTACGGGTGGTGGAGGCGGACGCGTTCGCCTGGCTGCGCACCGCGGCCACCCGGTACGACGCGGTCATGGTGGACATGCCGGACCCGGACGAGACCGCGACCGCGAAGCTCTACTCCGTCGAGTTCTACACGCTGGTGCGCAACGTGCTGGCCGAGGGCGCGAGCATGGTGGTGCAGGCCGGGTCGCCGTACTTCGCGCCGAAGTCGTACTGGTGCATCGAGGCGACGATCCGCGCGGCCGGCTTCGGCACCACGCCGTACCACGTGGACGTCCCGTCGTTCGGCGACTGGGGTTTCGTGCTGGCCACGCCGAACGCGCCCGGCCCGTCACTGCGCAGCGAGCCGCCGGCCGCGCCGCGCTTCCTCTCCCCGTCCGTGCTGGCCGCCGGCGCGGTCTTTCCGCCCGACCGCGGCCCGGTCGACGTGAAGGTCTCCACGCTGTTGTCTCCACACGTGCTGGAGTATGTACGCAGTGAATGGCGAAGCTATTGATGAGCGGGTTTCATCAGTGAAACTGATCGCATAGAGGGGAGCGTCGTGTCGAATCCCTACAGTCAGGGCGTCCAGCCGGTGCCACAGCGGCCGGTCGTCGTGACGGTGGCCGGATATCTGCTGTTCGCCACGGCCGCGCTGACGGTGCTGGGCAGCCTGGCGTCCATCGTGGCCATCGGGCCGACCCTGGACGTGTACGCGGATGCCTACGCCGGAACCGCGGCGGAGGGTACCGAGGCCATCGTGATCGGCAGCGTGGTGTTCGGCCTGGTGGTCAATCTGCTGCTGGCCGGCGGGTACGTGGCGTTGGCGATCTTCAACAACAAGGGTAAGAACCCGTCCCGGGTGACCACCTGGGTGATCGGCGGCCTCAGCATCTGCTGCACCGGCTTCGGGCTGGCCGGCAACGCGCTCAGCAGCGCGATGACCAGCTTCACCGCCGACCTTCCCTCCGAGCCCGGCATGCCCGATCCGGCGGCGGTCAACGAGCAGCTGGCCGACGCGATCCCGGCCTGGGTGACGCCGGTGACGGTGGTCACCAGCGTGTTGACGCTGCTGCTCCTGCTCGCCGTGGTGATCCTGCTGGCGCTGCCGCCGGCGAACGACTTCTTCCGCAAGCCGGCCGCGGTCTGGCAGCCGCCGGGCACCGGTTACCCGGGCTACCCAGGCGCGCCGGGTTATCCGGGTGCGGGTGCGCCGGGTTACCCGGGCGCGCCGGGCTACCCCGGTGGGGCGGCCTACCCGCCGCCGAACCAGGCGCCCTACCCGCCGCAGCCGGCCCAGGATGCGCAGCCGGCCCAGCCGGGCACCTACCCGCCGGACTATCCGCCGGCGCAGGAGGGCGGTTATCCGCCGGTCCAGCAGGGTGGTTATCCGCCGGCGCAGCAGGGTGGTTATCCGCCGGCGCAGCAGGGTGGTTATCCGCCGGCGCAGCAGGGTGGTTATCCGCCGGTCCAGCAGGGTGGTTATCCGCCGGTCCAGCAGGGTGGTTATCCGCCGGTCCAGCAGGGTGGTTATCCGCCGGCGCAGCCCGGTGCGACGCCGCCGGACTACCCGCCGGCGCCGTCGTCCGGTCCGCCGGCGCAGAGCCCGCCTCCGCCGTCGCCGTTCGACAATCCGGTTCCGCCGTCGTCCGGGCCCGCCGGCCCGCCCCCGTCGGATCCGCCCAGCCCGCCGCCGTCCTCGCACTCCTGAGTGGCCCCACCGGCCCCACCGGCCCCGCCGCGCCCCGCGCGGCGGGGCTCTCTTTTTGCCCCCTCGCCGAGTAGGTTCATGGCCGGGGGATGTGACGTCGAGGGGAAAGCGTGGCTGTTTCGGGACCGGCGGTGCCTGCGCCCGCCACGCGACCGCCGGGCACGGTCTCGCTCGCCGCGGCGCTGCTGATCATGATGGGCGTCGCCGGGATACTGGCGGCCGCGTTGCACCTGCTGCTGACCATAAACGGGCTGGGCGACTTCGCGGCCGACGCCCGGCGGTTCGGTGGCGACCCCACGCTGACCGACCGGGTCGAGGGCGGCATCCGTGGCGCCGCGATCGGGGGCGTGGTGCTCTCCGGCGTGGTCGGCGTGCTGCTGGTGTCGCTGGCCGTGGGCGTGCGCAGCGGCCTGCTGGCGGCGCGCGTGGCCACCTGGGTGATCTGCGCGCTCGGGGTCTGCGGCGGCGCGGCCAGCCTGGCCGCCGGCCTGCTCCAGCGTGACCTCGGCTCCGACGATCCGCGGGTGGCCGCGGTGTTCGCCGCGTCCGCCGACGTCTACCCGGGCTGGTGGGTCACGGCCGGAATCGGGCTTGCCGTAGCGCAAGTCGTTGGTTACTTTCTGGTAGCCGTGTTCCTGGCAACCGGCAAGCGCGGCTCGACCGCACCGAACGGTCCGGCATCTAACGGTCCGGCACCTAATGGTCCGGCGTCGATCGCGCCGCCGCCGTCGTTTCACGCTCCGTCCGTGCCCACCGCGGTGCCCCACACCGATCCGTTGCGGTCCCCGTGGGCGCCGCCGCCCCCACCGAGGTGACCGTGCCAGACCAGCCGCCGCGTGGCGTCGCGCTGATCACCGGCGCGACCGCGGGTCTCGGTGCGGCGTTCGCCGCCCGGCTGGCCGCGGAGCGGTGGGACCTGACGCTGGTGGCCCGGGACGCGGAGCGGCTGTCCGCGAGCGCGGCGGAGTTGCGCGCCCGGCACGGGGTGCGGGTGAGCGTGCTTCCGGCCGATCTGGCGACCGAGTCCGGCACCGCCGCGGTCGAGGACCGGCTTCGGGACGCGACCGAGCCGGTCGAACTTCTGGTGAACAACGCCGGGATCGGTCTGAACAAGGCATTCCACGGCTCCACGCTGGATGACGAGCTGCGCATTCTGCGGCTGAACGTCGAGGCCGTCATGCGTCTGACTTTCGCGGTTTTGCCGCAAATGACGGAAAGGCGCTCAGGGGGTGTGATCAACGTCTCCTCGGTGTCCGGCTACGGTGTCACCGCACCGGGATCGACGTACACCGCTACGAAGGCGTACGTGATCAATTTCAGCGAGTCCATTGCTCAGTCCGTTCGCCGGTACGGTGTGCGCGTGCTCGCGCTCTGCCCCGGGTTCGTTCGCACCGAGTTCCATCAGCGAGCCGGCATCCCGACCGCCGGTTCGCCGGGCTGGATCTGGCTGGACGCCGGCACCGTCGCCGCCAAGGCCTTGGCTGACCTGCGTAAAGGTCGCTACGTTAGCGTGCCGAGCGTGCGCTACAAGATTGCCGCGAGCGCGCTGCGGCACACGCCGCACGGGCTGGTCCGGCGTTTCAGCGAGGCGGGGAACCGCTTCGTCGGGCGGGGCGCGCGGTGAGCGGGCGGCGTCCCGGCACGGCTGCGCGGACGCTCCGATCGAGGAATCGCGCTCTATCAAATTTGCGCGTGGCGCGGTAGCGCCGACACGGTCTGTCCCGTTCGACGGTTGAAGCAAATATCTACCGTCATGGTTTCTTTGGGTGGCCGGTGAGTCACCCTCAGGCGACGATCGGCCTCGATGGGCTGGTCGGAGCGTTCGGTGAGGACCTCTCCGTCACGTCATTCACTCCCCCATCCAACCGATTTTTTCGCGGCGAGCCGGGTCGACCGTTCGCTTCTCAGCATTGAGCAGTACCCTCAACGCCATGGGCGACCGTGACGACCTGCGTAAATTCATCACTGACTTAGCCGTGGTGCACGGCAAGGTCGTGCTGTCGTCCGGTGCGGAAGCGGATTGGTATGTCGACCTTCGTCGCGTCACACTGCACCACGCGGCGGCTCCCCTCGTTGGGCGGGTGATGCGAGACCTCACGGCGGACTGGGATTTCGACGTGGTGGGTGGCTTGACCCTGGGCGCCGATCCGGTGTCCGTGGCCATGCTGCATGCCGCGGCGGATTCGGATCGACCGCTGGATGCGTGCGTGGTCCGGAAGGCCGGTAAGGCTCACGGACTGCAACGGCGCATCGAAGGCCCGGACGTCGCCGGACGGCGCGTCCTGGCGGTCGAGGACACGTCGACGACCGGCGGCAGCGTGCTGCAGGCGGTCGAGGCGTTGCAGCAGGCCGGAGCCGAGGTAGTGGGTGTAGCGGTTATTGTTGATCGAGGAGCAGGCGAAGCGGTGCGGGCCGCGGGACTGCCCTATCGAGCGGCCTATACATTGGCCGACCTCGGCCTAACGGCCTAAAAGTTTACCGATTCGGACCTGCTGATATGCAGGCGAATCGATGCTGTAGGTGGAAGGATGGATTTCGTGGGAACTGCGTTGGCCGAACTGACCATGCCTCAGATCTCGCCGCTCGCCGGCGAGCCGATTGAACGTGCCGACGCCGAGCGTCTGGCGGGTGTCCTCAAGGCGCTTGCCGACCCGGCCCGGCTGCGGCTTCTCAGCCTCATCCAGTCCGCCCCGGAGGGCGAGGCCTGCGTGTGCGACCTGACCGCGCCGCTCGGGCTGTCCCAGCCGACGGTGAGCCACCACCTGCGCATCCTCACCGAGGCCGGCTTGCTGGAGCGGGAGAAGCGCGGTGTGTGGGCCTACTACCGGCTGGTGCCGTCGGCGATCGCCACGATCGCTGACCTGCTCACCCCGCCGCGGAAGCGGGCGACGAAGAAGACTCGCTGAGTCTGACGGTCTTACCGCCGGGTGCGGCGGGCCGGGTGACCGGTCCGTCGTGCCCGGCGTTATGGCTGCCGGGGTCCGGGTGCGCGCCGTGGGGACGGCGCTCCGGGCCCGGTGACCGAGAGAAGCACAATGGCGCGGCCCCCTCGGGGACCGCGCCATTCTCATGTCTGCGGACAACCTCCTGGTGATCCAGGCATCATTCATGTCGTTCCAATGACACAGATGACGCCTGGATCACCGAGCTTCTTCAACCTGCGCACCGGGATCGGGACTGGCGCCTCGCCGGTCAGGTGGAGATCGGCTCACCGCCGGGGGTTTCTACCGCCGGTTGTCGGGGGTGCCGTAGGTGCCGCTGCCGTAGACCTGGCCGCCGCCCTGGCCGGGGCGGTTGTGCGGGTCGGAGACGGCCGGCATCTGCTGTGTCGCGGCCTCGACCACGTGCTCGACGGCCTCGACGATGTTCGCCTCGGCCTCCACGATGCGCGCCTCGGCCTCGGCCGTGCGGGCGTGCGCCGCGGCCTCCTTGGCCTTCGCGCGGCGCTCCCGGAAGAACTCGACGAAGACCGGCAGCACCGAGATCAGGACGATCAGCAGGATGACCGGCAGCAGGTAGTGGTCGATGTCCTCCGGGTCCATGAACCGGTTGATCTGCGCGGCCAGCAGGTAGCCGGCCAGGATGATGCCGTCGGTCCAGAGGATCGCGCCGATCACGTTCCACATGAGGAACTGCTTGGCGGGCATGCCGAGCATGCCGGCGACCGGGTTCAGGAACGTGCGGACGACCGGGATGAAGCGGGCCAGCACCACGGCCTTGGCCGGGCCGTACTTGTTGAAGTAGAACTCCGCCTTGTCGACGTAATCCTTCTTGAAGAGCTTCGACTCGGGGCGCTCGAACATCCGCCGGCCGTACTTCGCGCCGAGCCAGTGCCCGAGCTGGGCACCGACGATCGCGGCGATCGGCGCGCCGATCAGCAGGCCGGGCAGGGAGAGCGAGACGCCCTCGCCCAGGAGTTCCTCCGCCACCGTGGACGCTGCCACGCCCGCGAGGAAGAGCAGCGAGTCACCGGGGAAGAAGAAGCCGACCAGAAGTCCGGTTTCGGCGAAAAGAATGCCCCAGATGCCCAGCAGCCCGACGGTGGCGATCAGTTCTTTCGGATCGAGAGGGTTGAGCGCCAGATTGTCGACGATCAAGCGTGCGTTGTCGGCGTTGTCCACGGGGAGACAGGTTACCGCTTACGGGTAAGCAGTCCAGACGCGAATCCGTTACGGACCTGAGTGTGCGCTGGGAATCAGCGGAGTGTGCGCGGCCGGGGAATGCCCGGCCGCGCCATTCTCACCGTTCCGTGTCTTTACCGTCACAGACGGGGGTCGACCGGCTCCGATTCACACGCGAGAACCGCGAACACCAATTCGTGGATTCGCCACAGCGGCGCGCCCTCGGCGAGCCGGTCCAGCGCGCCCAGCCCGAGGCCGTGCTCGCGCAGAGCCAGCCCGCGTTTGCGGCCGAGCGCCCGGTTCCGCAGCCGCTCCAGCGTCTCCGGCTCGGTGTACTCCGGGCCGTAGATGATCCGCAGGTACTCCCGGCCGCGGCACTTGATGCCGGGCTGCTGCAGGCGGCCCTTGGCGGATCGCACCGCCAGCCCCTCGAACGGCTTCACCACCATGCCCTCGCCGCCGGCGCCGGTCAGCTCCAGCCACCAGTTCGTGGCCTCCGCGATCGCGGCCTCGTCGCCGAGGTCCACGATCCGGCGGCCGGTCGGCGTGAACAACTGCGGGTCGGCCGCGCAGAGCCGGTCCGCCAGCATCAGGTGCCAGCCGTGGTCGCGGCCGGAGAACGAGACACCGTCCGCGGCCAGCACCGCGAACGGCGCGAGCGTCACACCGGTCAGGCCGTCGGTCGGTCGCACGTACCGCCGGTAGGCGTCGCGGTAGCGGGCCACGTCACCGGTGCGCCGGGCCGTCCGGTCGCGCAGCCCGGCCACGTCCAGGCCACGTCCGGCCGCGGTCGCCAGCATCGACGCCACGGCCGGAAGCGCCGCGTTCGCGGCCGCGCCGACGCTCGCGTACTGCTCGCGGATCAGGGCGCCGGCCTTGGCGGACCAGGGCAGCAGCTCGCAGTCGAGCAGCACCCAGCCGGTGGACAGCTCGTCCCACAGTCCGGCGGCCTCCGCGGCCGCACCGGCGCGGCGCAGCAGGTCGCCGGTGAGCGCCGGGTCGTCGAAGAACGGCCGGCCGGTACGCGTCCACACCGCGCCCAGCGACACGCCGAAGCGCTTGCCCGCCTCCGCGTCCCGGCAGAGCAGCACCACCGCGCGGGAACCCATGTGCTTCTCCTCGCACACCACCGTCGTCACGCCCGCGGACCGGTAGTCCTCGAACGCCTGCGCGGGGTGCTCCAGGAAGTCGCCGGACGGCGCGGTCGAGCACGGTGCCATCGTCGGCGGCAGCCAGAGCAGCGCGCGCGGGTCCATCGCGAACCGGCTCATCACCTCCAGCGCGGCGGCCGAGTTCTCCGCGGCGACGGTCACCGTGCCGTACCCGGTCTCCAGGTGCCGGCGGCCGGTCACGTCGGACAGTTCCAGCGCGTCCGCCGGGCGCTGGGCACCCGGCAGCGTGTGCAGCGGGCGGACCGGCGCGTAGTGCACCGCCTCCGCGGGCACGCTCACCAGGTCCTTCTCCGGGTAGCGGAGCGCGGTCAGTGAGCCGCCGAAGACCGCGGCGGTGTCCAGGCAGATGGTGTTGTTCACCCACTCGGGCGCGAGCACCGGCGTGTGGCCGTAGACCACCATGGCCTTGCCCCGGTAGTCCTGCGCCCACGGGTAGCGGACCGGCAGGCCGTACTCGTCGGACTCGCCGGTCGTCTCGCCGTAGAGCGCGAACGAGCGGACCCGGCCGGACGCGCGACCGTGGTACGCCTCCTTCAGCCCGGCGTGCGCGACCACCAGACGGCCGCCGTCCAGCACGTAGTGGCTGATCAGCGAGTCGAGGAAGCGGGGCAGCCGGTCGAGGAACTCGCGCGGCGCCGCCTCCAGCTGCGCGACCGACTCGGCGAGCCCGTGGGTCAGCCGCACGTCCCGGCCGCGCAGCTTGCGCAGCAGCTTCGCCTCGTGGTTGCCGGCCACGCACAGCGCGGTGCCGGCCTCGATCATGCCCATCACCAGGCGCAGCACGCCGGGCGTGTCCGGCCCGCGGTCGACCAGGTCACCGACGAACACGGCGGTGCGACCCTGCGGGTGGCTCGCGGACACGGCGTACCCGGCAGCATCCCGGTGGATCTCCCAGCCCAGCGTGGTCAGCAGCGTCTCAAGCTCCGAGCGGCAGCCGTGCACGTCGCCGATGATGTCGAACGGCCCGGTCAGCTCGCGCTTGTCGTTGAAGAGCTTCTCGAAGCCGATGGTCGCGGCGTCGATCTCCTCCGCGCCGCGCAGCACGTGGATCTTCCGGAAGCCCTCGCGCTGCAGCCGGCCGAGCGACCGCCGCAGGTCACGGCGCATGCGCGCCAGCACCTCGCGGCCGAACGTGCGGTCCGCCCGCGCCTCGGTCCGCTCCCAGGCCAGCGACTCCGGCACGTCCAGCACGATCGCGGCCGGCAGCACGTCGTGCTCCCGCGCGACCTTCACCAGGTTGGCCCGGGCGTGCTCCTGCAGGTTGGTGGCGTCGACCACGGTCAGCCGGCCGCCGGCCAGGCGCTTGCCGGCCACGTAGTGCAGCGCGTCGAACGCGTCGCCGGACGCGGACTGGTCGTTCTCGTCGTCCGCGATCATGGCGCGGAACGCGTCCGAGGAGAGCACCTGGGTGGGCGCGAAGTGACGCCGGGCGAACGTCGACTTGCCGGATCCGGAGATGCCGACCAGCGCGACCAGGGACAGCTCGGGAATGGTCAGCTCGGTCATGCGGACACCTCCTTGGTGAAGACGGCGAACTGGGTGGGGGAGCCGGCCTCGGGGTCGGCGTCGCCGATGCCGTGCAGGCGTACGGCGTACCCGTAGAGCGCGGCGACGCGGGCGGCCCACGCGGCGAACTCCGCGCGCGTCCACTCGAACCGGTGGTCGTGGTGACGCATCCCGGCCAGCTCGTAGTGCACGTTGTACTCCGCGTTCGGCGTGGTCACCAGCACCGCGTTCGGCGCCGCGTGGCCGAAGACGGCGTCCTCCAGCGCGGCCAGCCGCGGCGGGTCGACGTGCTCGATCACCTCCATCAGCACGGCCGCGTCGAAGCCGCGCAGCCGGTCGTCGCGGTAGGTGAGCGCGGTCTGCCACAGCTTGATCCGCTCGCGCTGCCGGTCCGGCAGCCGGTCCAGGCGCAGCCGCCGCTCCGCGATCTCCAGCGAGCGGGTGGAGACGTCCGCGCCGACGATCTCGGTGAACCGGCGGTCACGGACCAGGTCGGCGAGGAGCGCGCCGGGACCGCAGCCCAGGTCCAGCACGCGGGCGCTCCCCAGCTCGCGCAGCGCGGCCAGCACGGCGTCGCGGCGCTGCACGGCCAGCGGCTGACGCTTCTCCGCCGCCGGCTCCGTCTCCTCGATGGTGTCCGGGTCCGCGACGTCGTCCAGCTCGGCCAGCCGGCTGCGTTCCTCGGCGAGCCGGGCCAGCGCGGCACCGGCCAGCGCCCGGCGGTGCGCCAGGAAACGCCGGGTGATCAGCGCGCGCTCGGGGTGGCCGGACAGCCAGCCCTCGCCGGCGCGGACCAGCTTGTCGATCTCGTCCGGCGCGACCCAGTAGTGCTTGGCGTCGTCCAGCACCGGGAGCAGCACATACAGGTGGTTGAGCGCGTCGGAGAGCCGGAGCGTGCCGGTCAGCCGCAACTCCACGTACCGGCTGTCGCCCCAGTCGTCGTCCAGCGGGATCGGCGTCACGGACGTGGCCCAGCCGAGCGGGTCGAACAGCCGCGGCGCCAGCTCCGCACCGCCGCGGCAGCGCAGCACCGGAACCGCGATCTCCAGCGGGATCGCGGTGCCGGCCAGCTCCGGCCGGTCCTTCGACGCGCCGCGCAGCGCGCTGCGGAACGCCTTGCCCAGTGCGGACGCGAGCATGCTGGACGCGGCGTACGGCCGGTCGTTGACGTACTGCCCGAGTCCGGCCGAGTCCGGCGCCCTGCCGCGCTTGCGGCCGGAGTGCAGCGCGTGCGGGTCGATGTCCAGCAGCAGCGCCGCGGTGCAGCGCTCGGCGGTCGCCTCGGGATACATCACGTACGCCTGCCCGGCCGGCATGTCGAACCGATGCACCCGATCCGGATGCTTGACGAGGAGATAGCCGAGGTCGGTGGCGGGCGTATGCGTGGTCGAGACGGTCATCAGCACCCGTACATCGTCGCAGCGACAACCACGAGCCGCGCTCAATTTTCGGCACGGCCCTCGTCGCCCCACCGGCCACCCGAGGGCTGTGGATAAACCGGCGGCCCTGTGGATAACCCTGGGGATAACCGCAAAACCCCAGGTCAAGCCCGGTGGATAACTTTCTTGCGATCGTTCGCAATGATTCAGGGGCCGCCGCACGTCATCTCAGGGAGAGCACTCGGAGGTGCCCCTTGGACTATGCGGAGTTCGCCGACTCCCGGCTGCCCGCGCTGTCGCGGTACGCGGTCATGCTGACGCAGGATCCGCACCTGGCACAGGACCTGGTGCAGGAGACGATGGTCCGGGTCCAGCTCAACTGGCGCCGGGTGGCCCGTGCCGACTCGCCCGACCGGTACGTGCGCCGCATGCTCACCAACCAGTACCTGGACTGGCGGCGCGGCTCCTGGCTGCGACGGGTGCTGCTGCGCGCGGAGCCGGACGAGGCGCTCGCCGTACCGCTGGATCATGCCGAGGCCACGGCGGAACGGGACCAGATCTGGGCCTGGCTCTCCCGCCTGCCGAAACGGCAGCGTGCCGCGCTGGTGCTGCGTTTCTACGAGGACCTGCCGGACGCGGAGATCGCCGAGATCCTCGGGTGCGCGGTCGGCACGGTCCGGGCGTCGATCTCGCGTGCCCTCGCCACGCTCCGGGCGCAGTTGGTGGAGGTCTAGGAGAGATGATCGAGAACGACCTGCGGGACACGTTCGCCCGCCACGAGCACCTCGCGCCGGACCCGGGACCGCTGCGCCGGGCCATCGACGAGACCACCGGCCGCCGCCGTCGCCTCCGGCTGATCAGCCGTTCCGTGGGCGCGGCGCTCGCGGTCACCGCGGTGCTGGCCGTACCGACGCTGATCAGCGGGGAGACCGGGAACGCCGCGCCGGTCGAGGTGGCCTCCTCGGTGTCACCGCCGCCGGTGGCGGTCGTCGCCGCGGACCGGCCGCTCAACGTGCTGCTGATCGGCGCGGACGGCGACGGCGCCGACGCGCGCGCGGACACCGTGCTGGTCGCGCACGTGCCGGCCGGACGGGACGCGGTCTATCTGGTGTCGCTGCCACGCGACCGGGACGTGCCGATCCCAGGCCACGACCGCGACACGCTGAGCCGGACGTTCATGCTCGGCGGCCCGGACCTGACCGAGACCACGGTGCGCGAGCTGACCGGAATGACGTTCGACGGCACCGTGACGGTCCGCTACTCCGCGGTCGAGGCGATCACGGACGCGGTCGGCGGCGTCGAACTCTGCCTCGACCAGGAGGTGGTCTCCTGGCACACCCATCGGCGGTACGCCGCGGGCTGCTCCGATTTCGACGGCGCCGCCGCGATCGACCTGCTGCGGCAGCGGTACGGCCTGGACCAGGACTCCTACGACCGGGACCGGAACGGCCAGCGCTACCTGCGGGCGATAGCCGCGAAGGCGGCCGGCGCCAGCCTGCTGGAACTGGTCCGGGCCGCCGGCGACGGACTGAGCCTGGACCAGGGCGGACTCGAACTGGTCACCGCGATCGCCGGTATGAACCTGGACGGTAAGCCGGTCGTGGGGATCGCCGCGGCCCGGCCCGGCACCGACCTGCCGGACACGCTCTTCGAGGCGCTCCGAGGCGGTGCGATGAGCGGGTGGGTGGACGCCCACCCGGACTACCTCACGCGGTGAGTCAGCGGTAGTCGTCGTCGGGCAGCTGCACCTCGCGTGCCTGCTCGGCGGCGTCCGCCTCGTTGACCTCGTCACTCGCCGTGAACCGCTCGGCGGGATCGTCCTCGTGGACCGGGCGTGCCTGCTCGGCCAGGTCCCCCTCGGGCGCCTCCCGGTCGCGCAGCACCAGATCATCGGGGTAGGTCATGACCGCCTCCTCGCGTCACCTCACGGTACGGCCGGAATGCCTTCCCCCGGATCGAGCCGCGAAAACCCGTGCCCGTGACTGTGGCCGTAACTCCAGGGCGATGTTCTCGACACATGAGGCGTGCGGGATACTTCCGGCGAAGGACAACGCGGTCCCGCCGGGGGTTCCGGACCCAGCGCACCACATCAAGGAGTTGCTCCGATGCCTATCGCCTCCCCTGAGGTCTACGCCGAGATGCTCGACCGCGCCAAGGCCGGCGCCTTCGCGTACCCCGCGATCAACGTGACGTCCTCGCAGACCCTGAACGCGGCCCTGCAGGGCTTCGCGGAGGCGGGCAGCGACGGCATCATCCAGATCTCCACCGGCGGTGCCGAGTACGCGTCCGGCCCGACCGTGAAGAACATGATCACTGGTGCCGTCGCGCTGGCGGAGTACGCGACCGAGGTCGCGAAGAACTACCCGATCAACATCGCGCTGCACACCGACCACTGCCCGAAGAACAAGCTCGACGGGTACGTGCGGCCGCTGCTCGCGCTCTCCAAGGAGCGCGTCGCGAACGGCAGGGCCCCGCTGTTCCAGTCGCACATGTGGGACGGCTCGGCCGTGCCGGTCGAGGAGAACCTGCAGATCGCGGAGGAGCTGCTCGCACTCTCCGCGGCCGCGCACATCATCCTCGAGATCGAGGTCGGCGTGGTCGGTGGCGAGGAGGACGGCGTCTCCGCCGCGATCGACGACAAGCTCTACTCCACGGTCGAGGACGGCCTGGCCACCGCGGCCGCGCTCGGCCTGGGCGAGAAGGGCCGCTACATGACGGCCCTGACCTTCGGCAACGTGCACGGCGTCTACAAGCCGGGCAACGTCAAGCTCCGCCCGGAGATCCTCAAGGAGATCCAGGAGGCCGTCGGCGCGAAGTACGGCAAGGAGAAGCCGTTCGACCTGGTCTTCCACGGCGGGTCCGGCTCGCTGCTCTCCGAGATCCACGGCGCGCTGGACTACGGCGTGATCAAGATGAACATCGACACCGACACGCAGTACGCGTTCACCCGCCCGGTCGTCGACCACATCATGAAGAACTACGACGGCGTCCTGAAGATCGACGGCGAGGTCGGCAACAAGAAGGCGTACGACCCGCGCGCCTGGGGCAAGCTGGCCGAGAACGGCTTGGCCAAGCGCGTTGTCGAGGCCTGCGAGCACCTCCGCTCGACCGGCACCACGCTGAGCAAGTAATCCTTTCAGTCCGATCTCGAGGCGGCCGGTCCCCATCCGGGGGCCGGCCGTTTACGATCTAGCGACTGCAAGGGAGGTCGCGGGTCATGCTCGGCATCGACGGATACGAGCCGGAGTGGCAGTTCAGCTCCCGCGCCCTCGCGGCCGCGCACCGCGCCCGTTTCGCCCGCGTCCTGGACCGTCCGCTGGTCGACGCCTGGCTGATGTGGGATCTGGACGGCGACTCCTGGTTCGCGGGCGGCCCGGTCGTTCTCGGCTTCGGCGACCTCAACGTCGAGATCACCCACCGCAAGTTCGACGAGTGCGCCATCACCTGGGGCCAGATCGACGTGACCACGCCGCTCGACTGGCCCGGCATCCGCCTCGACTGGCGCTCCGGCAGGCTGCCCGAACTGGCCGCGCTGCGCGGCCGCACGCTGCGCCAGGTCAACGTGATCGAGCGGATCATGCCGTCCCAGTGGCGTCCCCGGGTGCTGCACGCCGTCGAACTGATCTTCGACGGCGTGCGCCTCGCGATCCACAACGCGCTTGACGAGAACGGCATCTCCACCGCCGACGAGATCAACCTCCCGATCGGCTTCTGGCACCGCGTCCCGATCGTCTGACCGGCTCAGCTGCCGCCGCCTCCACCGTCGCCGCCGCCTCCACCGCCTCCGCCACTGTCTCCACCGCCGCTGTCTCCGCCGCCCCAGCCGTCGCCGCCGCCGCTACTGCCGCTGTGCCCGCCGGAGATGTAGCCGCCTCCCCGCCCCCGCTTCTTCGTGCCGCTCCGGCCTGCCAGCACCGCGATGATCAACACCAGCACCAGCCCGATTACGAAGATCTCCATGAGCACGAGTGTTCGGCATGGACGCAAACCCGCAGGGCGGCGAGATCTCTCAGATCCGGATCTGCCCGCTTCCGGCGTGGCACCGCCCGCACGCTCCCGCGGGCACCGGTCGGCCGCGGGCGGCCTCCCTGCCGGTCAGCGGGTGGGTCACCACAGACCCCGCGGCTGAGGCGTCAGGAGAGGCTGGCGCGCTGGTGGCGGAGTTCGCGCTGGACGGCCTCGACGGAGAGGTCGCGCGGGGGCTTGCCGTCGCGGGAGGCGAGCGCGGCGGCGACGCCGGCGGCCTGGCCGGTGGCCATCGAGATGGGCATGACGCGGTAGGAGGAGTGGGCCACGTGGTCGCCGGAGATCGCGCGGCCGGCCACCAGGAGACGGTCGGTGCC
Organism: Catenuloplanes nepalensis; assembly: GCF_030811575.1. GTDB lineage: Bacteria > Actinomycetota > Actinomycetes > Mycobacteriales > Micromonosporaceae > Catenuloplanes > Catenuloplanes nepalensis. Next base: position 7,915,011 of record NZ_JAUSRA010000001.1, on the reverse strand, counting down.
GCGGGGGAGCAGGCAGCGCAGCGGGATGTCGTACGACGTGCCCTGCGGCAGCCGCTTGAGCACGGTGCCGCGCCCGGTCGGGTTGTGGATGTCGACCGGGTAGGCGCCGCGCGCGATCACGTCGTCGAACTTGCGCGCGGTCAGCACGTCGTCGCCGGTCAGCGTGTATTCGCCCTGGATGCGGCGGGTCTCCCGGACGCCGACCTGGACGCCGCTCTGCACCGCGTAGGACTGCTCGAAGCCGGGCACCCGGCGCCGGAGGAAGCGGGCGATCTGCGCCATCTGCTCGTGCGCGACCAGCTCGGCCCGGGTCAGGTCGAAGACGCTGGTGCCGAGCACGCCGGTGACGCGGGTGGAGTTGACCGCGACCTCGTCGTCGTACGGCGTGGCGAAGAAGAGCAGGTCCTCGCGGGTGAGGTCGAGCTCGCCGGCCTCGGTGGCCTCGCGGATCAGGTCCCACAGGCCGTAGACGCCGCGCCACTGGTCCGGGTGCTCCCGCACGTACCCGTTGAAGCCCTCGTGGTTGAACCTGCCCATCCGGAACATGAGCGTCATCGGCTGGGTCAGCCCGTCCTCGGGACGGCCGATCTCGTAGGGAGCGCCGGCCGCGGCCGCGAGATCCCCGTCGCCGGTGCAGTCGACGACCACGTCCGCGTCGATGACGAGCGGGCCGGACTTGCCCTCGAAGACCACGCGGACGCCGTCCGGGAGGTCGATCACGTCGGACGCGAACGAGTGCAGCAGCATGTGCACGCCGGCCTCGGCCAGCAACTCGTACGCGGTGAGTTTGAACAGCTCCGGGTCGAACGGCACGGTGTAACCGGTCTCCGGGCCCGGCTTGATCACGCCGCCCATCTGGTGCAGCCGGTCGAGCATGGTCCAGAGCACGCCGCCGACGACCGGCTCGCCCTCGCCGTGGTCGGTCGGGAGCAGCCGGGTGTCGTCGCCGCCGACCGCCTGCTTCATCTCGTTGTGGAAGCTGGTCAGCGGCATCACCAGCGCGGCGGTCGCGTTGCCGCCGAGGAAGCCGTACCGCTCGACGAGCGTCACCCGGACGCCGGTGGCGGCGGCACCGAGCGCCGCCCCGATTCCGGCCGGGCCACCGCCGACGACCAGCACGTTCGTGCGGCCGGCGCGTCGGGCGCGACGGGCCGGCAGCTCGACGAGTTCTTCCTGAGGGGGAGGGGACAGGTATGCGGTCGACACGTACGGCGACAACGTCATGACTGATCCCCTACCCCGGTCGCGGTCTCCTATCCCTTTCTACGCGGCGATCAGTGTGCGCGGGTGGATGTTCTCCAGGACCGCACCGAGCCGCTCGCCGGTCTCCCGCGACCGGGCCCGCAGCACGGCCATCCGCTCGCCGGTGTCGGCGACCCGCTCCGGCCGTTCGTCCCAGAGCCGGTCGACCTGCGCGAGCAGCGGGCCGGCCGACTCGCGCATGACGCCGCGGAGGGCGGGCGCTCCCGCCTGCTGGGCGAAGTCGAAGACCTTCCCGGCGTACGGCAGGGGCAGGAACGGCACGCTGCTGAGCGCGCTGAAGATCAGGAAGTGCAGGCGCATGCCGACCGCCAGGTCCAGGTGCCGCATCAGGCCGAGCACCTGCCGGGGCCGGTAGTCGCCGTAGAGCACGCGGCAGTCCTGCACCGCGGTCATGTGCGAGAGGACCGCGTGCGAGTGCCGGATGTCGTCGCGCTCCATCGGCACGAAGAGCAGCTGGGCGTCGAGCCGGTGCACCAGGAAGTCGCCCATCTGCGCGAGCAGCTGGTGGTACGACTCCTCGTCCAGGTGCTCCGCGGCCTTGCCGGGCTCCCGGACGCTCATGCCGACCAGGCGCCGCCCGGCCGGGATGCCCTCCGCGCGCAGCATGTCGTCGCTGAAGTCCTCCGGGTCCAGCAGCAGCGCCGGGTCCGCGGTGACGTGGATGGTGCGGGTGACGCCGGCCTCCTCGAGGACCAGCCGGGACTCCTCGTCCCGGACCGTTACCTCGACCGCCTCGGAGAGCACCTCGCGGACGATGGCGCAGTCCGTCTCCTCGGTGAGCGGACCGGCGCCGAGCGCGTAGGTGAAGACCGGCACGCCGCGCTCCTGGGCCGCCTTGGCCACCCGGAGGTAGCGCCGCGCCTCGGTGTTGTAGAGGATGCCACCGCCGCCGAGGATCAGCAGGTCGAGCTCGCCGAGAGAGGTCGCGGTCGCCTGCCGGCTGATCCCCTCCCAGCCGACCACCTCGACGTTCGGGTGCTTCGCCTTCGTGTTCTCCGGATGCCGGGAGAAGACCAGGATTCGGGCGTCGGGCCGACGGTTGCGCAGATCGTCGAGCAGGCTGGTGAGGATCGCCTCGTCGCCGAGGTTGAGTCCGCCGTACGAGCCGAGCACGCCTACGGTGGGTCCGGTTCTGTCGAGCACCGCGCACCTCCCTACGTCGTGTGCGAGCCCGGCGGGCGCCGCACTCGCACGCTCCCTACCCCTTTTTCTCAGAGTGACACACGTGACGAATCGGACTAGGTTTTTGCGCTGGTCAGACCGTTACGCGCCTTTCCGCAGCCGCGAGCGCGATGTCCGTGCGGTGATGCGAACCGGCCAGTTCGATGCCCTTCACCAGCGCGTACGCGGCGGCGCGCGCGGCCGTCAGATCGGCACCGGTCGCGGTCGCGCAGACCACCCGGCCGCCGGACGAGACCAGCGCGCCGTCGTCCCGCCGCCTCGTGCCCGCGTGGATCACGCCGGGCCGCTCCGCGCCGGTCAGCACGCCACCGGTCCGCGGCGCCTCCGGGTAACCCTCGGACGCCACCACCACGGTCACCGCGGCGCCGTCCCGCCAGGCCAGCGGCGGGTGCGCGGCCAGCTCACCGATCGCGGCCGCGCGCAGCAGCCCGGCCAGCGGCGTGGTCAGCATGGCCAGCACGACCTGGGTCTCCGGGTCGCCGAAGCGGGCGTTGAACTCGATCACGCGCGGGCCGGACCTCGTGATCGCCAGTCCGACGTAGAGCAGGCCAGAGAACGGCGTGCCGCGCCGGCGCATCTGGGCCAGCGTCGGGTGAACGACCTCGGCCATCACCTGGTCGACCAGGCCGGACGGCGCCCAGTCCAGCGGCGTGTAGGCGCCCATGCCGCCGGTGTTCGGCCCGGCGTCGCCGTCGCCGGCGCGCTTGAAGTCCTGGGCCGGCATCAGCGGCAGCGCGGCCTCGCCGTCGGTCACCACGAACAGCGAGACCTCGGGACCGGCCAGGTATTCCTCGATGACGACCCGGCCGCACTCGGCCGCGTGGGCGAGCGCGGCCTCCCGGTCGTCCGTGACCACGACGCCCTTGCCGGCCGCGAGGCCGTCGTCCTTCACCACGAACGGCGCGCCGAACTCGTCCAGCGCGGCCGCGGCCTGCTCCGGCGTGGTGCAGGTGCGTGAACGCGCGGTCGGCACGCCGGCCGCGGACATCACGTCCTTCGCGAACGTCTTCGAGCCCTCCAGCTCGGCCGCGGCGGCGGACGGGCCGAAGGCGGCGATGCCCTTGGCCCGCACCGCGTCCGCCACGCCGGCCACCAGCGGCGCCTCCGGGCCGATCACGACCAGGTCGGCGGCGACCTCGACGGCGAGCGCCGCGACCGCCGCCGGGTCGGTCGCGGTCACCTCGCGCAGCTCGGCGAGCTGGGCGATGCCGGGGTTGCCCGGCGCCGCGAACAGCTGCTCGACAGCGGGGTCGGCCGCGAGGCCGATGGCGAGGGCGTGTTCACGCCCTCCGGAACCGATGAGAAGTACGCGCACGCCGGGGATGCTACCGACGCCGTTTGATCTCGCTCAGATCAGCTGGTGCCGGACCACGTTCTCCTCGCGGCCCGGCCCGACGCCGACCACGCTGACCCGGGTGTTGCACAGCTCCTCGATCCGCGCGATGTACCGCCGGGCGTTCTTCGGCAGCTCGGACTCGGTGCGGGCCTGCGAGATGTCCTCCCACCAGCCGTCCAGCTCCTCGTAGACCGGCTTGGCGTGGTGGAAGTCGGTCTGCGTCATCGGCATGTCGTCGACCCGCTCGCCGTCGATCTCGTAGCCGACGCAGATCGGCACCTTCTCCAGTCCGGAGAGGACGTCCAGCTTCGTGACCACCAGATCGGTGACACCGTTCAGCCGGGAGGCGTACCGCGCGACCACCGCGTCGAACCAGCCGCAGCGGCGCTCCCGGCCGGTGGTGGTGCCGTACTCGTGGCCGATCTTGCGCAGGTGCTGGCCGAACTCGTCGAACAGCTCGGTCGGGAACGGGCCGGAGCCGACGCGCGTGGTGTACGCCTTGCTCACCGCGATGACCTTGGTGATCGCGGTCGGCGGGATGCCCGCGCCCACGCACGCGCCGCCGGCGGTCGGGTTCGACGAGGTGACGAACGGGTAGGTGCCGTGGTCCATGTCCAGCATGGTCGCCTGTGCGCCCTCGAGCAGCACGTTCTCGCCCCGGTCCAGCGCGTCCCAGAGAATCGTCCGGGTCTCCGCGATGTACTGCTTCAGTCGCTCCGCGTAGCCGAGGTACTCCTCGACCACCGCGTCCACGTCCATCGCCTTGCGGTTGTAGACCTTGAACAGGATCTGGTTCTTCTCGCGCAGCGCCAGCTCGAGCTTCTTGCGCAGGATGCCCGGGTCGAGCAGGTCCTGCACGCGGATGCCCATCCGCGCGACCTTGTCGCCGTAGGCCGGGCCGATGCCGCGCCCGGTGGTGCCGATCCGGGACGAGCCGAGGTAGCGCTCCACCACCCGGTCCAGCGCGCGGTGGTGCGGCATGATCAGGTGTGCGTCACCGGAGATGCGCAGCCGGGACACGTCGACGCCGCGCTCGTTCAGGCCGTCGATCTCCTGGAGGAGGATCTTGGGGTCGACCACGACGCCGTTGCCGATCACGATGATCGCGTTCGGCGACAGCGCGCCGGACGGCATGAGGTGAAGGGCATACTTCTGGCCGTCGGGAGTGATCACGGTGTGTCCGGCGTTGTTGCCACCGGAATACCGCACCACGTAGTCGACCCGCTCGCCCAGCAGGTCGGTAACCTTGCCCTTGCCCTCGTCGCCCCATTGCGCGCCGAGAAGCACTATCGCTGGCATCTGCAAACCCGCCTTCGAGGGGCTCGGGTGCCAAGGTGGCGACCACACGGCAAGCCCGAGGTGTCAGGCTAACAAGAAGTTACGGCCACGTTGGAGATGGCCGAGAAGATCACGGGAGGCCACCGGCCGTGTACGACGTGGTGCTGCTCAGCCTCGCTTCCGGCGCGCCCGCCGGTGCCGACGCCTGCGGGCTCGGCGGATCCTGTTGTGGCGGCGCCGACGACAAGGAGCCGGTCGACCGTTCCTGCGCCGAGCCGGGCACCCGCGTGCCCGTGCTGGCCTGCGGCGACGCGCTGACCGCGGCCGGCGCGCGGGTGGAGTTCGTCACCGCCCGCTCGGACGCGGAGATCGACGCGGTGCTCGCCCGGCTGGACGCCCCGCCGCGCGCGGACGGCCTGACCTGGCCCGACTCGGAGAGCAAGACCCGGGTCGTGGTCGCGGCCGCGTCCGACGCGCAGATCCGCGCCGTGGTCCGCCGCCTGGTCCGCCGGTTCGCGCCGCCGCCCAGCAAGCGCCCGGCCGATCTGCCCGAGTCGCGGACCGTGCCGGATCTGCCCGCGCTCGGCGTGCTGCCGCTCGACCCGATCCGCGCCGGCACCCCCGACGACCTGGCCGCACAACTCGGCCTGCCCCGGGACCCGGCCGCGGTCGCGGCCGCGGTGCTCGGTGACCGCACCCGCCGGATCGACCTGCTGCGCACCGATGCGGGATCCGTCACGCTGGACGGAACGCTACTGGGCGGTAAGAGTGAGGACGGCAAGCCCTTGCCCTGGCGAGGCAGAGTGCAGGTGGACGACACGGTGTTGAGCGACGGGGAAGAGGGAATCCTGGCGTGTGCGGTCGGCAACGCGGCCGGTTACGCGAGCCTGGACGGCCTCCCGCTGCTCAGCGGCGCTGATCCGGGCGACGGCACGGTCGAGGTGGCCGTGGCGGTGCCGGTGCTGACGAAGGCCCGCTTCCGTAAGCCCCGGCTCCGGATCGAGGTCCGGCGGGCCCGTGGCCGGGCGGCCTCGGTGCTGCCGCGGGACGGGGAAGTGCAGTTCATCGACGACGGGGTGGCCGGCACGCTGAACCGCAAGAGGTCCTGGTGGACCGAGGCGGGGGCGTGGGCGGCGTACGTCAACTAGGGGAGGCAGTGCGCGGTGGTCAATAGCTTCTCGTCGGACACGGAAGACGACGAGCCGTTCTGGTCTCCGGACGACCAGGATCCGTCGCCGGCGGACTCGCAGCAGAACAAGCCGGTGGCACCGCCGCCGGCTCCACCGACCACGCCTCGCGCCAGTGTTCCCGTGCCGGCCCCGCAAGATCAAGAGCAGGGTCCAGCGGTACGGCCGGTGTCCGACCCGGCGCCCGCGGTGCCCACACCGCCGGTCCCGCCGCTGCCCGGCCCTCCCACGCTGCCCGGCCCTCCGCCGACGATCCCGCCCGGGCCCGACCCGCGCGTGCAGGGCCGCGTCGCCGTGCCGGGACCGCATCAGTCCGGCCCGAACCAGGCCTACCCGGGGCCGCAGACGTCCGGGCCGAACCCGGTCCACCCGGGCCCGCAGTATCCGGGTCCCGGCCCGGTTCCGCAGTACCCGGTTCCGCAGCAGCAGTACCCGGGCCCGCAGTACCCCCCGCCCGGGCCACACCAGCCGGGCCCGCATCAGCAGCCGTACCCCGGGCCGCAGCAGCCGGGCCCGCACCAGCAGTACCCGATGCATCAGCCGCCGGTGCACCAGCAGCGTCCGGCCCATCAGCAGGGGCCGATGCACGCGCCGCCGCCGATGGTCCACCAGCAGCACCAGCCGCAGTACCCGCCGGTGCACCAGCAGGGCGCGATCCCACCCGTACCCCCGGGTCCCGGTCCTGTTCCCGGTCCTTTCCCGGGTCCGAACGCGCTGCCGATGCCGCAGCACCCCGGTCCGGTGCCGCCCGGCCCCGAACCGACGCCACCCCCCTTCGGCCCGCCGCCGCCCATGCCCGGCCCGGTGCCCGAGGTGACGAGCGCGCCGCCGCTCAACGCCGGCGACGGCGAGCAGCCGCACCTTCAGGGCGGCACCGCGCGGCCCGACTTCCCGCGCCCGCCCACGCTGGACCGGCCGCCCTACCCGGGCCCGAACCAGCCGCCGATCCCCGACCCGAACCAGGGTCAGCCGCCGTGGCAGCAGCAGGTCGCCTACCACCAGCAGGGGACCGCGTACCCGCCGGTGCCGTTCCCGCCGCAGGAGGGCCAGCCGCCGGCGCCGGACACCGGCTGGGAACCGGACCTGAGCGCGCCGTCGCCGACCGCGGACGACTTCGCGCGTCGCCGGACCATGAAGCCGGCCGACCCGGTCGCGCAGATGGGCGTCCGGGCCGGTCTGCGGCACGCCACGTTCGGCCTGCTCTCGCTGGCCCCGGGGCGGCGCGAGCAGGAGATCAAGAAGGACATCGACATGGTCCGCCGGAACTTCGGCGGGCTGCGGCAGGTCACGATCGTCAACCCGAAGGGCGGTGCCGGGAAGACCATCGCGGTGCTGCTGCTCGCGATGACGTTCGGGCAGCGACGCGGCGGGTACGTGCTGGCCTGGGACAACAACGAGACCCAGGGCACGCTCGGCATGCGCGCGCAGCAGGACTTCCACGCGCGTACCGTCCGGGACATGCTCCGCGACCTGGTCAGCTTCCAGGGTGCGAGCGGCCGGGTCGGCGACCTCTCGCAGTACGTGCGGGCGCAGGGCGAGGGCATGTTCGACGTGCTCGCGTCCGACGAGTCCGCGACCGCGGGCGAGATCCTGACCGCGGACGCGTTCGCCGAGATCCGCGACGTGGTCAGCCGGTTCTACAAGCTGATCTTCGTGGACACCGGTAACAACGTGCGCGCGCAGAACTGGCAGGCCGCGATCGACGCCACCGACCAACTCGTGGTCACGATGTCCGCCCGTAACGACTCGGCGGAGACCGCGGCCCGGATGCTCGACCACCTGGAGCAGACCGGCCGGCAGCGGCTGGTCCGGCAGGCGGTGACGATCGTGTCCTCGCCGTCGGCCAAGCGCGACCTGGACACCGACGCGATCTTCCGGCACTTCGCGGCCCGGACCCGCGTCGTGGTCTCCGCGCCGTACGAGCGGAGCGTCGACACCGGCGAGCCGATCCGTTACGGCACGCTCTCCTCCGCCACCCGCGACGCCTGGCTCAAGATCGCCGCGGCCGTCGCGGAAGGCCTCTGACCGCTGCCTCAACCACCGGTGATCCAGGCGCCATTCGCTGACGCCTGGATCACTTGGTGTGTGTGTCAGGCTCCCGCGAGCGCGTCCGCCGCGACCGGGTCGCAGTCGCGGAGGAACTGGGCGCAGCGCGCCGCCTCGTCGGACTCGCCGATCGCGTCGGCGGCCCGGGCCAGCTCGTGCAGGCAGCCGAGGAAGCCCCGGTTCGGCTCGTGCGCCCACGGCACCGGGCCGTGGCCCTTCCAGCCGTTGCGGCGCAGCGCGTCCAGGCCGCGGTGATATCCGGTGCGGGCGTACGCGTACCCCGCGACGGTCTGGCCGTTGTCGATCGCCCGTTTCGCGAGCGCCGCCCAGGCCGCGCTGTTAGTCGGGAAACGAGCCGCCACCTGCGCGAAGGCCTCGTCGTTATCGGCCGCGGCCAGCGCGGCCGCCGCCTCGTCGTCGCCGGGCAGCAGCGTGGCCGGCGGCTGTGGCATCAGATTCTGCATGCGTCCATCTAACCCCGGCCGGGACGACAGCCCGTCGCACCGGGCCTGGCTGAACGGCTGAGTGTTTCGTCACGCGAGCGGCGCCGGCCTCGACGCGGTCGGCCGGTGCGCCGGATCGTCCGGTGCACTACAAACAGAGGTCCGGAGCCTCCCCAGGACCCGGAGGTCGAGAGCCCGGCGGCCGTCCGCCGGGCTCTCCTCCTTGCGCGAATGCGACAAACTTGAGCACGTGCCGACTCCCCCGCCGCGTGACGTCATCGAACTCCACGACCACACCGAGTCCGAGGTGGAGACGCGCGCCGAGCTCGACCGCCACCTCGCCGCCGGCTCGCTGGCCCACCTGGCCGTGCTCGGGCTCGCGCTGGACACCGACCCGCCGGACTTCACCGGCGTGGACCTGACCCGCACGCTCTTCCTGGGCTGCTCGTTCGCATCCGCCGAGGTCACCGCGGACCTGGTCCGGCGCGGCGCGTCCGTGGTGCCGGCGCTGCGAGCGGTGCCCTACCCGACGCACCCGGCGCGGCTCTACACGGCCGAGGACCTCTCCGCCGGCTTCGCCGAGCACGGCTTCGACGGCATGTACGACACCGTCGTCTACCAGCACTTCCGGGCGAACGGCGGCGCGGTCCCGGAGGTCCGCGAGGCGCTCGCCCAGCGGTTGCACGACCACGGCATCGACAGCGCACTCGCGTACGCCACGCACGCCTGGTTGGCCGAGCACGGCCCCGCCTCCGTGGTCGGCGTGATGGGCGGTCACGCGGTCGCGCGCGGCTCGGCCGCCTACCGCCTCGCGGCCACGATCGGCCGGGAACTGACCCGGCGCGACCGCCTGGTCGTCACCGGCGGCGGCCCCGGCGTGATGGAGGCCGCGAACCTCGGCGCCTACCTCTCCACCCGGCCCGCGGACGACCTCACCGAGGCGATCGACATGCTCGCCGCCGCGCCCGACTTCATGGACCACCGCCCGTTCACCGAGGCCGCGCTCGCGGTCCGGGAGAAGTTCGCGCCGGACCCGGCGGCCCACTGGGCCCGTCGCGGCGGCCTGTCCGTCCCGACCTGGCTCTACGGCCACGAGCCCGCGAACCTGTTCGCCGGCAAGGTCGGGAAATACTTCAGCAATGCCATTCGTGAAGATCAAATTCTTCGCCTCTGCCGTGGCGGCCTGGTCTTCGCCCCCGGTCGGGCCGGCACGGTCCAGGAGGTCTTCCAGGCCGCCACCAAGACCTTCTACGGCACCGACGGCCCGAGCGGCGCCTACGTCTTCCTCGACACCGCGTTCTGGACCGAGACCCTCCCGGTACAGACCCTGCTGGCCCCGCTCTTCGCCCAGTCCCCGCACGGCGACCTGACCGCCACCATCCACCTCACCGACGACGCCGGCCGGGCCGTGGAAATCTTGACCGCCACCGCGTGATGATCGGGCTAGGCTGTTGCAGATACCCTGGGAGGCGCGAATGCCGACACTGGACCGGCCGCGAATCGAATATCGGACGCCGGTCGATCTCGCTCGGGAGTTGGAAAGAGGATTGCTTCGCATTCCACCGTTCCAGCGCGGCTTCAAATGGGAGTCGACCGATGTCATCGCGCTCTTCGACAGCCTGCTGCGCGGATTCCCGATCGGAAATCTGCTGCTGTGGCGTCGTCCAGCGCCTGCGGCCACCGTGCGTGTCGGCCCGCTCCAAATCGAAGCGGGGCAGATGGACTCCGCATACTGGGTCGTCGACGGCCAGCAACGGGTGACCAGTCTGGGCGGTGCCCTGCTGCTGGCCGACGAATCGACAGACCCGCGATTTCGAATCTTTCTGGATCTGGACACCTCCAAGTTCCACTCCTTGGGAGCGCGGCAGCAGGCCCCGCGTCATTGGCTTCCGGTCAATCGGCTGGTGGAGACGAAGGCGCTCTTCGCCTGGATGCGGTCGAACGCTGAGTGGCTGACGGATGCCCACCTGGAGACCGCCGATGCCGTTGCGAAGGCCATCCGTGAGTACCAGATTCCGACATACATCGTTGACACCGGCGACGAAAGCGCGCTGCGGCAGATCTTCGACCGCTTGAACAACACAGGAAAGCCGCTGACCAAGGCGGAGGTCTTCCATGCCCTGCACTCGGGCCTGTCCGGCCAGGCGCCAAGCGACCTGCGTAGCATCGGTGCGGTAGCGGCGGAGGCGGGCTTCGGCAGCATCGACGACCGGCTGGCACTTCGCTGTGTGCTCGCTTACCGCGGCGGTGATCTGTTTCGTGAGAATTTCCACGACGAGTTCGCCTCCTCCGAGGACCGGCAGGACACGTTCCGCGAGGTCGCCACGATCCTGCGAGTGGTCGTCGACTTCCTCCGTGGCGAGGCGGGCATCCCACATCTTCGGCTCCTGCCGTACTCGCATGTGATTCCGATCCTCGTTCGGTTCGTCCGGGTGCACGGAGAGCCGACGGACCGTTTGTCGCGATTGCTGCGCCGATGGGTGTGGCGGGACGCGATCGGCGGGTTGGCTGCACGCGGCACCAGCGTCGCAGCGGTGCGGCAGGCGATCGAGGTGCTGGACACCGACCATGCGTACGACGCCGCACAGACGCTGCTGTCGCTGGCAGAGGACCGCGGGGACTTCCGTCCCGATCTGTCCAAGGTGCACCTCAACCATGCGGCAGCGAAGGTCAATCTTCTCGGACTGGTGTCGGCTAGCCCTCTCGATCCGGCCACCGGAATGCCATTCGACCCGGCAGTCCTGTTCGACGCAAGGAACACGACCAAGGACATCATCAAGGAGATCGTCGCGGATCACTCACATCCGTTGGCGGACGGCTTCGCCAATCGGATCGTGCTCGGCCGTGGCCTCAATCGGACGGCCCGAAACGTGCTGCTCAGCGCACCGGACGACGTACGCGAGTCACACCTCGTCGACGACGGTACGTTCGCACTGCTGCACGGCGGTCACGATGAGGAGTTCCTCCATGCCCGCGCGGTGCTGGTGGAGCGGGCGATCAGCCGCCATGTCGCGGCCATGGCTGAGTGGGGCGCGCGAGGCGGTCGGTCCATCGCTGACATGATTCGGAAAGCGGCCTGACATGGTTGCTGGGGTCACTGCTGAGGTGCGGTTACATGGGAAGGTCGTGGGGGTTCTCACCTATGACAGGGGCAGCTCTCGTCTGACCTATACAGATGATCTCCAAGGGCCGGATCATCGCGTGCTGGGGCAGATCTTCGAGGAGGACCCGCGTACCGTGCGGCATGCGCGGACCGGGCTTCCTGACTGGCTTGCGAACCTCCTCCCCGAGGGCGAGTTCCGCCGGCAGGTGATCCGGGAGATGGGTGGCGGTAATATCGGCGATTTTCGCTTGCTGTTACGCCTCGGCCATGACCTTCCCGGGGCGGTGACGGTTCACGGCGAGGCCGAGCAAGGGCTGGACGAGTCGGAAGACCTCACTGCGCGCGACGAGGATCCCGGTCCCGATGCGCTTAGATACTCGCTCGCCGGCTATCAGCTCAAGTTCTCGCTTCGCGGTGACCGCCTGACCGCGCCGATGAGGAACAGGGACGGCTGGGTCATCGCCAAGCTGCCGGACCGCGCGCTGAATCGGCTGGCCGAGAACGAGTACCTGACCATGCGCTGGCTCGCTCTTGCGGGATTTGATGTTCCACCGGTCGATCTGGTGCGGGCCGAGACGCTACCGACCGTTCCGCCGGGCTTTCTCGACCCGGAAGCGATGGCGTACGTGATTGAGCGGTTCGATCGCTCACCTGCCGGCCCGGTGCACGTCGAGGACTTCGCGCAGGTGGCGAACGTCGGTCCTCGACAGAAGTACGGGGAGTCAGGAGCCACTTACGACACCGTAGGCGGTGTGATTCGCCTGCTGGCGGGTGAGAGTGATTTCGAGGCTTACGTCGATCGTCTCGTCGCCATGATCGTCACCGGGAACACCGACGGCCACCTGAAGAATTGGGCTTTGTGGTACCCGGACGGTGTGATGCCACGACTTGCGCCGGTCTACGACTTCCACTCGCTCTCCGTGTACCAACGCTTCCGCTACCAGCCGCTGGCCCTGAGCCTGGCGGGCGAGCAGATGCCCGAGTACCTGAACGTCGACCACTTCCGGCGCTTGGCGGAATTCGTCGGTGCCGACCCTGACCGGATCGGCCAACGCGTTGCCCATACCGTCGCGCGGCTACGCGAGGTGTGGGAACAGGACGCTCATATGGAGACGAAGCGCTTCTTTCCCGGTTTGGCCGACCACTACGAGCGTCGACTTCGTACCCTTCCTCTGGCGCAGGGCTGACACCGGTCAGCTCTTCGGCAGCGCCAGCGGGTCCGGGGCGAGGACGATGCGGTCGCGGCCCGCGTGTTTGGCGGCGTAGAGGGCGGTGTCGGCGATCTCCAGCAGTACCTCCGGTGTCTCCGGGCCGGTACGGGCCGCGAGGCCGGCGCTGAACGTGACCGTGACCGTGCGGCCGTCGCCGACGTCGATCGGGGTGCCGGCGACCCGGGCGCGCAGCGCGTCGACCCGGGCCGGGGCGTCGTCGCCGGTCAGGACCAGGACGAACTCCTCGCCGCCGTAGCGGGCGCACAGTTCGCCGGGGCGGGCCGCGCCGGCGAGCAGCGTCGCGACGCGGATCAGGACCGTGTCGCCGGCGGCGTGGCCGTACCGATCGTTGATGTTCTTGAAGTGGTCGATGTCGATCAGTGCGACCGACAGCGGCCCGGCGCCCGTGACCGCGCGGGTCAGCCCGGACATCAGGTGCCGGCGGTTGTGCAGCCCGGTGAGGTGGTCGCGGAGCGCCTGCTCGGCGAGGTCGGCGCGGAGCAGTTCGATCGTCTGGAGCTGACGTTCGAGTTCCCGGCGCTGCCGGTTGAGGTCGGTGACGTCGCGGGTGACGATGGCCCAGCCCACGCAGCGGTCGCCGCGGCCGTAGAGGCGGCTCATCCGGATGTCCAGGTCGAGTCCGGATTCGTGGGCGTTCTCGACGGTGCGTTCGCGGTCGTCGCCGACGAGCAGGTCGCGGCCGGGCATCAGCGGAGTGTCCGGGCCGAGGATGTCCGCCATGGTGTGGCCGATGACGTCGGCGGGCATGTCCGGGCTGAGCAGGCGGAGCAGACCTTCGCCGGCCGGGTTGATGTCGAGGATCCGGCCGTCGCGGCCGACCACCGCGACCGCGTCGCTGATCTTCTCGAAGACGCGGCGGTGGGCGACCGGGGCCTGCGCCGGCATCGACTCGCGGACCACCATCCAGTACATCAGCGGCGCGGTGATCACGAAGCCGAGCGCGGTCAGGTCGGTGAGCCGGCCGTGCAACGACAGCACGACCATGTTGAGCAGCGCGGACGGCAGCGAGATGAGCACCGCGAACGCGGCCGCCCGGTACCGGCTGGAGGTGATCGACCAGAGCCGCACCACCCGGACGAACGCGAACCCGAGCACCGCGTAGCTGTAGGCCGAGTGTGCCCAGAACAGCGGGCCGTAGACCGGGACCAGCCCGCCGTCGAACCCGGTGTCCCGGAAGCCGCCGAAGAAGAGGTGGTGCCACGGGTTGGTGGCCATCGCGGTCACGCACAGGACCGGCTCGATCGCCAGGAGCACGACGAACCGGCGGGTCGGGTGCCAGGCCCGGTCCGCGAGCGCGTAGGAGAGCACCAGCCAGCCGACCACCACGGCGCAGACGAAGACGAACGACACCGTGGTGGTGAGCTGCAGCAGGCCGGGGTCCCGGACCAGCATCTCGGCCGCGTCGGTCGCGGACCAGCCGGCCAGCCCGACGTTCAGGAACGCGGTCGCGCCGAAGCCGGCCGCCCGGCTGCGCCGCCGCCAGGACACCGCCGCGATGGCGGTGGAGACCACGGACGCGGCCAGGAAGAGCACGCACAACACGATCGTGATCATGCGTGCCACCTCCCCGGACTCGGTCTCGAACACGGCTCCATCGGCAGCGGCGGGCGCGGTGCTGAGGCGATGTGAGCGGAGCTACCGGATCTGGTGGCCGGTGATGGCGCGCGCGATGACCAGGCGCTGGATCTCGGACGTACCCTCGAAGATGGTGTAGATCTTGGCGTCCCGGTACCACCGCTCGACCGGGTGCTCGCGCAGATATCCGGCGCCGCCGAGGATCTGCACGGCCTTCTCGGTGACCGCGACCGCGACCTCGCCGGCCTTGAGCTTGGACATCGAGCCCTCGCCGGCCGCGAACGGGCGGTTGTTGCGGCCCATCCACGCGGCCCGCCAGACCAGCAGGCGCGCGGCGTCGATCTCCATCCGCATGTCGGCCAGCGCGAACGCGACCGCCTGGTTCTCCACGATCGGCCGGCCGAACTGCACCCGGTTCCGCGCGTAGTCCAGCGAGTACTCGTAGGCGGCGCGGGCCACGCCGATCGCCTGCGCCGCGACCGTGGGCCGGGACAGCTCGAACGTGCGCATCGACGCCTGGCCGGACGTGCGCTGCTTCTCCCGTGCCCGGGCCAGCCTCGCGTCCAGCGCCTCCTTGCCGCCGAGCAGGCAGCGGCCGGGCACGCGCACGTCGTCGAGGAAGACGTCCGCGGTGTGCGAGGCGCGCAGGCCGAGCTTGGCCAGCTTCCGCGGCGACGACAGACCCTTCGATCCCGGGGGTACGACGAAGGCCGCCTGACCGCGCGAGCCGAGTGCGGGGTCGACGGACGCGGTGACGACGTGCACCGCCGCGATGCCGCCGTTCGTGGCGTACGCCTTCTGCCCGTTCAGCACCCACTCGTCGTTGGCCTCGTCGTAGACCGCGCGGGTGCGGATCGCGGCGACGTCCGAGCCCGCCTCCGGCTCGGTCGAGCAGAACGCGCCGACCGCCGGGTTCTGCGCGTCACCGAAGCAGGGCGGCACCCACTCGGCCAGCTGCTCGGGCGTGCCGGAGCCGAAGATCGCGGCGACGGCCAGCGAGGTGCCGGCGATCGACATGGCGAGCCCGGCGTCGCCCCAGAACATCTCCTCGTTGGCGATCGGCATGGACAGCCCGCTCGGGTCGGACCAGGCGTTCGCCAGGAACTCGAACCCGTACAGCCCGACCTTCGCCGCCTCGGAGATCACCGGCCAGGGCGTCTCCTCGCGCTCGTCCCACTCCGCGCCGGCCGGACGCAGCACGCCCTCGGCGAAGCCGTGCACCCAGTCGCGCAGCGTGGTCTGTTCCTCCGTGAGGTCCAGCGAGAACTCCACGGCGTCAGGCCTTCGGGATGTCGAACAGCGTCTGGATCTGCGCGGCCAGGCCGAGGTTGCCGTCCGCCTTGAGCTTGCCACCCATGAACATCATCACCGGGTTGCCGAGACCGGAGATCAGCTTGACGAACGGGACCGGCGCGACCGTGAGCGTCAGATCGGGCTTGCGGTCCGTGCTCGGCGAGAGCGTGCAGGTGCCGCCGTCGATCACGATCTCGTAGGTGTCCGTGCCGCCGTCCGGCCGCCCGGTGACGACCCAGTGGATGACCGCGCTGGTGTCGCCGGCCCGCTCGCGGCGGAACTGCTTCGGCATGCGGCTGAAGACCTCGTCCAGGATGAGCTGCCGCTGCGGCCCGCTCAGGACCTCGGTGATCTTCGAATCCGGCGTAGCCTTGACGATCTTCGCGAACTCCCGCGGCTCCATGGTGGCGAAGGTGTTGGGGTCGAAATCGGTCATCTCCGGCTTTCCTCTCCGCTTATCTACGCGCGCGTAAGGTTACGCTCGGGTAGGTATGCTGACAAGCGTGCCGGCCTTCAAGCGTCTCCCACGCGCCGTCCGCGAGCGGCAGATGCTGGACTCGGCCGTCCGGGTCTTCTCCCGCCGCGGCTACCACGCCGCGTCCATGGACGAGATCGCCGAGGACGCCGGCATCTCCAAGCCCATGGTGTACGCGTACCTCGGCACCAAGGAGGAGCTGTTCCTAGCCGCGCTGCACCGCGAGGCCGGCCGCCTGATGGAGGTCGTCGCCGGCGCGGTCGAGCCCGGCGCCCCGGCCGACCGCCAGCTCTGGAACGGCCTGCGCGCGTTCTTCGACTTCGTGGCCGGCAACCGCGAGGGCTGGACCGTGCTCTACCGCCAGGCCCGCGGCCTGGAACCGTTCGCGGCCGAGCTGACCGGCATGCGCTCGCGCATGGTCCAGGTGGTGACCGCGCTGCTCACCCAGGCGATGGCGAGCGCCGGCGGCCAGGCCACCGACACCGAGCTGGAGGTCATGGCGCACGCCCTGGTCGGCGCCGGAGAGTCCCTCGCCGACTGGATGACCGACCACCCCGGCGCCGACCCGGCCAAGACCGCCACCCAGATGATGAACGTCGCCTGGCTCGGCGCCGACCGCCTCCTCACCGGCACCACCTGGCACCCGTCCATCCCGTTCACGTCGTCAGAACGACGTGAACGACGCCTGGATCACTGACTGGATGCCTGAACGGTGCCGACCAGGAACGGTTTGCCGGTGTGGGGGTCGGTGACGGCGAAGGTGTGCAGGTCGGTGGCGAAGGCGACGGTGGCGGAGAGCGGGACCGGGCGGCGGAACTCGGCCTCGATCGTGCCGGTGGCCGGCAGTCGGCCCTCCAGGGCGGAGAGGCAGCGGGCCAGCGTCCACATGCCGTGCGTGATCGGGGCGGGGAAGCCGAACGCGCGGGCGCCGAGCCAGGACGTGTGGATCGGGTTGTGGTCACCGGAGACCGCGGCGTACTCCGGGCCGATCGCGGGCGTCAGCCGCCACCGGGCGGACGGCGGCGGCAGGCCGGGCCGGTCGGTCCGCGGCGTCCCGGACGAACGCTCCCGGCGCAGGTAGGTGGCCCGGGACCGCCAGGCGGCCTCGCCGTCGACCGTCACCGTGGTCTCGATGTCGAACTGCCGCCCGCGCGGATGCTCCCGCAGGCCGGCCGCGCGCACCGTGAGATCGAGGCGGTCGTCCGCGGTCAGCGGCCGCAGCACCTCGATCCGGTTCGTCACGTGCAGCAGCCCGACCACCGGGAACGGGAACGCGCGATCCGTCATCAGGCCCATTGCCAGATCAAAGGCCAGCACATGGGGGTACGCCGGGGGCAGCGCATCGCCGAGCCGGAAGCCGCACACCCGGTCGTACCGCGCGAGGTGGTCACGGTCCACGACCACGCCGGTGCGGGTGAGCGTCCGGTCCGGCAGCGAGGAGGGCCGGGTGCCGAGCGGCAGCAGGCCGAGCGCGGCGTGCAGGTAGACCGACATCAGGCGCCGATCAGGCTCTGCCCGCAGACGCGGACCACGTTGCCGGTCACGCCGGACGAGCCGGGCGAGGCGAACCAGGCGATCGTCTCGGCCACGTCGATCGGCAGCCCGCCCTGGCTGAGGCTGTTCAGCCGGCGGCTCGCCTCGCGCAGCCCGGCCGGCATGCGCGCGGTCATCGGCGTCTCGATGAAGCCGGGCGCGACCGCGTTGACCGTCACGCCGCGCGCGGCCAGCGCCGGCGCCAGCACCTGGACCAGCCCGATCACGCCGGCCTTGGACGTGGCGTAGTTGGCCTGCCCGCGGTTGCCGGCGATGCCGTTCATCGAGGAGACCTGGATCAGCCGGCCGCCGGCGGGCAGCAGCTCCAGGATCGCGTCGTTGATCCGCTCCTGGCTGGACAGGTTCACGTCGAGCACCGAGTCCCACTGCTCCGCGCTCATCCGGCCCAGCGTCCTGTCCCGGGTGATGCCCGCGTTGTGCACCACCACGTCGACCCGGCCGTGCCGGTCCCGGAGACAGCCGGCGAGCCGGTCCGGTGCGTCCGCGGCGGTCACGTCGAGCTGTAGCGCCTCGCCGCGGATCTCGTTGGCCAGCGCGGCCAGCGGCTCACCGGCGGCCGGGACGTCCAGCGCGATCACCCGGGCGCCGTCCCGGGCGAGCACTCGGGCGATCGCCGCGCCGATGCCCCGCGCCGCGCCGGTGACCAGCGCGACCTTGCCCTCCAGTGGCCGATCCCAGTCCACATCGGAGCCCGGGGAGCCCGGCCCGATCCGGATGACCTGGCCGGAGACGTAGGCGGAGCGGCCGGAGAGCAGGAAACGGAGCGTGGAGGTGAGCGGCGCGTCCGGTGCGGCGTAGACCAGCTGGGCGGTGCTGCCCCGGCCGAACTCCTTGCCGATGCTGCGGACCAGGCCCTCCAGCGCGCGCTGCGCGATCGCCTCGCGTGGCGCGGCGCAGTCCTCCGGCGCGGTGCCGAGCACGATCACCCGGCCGGACGGCAGCAGCGTGCGGGCCTGCGCGTGGAAGAAGTCGTAGAGCGTGCGCAACTGGTCCGAGGACGTGACGCCGGTGGCGTCGAAGATCAGCGCGGCGAGCCGGCCGGGCGTGGCCGACGCACCGGCCTCCACCGCGGCCGCGACCGGGTCGCGCAGCGTGACGCCGGCCTCGTCCAATAGTTCGCGCACGATCGGGGCCAACCGGCCGCCGGGCGCGGCGTCGACCAGCACCGGGCCGGTGACCAGCGGGTCACCGGGGGAGTGGCGGCGCAGCGGGGTCGGCGCCGGCAGGCCGAGGCGCTTGACGAGCGCCTTTCCCGCGGCGGAGTTGGCGAAGGTCGCGTACCGGTCCACCATAGGCGTAGCCTACCCGTGAGTAAGTCAGAGGAGAGAGACTGTGCAGAGCATCCGCCGGGTCGCGATCCTGGGTGGCAACCGCATTCCGTTCGCCCGGTCCAACGGGCGTTATGCGCGGGCCTCCAACCAGGACATGCTCACGGCCGCGCTGGACGGGCTGGTCGCCCGGTTCGGCCTGGCCGGTGAGGTGCTCGGCGAGGTGGTCGCCGGCGCGGTGCTCAAGCACTCCCGCGACTTCAACCTGACCCGCGAGGTGGTGCTCGGCTCGCAGCTGGACCCGCGCACCCCGGCGTACGACGTGCAGCAGGCCTGCGGCACCGGGCTGGAGGCCGCGATCCTGGTGGCCAACAAGATCGCGCTCGGCCAGATCGAGGTGGGCGTGGCCGGCGGCGTGGACACCACGTCGGACGCGCCGCTCGCGCTGAACGAGGACTTCCGCCGCGCGCTGCTGGAGCTGAACACCGCGCGCACGCTCGGCGCCCGGCTGAAGGCGGCCACGAAGCTGCGCCCGGTGCAGCCGTTCAAGCCGGAGATGCCGCGCAACGCGGAGCCGCGGACCGGGCTGTCCATGGGCGAGCACCAGGCGCTTACCGCGGAGACCTGGGAGATCGGCCGGGAGGAGCAGGACGAGCTGGCGCTGCAGTCGCATCTTCGGCTCGCGGCGGCGTACCAGCGCGGCTTCTTTGATGATCTTGTGACGCCATATCTGGGGCTCAGCCAGGACCAGAACCTGCGCGCCGACACCTCGCTGGAGAAGCTGGCGCGGCTCAAGCCGGTCTTCGGGACGACGGGCGCGCACCCGACGATGACCGCGGGCAACTCCTCGCCGCTGACCGACGGCGCGTCGACCGTACTGCTCGCGTCCGAGGAGTGGGCAAAAGCGCACAATCTGCCCATCCTGGCCTACCTCGGCGACAGTCAGACCGCGGGCGTGGACTTCGTGCACGGCGACGAGGGGCTGCTGATGGCGCCGGCCTACGCGGTGCCGCGGCTGCTCGCGCGCAACGGCCTCACGCTGCGGGACTTCGACTACTACGAGATCCACGAGGCGTTCGCGTCGCAGGTGCTCGCGACGCTTGCGGCCTGGGAGTCGGCGGAGTTCTGCAAGGAGCGGCTCGGGCTGGAGGCGCCGCTCGGCGCGATCGACCGGAGCAAGCTGAACGTGAACGGTTCGTCGCTGGCGGCCGGGCACCCGTTCGCCGCGACCGGCGGCCGGATCGTCGCCACGCTCGCCAAGCTGCTCAGCGACCGTCAGCAAGGCCGCGGCCTGATCTCCATCTGCGCCGCCGGCGGCCTCGGCGTGGTGGCGATCGTCGAACGGTGAATTAGTTCACGAGCCGGACGTGCAACCGCGCCTCCCAGCTCGTACCCCGGATGCCGCCCCGACCGCCCGCCCCTGGCCGGACTGAAGGCCGCCCTCCTGGTTTTGATCTTGAAATTGCCGTTCATGGATCTTGTCGGACGGGCGGCCAGGCGGAGACGCAGGGCGAACGTGAGAGACTTCGGCCGTGACTTCCCTCCCCGACGCAACCGAGCGCCCGCGCATCCCGAACGTTCTCGCCGGGCGGTACGCCTCGACCGAGCTGCTCGCGATCTGGTCACCGGAAGAGAAGATCCGCATGGAGCGGCGACTCTGGGTCGCCGTGCTCCGCGCGCAGCGCGACCTCGGGATCGCGCTCCCGGAAGGTGTGATCGAGTCCTACGAGGCCGTGCTCGACCGGGTCAACCTGGAGTCGATCGCGGCCCGGGAGCGGATCACCCGGCACGACGTGAAGGCGCGGATCGAGGAGTTCAGCGCGCTCGCCGGCCACGAGCACGTGCACAAGGGCATGACCTCGCGCGACCTCACGGAGAACGTCGAGCAGCTGCAGATCCGCGCGTCGCTGGTGCTGATCCGCGACCGTGTGGTGGCCACGCTGAACCGCCTCTCCCGACTCGCGGTCGAGCACTCCGACCTGGTGATGACCGGCCGGTCACACAACGTGGCCGCGCAGGCCACCACGCTCGGCAAGCGCTTCGCGTCCGCGGCCGAGGAGCTGCTGATCGCGTACGAGCGGATCGACGACCTGATCCGGCGCTACCCGCTGCGCGGCATCAAGGGCCCGGTCGGCACGGCCGCCGACCAGCTGGACCTCTTCGACGGTGACGCGGAGAAGGTCGCGGAGCTGGAGCGGCGCGTGGCCCGGCACCTCGGCTTCGAGCGGGTGCTGGACAGCGTCGGCCAGGTCTACCCGCGCTCGCTCGACTTCGACGTGGTCGCCGCACTGGCCCAGGTCGCGGCCGCGCCGTCGTCGCTGGCCACCACGATCCGCCTGATGGTCGGCCAGGAGCTGGCCACCGAGGGCTTCAAGCCGGGCCAGGTCGGTTCGTCCGCGATGCCGCACAAGATGAACACACGGTCCTCCGAGCGGGTCAACGGCTTCGCCGTGATCATTCGGGGTTACCTGTCGATGGTCGGCGAGCTGGCCGGCGACCAGTGGAACGAGGGCGACGTGTCCTGTTCCGTGGTGCGCCGCGTCGCGCTGCCGGACGCGTTCTTCGCGGCGGACGGGCTCTTTCAGACGTTCCTGACCGTGCTCGACGAGTTCGGCGCCTACCCCGCGGTGATCGGCCGGGAGCTGGACCGGTTTCTGCCGTTCCTGGCGACCACCAAGATCCTGGTCGCGGCGGTACGCCGTGGGGTCGGCCGGGAGACCGCACACGAGGTGATCAAGGAGCACGCGGTCGCGGTGGCGCTGGCCATGCGCGAGAAGGGCGCGACGGAGAACGATCTCTTCGACCGCCTCGCCACGGACGGCCGGCTGAACCTGTCGCGCGCCGAGATCGACGCGCTCGTGGCGGACCGGGCCGGGTTCGCCGGCGCGGCGCCGGCCCAGGTGCACTCGGTCGCGGACCGGGTCGCCGACGTGGTCGCGGCGCACCCCACCGCGGCCGGCTACTCGCCCGCCCCGATCCTGTGATGGCGGTTCCCACTTTCTCGGGATTTAGCCGTTTATAAGTGACTTTGACCGATTTAACGATCACCCGGGGAGTGACCTTCGTCGCTCCCCGGATAATCGCTGGTGGCCGGGTCGGCCGGTGCGGGTTGCGCACCAACCACCAGGTAGTCTGAGGGCGCTCGCCCCTCCAGGCCGGTGCTGGTGGGCCGGAGGGTGACCACCGGCCGAGACAGCCAGGACAGCGCTAACAGTCAGGAGTGCCTCGTGGCTCGCGTCGTCGTCGACGTCATGCTCAAGCCGGAGATCCTCGATCCGCAAGGCCAGGCCGTCGCCAACGCACTGCCCAGGCTCGATGTCACCGACGTGACGTCGGTGCGCATCGGTCGGCGCATCGAGCTGGAGTTCTCCGGCGACGCCGATCTGGATCGGGTCCGGGAGATCGCCGACAAGCTGTTGGCCAACCCGGTCATCGAAGACTTCACCATCCACGCCGGCGAACAGGTGAAGGCCTGACCATGCGGATCGGTGTGGTCACTTTCCCGGGTTCGCTGGACGACGGCGACGCCGCGCGCGCCGTCCGGCTCGCCGGTGCCGAGGCCGTGCGCCTCTGGCACGCCGACCCGGACCTGCACGGCGTCGACGCGGTCGTTCTCCCCGGCGGCTTCTCCTACGGCGACTACCTGCGCTGCGGCGCGATCGCCCGGTTCTCTCCCGCGATGGGGTCGATCATCGATGCGGCCAACGGCGGCCTGCCGGTGCTCGGCATCTGCAACGGATTCCAGATCCTCTGCGAGGCGCACCTGCTGCCCGGCGCGCTCACCCGCAACCAGCACCTGCACTTCCGCAACCGTGACCAGTGGCTGAAGGTCGAGTCGACCAGCACCGCCTGGACCGGCACGTTCACCGACGGCCAGGAGATCCTGATCCCGGTGAAGAACGGCGAGGGTTGCTACGTCGCCGACCAGCGCACGCTGGACGAGCTGGAGGCGGAGGGGCGCGTCGTCGCCCGCTACATCCGCGGCAACCCCAACGGGTCCCAGCGCGACATCGCCGCCATCACCAACGCGCGCGGCAACGTCGTCGGCATCATGCCGCACCCGGAGCACGCCGTCGAGGCGCTGACCGGGCCGTCGCTCGACGGTCTCGGCCTGTTCGCCTCCGTCCTCGCGCACCTCGCCGGCAAGTCCGCGGCGGTGCCGGCGTGACCCAGGATCTGATCTCACCGAAGGAGACCGCGGTGTCTGCGCCCGACACGGTCGACCGTGCCGGCTCCACCCCCGAGGAGCTGCAGCCGTTCGCCGAGCTCGGCCTGCTCGAGGATGAGTACCAGCGGATTCGCGACATCCTCGGCCGCCGGCCCACCCAGTCCGAGCTGGCGATGTACTCGATCATGTGGAGCGAGCACTGCTCCTACAAGTCGAGCAAGGTCCACCTGAAGCAGTTCAGCGAGAAGGCGCCGAAGAGCGACCGTCTGCTGGCCGGCATCGGTGAGAACGCGGGCGTCATCCAGATCTCCGACGAACTCGCGGTGACCTTCAAGGTGGAGTCGCACAACCACCCGAGCTTCGTCGAGCCGTACCAGGGCGCCGCGACCGGCGTCGGCGGCATCGTCCGCGACATCCTCGCGATGGGCGCGCGCCCGATCGCGGTGATGGACCCGCTGCGCTTCGGCGACGCCGAGCACCCGGACACCCAGCGCGTCCTCCCGGGCGTCGTCGCGGGCGTCGGTGGCTACGGCAACTGCCTGGGCCTGCCCAACATCGGCGGCGAGGTCGTCTTCGACCCCTGCTACCAGGGCAACCCGCTGGTCAACGCGCTCAGCATCGGCGTGCTGCCGGTCTCCCGCCTCCAGAAGAAGGAGGCGACCGGCGACGGCAACATCGTCGTGCTGCTCGGCGCGAAGACCGGCCGGGACGGCATCGGCGGCGTCTCCGTGCTGGCCAGCGCCACCTTCGACGACGGCAGCGAGCAGCGCCGCCCGTCCGTCCAGGTCGGCGACCCGTTCATGGAGAAGCTCCTGATCGAGTCCTGCCTGGAGCTGTACGACGCCGGCCTGGTCGTCGGCATCCAGGACCTCGGCGGCGCGGGCCTCACCTGCGCGCTCACCGAGACCGCGGCCGCAGCCGAGGCCGGCATGCGGGTCTGGCTGGAGCGGGTGCCGCTGCGCGAGCCGTCCATGGACCCGCACGAGATCCTGGCCAGCGAGTCCCAGGAGCGCATGCTCCTGATCGTGGCGCCGGAGAAGCTCGACGAGGTGCTGCGCATCGCCGACAAGTGGGGCGTGCTCGCCACCGCGATCGGCGAGGTCACCGACGGCGGCCGCCTGGTCATCACGTGGAACGACCACACGGTCGTCGACGTGCCGCCGGGCTCGCTGGTCGACGACGGGCCGGTCTACCACCGCCCGATGCGCGAGCCGGCCGACCTGATCCTGCTCCGCGCGGACCGGGCCGAGACGCTGCCCCGCCCGGTCGGCGGCGACGCGCTGCGCGAGACCGTGCTGCGCATGATCGCCTCACCGAACCTGTGCGACAAGACCTGGGTCACCGAGCAGTACGACCGGTACGTGCTCGGCAACACGGTCCTCGCCCAGCCGGAGGACGCGGGCGTGCTCCGGATCGACGAGCAGACCGGGCTCGGCGTCGCGCTCTCCGTCGACGGCAACGGCCGCTACGCGCGGCTGGATCCGTACAACGGGGCGAAGCTGGCGCTGGCCGAGGCGTACCGGAACGTGGCCGTGGCCGGCGGCAAGCCGATCTCGGTCACCAACTGCCTCAACTTCGGCTCGCCCGAGGACCCGACCGTCATGTGGCAGTTCGCCGAGGCCGTGCGCGGTCTCGCGGACGGCTGCCAGGAGCTGGGCATCCCGGTCAGCGGCGGCAACGTCAGCTTCTACAACCAGACCGGTGCGGCCGCGATCCACCCGACGCCGGTCGTCGGCGTGCTCGGCCTGATCGACGACGTCGCCACCCGGGTGCCGATCGGCTTCACACCGTCCGCGCACCCCGAGGGCGACCTGGTCTTCCTGCTCGGCGAGACGCGCAACGAGCTGTCCGGTTCCGAGTGGGCGTGGGTCACCCACGGTCACCTCGGTGGCGAGCCGCCGCGCGTCGACCTGGCCCGCGAGAAGGCGCTGGCCGAGGTGCTGGCCGAGGCCGCGCGCGTCGGTCACCTGACGGCGGCGCACGACCTCTCCGACGGCGGCCTGATCCAGACGCTGGTCGAGTCGTCGCTGCGGCGCGGCGTCGGCGTCAAGATCGAGCTGCCGGACGAGTTCAGCACCGGCTCGACGCCGTTCGTCTACCTGTTCAGCGAGTCCGCCGGCCGCGCCGTGGTGGCGGTGCCGCGCGGGCACGAGACCGCGTTCACCGCGCTCTGCGACCAGCACGAACTGCCGTGGACCGCGATCGGCACCACCGAGGCCGCGAGCGACGCGGTCGAGGTGACCGGCCACTTCAGCATCCCGCTGACCGAGCTGCGCGAGGCACACACCGGCACGCTCCCGCGCCTCTTCGGCCACGTCGAGATCCCGTCGGCCGACACGGCGTTCGGCGCCTCCGCCGCCGGTACCTCGGCCGCCGGCTCTGGGGTTTCCGGTGCGCCGGCCTTCGGCACGCCTGCGGCCGGTGTCGCGGCTCCGGCCGCGTCCACCGGATCGCCGGTTCTGCCCGGGGCCTCCGAGGCGATCTCCTCCGGTGCGTCGGAGGGCGCCGCCGCGGTGGCCGCCGCCGCTGCCGTGGTCGTCGCCGCCACCGAGGCGCAGGCCGCACCGGTCGGCGAGGACCCGGCACCGGACTCGGCCGCCGGCGCGGAGGAGGGCCTCCCGGCCGCCGCCGCGGACAGCACCCAGGCCGACCCGAGCGGCGCCGACGGCGTCGTCTCACCGGCGGAGACCGCACAGACCGAGACCAACGCGGCCGACCAGCCGACGGCTGACGGCAACACCGAGTAACGGTCACCCGAAAACGCACAACGGCAGAGCCCGCGCTGACCCGATCAGCGCGGGCTTCGTCGTTCCCCACCCGCGCAACCCACGCCCTCCGCACGGATGCCGCGCTCCACCCTTCCGCATCCCTCGGCTCCTCACCGGCCACAGACGACGCGGCCTCCCGGCAGACGACGCGCCCCGGTAGGCGGTGCCTTCCGGTAGTTCCTGTAGTTCCGGTAGGTGGTGCGGCCTTCCGGCAGACGGCGGCCTTCCGGCAGACGACGCGGCCTTCCGGCAGACGACGCGGCCTTCCGGCAGACGACGCGGCCTTCCGGCAGACGACGCGGCCTTCCGGCAAGCGATGCGGTCCTTCCGGGCGATGCGGCCTCCCGCAGGCGGCGCGGCTTGCCGGCTCTCGTCTCGACATCGTGGTCGTCGCCCGGCGTGACGAGAAGTTCGGAGGCGCTGGGTTTCGCTGGACCAGCCGCGGATCGTGCAGGGAGGAGCGCCAGCGACGACCGTTGCCCGCGGGAGCATGCGGAAGGTGACCACGCCGGAAGCGGGTAGAGCGCTAAGGCCCTAAAGGCTTTGATCTTCAGACGGCCGGACGCGGTCACCCTCCCGCAATCCCGCCCCGGATCTCGCCCGATCACCTCATCTCTGCCCTGCCGGACCCACAGTGGTGAGTCGCGTCGGCCACCTGTCGTGCCGGCGTCGGAGGGCGGGCGGCATCATGGGTGGCGTTCGAGAGCGGCACCGCGGTGCCCACGACGGCGGCGAAGGTGAGCGGCACGGTGAGCGGCGAGGGGGATCCGGCGGACGCGGTCTACGCGCAACCGGGCGCGGGGGTGCGGTTCGACTGGGGGCTGGCCGGCGCCAGCGAGCTGGGCCGGGTCTGCGCCGCCCTGGTCGTGGTCGACGTGCTGTCGTTCACCACCGCGGTGGACGTCGCGGTCGGGCGCGGCACACGGGTGCACCCGTTCCCGTGGAGCGCTCAGGCCGAGGAGTATGCGTCCCGGGTCGGCGCGGTGGCGGCGGTCGGCCGGACCGAGGTGAGCCGGGAGCGGCCGTGGTCACTCTCGCCGGCCGCGCTGCGCCGCGCACCGAGCACGCCGGACCTGGTCCTGCCGTCGGCGAACGGCTCCGCGATCTGTGCCGCGGCCAGCGCCACCGGGTTGCCGGTCGTGGCCGGTTGTCTTCGCAACGCCCGGGCGGTCGCCCGCTGGCTGCTGCATCAGGGGTACGGCACGGCCGGCGCGCCGATCGGCGTGGTCGCGGCCGGCGAGCGGTGGCCGGACGACACGCTGCGCCCGGGCGTGGAGGACCTGCTCGGCGCCGCATCCGTGCTGGACGGTCTCGCCGGCGCGCACGGTGGTCTGTCGGTGGAGGCGGCGGTGGCGCTGGCCGCGCTGAACAGCGTGCCGGACGTGGCCGCGGCGGTGCGGGGCAGCGTCTCCGGCCGGGAGCTGGCCGCCCGTGGCTTCGCCGGCGACGTCGAGATCGCGGTGGAGCGCAACGCCTCCACGGTCGTCCCGCTGCTGCGCCGCGGAGTCTTCGGCAGGGCCTGAAACGGCGACGGGGCCCGTGCCGTGTGGCACGAGCCCCGTCGGTCAGCCGAAGCGGATCGGCTCAGTCGTCCATCCAGTCGATGCGGCGTTCGCCGCGCTGCTGGCTGCCGCGGTTGTCCCGGTACCCGCCCTGGTCGTAGCCGCCGCGGTCGCCGCCCTGCTGCGGGTCGTAACCGCCCGGTCCACCACCCTGCTGCTGGTCGTAACCGCCGCCCTGCTGGGCCGGGTAATCGCCCTGGCCGCCGCCGTAGCCGCCGGCCTGCTGGTCGTAACCGCCCTGCTCGTAGCCGCCGCGGTCGCCGTAGCCGCCACCGTAGTTGCCACCGGCGGCACCGGTCTGGCCGCTGTAGCCGCCGGCCTGTGGGTCGTAACCGCCGGCCTGGCCGCCACCGTAGTTGCCACTGCCGGCACCGTCGGCGTAACCACCGCCGCCGTAGCCACCCTGAGCGCCGTACCCGCCGCCCTGGCCTTGGCTCTGCGTGCCGTAGTCGATCTCCTGGGCGCCGTAGCCGCCCTGGTCGGCGCGCTGCCCGTAGGGACCTGCCGGGGTGGTGCCGTAGCCGCCGCCCTGACCGCCGTAACCGTCCGAGCCGCCGTTGTACCGGCCGGTGGGGTCGTCGTACGGCTCGTTGACGCCGCCGTAGCCGGCCTGGCCGCCGGACCGGTTGTCGTAACCGGCGTCGTAGTCCCGGCCGCCGGCGCCGTAGCCGCCACCGGAGACGGACGCGGGCCCACCGCCGTAGTTGCCACCACGGTCGTAACCGTCGTCGCCGTAGCCACCGGCCGGCGCGGCACCGCCGTAGCCGCCGCGGTCGTCGCCGAAGCCGACCCGGGTGGCGTCGTCGCTGCCGGCCCACTTCGGAGCGCCCGGCGCGCCGGGGGGCGGCGCACCGTACGGGTCGGGGAACTCCTCCATCGCCGCCCGCGGCGTGATCATGGTCGGCGCGTCGGAGATCGGCGTGGTGATCCGGGTGGCGTCGTCCATGCCGCCCGCGCCCATGCCGGCGCCGCCGATCCGGGTCGCGTCGTCGCCGAGGAAGCCGCCCGCCGCCGCCCCCACGGGGGTGCGACTCTTGGCCGCCTCCTCGGCCTCGGCCGCTTCCCGGTCCTGCTTGCGCCGGATCATCAGCAGCACGAACGTGCCGACGCCGACCGCGACCAGCAGTGCGCCGATGAGGATGACGAGCCAGGGCACGCCACCGTCGTCGTCGGACTGGTTCGCCGCGTTGTTCGTGTCCGGGACGTCCGTGACGTCGGTCACGGGCTCCTCGGAGGCCTCCGACTCCTCCGCGGACGGGGTGGCGGAGGGCGTCGCGCTGGGGGTGGCGCTCGCCGAGGGAGTCGGGCTCGGGGTGGCCTTCGTGGAGACCAGCTGCAGCGTCACGCCGTCGACCGTGGCGCCGTTGCCGCCGTTGAAGGTGGCGGCCTTGGCCTCGAAGTCACGTGCGCTCGCGGCGATCTGGATGGTGCCGGGGGTGATCGGCCGGTCCGTCGCGCCGTTGAACGTGAACGTGCCTCGGCCGTTGGTGGCCGCCTCGTACTGGTGGCCTGAGGGGTCCTGGATCCGCACGGCCGCGCCGGAGACGCCCTCGCCGGTCGCGGCGTCGACCACGCGACCACTGATCTTCTTGACGGTCTGGACCGCCTCCGGGCCCTTGACCGTCAGCGAGACCGACTTCTCCTCGGTCTCGGGATCGCCGATCACCGGGGTCCCGACCGCGGTGACCTTGACGCTGCCGGACCTCGTCTGGCCGGCACCGATGTTGTCGCCGGTGAGCGTCACCTCGAAGGAACCGGTGCCGGAACACGGGCTGCACTTGACGCCGTCGAAGACCGCGACCGTCACAGCGAGCGTGTCGGTCGGGTTGTCGGGCTTGACCGTCACTGTGAGTTTCGTGCTCTGCCCGGCGTTGAGGGCGGCCGATTGCAGGTTGAGAGTCAGCTCGGGCGCATCGGCCTGGGCCGTGGTCGGGGTAACGAAGAGCACGGCGCCGGTGACCGCCAGGACCGCCGCACTCGCGCGGAGTAGGCTGACGGCGCGCGCGCCTAGCCCACGGCCCTCCTGACCAGCCAAATCGCGCCAGGGCTTTCGGTGTGCTGTCACGTCCACCGCCTTCCGGGATTATCTGCTCCCGGCCTCGGACGTGCCGGGTTCACCCCGTGATTGAGTACACCGTGCGCCACTATGCCTTGTCCGGCACCCCCCGCGCGACCCAGGGGAGCCATCAAGTGATGTGGCTGCGAAGACGTATCGTCCCGACGTGTCTTCTCCGCACGATAAGTCCGCAGTAGTGGCGACGGTGCTGGCCTCCCTCGATGCCGGTGCGGCCCCCGAGCGCGTAGCGCTCCGTGACGCCGTCCGTGCGCTCCTCGCCGCGCTCGCGGCCAAGGTTCCCGGCCGTTCGGTGGAGGTGCGGGTTCCTCCGTACGGTGCGATTCAGTGCGTCGAAGGGCCACGGCACACCCGTGGCACACCGCCCAATGTGGTCGAGATGGATCCGGAGACGTGGGTGCGTCTGGCCACCGGACGGCTGTCCTGGGACGAGGCGATTACTCAGGGGCGTCTGCGGATCAGCGGAAACCGTGCCGATATATCTAACTACATCCCTATCTAGTTTCTCGGTCGATCACCCGTTGATCACGCCCTGGCAGCGAAAAGGTGGCTCTCTGTCATTCGCTTGACCTCGCGTACACTGTTCCGGGCGGACGGAACTTCCGCGCCAAGCACACGGATGGAGCGGCAGGTGCCCCGAGGCGACGGGCTGTTGAGCCACGAACTCGACCCCCAAAGGCCCGGCCCGCAAGATGCTTGCGGCGTGTTCGGAGTGTGGGCTCCGGGTGAAGAGGTGGCAAAGCTCACCTATTTCGGAATCTACGCACTTCAGCATCGGGGCCAGGAGGCCGCGGGCATCGCCGTGAGCGACGGCTCCGGTGTGGTGGTCTACAAGGACGTCGGCCTGGTCTCCCAGGTCTTCGACGAGCCGACGCTGGCGAGCCTGCGCGGCCACCTCGCGGTCGGCCACGCGCGCTACTCGACCACCGGCGGCAACAACTGGGAGAACGCGCAGCCCACGATCAAGGCAACCACGTCCGGCACCACGATCGCGCTGGCGCACAACGGCAACCTGGTCAATACGGCCGAGCTGGCCCGTGAGGTCACCGAGCGCGGCCTGGACCTCGGGTCGGACGGCTCGACCACGGACACGTCGCTGGTCACCACGCTGCTCGCGTCGTACCCCGACCTGTCCGTCGAGCAGGCCGCGCTGCAGGTGCTGCCGCGCGTGCGCGGCGCCTTCAGCTTCGTCTTCATGGACGAGAACACGCTGTACGCGGCACGTGACGCCGCCGGCGTGCGCCCGCTCGTGCTCGGCCGGCTGGAGCGCGGCTGGGTGGTCGCGAGCGAGACCGCGGCGCTGGACATCTGCGGCGCCAGCGTGGTCCGCGAGGTCGAGCCGGGCGAGCTGATCGCGATCGACGAGGACGGCCTGCGCTCGGTGCGCTTCGCGACGCCGGACCCGAAGGGCTGCCTCTTCGAGTACGTGTACCTTGCCCGTCCCGACACCACGATCAACGGGCGGAACATCTACTCGGCCCGCGTCCAGATCGGGCGCGAGCTGGCCAAGGAGAGCCCGGTCGAGGCCGACCTGGTGATCCCGGTGCCGGAGTCCGGCACGCCGGCCGCGATCGGTTACGCCGAGGCCTCCGGCATCACCTACGGCCAGGGTCTGCTGAAGAACGCCTACGTCGGCCGGACCTTCATCCAGCCGTCGCAGACCATCCGGCAGATCGGCATCCGCCTCAAGCTGAACCCGCTCCGGGAGAACGTGCGCGGCAAGCGGATCGTCGTGGTCGACGACTCGATCGTCCGCGGCAACACCCAGCGGGCCATCGTGCGCATGCTGCGCGAGTCCGGCGCGCTCGAGGTCCACGTGCGCATCTCGTCGCCGCCGGTCCGCTGGCCCTGCTTCTACGGCATCGACTTCGCCACCCGCGCGGAGCTGATCGCCAACGGTCTGGACACGGAGGGCATCCGGCGCGCGATCGGCGCGGATTCCCTCGGCTACATCTCGCTGGCGGGCCTGATCTCCGCCACCGAGCAGCCGAAGACCCGGCTCTGCCGGGCCTGCTTCGACGGGGAGTACCCGATCGCGCTGCCGGCCGACGACATGATCGGCAAGCACGTGCTCGAGGGCGTCGGCCGCCGGGTGTCCGTCGGCATGCCGTCCGTGCCCGCACAGGTCGCGGAGGGCGGAGCGCCGGGGCCGAGCCCCGACCACGAGCTGGAGAACGACGAGGCGGACCTGGTCGCCTCGCCCGGTGGCGGGGACAAGCCGCATCATTCTTAGGCCCGGCACGCCGCGACCCACGAGAACCGTGACGTCGCGGCCGTACGGCCAGACAAGCGCGCAGAGCGGCACGCCCGGCCTGACGCGAGAGCACAAGGGGAGAAACGTGACGCACGTGACCGAGCGATCCAACGACGCGGCGGATGGTGACCGGCAGCCGTGGCAGGCCGGTGCCGGCCGGAACAGGGGAAAGCGCACGGTCACGTACGCGGACGCCGGCGTCTCCATCCACGCCGGTGAACGCGCCGTCGAGCTGCTGAAGAACAAGGTGCGCCGCGCGTCCCGTCCCGAGGTCATGGGTGACCTGGGCGGCTTCGCGGGCCTGTTCCGGCTGGACGCCAAGAAGTACAAGAACCCGATCCTCGCCTCCTCCACCGACGGCGTGGGCACCAAGCTGGTCATCGCCCAGCAGCTGAACATCCACGACACGGTCGGCATCGATCTGGTCGCCATGGTCGTCGACGACCTGGTCGCCTGCGGTGCTGAGCCGCTGTTCCTGCTCGACTACATCGCCTGCGGCGAGGTCGAGCCGGAGAAGGTCGCGGAGATCGGCGCCGGTATCGCGGACGGCTGCCGCTACGCCGGCTGCGCGCTGCTCGGTGGCGAGACCGCCGAGCACCCGGGCGTGCTCCGCCCGGACGAGTACGACCTGTCCGCCACCGGCGTCGGCGTCGTCGAGGAGGCCGACCTCCTCGGCCGGGACCGCGTCGAGGTCGGCGACGTCGTGATCGCGATGCGCTCGTCCGGCCTGCACTCCAACGGCTACTCGCTGGTCCGCCACGTGCTGCTCGGCGCCGGCCGCATGCGCCTGGAGACGGTCGTCGAGGAGTTCGGCCGCCAGCGCACGCTCGGCGAGGAGCTGCTCACCCCCACCAAGATCTATGCCAAGGACTGCCTGGGCATGATCGCCGAGTGCGAGGTGCGCGCGCTCGCGCACGTCACCGGCGGCGGCATCCCCGGCAACCTGGTCCGCGTCCTTCCCGATCACGTCGACGCGGTGGTCAACCGCTCCACCTGGAAGCCGCAGTCGATCTTCGAGCTGGTTCAGGCCAAGGGCCGGATCGAGGACCCGGAGATGGAGTCGACGTTCAACATGGGCGTCGGCATGTTCGCCGTCGTCTCGGCCGCCGACGCCGACCGCGCGCTCGCGTTCCTGGCCGGCCGCGGCGTCGACGCCTGGCACGCCGGCGAGATCATCGAGGGCACCGGCACGGTGCAGATGATCGGCCAGCACACCCGCGGCTGATTCTGGTCTTACGTGAAGCCGCGCGGGCCGCTTTCCGGCCCGCGCGGCTTCTTTCATACCCAGATCTTCCCGCTTCCGGCGTGGGCGCCCCGGGCATGCTCCCGCGGGGACCGGCCGCGTCGCTGGTCACCACGAACCCCATGGTGCGCACCGGTGTGGCTTCCGGCCGGTCCACCGCGTTGCCGGCATCGAGGCCTCAACGGCCGCAAGGCATCTGGACAACTCCGCACCCACCACGTCACCAGCCGCACCGGAAATGTCACCAGGCCGGTAGATCCGCCGCATGGCGGGAAACCATCACCGCTATGTGGAACGCCGCACGCTGCGCAGCCCTCACGCCCGAAATATCGCACTAAAGCGGTGCGGCTGTCAGGACACATCTTGACTAGTGATACGCGAAGCACCGTATGAGGTCCCCATACGGTGCTTCGCGTATCACTAGTGGGCTTCGCGTGATCGACTCCGGCCACGCATCCATGATCGAGGCGTCCCCGAAGTCGCTAGAACCACTTCGGGGACGCCTCGATCATGAAAGTGCTCACGCCAGCCGCGGTCTGTTGCCCGTCGCTGTAAGGCGACCGGCGGCGGTGTCCGAGCGCGGTCATCCAGCTCCGGACTGACGATCATGGCCGCGCAGGCGGCTGGCCGACGACGCGCCGCAGGCGCTGCGAACAAAGCCAGCGGGCCAGAGCCTGCCGAGGTGGGTGCGACCCGACCTCTTCGTGACCGGCGACGAAACCGGCAGGGGGCCACCAGCACCGCCCTGCTTATCCAGCTGATCTCGATGCGATCTTTGCCAAGATCCACGCTTCCTCCCGTCGCGGCCGCCGGCACCGGAATGCGTTCTCCCGGATCGGCGTCGTGCGGCGCGATCGACTTGAGCCCGGTCGAGCGCGTCGGGCCCCGATCACGGGTGCCGCAGTGCCTCACGCCGGAAGCGGCGCCGCACCGCTGGGGTTGGGTCGTGGTGACCCGCGACGGGACCGGAAGGGAGGAGCGCCAGCGACGACCGGTGCCCGCGGGAGCGTGCGGACCGCAACCACGCCGGGCGTGGGAACGTCAAAGCTTGTGAAAGGTTCGGGCGGAACACCAAGATCAACATCGGGATGCATGATTGGGGCTTCACCCGACTGGACGTGTCCGCCTAGCCTGAAACGGCATACCCGCTGTTCACCTGAGCGCGCGGGCCGGTGGAGGAGGTGCGGTGGCCGATTCGGGGATGCGCGGCATCGCCACCGTCCCGGCATATGTGGTGATGCAGCCGACGACTCTCTGCAATCTCGACTGCAGCTACTGCTACCTGCCGTTTCGCGCGATCGACAAGCGGATGCCGGTCGCGGTCGCGGAGGCGGTGGCCGAGCCGGTCAACGCGTGGGCGCGGGAGACCCGCTTCTCCGTCGTCTGGCACGGCGGTGAGCCGCTCGCGGCCGGGCGGGACGCGCTGGCCGCGCTGATGGCGCCGTTCGGGCCCGAGGTCGAGCACCACGTGCAGACGAACGCGACGCTGATCGACGACGCCTGGTGCGAGTTCTTCACGGCGCACGACATGCGGGTCAGCGTGAGCGTGGACGGGCCGCGCGAGCGCAACGGCGAGCGGGTCACCCGGGGCGGCCGCCCGGCGTATGACCGGATCGCCCGTGGCGTCGAGACGCTGCGCCGGCACGGCATCCCCTATTCGGCGCTCTGCGTGGTCGGTGAGCCGCACCCCGGGCTGGCCACCGAGCTCTACGACTACTTCCTCGCCCTCGGCTGCGACGTGCTCGGCATCAACGTCGAGGAGCAGGAGGGCGTGAACAAGCGGGACAACGGCTTCCCGGCCGAGGCCGTCACCGCGTTCTGGGCGGAGCTGTGCGCGGCCTGGCGCCGGGACCCGCGCATCCACCTGCGGGAGATCGAGCTGTCCCTGCGGTACGCCGCGGCGGTGCTGGACGGCACCGCGGGCGCGCTGCTGCCGCGCGAGCTGGACCCGATCCCCACGATCGCGCACGACGGCTCGGTGGTGCTGCTCTCGCCGGAGCTGGCGGGCTTCTCCGATCCGCGGTACGGCGACTTCGTCAGCGGCAACGTGCTCGAGCGCGGGCTCGACCACATCCTTGCGGACGCGACGTCGACCCCGTGGATCGGTGAGTTTCTCGCGGGCGTGGAGGCGTGCCGTGACCGGTGTCCGTACTTCGAGTTCTGCGGTGGCGCGCACGCGGCCAACCGATACTTCGAGCACGGGCGTTTCGATGGTACGGAGACGAACCACTGCCGCAACAGCAAGATCCGCCTACTGGAGGGAGTGCTGCACCATGCCCGAGATCACCAACGCTCGGCAGCCGGATGACGCCGCCGAGACGACGAACGACTCGGTGGCCGAGCGGGTGCGGAGCGCAGGTGCCGGACTGACCGCGCTGCTCGAAGAGGCCGCGGAGGCACGCTCACGCCGGGAGGAGACGTCCAGGGGTGATGGGTCCAGCGCGGTCTGCGCATGGAACCACTTCGAGAACATCCCGACCTTCTACAACTGGAACAATCGCCCTCCCCGTTGACCGAGCACGCGAGACCGGCGGATCGTCGCAGTGTCCTGCGATGATCCGCCGGTCTCGTCGTTATGCGCACCTTGACGATGACGTCGACTGCTGCTGAACAAGCGCAGACAGCATCGCCGCGAGGGGGTGTGGAACATCCTCAGGCGATGCGGACATGCGTGAGCACGCGGGGGGCCGCGTGCTCAGATTGCCAGCAGTCAGGAGCGGCGCCGCGGCGACGACCACGAATCCGTGTCGTCGTCGACGGTGTCGTCCTCGTCGTCATCGTCGAGGCGTTCATTGTGCTCGTCGTCGAAGTCGTGTTCCGACCTCGAACCGCCGGTAAGCTCCCGCTGCAAGGCGGCGAGGTCGGTGTTCGGGGAGTGATACTTCAACTCCCGCGCCACCTTCGTCTGCTTGGCCTTGGCTCGGCCGCGCCCCATGGCTCGACCCCCTCGCACAGAATTCGGGGCAGCCCGAAGGCGGGCCCCGATGACGTCAGGCATCTCTCGTGGCTCTTACGGTACATGGGCGAGGCGACGTTCGGCACCTCGGGTAGCGCACGTTGCCCCTCGCGCGTCGCTAAAAGGCCCGGCGCGGCAGAAGAATCCCCCGAAGCCGCCCGACTTCGGCCATTCTGCGCTCGGCCAGCCGGTCCGCGGCCACCGCCGGCGGCACGCCGTCCGACTCCGCGAGCCGGAGGATCTTCTTCGTGGTGTCGTAGATCCTGCTCGCCCGGAGCTTCGCGCGCTCGAAGTTGAAGCCCTCGATCTCGTCCGCGACCTGGATCACGCCGCCCGCGTTCACGAGGTAGTCCGGTGCGTACAGGATGCCGCGCTCCTCCAGCAGCTTCTCCACGCCCGGGTGGGCCAGCTGGTTGTTCGCGGCGCCGACCACCACCTTCGCGCGCAGCCGCGGCACCGAGTCGTCGTTCAGCGCGCCGCCCAGCGCGCACGGCGCGTAGACGTCGATGTCGGACGTGATCAGCGCGTCCGTGTCGTCGACCAGGTCGATCTGCGGGTACGTGGACCGCGCCCACGCCCGGGAGGCCTCGCTGACGTCCGTGGCGACCACCGACGCGCCGTCCTCGATCAGATGCCCGACGAGATACTTGCCGACCTTCCCGAGCCCGGCGACCCCGATCCGGCGCCCGGACAGCGACGGGCTGCCCCAGACGTGCTCGGCCGCCGCGCGCATGCCCTGGAAGACGCCCCACGCGGTGAGGACGGACGAGTCGCCCGCGCCGCCGTGCTCGACGCTGCGCCCGGTCACGTACCGCGTCTCGCGTGCGATCACGTCCATGTCCGGCACGTAGGTCCCGACGTCGCACGCCGTGTAGTAGCGACCGCTCAGCGACTCGATGAACCGGCCGTACGCGCGAAGCAGCGCCTCGCTCTTCAACTGCTCCGGGTCGCCCCAGATGACGGCCTTGCCACCGCCGAGGTCCAGACCGGCGAGCGCGTTCTTGTACGCCATCGCCCGTGAGAGGTTGAGCACATCCTCGACCGCGGACTCCTCGTCCGGATAGGGGAAGAAGCGGGTGCCGCCGAGCGCGGGGCCCAGCGCGGTCGAGTAGATGCCGATGACGGCCTTGAGCCCGGACTGCCTGTCCTGGTAGAAGACGACCTGCTCGTGGCCGGTCAGTCCCTGGTCGTCGACGTTGGCGAAGAAGGACATGTCTGCTCCTCTGGCGTTGCTTCGGGCCCTTGTGGGGCATGTGGCGGGGCGGATTGTCGGCGCCCACTCAAGAACCCTAGGACTTCGGCGTTGGAGTGGGCGATAAGTACCGTGATCGGAGATGCTGTGGGCGAGCCCTTCACCGCGGCGTGGAAGGATCGGGCCGTGTCGTCACTGTTCGCGTCGTACCTGCGGGTCTACGAGCCCTTGACCGCTTTCGACCGGGAACGTCAGCTGTTCTGGCGGCGGTACGCGCGGGAGGGCCGGGCGATCACGACCGTCGACGGCCCCGGGCGGCAGCGCACCGCGGTGCTCTCCGCGCTCGGCGCCGGCTGGACCCGCCTGCCCGACCTGCCGGACGAGGCGTACGTGCTGGAGGACGCCGACACGATCCTGGTCTGCCCGTGGAACCTCAAGCTCCGGGTCGCCGAGGCCGCGCTCTCCGCCCGCGACGGCGTGCCGTCCGTGCTCGCCGACGCGTTCGTGCCGCCGATCCTGGCCGGTCAGGCCAAGGCCGTGGTGGATGACGCGCGCACCGGCGCCCGCGTGCTGGAGGAGGGCGTGCCGCGCGTGCACGAGCAGGCCTCCACCTGGGGCGTACCGCTGCGCTGGTTCGTGTTCGTGGACCAGTCCGAGCGGGAGTTGGTGACCGGGCCGGGCAACCGCCGGAGCCTGCGCTTCCGCACCGAGATCTCGAAGGCCCGCCGCCGCGCCCACCGGGGCGTCTCGGTGCTGCGCAAGAGCGTCGGGGATGCGCCGATCACCGAGGCGGTGGAGGAGGGCGCGCGCTGGCTGGAGGAGTTCCACCCGCGCTCGGTGGTGGAGCTGGACTACGCCGGCCTGGTGGATCTGCTGCCGGACGACGAGCTGGAGGCGGACGACTCGCCGGCGCTCGTCGCCACGGGCCTGGCCGGGCTCGCGAACGGTGACGCGGAGGGCGCGACCGAGGCGTACGAGAAGCTCGTCGCGCGCTGGCGCGCCGTTCAGCTCCTGGAGCGATGTAACTGAGAGCGATCATCACGACGGCCGCGGGGCGTAACCATTCGCCTACCGTGGCCGTCCTGTTGTGGTGACCGTCCTCGATTGCTCGCCCTCTGCTCGATTTGTCATGCAAATGGCGCACATTGCGGGTCGAATCGGACCGTGGACGCGCTCCCATGATGGGCTAGGCTCGTACTTGGTCAGATACGAAGCGTGACTAAGCGTCCAATTAAGTAGGTATCTGGCGTAGAAAATCGCAATAAATCGGTCATGGCTCATCCGTCCATCCAGGGACGTTAGTCCGTTCGGCCCATGTCGGACATCGGGGACTAGCCGGACCATGAAAGACGCGTCGGCCGGCGGGACCCCGGCCGATGTCTTTAGGTACCTGTGGAGGAGTGACCGATGGCATCGCGTACGCACGAACCAGAGCCGCTACTCACGCCGGCCGAGGTCGCGTCGATGTTCCGTGTCGACCCGAAGACCGTGACTCGGTGGGCGAAGGCGGGCAAGCTCAGCGCAATACGCACGCTGGGCGGCCACCGTCGCTACCGTGAGTCTGAGGTTCGCGCCCTGCTGCAGGGGCAGATCCCCGCGCAGCGTCAGGGTGACTGACGGACCGCTCTTCATGACCCGCCGGTAGTGCCAGGGCGGAGGGAATCACGGTCATCCGTGTGCTCCTCCGCCTTCGCTCTGCCTGTGGGCCGTGTCGACCTTATATACGCGATCGGGCGACGAACGGCTCAACGCGCGGCGGGCGGAAACGGTGTCCGCGATCTGACAGGCTTCGAGGCGTGGACAATCTACAACCCGTTCCCCGCCCGCGCGTCGGTGACGTCTTCGGCGAGCTGCTCCGGGACGCCTACGCGATACGCACCGGCATCGGGCCCCGCCCGCTGGCCGGCGGCCGGGTGCCGCGCCCGGTCATCGAGATCATCGAACGCGAGGACGGCCTGATCAACGGCGCGCCCGCGGATCAGTACCTGGCCGGGCCGGACGAGTGGCAGCCGCACGACCATCGCGCGATCGCGCTCGCCCGGGGCCGGGTGCTGGACATCGGCACCGGCGGCGGCCGGATCGCGCTGGCGCTGCAGGAGTCGGGTGTGGACGTGACCGGGCTGGACGTCTCGCCCGGCGCTATCGCGGTCTGCCGGCGGCGCGGCCTGCGCGACACCGTGCTGGCCTCGGTCGACGAGCATGCCCGCGACGGGCGCCGCTACGACACGTTCCTGCTGCTCGGCAACAATCTCGGGCTGCTGGAGGGTCATCACCGCGCGGCCGGCTTCCTGGCGGCGCTGGCCGAGATGGCCGCGCCCGGCGCCCGGTTGATCGCGCACGGCACCGACCCGTACGGCACCACGGATCCGGTGCACGTCGGCTATCACGAGCTCAACCGGTCGCGGGGGCGGCTCGGCGGGCAGCTGCGGCTGCGGCTGCGCTACCGGGAGCTCGCCACGGACTGGTTCGACTACCTGGTCTGTTCCGTGGACGAGCTGCGTGGGCTCGTCGAGGGGACACGCTGGCGGATCACCGATGTGGACGACGTGGATCGGCCCTATTACCTCGCCACGCTGACCCTGGACGGCTGAACGCGCGTCGACCACTCGGACGATCCGTGAGAAGGAGGCCACGAATCGTCACCACAACCGTTAGCGTCTATATGTGGGAATGTGGCGTCGGCTGCTGCGGAACGGGCTCGGCAGCGGCGCCATCGTGCTCGTGCTCGGGCTGCTCGCCTTCGGCCTGCCCGCGCTGGACCGGTCTCTCGACTCCACACAGGCCCTTCCGGACGACGTGCCCTACCACGTGGGCGGCGGCGTCACCGTGATCCCGCCGCCCGGCGCACTGCTGGACGTGACGAAGACCCGCCCGTCCGACGACCGCGGCACCGTGCTCTTCCTGGTCGGCCCGATTCGGTACGCGGTGGTGGTCCAGCCCTTCGACGGCGGTCTGCCGGACGCGGCCGACAAGCTGCGCCGCAAGATCGCCGCCAACCGGGGTTACCAGGTGGTCGGGCGGGAGGCCAGCATCGCCACCGCGGACGGGCAGTTGCTCGGGCTGGCCGGCGGCTACAGCGCACCGGGCCGCGGCGGCCGGTACGCGGTCTTCCTGGCCGGCGAACGCTCCATCGAGGTCACGGTCAGCGGCACCGATCCGCAGTTGTCCGCCGCGCGTGCCGTCATCGACACCTCCACAAGATCCATAACCGTCCGGGGTGCGGAGTGAGCGGCGCCAACGAGGTCCTGCCGACACCGGAGGGCGCGCTGAGCCGGGGCGCGCTGCTGATGCCCGCGTTCTGGGTGCTCGCGCTGCTGCTGGCGGTCGGCGCGGTGCGGATGGCCGTGTTCCTGCGCGAGTCGGTCACGATCTACCCGGTCGCCACCGTGGTCGCGGTCGTGCTGTTCGCGCTCTACGCCGTACCTTTCTGGATCTTCGTGGGTGGTCTGGACTTCCTGGAACGTGAACCGCCCACGCTGCTGGCCACCGCGTTCGCCTGGGGCGCGCTGGTGGCGACCTCGGTCGCGATCCCCGGTGCCGGCGCGCTGCACAACGTGCTGGCCAAGCTGGTCTCGCCGGAGTTCGCCGCGGACTGGGGTGCCGCGATCGCGGGACCGACCGTCGAGGAGACCGTCAAGGTGCTCGGCGTCTTCGCGATCGTGCTGGTCGCGGCCGCGCAGGTGAACAGCCCGCTGGACGGCGCGGTCTACGGCGCGATGGTCGGGCTCGGCTTCCAGGTCGCGGAGGACGTGGTCTTCGCGGTCAACGCGGTCGCGGTGGAGGGCCAGGGCGACCGTGTCTCGCCGGTCGTGATCACGTTCTTCCTGCGCGGCTTCCTGGCCGGGCTGTGGAGCCACACGCTGTTCGGCGCGCTCGCCGGCGTCGGCGTCGGCTATCTGGTGGTGCGCACGGACCGGCGGCTGACGCGCCGGGCCGGCATCGCGCTGCTCGCGTTCGCCGGCTCCTGGGCCTGCCACTTCCTGTGGAACACGCCGATACTTCTGGACGGGCCGGTGGAGGGCGCGCTCGGCGTGCTGCTGATCCTGGTGATCAAGGGCATCCCACCGCTGCTGCTGATCGCGTACGTGGTGCGCGCCGCCCACGGCCGCGAGGCCGACTACTACGTGTCGCTGCTGGCCGATCTGGGCGACCCGGAGATCGCCACCGAGGCGGAGCTGCGCGCGCTCGGCTCCGGCACACGGCGGGCGGCCGCGCGCGGCTACGCCTTCGGCCGGGCCGGCATCCGGGGACGACGCGTGGTGCGCCGCCTGCAGCAAGCACAGGCTCACCTGGCGGTGTCACTCAGCCGGGCGAACGGCGACGACTCGCTCGGCCGGACTGGCGACGGTTCGCTCGGCCCTCCGGGCGGGGGCGAGACCGCGGACGTGAT
Source organism: Catenuloplanes nepalensis (assembly GCF_030811575.1). Lineage (GTDB taxonomy): Bacteria > Actinomycetota > Actinomycetes > Mycobacteriales > Micromonosporaceae > Catenuloplanes > Catenuloplanes nepalensis. The sequence goes on along the minus strand of NZ_JAUSRA010000001.1, from coordinate 7,873,169 downwards.
GCGCTGGAAGCGGGAGGTGCGCGCACAGCGGGCGCGGCTGAAGCGGCTGGGCCACCCGGAGGCGAGGGCGCCGGAGGAACGCGGCGGCACCGTCCGCGGCGTCTTCACCGCGGCCGGCGCGGTCGGCATGCTCATGATGATCGTCTGGGCGGCCATCTCCGCCCTCGGCGGACGCTGACAACAAAAGATCCAGGCCGTCCGACAGGACGCCTGGATCTTGAGTAGTCGCCGTGAGACGACCGTGAAGCGACCGCCGCGCACGGGCCCGAGAGGGCCCGTGCCCGGAGGAGCGGAGTGACGACCAGCTACACAGTCGGCGGGTGGCCGCCGTCGCCGTCGACGACGGTGTCCGGCGTGCCGTCCTCGTCGAGGTCGACCATGGTGATGTCGACCTTGCCGTCGTGGTCGGTGTCGAACTGGAAGAGGTCGGCCTTGCCGTCCCCGTCGGTGTCGGCCACCCAGACGTCGGGCCGGCCGTCGCCGTCGGTGTCGGCGGCGAGCAGGTCGACCCGGTCGTCGCCGCGCGTCTCGACGGTCTCTTGCGGCTCGGTCATGGCGGGCATCCTTCCCGAAGGCGTTCGAGGGGGCGCTGAATCGTGGTGCAGCGCTGGTTCACCGTAGGGCCGATCGCGCGTCTCGCGCGACCCGCGTGCCGATAAATCCACGCGGGCCGTCTACTACCCAGCGTCGGCGCCCGCCAGTCTTCGTGCGGTGGTCCGGGTTCAGCCGGCCGCGTACGGGTTGACCGGGGTGTTCGGCGCGACCGGGATCACGACCTCGTCGGCGTTGCCGTCGAAGTCGGTGTCGCGGACCGTGTAGTCGACGGTGCCGTCGTAGTCCTCGTCGACCTCGACCACGTCGGGCGAGCCGTCGGCGTTGGTGTCGCTCATGAAGACGTCCGCGACGCCGTCCGCGTTGGTGTCCTGGACGCCCGCGTCGATCACGCCGTCGCCGTCGATGTCGTAGAGCGCGGTGTCGATCCGGCCGTCGGCGTCGCTGTCCGCGGAGATGACGTCCGCGACGCCGTCGCTGTCGAGGTCCGACACGACCAGGTCGGCGAAGCCGTCGCCGTCGCTGTCCATGTAGACGTTCGTGGCGCCGTCCAGCGTCTGCTCGACCATCAGCACGCCCTCGTCGTCCGCGAGGTCGGTGTCGGTGTCGGTGTCGGTGTCGATCGGAGCGGCGGCGGCCGGGTCGTCGAGGCCGGTCTCGTTCAGGCCGGAGTCGTTCAGCCCGAGGCCCTCGTCGGTGGTGTCGGCCGGGATGGTGGTGTCGTCGGCGGTGAAGTCGCTGCTCATGTCCGTGATATCCCTTCGCGGCTACTCAAGTTCGCTGCACCTCGCGGTTGCTGAGATGAAACTTACGAGGTCGCGCCGCGAAGGGACATCCCGGAAATGTGCCAGGCCCGCCCTGGCTCAACGGTCAGTGTTTGAACTCGACGCCGGCGGAGAGTAGCGCCTTGATCACGTCGGCGGACTCGGCGAAGCCGATCAGTACCAGCGCGTCCGGTTTGAACTTCTTGACCTCTTCGGCCCCGCCGGCGAAGTCGATCGTCTCGGCCTCGTGGTCGTACGTCAGCGCCAGCATGTTCTCCGCCGAGACGCCGGAGCGGTCCAGCGCGGCCCGCAGGTTCTCCTCGAGGCCGCTGCCGTACTCGTCGTCGCGCGCCACGATCGCGATCCGCTCGGGCCCGTCCCGCAGGATCACGTCGCCGAGCGCGGCGCCCTGCATGACGTCCGGCGGTGCGGTCCGGAAGTACAGCCCGTCGTCGTCCGCGCCGCTCAGGCTCGCCGCCGTGTTGCACGGCGAGAAGAGGATCAGCCCGGCCGCCTTGACCTGCGGCAGCACGGCGGTGGAGACGCCGGATGCGCCCGCTCCCAGGATCACGTGCACGCCGGCCGCGATGTGCGAGGCGACGGTCGCCTTGGCGACCTCCGGGTCGGTGCCGTCGTCGCCCTCGACGAAGGCCACGTCCTCGCCGAGCACGCCGCCGGCCGCGTTGACCTCGCGGATCGCCAGCGCCGCACCGGCCGCCATCGGCGGGTAGGCGAGCTTCAGGTCACCGGTCTTCGGCAGCAGGCCGCCGATCTTCAGTGGCGCGCCGGACGCGGCCGCGCCGGACGGGCGCGCACCGGGCGGTGCCGACTTCGTCGAGGCCTGCGCCTCGTCCCCGGCGTTGACGAACTCCATCTTTCCGTCGTCCAGCTGGTCCTGGTCGTCGAAGTGGAGCGTGGCGAAGCTGGCCACGGACGGCTCGCCGAGGTCGGTGAAGCCGCCGGTGCGCATCGAGACACCGCGATACACCAGGTCGGTGCCGGCCGCGGCGAGTGCCAGGCAGGTCTTCGCGGTGTCGCACGGCGTGCCGCCGCTGGTGACGCCGATGAGCTGGGCGGCGATCGCGGCCGGCGCGGTCGACCCGGCGAGTTCCGCCGCGATCGCGCTCATCACCACCGCGTCGTAGGTCTCTCCGGAGTAGACGTAGTCGCCGAGTTCCGGATTGACTCCCTTGAGCCGGTTCTTGAAGTCGTCGGTCAGCGGGGCCAGCGGCGTGGTGCCCTTCATGCCGCGCAGCGCTCCGGGCTGATCGAACTCGTCACCGAAGGAACTGATCATGTTACCGTCTGTGCCGTACAGCTGGATTGGCCCGCCGGTCTCGTTGCCCTCCGAGGATCCCTCGGTCGAACCGCACGCCGTCACTCCCGCTAACAGAGCCGCGCAGGCAGCGGCGATGACCGTGCCACGTCGGATGCGCATATGGAGTTCCTCCTCCCAAGGTCGCCGCTCGGCACATTAGCGCGCTTTGAACGCTTTGCCGATGACGCTGAGAGCACAATCCAACTCGGCGGTAATGTCACTGAAGGTGAGGGCCGGCAATGGTTGATCTTGTCGATGGGTTCGCCGAGCCGGGTGATCTTGTGCGCCTGATGGGAATCTCCATCGCGGAGGTGTCCGCCGATCGCGTGACCGGCACCATGCGGGTCGAGGGGAACACCCAGCCATATGGCCTGCTCCATGGCGGGGCGTCCTGCGTGCTGGCCGAGACGCTGGGCTCGCTGGGCGCTCAGGCGCACGGCGCGACGGTCGGCCGGCCGACCGCCGTGGGGGTGGATATCAATGCCACCCACCACAAGGGGGTACGCGAGGGCATGGTCACCGGAGTCGCTATACCTGTCTTCCGGGGCGTGTCCATAGCGACTTATGAGATCATTATCACTGACGAGTCCGGTGACCGTGTGTGCACGGCCCGTATCACCTGCCAGCTGCGCCGTCCCTGATCGCCGCAGATGCGCGTCTTTGAGGGCTACTTAAGCAAATGTGCCTTCCTGGGGCATCCCGTCCCGCACCCTTGACGGTCCGGCATAGGCTTCCGGACGTGACGGACCTTCCATCGGAGTCGCTCGACGACGCGGCGCAGGTGCTTCACCTCGCGCTCGCGGGTGACAGCGATGCGGTCGTCGGCACGTTCGATGCCGTGGTCGACCGGGACGGTGTGGAGGGGGCCTACAACCTGGCCTGGTGCCTCGCCGCCGCGATGGTCGGCGTGGATGTCCCCGCTGGAGCGTGGACATTGGACTTCCCCGGCATCGACCAGGCGGACTATGACGCGCGCTGGGTGGCCCGGTTCGTCAGCGCCTACGCGAACTCGGACATGCCCACCGGTGAGGCGCTCTTCGGTGCCGCGCTCGCGGACGGCCAGCTGCCGGACTGCCTGCTCACGCTGGCCGGTTCCGCGGTCGCCACGCTGAAGAGGCGCGCCGCCTAACCCATGTCCGACCAGATCCTCGCGAAGGTCCGCAAGCTGCTGGCGAAGGCCGAGGACCCGGCGTGCACGCAGGCCGAGGCGGAGGCGTTCACGGCCAAGGCCGCCGACCTGATCGCGAAGTACGGCGTCGACCGCGCGCTGCTGGCCGCCCGCGAGCCCGGCACCGACCTGGTCGGTGACCGCGTGGTGGTGCTGCACCCGCCGTACGCGCTGGACAAGGCCGGTCTGCTCGCGGGCGTGGCCGGCGCGCTGCGCTGCCGCTCGGTGCGCCGCCGGGACCGCGACGCCTGGGCCATGCACCTCTTCGGGTTCGGCAGTGACCTGGAACGCGCCGAACTGCTCTACACCTCGCTGCTGGTGCAGGCCGCGCACGGGATGGCGGCCGCGCCGGTCCCGCCGTGGGAGAACACGGCCGCGTTCCGCCGCTCCTGGCTGGCCGGGTTCAGCGCCGCGATCGCCGGGCGGCTGCGCCAGGCGGAGGCGTTCGCCGCGGCCGAGGCCGGGACGTCCACCGACCTGGTGCTGGTCGACCGCTCGCACCGGGTCGAGGCACGGGTGTCCGAGATGTACCCGCAGCTGCGGACCGCGAGCCGCCGGCGGCTCGCCGGGGGTGGCATGCGGCAGGGCTACGTGGCCGGGACCCGGGCCGACCTCGGCGGCGTCTCGTCGATCGCGGATTAGCGCAGTCCGCGCCGGCTTTCCGGGAAATCGAGCGATGTACCCCGTTCAGGGTCGGTCGATCGCTCACGTCCGTGAGCCGTCCGGTGCCGGAGAGAAGACATTAATTGTCCGTTTAAATCCGTTTTATTAGGGTCGGCGGTACGCCCGCTAGGGGAGGATTGTGGCATAGGAAATCCGACTTGATCTTTCGACGGGGGAGCGGAGACGTGCCTGCCAACGCGTACCGCCGCATGGTGGACAGCCGGCTCTGGCAGGAACAGCGCCTGCCGGCCGTGGTCCTCGCGGCGACCGGCCTGATGGCGATGATCGGCATGGGCAGCGTCGCGGTCGCCGCGGCGGGCTGGTCCACCACCACCGAGGTCAGCGTGGACGGCGTGACCGTGACGCCGAGCGGGGACACACCCCGCATCGGTGTGGCCGTGCACACCAGCGGCTCGCCCGGCGCGGTCCCGATCGCGACCGTGGCGGTCTCGCCCGGCGCGACCGTGGCGGTTTCGCCCGGCGCGACCGGGACGCCGACGCCGCTCGCATCCGTGACGGCCACGCCGCTGACCGAGTCCTCGCCGGCCGCGGTGCCGGTCAGCCCGCCCGCGACCGCGCCCGAGCAGGTGCCCGCGGCGCCGCCGCCGCCCGGTCCGGCGCCGGCCGGCGAGCCGGTTCCCGCCGGTGGCCCGGCCCCGGCCGGTGACCCTGCCCCGGCCGGTGAGCCGGCTCGGGGCGCGACCGAGGCGACCACCGCACCGGCACCCGCGGTGCCGCCGGTGGCCGGTCCGTCGTTGGAGAGCACCGGCGCGCCGTCTGCTTCGCCGGCCGCGACTCCATAGGAGACGTCATGGGTAAGACCGACAGACAGGTGGCGCTGGTCGCGGTCGGCCTGGCCGTCGCGGCCGTGCTGACCGGCGGCATCGCCTACGCCGCGTTCAACACCACGGTCTCCAGCGGGTCGATCACCGGTTCCGCGCAGAGCCTCCGCCCGCTGGCGGTCGGCACGCCCGCGACCGACTACGCGGGCGAGGAGACCGGCCTCTGGCCCGGCGACAAGCACGCGGCCGACATCGTCATCCCGGTGCGCAACGACAACGAGATCGCGGTGCAGGTCTCGAACACCAGCATCAGCAACGCGGAGCTGCGCTTCGTCGACGACGGCGTGCAGGACGCCTGCGGCCGCTTCCTGAACGCGGACGAGCAGGTCTCCATCACCGACGGCGCCGAGTACGACACCGTCGTCATCCCGGCCGGCTCGGAACGCACCCTACGCCTGCTCGGCGCCGTGGCGCTGCACGGCGACGCCGGTGACCACTGCCAGGGCGCCCCCTTCACCAGCAGCTGGAAGGTCAAGGCCACCTCGCTCTGACCGGTGCGGCGGGACCACGGTCCGGCCGCGCCGGTCGGCGAAAGCTCAGTCGAGGAGGCCGCCGAGCTTGCCGGGGATGGAGAGGACCCACTTCGCGCCGCGGTCGGCGTAGGCGCCGAGCGGGCCCGGGGTGTTGCTGGCCAGCGCCCCCAGCACGGCGACCAGGACGACGGCCAGCCACAGGCGGCCCTTCAGGTTGGCGATCACCGCGAGCAGGGCTACGACGACGATCACCGCGATTGCAGAGGCCATGCCCCCTTTTTACCCTTTTTTCGGTATTTAGGGGTGCGGTCGGTTGGCACCGGGCCATCCGGTGACGGCGAGCGGCGGGTGCGAGAGCGGCGCGGCCGGTGCCGGGACGGCGAGCGGGTGCGAGACCGGCGCGGCCGGGACGGAGCCGGGGACGACGCCGGGCAGGACACCGGCGTGCGGTCGGACGGCGCGCAACCGGGCGGCGGGGACGGCGGCGTGGATCTCGGGGGCGACGAAGTCCGGTGGAATGGGCTGGGTCATGGCGAGCTCCCTGGATGCGGTCCGAGCGGCGATCCGTGCCTCCAGTGTCCACTGCGAACTGTGATGAAGGGAGGCCTTTCCGGATGAATCGCCTGATCAGGCAGGGGTCAGATGGGCCAGCAGGGTGACCGCGGTGCCCGACCCGCCCGAGTGGACGAGCAGGGAGTCGGTTCCGTTCCGGGCCAGCCACATGCCCCGGCCGGACGCGGCGTCCGGCGGCGGGCAGCGGATCGGGCCGCTCAGGCCACCGCCGCCGTCATCGGTGATCCGGCAGTAGAGCGCGGACCCGGACCGCCACAGCTCCAGGCGCCCGCTGCCGCCGCCGTGCCGGACCGCGTTCACCGCGACCTCGTGCGCCGCGACCACGAACCGGTAGAGCGGCACGCCGCGCAACCCGCACCGCGCGGCGTGCCGTTCCACCGCGCGGCGCAGCCCGGTCAGCGTCGCGAGCGTGAAGTCGGCCCGCAGCGGCTCAGGCACCGCCGATCACGTCCCTGGCGAGCAGACGGACCGCGAGGATGCAGGTGTCGTCCTCCGGGTTGGCCGGTGGCAGCTGGGCCAGCAGGTCGCTGAGCGGCGCCGGGCCGCGCGCGCCGGAGATCCGGTCGAGCGTCTCGACCACCGGTGCCAGGCCCTCGGCGAGGCTGTGCCGGCGGTGCTCGACCAGGCCGTCCGTGTAGAAGACCAGCAGGTCGTGCGCGTCCAGCGCGGTGACGGCGGTGCCGTAACAGGGCTCGCGGAACGCGCCGAGCAGCGGGCCGGACGGGCGGTCCAGCTCGATCGTGCGGCCGCCCCGGGCGTGCAGCGGCGGGGGGTGGCCGGCCTGCGCCCAGGTGAGCGTGCCGGTCGTGGCGTCGTACCGGGCGACGACCGCGGTGACGGTACGGGTGTCCGCGCCGGCCGCGAGCAGCACGTGGTTGAGGTGGGCGAGCAGCTCGGCGGGCGCGGTGGTGGTCGTGATCAGCAGCGTGGCCAGCGCGTGCCGTACCTGGGCCATGGTGGCGGCCGCGCCGAGACCGTGCCCGGCGACGTCGCCGACCGCCAGCACCACCGAGCCGTCCGGTGCCTCGGCCGCGTGGAACCAGTCGCCGCCGACCCGGTTCGCCCGCTCGGCCGGCAGATAGCGGACCGCGACCCGCAGCGCGCCCAGGTCGACCGGCGTGGCCGGGATCGGGAGCAGGATGTGCTGCAGCTCGGCGGCGAGCCGGTGCTCCGCGGCCAGCTGCGATTCGACCTCCGCCAGCCGGTCGTGCCAGCCCGGTGGCGGAGGGTTCAGGCCCGGCGGTGGAGGCGGCGGGTGGCTCATGTGTCCAGGCCGAACGCGGCGAGCAGGCCGGTCATCCGCAGCTGGTCGTGCACCTTCGGGCTCGGGTGCTCCACCCGGAACTCCGCGTGCCGGGCGTGCGCCAGCTTCATCACGTCGACCAGCACGCCGATGCCGGAGCTGTCCAGGAACGTGACCGCGGCCAGGTCGACGCGGACCGCGGGCGGCCGTCTCGTGTCGACCTCGGTGCGGATCGTCTCCAGGACGCCGGCCGCGTTACTGAAGTCGATCTCGCCCGCGAGCGTCACGCCGAGCGCACGTTGCGAGTCCGCCGACACCGATACCGGTTCCATCCCCGACCTCCCTCGCTGACCTGGACATTCTCCTCTCGCCGGCGGCGGTCGGCGGTCACACGAAAGACGGATCGGGATTCCCTTGGTCGCCCGGTCGGGCTACCGATACAGAGGGCACGGCAAGACGGAGCGCGACGGACGGGCAGGGCTGGTGCCCGTGACCGTCGATCCACCGCCCGGCCGGCGCCACCCGCGGAACCCCCCTTGTCCGCAGGTCGCGTAACCAGGGCGCCGGTCCCGACGGGGACCGGCGCCCTACCCATGGTCGTCGCACCGCCTTCTCCGGTCGCCCGCGCCTCGCGTGGGGTCGCTATCGGAGCCAGACCGCTTCGTCGCCGTGGGACTCCAGCGGTGGCGGGTAGTCGAGACCCTTGAAGTCGTCGAGGCGCCAGGGCATGTGCACGTCCGCGCCCGGGATGCCGGCCAGCTCGGGCACGTAGCGGCGGACGTAGTCGCCCTCCGGGTCGTACCGCTGGGCCTGCCTGATGGGGTTGAAGCGGCGGTGCGGGCGGGTGTCGTTGCCGGTCCCGGCCACCCACTGCCAGTTGCCGGAGTTGTTGGGCACGTCGCCGTCGATCAGCCACCGGAAGAACCAGTCCTGGCCCGCCCGCCAGTCCAGGCGCAGGTGCTTGGTGAGCAGCGCCGCGGTGATCAGGCGGGCCCGGTTGTGCATCCAGCCCTCGGCCCGCAGCTGCCGCATGCCCGCGTCCACGATCGGAATGCCGGTGTGGCCGGTCTGCCAGGCCTCCAGCGCGTGCGCGTCGTCGTACCGCCAGTTCCTGTCACCGGCCGGGCGCATCGGCACCCGGGCGATGTCCTGGAACCCGGCCGTGACCTGGTAGTAGAAGTCCCGCCAGCAGAGCTGACGGACGAAGGCGGCGGCGCCGGGGCCACCCTTCCTCCGGGCCGCCTCCGCGACCGCGAGCGGGGACAGACAACCGAAGCGGAGGTACGCGGAGAGCCGCGAGGTGTCGTCGTCGGCCATCGCGTCGTGCTGGTCGTCGTAGGCGTCGATCCGGTGCAGCCAGTTCCGCAACCGGCGGCGGCCCTCGGTCTCACCGCCCGCGGCCGCGTGCGGCGATTCACCCTCAGGCGGCTCCGGCAGTGCGATGCCGAGCTTCTCCGCGCCGGCCGGCAGGGCGACATTCCGCGGTGCGGCAACCTCGTCCCGCCACCGCGCCGCCTCCCATGCTCGGAAATATGGTGAGAAGACACGATAGTTCGTGCCGCCACCGCCGGGCCGGACCTCGCCGGGTGCCAGCACCGTCACGCCGGGGAACAGGCGCAGCGACATCCGGTGCCGCTCCGCCTCCGCGCGCAGCCGGTCCTGCCGCCGGGTGGCGAAGCGGGTCACGTCGTGGGAGAGCGCGATGCCGTCCGCCTCCACCTGCCGGGCCACCGCGATCGTCTCGGCCACCGTGTCGCCGCGCCGCACCACCAGGTTCGCGCCGCGCTCCTTCAGCCCGTCGCGCAGGTCGGCGAGGGCCTGGTGGAGGAAGCGGTCGCGGTTGGCGGAGCGGCCGAGCAGCGCCGGGTCCAGCACGAACAGCGGCACCACGTGCTCCGCGTTCGTGGTGGCGGCCGCGAGCGCGGGATGGTCGTGCAGCCGCAGGTCGCGGGTGAAGAGGACGACGGCGGTCTTCATGCCAGGATCGCCTCGCGGTCGAGTCGCGGCCCGGGCACCGGCACGGCGGTGCCGGTCGCGGTGAGCAGCGCGCGGCCGGCCACGGAGGCGCGGCGCCGGTTCGGCACGGTGGCGCGGCGCTCGAAGACGTCGTACCGCGCTGCCGCGACCTCGTCCAGGATGCCGCCGTAGAGCAGGTACGCGGTGCGGATGCAGGCCTGCGACGCCGGGGCGAGCATGGTGACGCCGGCCGCCGCGGCCGCGTAGTGCTCCTGCGCGCGGGCGGTCTCGAACTCGATCAGCGCGGCCACCTCGGGCGTGGTGGAGCCGCGGTCCTTGCACGCCTGGAGGTCGTCCACGCTCAGGCCGAACCGGGCGAGGTCGGCCTCGGGCAGGTAGACGCGGCCGCGGTCCAGATCCTCCGACACGTCCCGGATGAAGTTGGTCAGCTGAAACGCTAAGCCCAGCTGGCGGGCCGGCTCCCGCGCGGCGGCCACGTCGTCGGTCCCGAGGATCGGCAGCATCATCGTGCCGATCACGGCGGCCGAGCCCTCCATGTATTCCAGGAGGTCGTCGTACGTCGGGTAGCGCGTGACGGTCAGGTCCATGGCCATGCTCTTCAGGAACGAGTCGAAGTCCGTCAGGTCCAGGTCGAAGACCGCGATCGTGTGCAGCACCGCGGGCAGCAGCGGGTCGTCGACCGGCTCGCCGCGCAGCCCGGCCAGGAACCGCTCGGACCACTCGTTCAGCAGCTCGGCCCGGCGCTGCGGCGGCAGGCTCTCGGTGCGGTCGACTATCTCGTCCGCGTGCCGGGTGAAGCCGTAGAGCGCGTGCACGTGACGGCGCTTCCAGCCGGGTAACAGCCGCGTGGCCAGGTAATAGGTGCGGCCGTGCTCCCGGTGCAGATCGCGGCAGCGTGCGTAACTCTCTGCCAGGTCCATGCCCGCTCCTAAACTTTGTGTGCTCAAAGCGACTCAGCAATCGACGCAACTACGATCGTAGAGTACCGTCGCTGGCGTGGCCAACGACACGCTCGCTCCATACGCGCTGGGTAAGCCGCCCGTCCCCCCTCAGGATCAAGCAGATGAACCCTCGGTACACACCATGCCGCTGAATCTGATCGAGGCGGTCGAGGGCACCCTCGCCGACTTCCTCGCCCGGGAGATCGCCGCGCTGGACGAGATCGACCCGGCGCTCGGCGGTTTCGCCCGGGCCGCGCGCGACAGCGTGCTGGCCGGCGGCAAGCGGCTGCGCCCCACGTTCGCCTACTGGGGCTGGCGCGGCGTGACCGGCATGGAGCCGCGCGCCGACGCGGTGCTGCCCGCGCTCGCCGCGCTGGAGCTGCTGCACACGTTCGCGCTGGTCCACGACGACGTGATGGACGCCTCGGACACCCGGCGTGGCCGCCCGACGGTGCACCGGGTCTTCGAGGCGCAGCACGTCGCGGCCGGCCGTCGCGGCGAGCCCGCCCGGTTCGGCGAGGCCTCGGCCGTGCTGATCGGCGACCTCTGCCTGGTCTGGGCGGACCGGCTGCTCGGCACCGCGGACGTGGACGCGGACGTGCTGCTCGCCACCCGCCGCTGCTACGACCAGATGCGGATAGAGGCGGTCGCCGGGCAGTACCTGGACGTGCTCGGCGAGTCGGAGCCGGGCAGCTGGTCGGTGGCGCGGGCGCTGAAGGTGGCCCGGCACAAGACCGCCGGTTACACCGTGCTCCGTCCGCTCCACTTCGGACTTACACTGGCCGGGACGCGCTTCGGTGGGCGGACGCGGGCCGTGACGGATGCCTACAGCGGCTACGGTCTGGCCGTCGGCGAGGCGTTCCAGCTGCGCGACGACCTGCTCGGCGTCTACGGTCAGCCGTCGGTCACCGGCAAGCCGGCCGGCGACGACCTGGCGGCCGGGAAGCCGACCGCGCTGCTGATGCTGGCGCGCGAGCTGGCCTCCACGGCGCAGCTCGCCGAGCTGGACAGCACCGCGGACGTGACACGCAAGGCCCAGGTGGTGGCGGAGACCGGTGCACCCGAACGAGTGGAAAAGATGATCGAGGAGCGGGTGGCCGCGGCACTGTACGCGTTGGGCCGCGCCCCGATCGACGACGCGGCACGCGAGATCCTGACCGGGCTGGCGATCACCGCCACCCAGCGCCAGGCATGATAGTCAAACAGCGGAGCGGAAGGTCACGAATGCGTACGGTGAGCGGGGCCACTGATCACGTGGTGGTCGTCGGCGCGGGGCTGGGCGGTCTCGCGGCAGCGCTGCACCTCGCGGGTGCGGGCCGGCGGGTGACCATCGTGGAGCGCGAGCCGGTCCCGGGCGGCCGGGCCGGGCGGCTGGACGTCGACGGCTACACGTTCGACACCGGGCCGACCGTGCTCACCATGCCGGAGCTGATCGCCGAGCCGCTGGCCGCGGTGGGTGAGGAGCTGTCCGACTGGGTGGAACTCACCCCGCTCGACCCGGCTTACCGCGCGTTCTACCCGGACGGCTCGCAGCTGGACGTGATCGCGGACACGGTGCGGATGGCCGCGGAGATCTCCCGGGTCTGCGGGCCGCGCGAGGCCGACGGCTACCTGCGCTTCGTCGACTTCGCCCGCAACCTGTGGGAACTGGAGCGCGACGACTTCATCGACCGCAACCTCGACACCCCGCTCGACCTGGTCAACCTGGGCATGCTCAAGCTGCTCGGGACCGGCGCCATGCGGCGGTTGCAGCCCAAGGTCAACCAGTTCCTGAAGGACCCGCGGACCCAGCGCGTCTTCTCGTTCCAGGCGATGTACGCCGGGATGTCCCCGCACGACGCGCTCGCCATCTACGCGGTCATCGCGTACCTGGACTCGGTGGCCGGCGTCTACTTCCCCAAGGGCGGCATCCACGCGGTCCCGCGCGGCATGGCGGCGGCGGCCGAGAAGCACGGCGTGGAGATCCGCTACAACACCACGGTCTCGCGCATCGAGACGGTCAACGGCCGGGCCGCCGCGGTGATCACCACGGACGGCGAGCGGATCGCGGCGGACGCGTTCGTGCTCAACCCGGACCTGCCGGTCGCCTACCGGGACCTGCTGCCCTCGGGGACCTACCGCCGGCGGCTGCGCTACTCGCCGTCCTGCGTGGTGCTGCACATCGGCTCCGACCGGGCCTACTCCAAGATCGCACACCACAACATCCACTTCGGGCGGAGCTGGCGGGGTACGTTCGACGAGGTGATCCGGCGCGGCGAGCTGATGACCGACCCGTCGCTGCTGGTCTGCAACCCGAGCATGGACGATCCGTCCGCAGCGCCGGCCGGCAGGCAGAGCTACTACGTGTTGGCCCCGGTGCCCAACCTGGAGCGCGGCCCGCTCGACTGGCGGGGCGGGCTCGGTGACCGCTACGCGGACCAGCTGCTCGGCACGCTGGAGGAGCGCGGCTACATCGGCTTCCGGGACGGCGTGGAGGTACTGCGTACGATCACGCCCGAGGACTGGGCGGACCAGGGGATGGCGGCCGGCACCCCGTTCGCGGCCGCGCACAACCTGCTGCAGACCGGCCCGTTCCGGCCGCACAACCTGCACCCCTCGATAGGTAACGTCGTGTTCGCCGGCTCGGGCACCCAGCCCGGCGTCGGTGTGCCGATGGTGTTGATCTCTGGAAAGCTGGCCGCCGCGCGCATCACCGGGAGCACCGTATGACCGCACGTGAGGAACACCTCGTCGAACTCTGCGGGGAGGACGGGACCGCGCTGGGCAGCACCACGGTCGCGGCCGCCCACGTCGCACCGGGACGGCTGCATCGCGCGTTCTCGGTGCTGCTGGTGGACGACGACGGCCGGATCCTGCTGCAGCAGCGGGCCGCCGTGAAGACCCGCTTCCCGCTGCGCTGGGCGAACGCGTGCTGCGGGCACCCGGAGCCGGGCGAGTCGCTGTCCGTGTCGGCGAACCGGCGGCTCGGCGAGGAGTTGGGTGTCGCACCGCTGCCGCTGACCGAGATCGGCGTGCACCTGTACTACGCGGAGGACCCGGCGACCGGCCGGGTCGAGCACGAGTACGACCACGTGCTGCTCGGGCGCCTGCCGGTCGGAGCGGCCGTCGCGCCGGACCCGGCCGAGGTCGCGGAGTTGCGCTGGGTCGCGCCGGACGCACTGCGTGCCGAGCTCGCCGACGAGCACTCCTTCGCGCCCTGGTTCGCCGGGGTGGTCCAGCAACTGTTCGCGCTCGCCGAGGCCGGGGACCCGGCCGGGGCGCCGATATCAGCCGCGGAGCGGTCGGGTGGGCGATGACGGCCTGACGGCGGGGGCGGTCGCGCGGCGACTGGGCATCGCGGTCACCACACTGCGCACCTGGCATCAGCGGTACGGGCTGGGGCCGAGCCGGCACGAGAGCGGACGGCACCGGCGGTACACCGAGGAGGATCTCGCCCGGCTGGAGGTGATGCGGCGGCTGACGGCGGAGGGCGTCCCGGCCGCGGAGGCGGCTCGCTTCGCGTCGCGTACGCCCGTTCCCGGCGGGGTCGAGCCCGCAAGTGCCCGCGGCCCGTCGGAGGCGTCCACCGTATCTTCAAATGATCTTGATTTTGAAGCTCGGCACGGGGGCGGTCACTCGATCGCTCTCGGTTACGCAGCTCCCGCGGCACGCGGGCTGGCGACCGCGGCCATGCGGCTGGACGCGCCCGCCATGCGTGAGCTGATCACGTCGTCCATCGCCGAGGTGGGCGTCATCCAGGCCTGGTCCGACCTGCTGGTTCCGGTGCTCGTCGGCATCGGTGAGCGGTACGCCGCGACTGGCCGGTACGTCGAGGTCGAGCATCTGCTGTCCCGGTCCGTCTCCGAGGCGCTCGGCACGGTGACCCGGCCCGTCGCCTACGGAGTGTCACCACAGGTGCTGCTGGCGTGCGCCGACGAGGAGCAGCACAGCCTGCCGCTGGAGGCGCTCGCCGCCGCGCTCGCCGAACGCGGCGCCGCCTGCCGCCTGCTCGGCGCGCGCGTCCCGGCCGCGGCACTCGCGGACGCGGTCGCCCGCACCGCCCCGCTGGCCGTGGTGCTCTGGTCGCAGCTGCCCAGCACCGGCAGCGCCGCCCAACTGCACGCGCTCATGGCCGGCGTGCGGCACGCGATGCTGCTGATCGCGGCCGGGCCCGGCTGGGACCGGCACGCGCTGCCGGCCGGCACCGCCGCACCGAACTCGCTCGACGACGCGGTCGCGCTGGTGCTGCCGCTACTGACGCGGAGCGGAACCGGAGTAGAGCGCGTCGATCGCGTTGGTTGACCAGCCCGCCGCGGCCAGGAACGCGCTGGTCAACCGGTTCGGGTCGATGCCGGTCGCCCGGATCGAGTCGAGGTCGCCGCTCTCGTAGGCGCGCACGGTTCGCAGCACCCGCCCCAGCCCGCCGGTCTGGTCCGCCAGCGCCGCCGACACCTCGGAGGACAACGGCAACTGCCCGGCCAGTTCATCCGACGGTACGTCGATCAGGTCCGCCACCCGGTCCAGCAGCCCGACCGTGAACGCCGCGTCCATCGGCTGATCCAGCTCCGCCGCCACCAGCTGGCACATCCGGGCGCGGGAGAGCGCGGCGTCCACCGGTCCCTCGGTCGAGTCGAAGACGTCGCTGAGCGCCATCAGGGCCACCCACTGGCGCACCTGGGCGATCCCGAGCATCACCACCGCCTCGTGCACCGAGGAGACCCGGTTCGTGACCCCGGCCGCCACCGAGTTGCTGGCCCGCAGCAGCCGGAAGGACAGCGCCGGATCCTGTGTGACCAGTGACACGATCTCGTTGATCTCCACGTCCTGCTTGAGCAGTGCCGCCATCAGCTGGATCCGGCTGAACTTCGACGGCGACAGCGCCTGTGCCGAGAGCACCTGCGGCCGTCCCAGCAGGTAACCCTGCAGCAGCCCGCACCCCAGCTCCCCGGCGAGCGCGAGGTGCTCCTCGGTCTCCACCTTCTCGGCCAGGAGCGAGATGTCCGGGTACGCGCGGCAGGCCGCCGCGATCCGCCGGCACTCGTCCGGTTCGGTGTTCAGGATGTCGATCTTGACGTAGTCGGCCAGCCCCATCAGGCGCTCGTGCCCGGTGTCCAGCAGGAAGTCGTCGAGCGCGATCGCGTACCCCTGGTCGGCCCGGCGCCGCACGCCCGCGATCAGTTCCTCGTCGACCTCGATGGTCTCCAGCACCTCCAGGACCGCCTGCCCCGGCCCGAACGGCAACGGCAGCTCGTCCGTGAGGAACTCCCGCGTCATGTTGATGAAGCAGAGCCGGTCTCCCGCGATCTCCGCCAGCCCGAACTCGGTGAACGCGTTCACGATGACCTGGCTGGTCGCAAAGCTCCCGGACACTCCCAGACCGCCCCTGAACAGCAGCTCGTAGCCCACCAGACGCCGCTCGGCCGACCAGATCGGCTGGCGCCCGACGTGCACGGACAGGGCAGTATCGCCATCCGTGCCGGGCTGATTACTCATGGTGAGTATTGTGCCCGTTTCTCTTCTGTTTTTCGGAATAATTCGGGCACCGGCGCCGCGCGGGGATACTGATTTGGAGGCGGTGCGGGGCATGACATATGCTTCTCATGCCTCCGGCGGGGCCGGTGAGAGCAAGACACCGCAGTCGAAGCAGACGTTCTGCAGAGCGTGTGCGAAGATAGCGGGGCCGCCCTCATCGTCTAGTGGCCCAGGACGCCGCCCTTTCAAGGCGGTAGCACGGGTTCGAATCCCGTTGGGGGCACGGCACCGGCCGAGCCGGGGCACTGTAAGGTAAGACCAGCAAGACGCAAGACAGCAAGGTCCTGTGGAGCAGTCGGAGTGCTCGCCGCCCTGTCAAGGCGGAGGTCGCGGGTTCAAGTCCCGTCAGGACCGCCACGCAGCAATCGCCGTGCGAAAGCGCGGCGTTCTGCGTTACGGCCAGGTAGCTCAGTTGGTACGAGCGTCCGACTGAAAATCGGAAGGTCGGCGGTTCGACCCCGCCCCTGGCCACATAGCCTTTCGCCGGGCTATCGAGCGCCGACCAGCACTTTAGCCGGTCGGCGCCCTTTCGTTTCCGGCTAGATCACACGGCTAGTGGATCTTGTGGTCTCAGTTCGGGTCTCATCCTCCCTTTTTGGGCTCATCCTCGGTGCCCCAGAGCAGCCCACCGACCTGACCGGCGATCCCGTTCAATACCTCCGCCGGCACGTGTTGGTAGCGACCGGCCATGCTCGCGTTCGACCATCCCATGACGTCCATCACGGCGCGGGTCGGGACCTTCAACACCAGCAGCATCGTTGCGGCCGTGTGCCGGGCATCGTGCAGCCGGGCCGGGCGGACCCCGGCTGCCTTGAGTAGGTCGCGCCATTCCTCGTAGTCGGCGCGCGGGTCGAGCGGCTTCCCGCCCGACTGAGCGAACACCCAGTCCGCGTCATGCCACAGGTCCCCAGCCGCCGCGCGCTCGGCGTCCTGAGCCGCTTTGTGCGCGATCAGCGCTTGCATGAGCGGTTGGGGGACACCGACGACGCGGCGGCCCGCGCGCGACTTGGTGTCGACGATCGCCAGGCCGCCGCCGTGGCGCTGAGGGCAATCCGCGCCACGCTTCTTGCCGCACTCTCCCGCACATCCGTGGCGCCATGTGTGACGCTGAAGGGCGCGCCGAATGGCCAGCGTGCTTGCCTCCTCATTCACATCGCGCCATTGGAGCCCAAGCGCCTCGCCCTGGCGGAGACCGAGGGAGAGCGCTATAGCGTAGCGCGCCCCGTTTCGTTGTTTCGCCGCAACCGCGAGAACGCGTTGCGCTTCAATGACGGTGAGGGGTTCTATCTCTTCCTCCTCCAACCGGGGCGGCTTGGCCACCAAAACCGGATTTTTGACAATCTGCCCACGGCGGACGGCCTCATTCAGGGCGGTCCGTAACGTGCGGTGAGTGTGATGCACGGTTCCCGGCTTCAGGTTGCGAGAGCGCATCGCCGCGTACAGCTTTTCGATGTGCTCAGGCTGAAGGCGGTCGGTGCGGTGACCTCCGAGTCCGGGAATGAGATGCCGCCGGACCGCAGTCTGATATCCGGCATACGTCTTGGGACGCACGCTCCCGGCCGCGATGTTCTCCAGCCAGTGATCTAGCCACTTCTCGACGGTCCAGGCCCGGCCGGGCCGCTTGGTACGCCCGGCGTCGCGGTCCTTCTCTAGGTCGCGGACCTTGCGCGTGACCTCCGCTTCGGTCTTGGCGGACACGTGCCGGCGGTCCGGGCGTCCGTCGTCGCGGACGCCCATCGTCACCCTGCCATGCCAGCGCCCGTCGCTGCCCTGGTAGATGCTGGCCGCCATGTTCGGGGCACGCGTGCCCTCCGTGCGCTTTTTGCGGGGCATTCAATTCCTCTCAAGCCGCATTCGGCATGTCGGTCGGGTTGGCAAGAAGTCGATTCAGGTAATCGTCAAGACAGCGAACGGGAACGCGACGAAGCCGACCGATGGTGACGGATTCAACCTCGCCGCTCGAAACGAGCGCGTACATGAGAGTTCGGCCAATTCCGAGCCGCCGGGCGGCCTGGTCGACCGTCAACGTGATGGGCGTGGTGTCCGGGTTCATGCCGTCTCTCCCCGTGGTCAGTGCTGAGGGATGCGTGCTGAGTGCCCACGGCAACCGTGATGGCCGATCGGAACCGATGGCCTCTCGCCGTGGGGTGAATAGTCAATGGCGCATATGGCCGTAAAGCAAGCCGCTGAGAGCGCCGTAGAGGCAAGATTTCGGAATGGCCGGTATGGCGGCATGCGTCGATCTGTCTCGGTGGCTCTCAGCGGCCCGCATTCGGTACCCGTCCGTTCGGACGTCCCGATCCGGCGTCCGAGCCGTACCAGCCGTACCAGCCGTATCAATGCAGGTCAGGGGCGGTACGGGTCTGCGGGCTGGTACGGGTCAGGCCGTACCAGCGGTACCGGCGTCCGGGGGCGGGGGCATCTCATCTAGCGGTGCCTGGTACGGCTTGAGGCGTACCACGTTGTCGAGCCGTACCGCCTCTGAGCTGCCCAGGGACGGCTGGTACGGCTGGTACGGCTCTCCCGCCGTGTTGGTGATGACCTCCGGCGTGTAGCGCTTCCAGGCGTCCAGGAACGCCACGGTGCGGTAGCCCTTGGCCTGGCCGACCGGCGGCGCGAACCGGATCGTCTCGGGCCGGATGTCGTACTCCCGCAGCAGCGCGCCGAGCTTGATTGGCGTCAGGCCGGTTCCGCCGTACTCCGCCCAGGGCGCGTCGGGGTCGGCTTTGAGCCGGTCGAGCAGGACGGCGGTGGGGATCGCGCCGTGCTCCCCGATCGCGGCCCGGCAGTCGGCCAACAGCCGGATGCGGTCGGAGGATTCGGTGTTGCTGTCCCGCTCAGCGGTCAGAGTCGCTGCCGCGTGCCGTCCCCGGTCGGGCCAGTCACCCCCGGCGAGATCGGCCACGGCGATCAGCGGCTCCCACGTGTCGGCCGCCCGGTCCTCCAACGGCATTTCCGGCTCGGCGCGCTCCAGCCGTTGCAGGTTGGCGCGCAGCCACCTGGTGAGTTCCTGTGCCAGCGCGCGCAGGGCCGCGCCGTCCCGGCGGTGCCGGTACGGGCTGACGGTCTCGCCGGGGGCACGGCGGCGCATGCGGATGACGACGGCCCGGTCCTCGATGGTGTCGGGCATGTGGCCGATGCCCGCCAGCGCGGCCATGGCGAACGTGGGGATGGTCTCCACCTTGTTGCGGGCGTTGTCCCATCGGATCGTGGGCCGATTGCGCTGGTGCCCGGCGTTGAGCAGCCCGCGCAGTTCCTCGTTCGCCTCTGCCTGCTTGCCGCCAAAGATCGTGTCGGCCTCGTCGACCAGCAGCGTGGGCGGGTCGTCGCTGCCGATCGACCGGTACACGGCGGCCGTGGACGCGTTGACCGTGATGAGCGGGTTGTGCGTGGTGCCTTCCACGATGTCGAGCAGCCGGGACTTGCCGCAGCGCTTCTCCGGCGCGCGGATGACCAGCCGGGGCGCGTGCGCCCACGCCGGTTGCGCGTGCGCGGCAGCGATCCACAGCACCACCGCGTCGGTGGCTTCCGGGGACGGGAGCACGACGTAGCGGGTGAGCGCGGCGTGTAGCCGGTCGAGTAGGGCCGCGCCGTCCACGGTCCGCTTGGGCTGGTTCATGCGGCAATCCCTTCGGTGGCAACGGATTCCGCGCGGAACCCGCCGATGATGGCCGCGCGGATGTCGCGCTCGGGTTGGCCCATCTCCCGGCCGACGTCGGTCAGCGCGTTGACCGCGTCGGCGTGGGTGATCGCTCCGGCCTTGACCATGCGCGCCACGCCACGGGCCGCGCCGTAGAGGCGCGTGCGGCGCTGGCCGCGCGGGGCGTTGCGCACGGCGTTGAGGTTCGCTTCGAGCAGTGCCTCAGGAGATGAGATGCCCCGCCCGCCGTGCAGCGTCGTGACGGTGGCGTGCGGGCGGTCCGGCAGGTCGAGTGGTCGAGGGCCGCGCAAGGTGGGGATACCGTTCTGTTCGGCCAGATCCGCGCATCCGGTGGCACCAGGGGAGGCATCGCGGATGAACGCAATGCACAGATCCGGGCGGGTGGCGACCATCGCCGCGTTGCGGGCCGGTCCAGCGCGCCGGCCGGCGCTCCAGTCGGCCGGGTACCGCTCGACCGCTACGTGATTTCGCCGGCACCACGATTCGGCGATCGCGTCGGCACCACGGACGCAAGCCCCGTGCACGACGGTCAGCGCCGGACCGTGACAACGCAGCAAACGATCCAGAACGGCGGTGATACCCGCAGCATCGGTCCAGGCTCGGGAGCCGGTCAGCAGCACGCGGAACGGGCGGGATGTGTTCGCTTCCGACGTCGGCCTGCACGCGTCGGCCAGCGCCGGGGGCATGGCCGCGACCGGCCGGTCCCCGATCCACCGGTACGGCCGCCCGGTGCCGGGGTGGATCGACGGTGGGGCGACGACGTAGCCGCCATCGGCCTTGATGTCGATGCCGGGATACCCGTGGAGCTTGGCGCCCAGGGCGCCGCCGGGGTGGGCGTAGTACAGGTGCCACCCGTCGCTCCCGGTCCGCACGGCGCGGGTTGCCGGCATCAGCTCGGGCACGATCCGGCCGCCGTTGCGCGGGTCGATGTCGACCACGGCGATCGGCCCGCCGGTCCGGATCGCGAGCAGACCGCGCGGCACGGCCGCGCGCATCGCGGCGATGCGGTCCGGGTCGGTGGACGCGGCGTAGAAGCCGTGACAGGTAAGGCATTCGCAGGCTTCCGGATCGTGGTCCGGATCGCCTTTCGGGCAGTTGGGGCAGTTGGCGACAGGGCGTTTGGTGCGCCCGAGGAAGAACACGGGCAGTCCCTCAGCGGCCAGCGCGTACGCGGCCAGCAGCATCAGGGCAGGGTCGGACACGACGTCCTCCTGTGCAGGTTGAGCGGTGGGACGTGCCGGGCCGCGGTTGATGGCGCATGCGGCGCAGTCCCGGTGCGTGAGCAGGTTCGAGTTGTTGGCCGTGCCGTTGGTCGGCCGCCCGCAGATGTGGGGATACGTCTCGTCGACCGGCACGGCGCGGCCCAGGGCCGCGCTCGCGCCGAGCCAGCGGCCGGTCATCAGAACGTTCGCCGGCCGATGGACGGGCGGCCGACCGCGCCGGGAAGTGGCGCGGGCCGGACGGCCGCCACAGCGGCCAGCAGTGCCCGGATCGCGGACAGCGCGGTGTCGAGCTGCCGCCGCGCGATGCTCTCGCTGTGGCGCAGCGGCACGCGGATGCGAATGTCGGCGTAGTCGACCTCAGCGGCACGGACGCGGGTGACGACAGCCCGCGCGCCGAGTGGCCCGTCCGCGATGATGTCCTCCGCCTGGTGCAGGTTGACGCCGCATCGGTGGTCGGCAGTGCACCAGCCGGTGTGTGGCGTGGTGGCCCGGGTGAAGCGGGCCATGGTGCGGGCCATCAGCGGGTGCCCCGGTCGTGGATCTCACGGAGGCTGTTGATGATGCGGCGGCCGATGCGCAGCCGGCGTCCGTCGCCGTGGCAGCGCGGGCAGAGCGCGAACGCGCGGCCGAACGGAGAGCGTCGTTTGCCGGTGCCGTGGCACCGTCGGCATGCGCCGAACGGCCAGAGCCAGCACCCGAACGCGTAACAGAGGGTGGCGATCATGGCTACGGCGATCAGCGCGCCGGCCAGGCTGGTTTCGGGGGTCGCGGTTGCGGCGTACAGGGCCACGGTGATGCCTCCCGGGGCGGTCTTCGAGCGTGTGGGGGTGCCGGGGCGACCCGCGACCGGCCAATATCTGTGCTGACCAGGCCGGTCGCGGATCGAGTCGCGTTGCCGCGACCGGTCGCGGAGACGACGCGACCGGTTAGGCGGCTTTGCGGCGGGTGATCGCGGCGTCGATGTCGTCGGCTTTGGCGCCCTTGAGTGCCTTACCGGCGCGCTTGACGTCTACGCTCCGTACACCGAACGAGCGGACCTGAGCAGAGATCGACTCGGCGGTGATGTCCGCGTAGTGCTCCGGCAGCCGACCGGCGAGCCGGTCGGCGATGTCCTCCCACTGCAAGCCGCGCTCGGCCGCCTCGAACATCGACCGGACGTCGGCCAGCACGTCACGGGAGATCCGCGCGACGCCCTCTCCGGCGGCCATGCCGGTCAGCGTCCCGGCCGCCTCCCGCAGCCCGCGCGCGGCGATCAGGATTTTCTCGGCGTCCTCCTGATCCGCGAGGTACGTGCGGACCGTGGGCGTGGCGTCGGCCGCGCCGCGCAGGATGCCGACGCCCTTGTACGTCGGCAGCAGCGCGGACGAGTCGTAGCCCTCGGAGTAGGCGCCGGAGCCGAGCACCAGGTCGGAGACCTGCCACGAGCCGGTGCGCAGCGAGAACCGCACCTGGTGGTTGTCGCGGTAGGAGATGAACTGCTGTGCGACCTGCCCCGTGCCGACGCCGGACGGGCGCTGCGTGGCGTCGACGAAGATGACCCCGGCCGCCGGGGCGACCTTGACCAGGTAGACCAGCAGAGACGCGATCTCCTTGGAGACGTCGCCCAGGTCGAAGTACTCCTGGAACTCGTCCAGCACGACCATGCGCACCGGCATGCGGTACTTCGGGTCACGGGCGATCTCGCGGGTGAGCTTGCCTTCCGGACAGACGTCCACGGGCAGCTTCGACAGCCGCTCGTACCGGTCCTGGACGTCGGCCTTGATCTCCCGCAGACCGTCCAGGACGATTTCGGCCGGGTCGCCATCGCGGGTCATCGCCAGGCCGAACGCGTACCGGTCAGCGACCAGCGCGAACCGGCGCCAGTCCGGCTTGCCGCCGCCGTCGAAGACGGTCAGCTTTACGTACGGGTCCAGCGCCGCGTACAGCGCCAGCGACCGGGCCGCGAACGTCTTGCCCTGCCTTGGCTGTGCGCCGATCAGCATCGACGTCCACAGTAGGTTCACGCACACCTTGTTGCCGCGCTCGTCCAGGCCGAACGGGGCAGGCTGCCAAATGTCCGTGGGCTTGCACCGCAGCAGCGGCGTACGCCCGGCACCGACCGACAGCGGGTCCCGGTCGGCCACCCACAGCGTGTGCCGGCGGTGCGAGCTGGAATCGCGGGTGATGAACACCTGAGAGATCGCCACGTCCAGGCCGGACGCGATCGCGCCGCGCGCCTTCACCGCGTCGTCGAACGTCTTGCCGTACGGCAGATCGATCGACACCTGAGAGCCGGTCCCGGACCGGTCCCGGGCCATGGTCGACCCGAACGCGATCTGCTGATGCGGCTTGTCCGGATGCCCCAGACCGGCCGCGTAGTAGGCCCGCAGGATGATGTCCGGGTTGATCCGCCGGAATCGGCCGGCGACGGTCGCCGGAGTGATGATCGGCCGGTCGTCCGGGCGGCCGACGTGCGCCAGGAACGCCACCACACCGGCGACGACCAGGGCCAGCGCCCACCACGGCGCGGCGGCGTAGAGGATCGGCCCGCCGATGGCGACGACCAGCAGCTCGGCGAGTAACACGATGCCGCGCCACGAGCGGGTGGCCTTGACCTCACGATGCAGCTTGAGCCACATCTGCGGATCGTTGGCGTCAGCGGCGGCCTGCCGTAGCCCGTGCTGCTCCGTCAGCCACCACCATTTGATCTGGCGGCCGATCAGCCGGAACACGCCCACCAGCGACCAGAACAGCGCCAGCAGCACGTACCAGGGCACCCGCAGCGCATGGAAGCCGAGCCGGTACATGCCGACCGCGGTTGCCTGCCGGGCGCTGTGCTTGATGTTCGGCCAGGTGTTCCACCCGACCGGCACGATCGGCACCCGCCCGGCCGGGCCGGACGCCGGCGGCGGGTCGACCAGAGCTCCGCCTCGCTCCGGCTCGGCGTCGAGCGCCACCTCCACGTGCGTGCTGCCCGGATCGGTCGTCGCGCGCCGGGCGCGGGCCGACTCCAGGTCCACCACGTCGGCGCCGCTGAGTTCCGCCTCAGCGGCCGTCCAGTCGAAGTCGTCTCGATCGCGGTCGGTCATCAGGCCACCTCATTGAGCACGTCGCGGTGAGCGGGGAAGGTGTGACCGGTCCAGCCGAACGACTCGGCGAAGACGGCCAGGACGCGATTACGGATGTCCGGGTCGGCCGGGAGCCAGCACGCGCGGCGGGCGTCGTCCGCCCCGCGCACCTGGGGCACACGCTCCGGGCCGCCCAGGTCGGTGCGGGCGACGACGGTGACGGCCCACGCCTCAGCGCTGCCGCGCGGGTCGGGCACCCAGCGCGGCCGGTCGATGGTCCAGGTCGCGTCGGGCAGGTACAGGCCGGTCTCTTCGGCCAGCTCCCGCACGGCCGCGTCAGCCGGGGTCTCGCCGGGGTCGATCGAGCCGCCGGGCATCGCCCAACCGGCACCGTCCCCGCGCTCGACCAGCAGCACCCACAGGTGATCGTGGAACGTCGCGGTGACCAGGGCGTCAGCCATGGGGTTCTCACCCCACCGGCCGAACCCGTTGCGGCCGTAGCTGATCCGGTTCGGGCCGCCGGGGCTGACCGGGCGGCCGTTGGTCACCTCGAACGGCAGCAGCGCGGCGCGCTGCCGGGCCGTCCAGTCGATGGCCGTGGGGTCGGTGATCGGCTCGGCCCATCCGGCGGCCACGCCCTCGGTGAGCACGGCCGGGTCGGTGTACTCGATCAGGTCGAACGTCATGGCGTGCCTCCTTCAGAACCGGATGACGATCGGGCCGGACACGGTGTCGGCCTGGACACCGACGCGGGCGTTGCCCCTGGTCACGTTCGTGTTGCGCATCTCGCCGGACTCGCCCGGCGTCGGCTTGTCCTTGCTCTTGTCCTTGCTGGTCCGGGACTCAGCGACGCGGCCGACCTGGATGTCGACGGAGTCGTTGCCGGACGCGCGGTTGACGTTCTTGCGTGCCATGTGAGCTGTCTCCTCAGTCAGGCGATGATCAGGGCGGCGATGAACAGGAAGAGCACGTGGAAGGACTGGTCAAGCGCGTAGCTGCCGGTGCCGAGCGACGGGTTGTCGTCGCGGCCCTCGCGGGGGATGCCGAGCCGGTAGAAGCGGCCCGAGCCGAGCGCGTCAGCGAGCACGCGCAGCGGCGTGCGCCGGTCGGCGATGTAGTGCGACACGGCGGAGACCGCCAGGCCGAGCGCGACCCCGGCCGGGTCGAACACCGCGCCGGTCGTCAGCGCGACGGCGGCCAGCGCGGCGGCGGCCGTCAGGGTGTAGGTGACAACGTGCCGGGCGCACGCGAGACGGCCGCGCCAGCCGGGCGCGCCCTTGTGGTCGGCCTGGTGCTGGGTCTGCACCCAGTGGTCGGCCAACTGGTGAGCCGCGTAGAGCGCCGCGAACGCGGCAGCGAACAAGATGGGAGCCTGAGACACTGGTGGTCCTCCTGGATCCGGAAGGTGACGGGGTGGACCGGCGGCGCGGCGCTGGTTTCCAGGCCGTTGGGCCGCGCCGTCGGGCGGAGCTAGTTGCGGGACTCGGGGCCGCTGTGCGGGGTCTGCCGCGCGGCGTCCATCGCGGCGCGGTCCTTGCCGGTCGCCTTCGGCGTGGTGTCGGCCAGCCGCTGCCGGTCGGCGCGGTCCTCCTTGTCGCGCAGGTAGCCGAGGAACATGCCGTTGGTCTTCTCGATGCGGGCCATGACGTCCTTTCGGGACAGCGGTGTTGGGGTTGAAGGAGGGATCAGCGCTTGGTGCGCTTGGTGCCGAGCGCGCCGAGAAGCCGCTTGATCGGCCCCTCGGTGAAGGTGTGCACGTCCCAGTCCGGGTCGTAGCCGCGCAGCTGCTTGGGGATCGCGGCCACGACGGGGCGGCCGTTGCGGTCGGGCTGGTGCCCGTACTGCTTGGCCATCACTTGCCGTCCTTGCGCTGCACGGCCTTGATGTCGCGGCGTCCGGCGCGGGCGTTGGCGCGCGCCTCAGCGTCGCTGCCGCCGCCGGCCCGGGTCGCCTCAGCGATGGCGCGGGCGTACTCGTTCGGGTTGATCGAGTCGATCAGGTTCTTGCGTGCCACGGTCAGGACTCCTGTCTTGGCGCGCCGATCTGGCGGCCACCGCACACGACCGGAGACGAGATGCCCCCGCGCCGGTCGTGGCAGAGACCGCCCCGGCTAGCGCCTGACGGGCGCCGGGCAGTCCTGACAGCGGGACGGAGCCTTGCGGTTGCCCCAGACGCTCACCTGGTGCCCACACGGGTAGGTGTGCCAGGTCGATTGCGTCGGGGCGGTATCGCGGACGAAGCGGGACTGAGACACTGGTCGTTCCTCCTGATGCCGAAAGGCGGATGGGAAGGGACCGGCGGCACGGCATCTGCTTGGCGGTAGGGGCCGTGCCGCCGGGCGGAGCTAGTTCTCGTGGTGCATCAGGTGCGCCAGGGCCGCGCCCATGCCGAGCACGGCGACCGGGATGCAGGCCACCACGGCGGTGACCGGCCACGGGGCGGACTCCCAGCCCCACGAGGCCATCAGGTGATAGGCGACCTGGCCGAGCGCGCCGATGATCAGCGAGCCGATCGCGGACGCGCGGGCGAAGCGCAGGGCCGCGCCGGACACCATCCCGGACAGCCACACGTAGAGGGCGTACGCCGCGTAGGTCTCGACACCGATGGGGAGCGTGATCGCGGTGTCGAGCACGACCTGATCGGCGATGCCGGGCAGTAGCGCGACCTCACCGAACCCGGTGAGCCTGCCCATCTCCACCCAGCCGCCCCAGATCGCGACGAACGCGGGCAGGCAGAGCAGCAGCACCGGCCAGGTCACCGGCCGCTTGCGCGTCACCGGCGCGGCCGGGGCGGTCTCGGCGACCGGCGGGGTCGGGTCAGCAGTGATCTCCGTGCCCGGGTGTCCGGCGGGAGAGAGCAGCGGTGACACCTCACGCGGCGGGGGCATCTCATCCTCGGTCAGCTCCGGCGCGGACTCGACGGGCAGAATGACCGGTGCCGGGTCCGGCACGGTGACCGGCGGGGCCGGGGTCTCGCCCAGGACGGGCGCGGTACCGGGCCGGGGAGTGGCGACGTCGGTCAGTGCCTCCCGCAGCAGCGTGGCTTTCGGGGCACCGATTCGGAACCGCTTCATGAGCTGGTTGCGGGAGGGAACCCCACCGAGTTCGTAGGACAGCTCCAGCGCATCCCGCAGCAGCTCGTCAACAGCGGGCGGGTACGCGCTCGGGGCAGTGGTCGGGGCAGTCATGCGGAAACCTCCGGGTAGGCGCAGGGAACGCACTCGCCGAGCGAGCGCGAGATGACGTAGGGCCGCACGGCGCGGCAGGTCGGGCAGGTCTTGCGAGCGCGCATCGCGGATGCGAGCGCGGCGAGCACGGCCGGGGAAGCGGTGCGCTTCGGCCGGGCCAGATCGAGCCGGTAGAGGTAGGCGGCACGAATGCCACCGACCCCAGCCCAGAGCACTTGAGCGGCAACGGGTTGGCCGCCGGGGCAAAGCCCACGGTTGCGGAGCTGCCGCCGTGTGGCGTAGCCGTCCGGGGCACCGCGCCACCAGAACGTGGGGATGCCGTACCGCGTGCCGGCCGGATCGTGGAACGCGGCGCGAACGCGGGACATCAGGCCGCGTGGCGCGGCCTGGCCACGCGGTCGACCAGCGCCGCAGCCTCACGCAGCACGCGAGCCTCAGCGCGCCGGAGACGCTGCCAGTCCAAGTCGAACGGGCCGCCGCGCTCAGCGGCGTCCAGCACATCCAGCTCGGCTTCCATCAGGTCAAGCTCAGCGACGATCAGCGGCCACTCGTTCTCGATGGCCGCCAGCTCGGCGTCAGTCGGTTCGTCGATGTCGGAAAGACGGTCCCTCACGGGATACCTCCAAGGTTGAACGTCGGCGCGGCAACACACGAGAACGCGCGATGCCGCGCCAACCAGCGAAAACATGGATTGAATGCACGGACCTGAGCCGTGCGCGGCGGCCTTGTTCGGAGGGAGGCCGCAAGCCTGTTGGAGTTGTGAACGAACCGGTGCGCAGTGGTTCCAGCCGCGAACGGCGCAGCTAGAAGCCGCCTCCGCCGCGCTGGAAACCCACCAGCCATACTGTGGCCACGGTCCGTACTGTACGGACAATGGCGCTGACACGAAGGTGCCAGACGGGCGCTGCGTGTGTCAAGGGATTCTGTCTAGACTGTTCGTACAGTGCGGCGACGAGAGAGGGTCACCATGGCCGTGAGCAGGGAAAGAAGGGTTCCCGCGTGGGCGCAGATTGCCGACGCGGTCAGGGCTCAGATCTCCGCAGGCGAACTTGCGCCGGAGGATCGATTGCCAACCGAAGCGGAGTTGATGGCACGGCACGACGTCGCGCGTTCAACGGTTCGTCAGGCTCTCACGGCCCTTGTCAATGAAGGGCTGATTGTGCCTCGCGCGCCGCGCGGCTACTTCGTAAGGAACCGCAAGCCGCTGTTTTATCGGCCCCAACAAGAGTTCCGGGCGCAACCCGCGTATCCAGAGATGGATCGCTTTATGGCCGACCATTCCGCAGAAGGACGGGAGCCTAAGCAGGAGATCGAGGTAGCCATCGTTGACCCCCCGGCAGACGTGCGAAAACGTCTAAATCTGGCCGAGGGTGAATTGGCTGCCGTGAGGCGCCGGATACGCTATCTCGACGGGGAGCCTTACAACACGAATGACAGCTATTTCCCGTTGGCTGTTGTTCAGGGTAGCGAAATCATGAATCCGGCGGATATAGCGCGTGGAGCAAATGAGGTACTGCGTGAGTTGGGTTACCCGCAGACCCGTACGCTCGACGAAATTTACATCAGAATGCCGGATCCCAACGAGATCAAGCGATTGGAACTCGGTCCAGGCACTCCGGTTGCTTGCCATATCTGTACGGGTTTATGTGATGATGGAACGCCGATCCGCGTTGTAGTAAACATCCTTCCTGGAGACCGCCACGTCATCGTTTACGAGCGCGACGGTATGGAGCTGAGGAAGTGAGCAGCGAGCGGCTCGTCATCCGGCCGGCACGGCTGCAAGACCTGGACGAGCTTGTTGGCATCTACCAGGCCGCGCAGCGATGGTTGGCCGAGCAAGGGTCCGATCAGTGGGCGAAAAACACGGAGTCCAAAATCCGATCCAGCCTTACCGAGGCGATCGGCCGAATGGAGTGTTACGTTGCGCAAAATGCCGACGCTATCATTGGCATGATTACGGTCGACGAATTTGCGGACCCCGAATTCTGGCAAGCGGAGGATGCTCCAAATTCCGCTTTGTACGTCCATCGAATGGTCATCGACCGCAGTGCGTCCGGCCGAAATGTCGGTGGTCAACTGCTCGATAAGGCAGAAGAATTAGCCGCAAGCAAGGGGAAATCTCGACTTAGGCTGGACGCATGGCGTACGAATGAGAAGCTGCACGCCTACTATATGAAGCAAGGCTTCACGCTCGTGCGTATCGTCGAATTGGGCCATAGGGGTTCAGGCGCACTGTTTGAGCGCCGAGTCCACTGAATCACATGGCATTCGGTTATGCGTTGGCTTGCGGTGATACGAAAGTGCCTCGCTGCGGAACGGTAAAGACCAAGCCGCGCTCGCGGAGGACGGAAATCGCCTTCCGTACGGTATTGCGCGCGATGCCGAATTCTTGGACAAGCTGAGTCTCGCTCGGAATGGCGCGGTTCGGTTGCCACTCGCCGCGCTCGATCCGCTCCGCGAGGATGTCGGCGAGTTGGAGATAGATCGGTACGGGGCCGTCCGGTTCGATCACGACCCCGACGCTAGATGATCAGATTCGACCGGGTACCCGTAACTACAAGCATGAACGTTCAGGATTGTTGCTATACAAGGCTATACAAGATGACTACTCTGGCCCTTGGCCTGGGACTGCGCACCGAGCGGAGCACCGGCCATCAGGAGCGGCGGGGGTCGGTGCCAGGTAGGCCCGGCCCCCGTCAGCCATTTGCCCGGGGGAGCTGTGACGGCTGGGAAGCGCAAGCAACGGGACCCGAGCGCGCCGCACGTCGGAGACGTGCTGGTTCTAGCTGAGTCCGACTACAGATTCGGAGTCGGCCCGCTGTGGATCAGAGTCGACAGAGTCGACGGCTCAATCTCGACGGCCGATGGTCTGTGGTGGCGCATCGCCGGCATGTGCCGCCACGTTCCAACCGACCCCGGCGGTCATCGCGCTGTCGACGTGCGGGCAGGCGCGATTCCAGCAGCGCGTGCAGCGGGTGAGAGGAAGCCTGCCTAGGCGCAGGTGTCCGCCCGCACGTGTGCACCGCACCACGCCGGGAGGCTGGCCGACCAGATGCGCCAACCGCCCCGGTCGCGTCGCGCCTCGAAGTGCCACGGGTGCGACTCGCCACGAAGGATCGATGAGCCGACCGGCGCGTCGGGTAGCGACCACACGCCGGCCACATCGACGGTGACGGCCGCGCGGCCTTCGGCTTCAACTTGTTCCGTCGCCGCGCCCCACGTGAGCCGGGACGGCAGGTCCTGGCCGCGCTCGATCTCAGCGCGATACGCGGACCACTGGTCGAACAGCTCGTCACGCCGGCCATCGGCCAGCACGCGCCGGACGCCGAGTTCCTCTCCGTTCGATAGGGCGTAGAGATAGACCGTCACGGCCGCAGCCGGCGAGACCTCCCCTTGACCCGCTGCCCACGTCTCCCGCGCGAACCACACGACCGGGATTGACGCGATGCCGAGACAAAGCAGCGTCGGCATCGCCAGGAACAGCGCAATCGCGGTCCACGGAGAGCGCCGTCGTTGCGGCGCGGCACTCGGCGGAGCGCCATGCGGCGGAAGCGCGGCATATGGATTCACGATCAACAACGATCGGCGTAGATCAACCCGATTGGCAACCGTGATTTGATCTAGCGTGAGGCAAGCCACATGAGGTAACCGTGCCGCTGCTCCCTCGGGCGGTCGGAAGCCGACCACCGGCCTTCAAAACTCCGAATTTCTGGTCTCAGACTTGGTCTCGTTCGCGTACGTCCGCGTCTAGTCGCGGTCGTACGCACAGCCCGTCTGACCTGCGCGGGCGGACATCAGCGGACGATGCCGGACACTCGATCTTGGCCCTGAAAATCGGAAGGTCGGCGGTTCGACCCCGCCCCTGGCCACATAGCCTTTCGCCGGGCTATCGAAGCGCTGACCAGCGGAAACGCGGTCGGCGCTTTTTATTTGCCCGAGTGCGACTACGGCCGGTGCTGCTCACCGGCGAGCAAGCGAATGATCCGCACAACTGCCGACGGTGGCGAGGACGCGCAAGCACCACTGTGGACCTCCTGTTTTCGCGGCCGGACAACCTCCGGCGATGCCCATCGCGTTCCTGCGTCAGGCACACGATGGAGGTAACCATGCGCCGGTTGTTCAGCACCGTCCTGGTGAGCGCCCTGATCGCCCTCACGTTCGGTACGCCCGCACACGCCGCCGCCGAGCCGGCCGGTTCCGGCTGGGTCCGGATCCCCAGCCCTCCGTACGATTATCCGGCCGGTTTGACCTGCGACTTCGCGCTGCACGGCGACCCGATCGTGGACGAGGTCTACTACAGGACCCTGACCACCAAGCCGGACGGTACGCCGCGGACGGAGGCGGCGTTCGGCCCTCTCGTCTTCCTGGTGACCAACCTTTCCACCGGCGCGACCACCCGGGGAGACGCCAGCGCCAGCGGGGTGATCACGCACCACGACGACGGCGCCCTGACCTACCGTGTCAGCGGCCCGCTGATGGTCGGCTTCCGCGAGGGCCGGGGCACCCTGCCGCGCGGCTTCTACGTCATCGACGGTCCCGCCTGGACGCTTCACATCTCCGCCGGCAACTACCGCAGCCTCTCCGGCGCCTGGCGAATTCGGAAGGATCTCTGCGCCGCCCTCAGCTGACCGGCCGGGTCGCCTCCGCGATCGCCGCGGTCAGCAGGCTGCCGAGCGTGTCGTGTACGACCAGGCCCGGCCGGTTGAGCTCGCCCAGTATGCGCACGTCGGCCCGGCGCGGGTAGCCCGGGTCGGCGCCGACGACCAGGCGCCGTCGTTCGCCGAGCGCCTGCCCGTACTCGAACATCGCGATCGGCTGCGTCGTCACCGCCGGGTCGGACGCCGGGAACCACATGAGGGTGAGCACGCCGGGCAGGTGCAGGTGCCGCTGCTCCCACGCGACCTGCGCCGGCCCGGCCGCCGGATCGTGGATGGGGAAGTCGGCCCGATTCGGGTTGAGCACGATCAGTCCGGCGGCGAGGAGCGTCTCCGCGGCCCGGTCGTGCCACCGCTCGACGCCGGTGATGCCACCGGCGAGGAACACGGCCGGTGGGTCGCCCGGCGCCGGCTGATACGGGTGCGGGGCTTCGAAGTAGCGATTCACTGCGGCTCTCCGTTCTTACCGCTCGATGGCAGCCAGGATCCGGTCGATACCGTGCACGACGACGGCGCCGCCGGCAAGATGCTCCGCCTTGCCCGGCTTGTTGGCGTATCGATCGCCGTGACCCCGGTCCGTTGCGCGGCCACGAGGTCACTGACGGAGGCGCCGATCAGGACACACTCGCCGGGCTCCGCGCCCAGCTCGTGCATCGCGGCGAGGACCGGGCCGCCACGACGACGGCTCCTCCACCCACCTGGTCCACGGCCCGCTGACGGTCGGCTTCCGCCTGGCCAGGGCAACCTGCCCGCGGCTACTACGTCCCCGACAGCCCCGCCTGGCGCCTCGACGTCTCCCCAGACAACCACCGCACCGTCTCCGGCGCCTTCCGCATCCGCCAGAACCTCTGCGACGACCTCAGCTGAGACCGAGACCATCGGACATGCGGAAGGCCCGCAGCACGCGGGCCTTCATGCGAATACCGCTCGTGCAACCTAGATCGACGTCCATCGCGATGGTGCGCCAACAAACTCGAGAGATGGAGAGGCTCCGTCGTCTCAGCGCCGTCGTGTGGACCGAGTTCGGCAGGCGAGCAAGCGAAGGGCGCGGTTCCTCTCGATGAGGAACCGCGCCTTCCTCGGCGGCTGACCCGGTAGACGCGTCTACTTGCCGGTCCCGGTGATCGACCACGTGGTCGTGAACGTCGCCGCCTGGCAGGTGTTCGGTGCGTTTTCGAGCAGGGTGATGACGTCGAGGAGCTTCACGTCGGCCTCCTGCCCGGCGCCGATGGTAATCGGACCGCTCTCGATGTTGATCGGGTTGACCTGGATGTGGCCCGCGCAGTTGTTCGGGGTGTTGCCGGTACCGGTCACCGCGGTATTGGCGACGGAGCTGACCTCCATCGGAATCTCGTTGTTGTTCTTGACCCGAACGATGACGTCGGCCGGGTGGCCCGGCCAGAGCGCTCGCTGGTCGTTCTCGTAGTCGGTCGAAGGAACACCGACGACAGAGAGAGGTGCGAGGTCGCCGGCCTGAGCTGCGGCAGTGGCGGAAGTGCTCTCGGTGAAGACGGCCCATGCGACACCACCGCCGATGGCGATCGCGGCGACAGCTCCGGCGACGGCGATGGTGGTGCCGCGCTTCTTGGCGTTGGACATGGTGGATCTCCTTTTATTCTGGGCGTTCTGTCTGTTCGGCGCTGTTCGCCGGATAAGCGTTATGGGGTCGGAGTTCGAGTGACAGCAGCGGCTGGACTGGGCGGGACTTCGTCTTGCCGGCCGCCGTCAGTCGACGGCACGGGTATGGCTTCAAGGTTTGGCGTGCTCATGTCGGCCGGTGTGCTGGTGCCGGTGGGCGACCCTGGAGTACCGCCGAGCCGTACCGTTGGTGTGGGGGGACTGGAGGCGCTCGACGTTGTTGCCGGGGTCGGAACACCGCCCGCGCCGGACTTCGGGCTCCTCGCTGCGGACGGCCTGAGATCGTCAAGAACAGCTGGGCTGGGCGACGCCGGAATGGTGGCTGTCGCTCCGACCTCGACGATCGTGTCCCGCGTGTAGCCGGCTTCGGCGAGGGCGCTACCTGTGACGGTGCCGACAGACACGATCGCGGAAAGCGCGACCGCAGTCGCTACCGCGAATCCTGCATAACGTCGGTGCATCGTTGACCTCTCCGATTCGGCTATTGCTGCCGGGGAGAAGTTTGCCGTGATTGATGATTCGTGTGCATCGGTTCTGCTGGTGGTGTTGGAGTGCAGTCCGGTGGCTTCAACGCGCAGGTTGGCGGGCTGTCACCCTCGGAGGGCGGAGTGATGATGGCGTGTCGGCTTAGCCTGTTCGTGGATTAATCGCGTACGCGACAGTTCATGGCGGCGTGTCCTGCTGCGGCGACGAATAGCGGCTGTGCACGGCATAAGTCGTCACGATCCGAGCCAGGGCGGCTATGCAGGGAAGAATTCTCACGTATCGAATAGCGGCTGCCGGCATCCCTCGCCATTGGTGATCGACATTGATTAGAGCGACAAGTCTGAGGTCGCCATCGGGGCCTAGGCGAATGCCCTGACCGTCAGGCGTGGACCGCGGAGTTCCGGGGGCTCGAGCGAGGGCGTCATCGGCTCGCCTGTGAGGGTTATTCAGCGCGGCGACCTCACGCCGCGTTGCCGCAGGCCGGTGCCGTCGGGGCGCAGCGCGCTGAATAACCCTCTGTGTCCCGGTGGATACTGCTTGATCGCGTTGGCGTCGATCCCAGATGAACATTGCCGCGAGCTGGGCAATCCGAAGGCCAACCGGGCCGGGTTCGGCAGTACCGAGGAAGAGGTCTGCGCGGCACGTGCCGTTTATGCCGGCTTGCTGTGCGGCGATACTGCCGCACACGCTCTCGATGAGTTGGCCCTCGTGGCGACTAGGGACCTGGTCGCACTGTTGTGTTTCGAGTCGGATCAGTCGCGGTGTCACCGCGGCGTCTTGCTACGAAACGTCGGCGGGTAGGCGAGGCTCAACCTCTGAAGATCGAGCGTTGGCCTCGGGGGAAGGTTTGCTCTCGGCCCGCTGGAGGACGCGCGTCGGCAAGAGGTTTCCGTGTGCTCACGGCATGTGGAGGCTGAATCCTTGGTTAAGCGGCTGAACCGGTCAGTTCCGCGGCGCCGTTCGCGATGTCGATGTGGAAGGTCATGCCGGTGGTGCGGGTAAGTTTGGCCAGGGTTTCGAAGTTGGGCTGGTGCTCGCCCAATTCGAGCCGGCCGATGGCGGCCTTGTTCATGCCGACCTGCTCGGCCAGCTGGCGCTGACTTAGGCCATGGTGCTCGCGGTAGCGGACGACGACGACGGCGACCTGCCGTGCGATGACGAGCCCGTCCCACTCCTGCCGGAACTCCGGGTCGCGGCGCTGGTCCTCGATGACCTCGCCAAGCTTCTTCATCTCGGAGAGCTTCATGGTTGTACCTTTTCGCAGGCGGATGGCCGCCGTTCCCGGCGGGCAGTGTCCGGTCATGTCGAACTCCCGGTGTTCTCCTGATCTTCTTCGACGGTGGCCAAGCGATCAAGCGCCGCCGCGACGGCCCGATGGAATCCCCGACGATCCTGATCTGCCTCGGGCCCGATGGCGGCGACCACGGACGCGCTGTCGAAGTCGCGGAAGAACGCCCTGTATGGGCAGCGTCCTTGCCGCGGCCGTAGTTCCCGGAGCGGCTCATCCGTCATCTGGATGTGTTTGGCATGTGGCTCGCCCAGAATCGGGCCGATCTGTTCCAGCTTTTCGATGGCATGGACGAGCGCGGTGCGCTCTCGAATAACGATCTTGCTGAGCTCAAGTTCAGCTTCCGGATGCACATAGACGGGCCACAGCACCCGGCAACGATAACAAACTTGTTATCGCCCTTCAAGGGATTCGTTGAGGGTGTCGACCAGGTGGTCGACGCGCTGGGAGTCGGTGAGGTGGTGGGTGACGTAGGCGAAGGTGTAGTTGCGGGTGGGGTCGGTGAAGGCGCAGCTGCCGCCGATACCGCCCATGCCGTAGCTGCCGTCCGGCTCCAGCTGCATGCCGAGGGTCCAGGTGACGTCGCGGTTCAGGACCAGGTCGGGGCCGGTGTAGGAAGCGGTCGTCAGTTCGGTCACCAGCCACGGCGGGAGGATCGCGGGGAGCGCGGTGTAGAGCCGGGCCAGCGCGGTCGCGGTGCTGTGCAGGTTGACGGCCGGGATCTCCGTGGCGCGCCACAGCGGGCCGTTGATGACCGAGGCGGACGTCGCGCCGGCGGGGGAGGAGAGCGCGCGGTGCTTCCAGGTGCCCGGCGACCCCAGCGGGTCGGCCGGCCAGGCCGGGACGAGGTCGGCGCAGCGGTCGATCTGGGACGGCGACAGGCCGAAGGCGAGATCCAGATCCCACGGTACGGCGATCTCCTCCCGCAGGAACGTGCCGAGCGTGCGGCCGTCGACCCGCCGCACCAGCTCGCCGAGCGCGTGGCCGTAGGTGAGGGCGAATTCGCCCGCCACCGTCCCGGGCTCCCAGGCCGGCGGCGTGGCCGCCAGTGACGATGCGAGCAGGTCCCAGTCGGCGAACGCGGTCGAGGGCAGATCCGGCGGGAACGCGACCGTGCCGGCCGTGTGGTCGAGCAGCTGCCGGATCGTGGCCGCCGGCGTGCTGAACTCGGGCCAGTGCCGGGCCACCGGGTCGTCCAGGCTCAGCCGGCCCCGCGCCACCAGCAGCAGCACGCACAGCGCGGCCACCGGTTTCCCCACGGAGTAGACGCCGGCCAGTGTGTCCGGCGTCCACGGCACCGTCGATGACGAGTCTCGCCACCCGCCGCACAGCGAGACCACCTCGGCACCGTCGTGGATCACGGTGAGCGCGGCGCCGGTCTCCGCGCCGGAGGCGAACAGCGCGGCGAAGGCGCTGCGTAGCGGCTCGAACGCGGGCGAAACGCTGCCGTTCAACGGGATCACGGTGGGAAACGCTACAAGACGCGGGCGATCACGAGTGGCATGCTGGCGGGCATGGGGCAGCCGGAGCAGGTCGATGTGGTCGTTGTCGGGCTCGGCGTGGGCGGTGAGGAGGCGGGCGGCCGGCTGGCCGCTGCCGGGCTCAGCGTGGTGGGCATCGAGAGCCGGCTGGTGGGTGGTGAGTGCCCGTACTACGGGTGCATTCCGACGAAGATGATGATCCGCGCGGGGAACGCGCTGGTCGAGGCGCGCCGGGTGGCGCAGCTGGCCGGGCGGTCGACCGTGACGGCGGACTGGGCGCCGGTGGCGAAGCGGATCCGCGAGGAGGCGACCGACACCTGGAACGACAAGGTGGCGGTGGACCGGTTCACGGGTAAGGGCGGGCGGTTCGAGCGGGGCACCGCGCAGATCGTCGGGCCGAACCGGGTGCGGGTCGGCAACACCGAGTTCGTGGCGCAGCGCGGCATCGTCGTGGCGACCGGGACCGCGCCGGTGGTGCCGCCGATCGACGGGCTGGCCGGCACTCCGTTCTGGACGAACCGGGACGCGGTCGAGGTCGAGCAGCTGCCGTCGTCGCTGGTGATTCTGGGCGGCGGTGCGATCGGCGTCGAGTTCGCCCAGGTCTTCGCGCGTTTCGGCGTGCAGGTGACGCTGGTGGAGGGCGCGAGCCGGGTGCTGGCGGCCGAGGAGCCGGAGGCCTCCGAGGTGGTGGCGACGGCCCTGCGGGCCGACAACGTCGACATTCACACGGGGGTACGCGCGGAGCGTGTCCGGCACGACGGAGCCCGCTTCGTGGTGGGCCTGTCCGACGGCTCCGAGGTGTCGGCGGTGAAGCTGCTGGTGGCGCTGGGCCGGAAGGCGGAGCTGGGCGAGCTGGGCCTGGACGAGGCGGGCGTGGACGCGTCCGGCCGGTTCATCGAGGTCGACGACCGGCTGCGGGCCGGGGAGAACGTGTGGGCGATCGGCGACGTGACCGGCAGGGGCGGGTTCACGCACATGGCCATGTACCAGGCGGACATCGTGGTGCGGGACATCCTGGGTCAGGGCGGGCCGGGTGCGGACTACCGGGCGCTGCCGCGGGTGACGTTCACGGATCCGGAGGTCGGCGCGGTCGGGCTGACCGAGCACCAGGCGCGGGAGCGCGGGCTGAACGTGCGGGTCGGCGTGACGGACGTGTCCGCGTCGTCGCGCGGCTTCGTTCACGGGCCGGGCAACGCCGGCGTGATCAAGGTGGTGGCGGACGTGGACCGGGGCGTGCTGGTCGGCGCGACGTCCGCGGGCGTGACCGGCGGCGAGGTGCTGAGCGGCCTGGCGGTGGCGGTGCACGGCGAGGTGCCGGTCGCGACGCTGCGAAACATGATCTACGCCTACCCGACGTTCCACCGGGCGATTCACGAGGCCGTCAAGGCGCTCGACTGAGCTCTTCTGACCTGGCGCGCCCGGACCGTCGACATGTGCCGGTGCAGGAGCAGCACAGGCCGGGTGAAAATGGCTCACGGATTTGCAATCCGCTGACGCCGGCTTTCCATAACACGACAGCTATCGGTTCGGTTCTTTCGTCATGGAGCAGTAGCATTGCGGCCGTGACGAGACGACTGACCGAGGTGGCGAAGAAGGCCGGCGTCAGCGAGGCCACCGTCAGCCGGGTGCTGAACGGGCGGGAGGGCGTCTCCGAGGCGACCCGCACCGCGGTGCTGACCGCGCTCGACGTGCTCGGTTACGAGCGGCCGACGAAGCTGCGCGGCGAGCGCGCCCGGCTGGTCGGCCTGGTCCTGCCCGAGCTGCAGAACCCGATATTCCCGGCGCTGGCCGAGGCGGTGACCGGCGCGCTGGTGCAGCGCGGCTTCTCGCCGGTGCTGTGCGCGCGGACGATCGGCGGTGTCTCCGAGGTCGAGTTCCTGGACATGCTGCTGGAGCACCAGGTCTCCGGCATCATCTTCGCCGGCGGCAACTACGCGATGGCGGACGCGTCGCACGAGCACTACAGGAAGCTGACCGACCGCGGGCTTCCGGCCGTGCTGGTCAACGCGGGTGTCGACGGCCTGGGCTTCCCGCTGGTGTCCACGGACGACGCGGAGGCGGTGGAGCAGGGCCTCGCACATCTGATCTCGCTCGGGCACACCCGGATCGGCGCGCTGCTCGGCCCGGCCGACCACGTGCCGTCCCGGCGGAAGCTGGCCGCGGCCGAGGCCGCGGTGGCCGCGCAGGGCGGCCGGGTCGGGCTGACCGTGGAGCGGTCCGGGTTCTCCACCGAGGGCGGGCGGGCCGCCGCGGCGAAGCTGTGCAAGCAGGGCGTCACCGGCATTCTGTGCGCGAGCGACGTGCTGGCGCTGGGTGCGGTCCGCGCGGTGCGCCGGCTGGGGCTTCGAGTGCCGCAGGACGTGTCCGTGGTCGGGTTCGACGACTCCGCGCTGATGAACAGCGTGGATCCGCCGCTGACCACGGTGCGCCAGCCGATCGAGGCGATGGGGCAGTCCGCGGTGGAGCTGCTGGTGCAGCAGATCGACGGCGCGGAGATCCCGGCGGACGAGTTGCTCTTCGAGCCGGAGCTGGTGGTTCGCGGCTCGACCGCTCCGGCGCCCCGCGGCTAGCCGGTCGCGCACGAGTCCTGCCGGCAGACGGGATGAGCCGGCGGACGCTGCACCGGCCACGAACCCTCAAACGGCCCCCGGTCTGTTGACCGTGGGCCGTTTTGCGCGCTCCGGGCGCGTACCGTCAAAATTTTTCTTGATGTTGTGCTGTTCTTGCGGTCACCGGTTGGTGTTTGTATCGTCATCGGCACGAAACACGGCGTGACTACGACTGAATTCCACCCCCAGAAAGGGGTCCGTTCCCATGGGCACACATCGGACGCGGACGACTCTCGGGCTCCTGCTGACCGTCGGACTGGCGTTCGGGACCGCGGCGTGCGGTGCCGGCGACGACGAGACCAAGGAGGGCGGCAAGGTCACCCTGGTGATCAACGGCCTGCCGCCGGCCACCGAGGCCGCCACCCACCAGCGCTTCCTCGACAACGTGGCCGAGTTCGAGAGACTCAATCCCGACATCGACCTCGATCCCCGCGAGGGGAAGATGGACCCGCAGACGTTCGCGGCGAAGCTGGCCGGTGGCCAGCTGGAGGACGTCTTCTACGTCTACTTCACGGACCCGGCCAGCCTGATCGCCAAGCGGCAGGTGGCGGACATCAGCGACCACCTCGCCGACTTCCCGATCACCTCGCAGGTCAAGCCGGAGGTGCTGCGCGTCTTCCAGGACGACAGGGGCGGCACCTACGGGCTGCCCTACAAGAACTACTCGATGGGCCTGCTCTACAACCGCGAGCTGTTCACCAAGGCCGGGCTCGATCCGGAGAACCCGCCGCGGACCTGGGCCGAGGTGCGCGAGGCGGCCAAGAAGATCACCGCGCTCGGCGACGGGCACGTGGGTTACGGCGACTACTCCAAGAGCAACACCGGCGGCTGGCACTTCACCACGGAGATCTACTCGCTCGGCGGTGAGGTCGCGGTCAACGAGGGCGGCACGTGGAAGGCCGCGTTCAACGGCCCGCAGGGCAGGCAGGTCCTGCAGCAGCTCAAGGACATGCGCTGGACCGACGACTCGATGGGCGAGCGGCAGCTGCTGGAGTGGGCCGACCTGCTGCAGATGATGGGCTCCGGCAAGCTCGGGATGTACGTGGCGACCGCGGACAACATCCCGACCATCGTGAATCAGTACAAGGGGAAGTACGAGACGTACGGGCTCGGCCCGATCCCCGGCGGCGCGGGCACGCTCGGCGGCGGCGAGGGCTACATGTTCAACGCCAAGGCCTCGCCCGCGAAGATCAGGGCCGGGCTGAAGTGGCTGACGTTCTGGTTCACCAGCGCGGAGCGGTTCGAGGCGGAGAACAAGTGGGCCGCCGAGAACGAGAACCCGGTCGGCCTGCCCGAGCCGGCGATCTTCACCGGTGCGGCCGCGCAGTTGCAGGAGACCGCGGACGCGAAGTACGCGAACGT
This sequence comes from Catenuloplanes nepalensis, assembly GCF_030811575.1. GTDB lineage: Bacteria > Actinomycetota > Actinomycetes > Mycobacteriales > Micromonosporaceae > Catenuloplanes > Catenuloplanes nepalensis. The sequence goes on along the minus strand of NZ_JAUSRA010000001.1, from coordinate 7,832,507 downwards.
GCCGCAGCAGAACTACGCGCCGTTCAAGGCCGCGATGCCGGGCATTCCGGTGAAGCTGGAGCCGCCGAACGCGCAGCAGATCTACGCGGTGCTGGACGTGGCGATGCAGAAGGTGCTCACCGACCGCGACGCGAACGTGGACGCGCTCCTCGCGGACGCGGAGACGCAGGTCAACCAGATCCTGGCCTCGGTCAAGTGACGGGAGGGCCGGTGCCGCCGGGAGTGACCGGCGGCGCCGGCCGCCTCGCACGGAGGCCGTCGCGCACGTATCCGTACCGCCGCAGAGAAAGGGTGACCACGATGGCGGTCCTGTCGGCCACGGAACGGGCCCGGCCACAAAGCCCACCCGAAATCCCGCAACGGCCGCGAAGCGGTCGGTTGCGTCGGGTGATCGGCGACAATCTGCTGGCTTACGCGTTCATGGCCGGTGGGCTCGCGTGTTTCGCGCTGTTCTCCTGGTACCCGTTGGTTCGCGGCGTCATTTTGAGCTTCCAGCAGGTCAACTTCGTGACCGATCCCTACTGGGTCGGGACGGAGAACTACACCGCGCTGTTCGAGGACCCGCTGTTCTGGACCGCGTGGAAGAACACGCTCGTCTTCTCCGGTTTCGCGCTGGTCTTCGGTTATCTGGTGCCGCTGTTCCTGGCGATCCTGCTGAACGAGCTGCGGCACCTGAGGGGATTCTTCCGGGTCGCGGTCTACCTGCCGGTGATGCTGCCGCCGATCGTGGTCGTGCTGCTCTGGCGCTATTTCTACGACCCGGGCAACGGGCTGTTCAACACGATCCTCGACGCGGCCGGGCTGCCCACCTCGCAGTGGACCCAGGGTTCCGGCACCGCGCTGTTCTCCCTGGTCCTGGTCTCGACGTGGGCCAACCTGGGCGGTGCCACGCTGATGTACCTCGCGGGTCTGCAGGGCATTCCGGGCGAGCTCTACGAGGCGGCGGAGCTGGACGGCGCATCGGTCTGGCAGCGGCTCCGGCACGTCACCATCCCGCAGCTGCGCTTCCTGATGCTGGTCCTGCTGCTGTTGCAGATCATCGCGACCATGCAGGTCTTCATCGAGCCCTATCAGCTGACCGGCACCACGAATCCGGACACCATCACGGTGATGGTGCTGATCTACCGGTACGCGTTCACGGTGAACAACGACTTCGGCCTGGCCGCCGCGATGAGCGTGACGCTCTTCGCGGTGCTCGCCGCGTTCTCCGCCGTCTACCTGCGGCTCACCCGAAGCCAGGAGTCCTGATGCGCACGCTGATCTCGGAGACGGAGATCCGCCGGCATCGCGCGCTCTATTTCTCGGTGCTCGGCGCGGTGACGATCGCGTTCACGCTCGCATTTCTCTTCCCGGTCTACTGGATGGTGACCGGCGCGCTGAAATCGCCGGTCGAGCTGGCCCAGCCGGTGCCCACGTTCATCCCGGAGAGTGTGCACCCGGAGTCCTACGCGGACGCGTGGAACCGGATGGAGATCGCCCGCTACTTCGGCAACACCGTGTTCTACGCGTTCGGCGGGTGGCTGTTCATCCTGGTCCTGGACGTGGCGGTGGCCTACGCGCTGTCCAAGCTGCGGCCGGTGCTGGGCAACGTGATCCTCGGGGGGATGCTGGCCAGCCTGATGCTGCCCGCGTCCGCGCTGCTCATCCCGGCCTACCTGACCGTCACGGACGTGCCGCTGCTCGGCGTGAACCTGCTGAACACGCCGTGGGCGCTGTGGCTGCCCGCGGTTGCGAACGCGTTCAACATCTACGTGCTGAAGCGGTTCTTCGACCAGATCCCGAACGACCTGCTCGACGCGGCCGCGATCGACGGCGCCGGGAGGCTGCGCGTGCTGTGGTCGGTGGTGCTGCCGCTGTCCCGGCCGGTGCTCGGCGTGGTCTCCATCTTCGCGATCATCGGCATCTGGAAGGACTTCCTCTGGCCGCTGCTGGTGCTGCCGGAGCCGGCCGCGCAGACGCTCAGCGTGGCGCTGTCCCGGCTGTCGCTGACCAGCCAGGTGCCGCTGAACATGATGCTCGCGGGCCTGGTCATCGCCAGCATCCCGATGATCGTCATCTTCCTGATCTTCCAGCGCAGCATCATCGGGGGCCTCTCGGCCGGGGCAATGAAGGGTTGACACGTGAGCACATGGTGGCGTGACGCGGTGATCTATCAGGTCTACCCGCGAAGCTTCGCGGACGGCAACGGGGACGGCATCGGTGACCTGGCGGGCGTGCGCGCGCACCTCGACCACCTCGTCGACCTGGGCGTGGACGCGATCTGGTTCAGCCCGTGGTACCCGTCGCCGCAGGCCGACGCCGGCTACGACGTCGCCGACTACCGGAACATCGAGCCGATCTTCGGCACGCTGGCGGAGGCGGAGGCGCTGATCGCGGAGGCGCACGCGCACGGGTTGAAGATCATCATCGACATCGTGCCGAACCACGTGTCGTCCGCGCATCCGTGGTTCCAGGCCGCGCTGGCCTCCCCGGACGCGCCGGAGCGTGAGCTGTTCTGGTTCCGGTCCGGCGCCGACCGCCCGACCGACTGGGAGGGGGAGTTCGGCGGGCCGACGTGGACGCGAACCCCGGACGGTGCCTGGTACCTGCACCTGTTCGACAAGGCGCAGCCGGACCTCAACTGGAACCATCCGCGGGTACGCGAGGAGCATCTCGACATCCTGCGGTTCTGGCTGGAGCGCGGCGTGGACGGCTTCCGGGTGGACTCGGCCGCGCTGCTGGTCAAGGACCCGTCGCTGCCGCCGGTGTCGCCGGACGCGCCGCATCCCTTCCACGACCTCGACGGGGTGCACGAGATCTATCGCTCGTGGCGCCGGCTCATCGATTCCTACGGCGGGGACCGGACGTTGATCGGCGAGGTGTGGCTCCCTTCGCCGGAGCGATTCGCCCGGTATCTGCGGCCGGACGAGATGCACTCCGCCTTCAACCTGGAGTTCCTCTGCAGCCCGTGGGACGCGACTCGGCTGCGGGAGATCATCGACGAGACGATCCGCGTGCACGAGCCGCTCGGCGCGGTCGCCACCTGGGTGCTCTCCAATCACGACGTGACCCGGCCGGTCACCCGCTACGGCCGCTCCGAGACCGGTTTCAGCTTCGCGGCCAAGCGCGAGGGCATCCCCACCGACCTGCGCCTCGGCACGGTCCGGGCGCGGGCGGCCGCGCTGCTCAGCCTCGCGCTGCCCGGTGCGGCCTACGTCTACCAGGGTGAGGAACTGGGGCTGGAGGAGGTCGAGGACATCCCGCCGGCGCTGCGCCAGGACCCGATGTGGCACCGCTCCGGGCACCGAGACCCGGGCCGGGACGGATGCCGGGTGCCGCTGCCGTGGTCGGACTCGGAGCCGCCGTTCGGGTTCGGCACCGGCACGCCGTGGCTGCCACAGCCGCGCGCGTGGAAGGACCGGACCGTGGCGGTGCAGCGCGCGGATCCGGCGTCGATGCTGTCGCTCTACCGCGCGGCGTTGCGCCTGCGGCGCGGGCTCTCCGGAGGGCTGGCTTGGATCGATGCGGCCCCGGACGTGCTGGCGTTCCGCCGTTCCTCGTTCGCCTGCGTCGCAAACCTGTCCGCGGTGCCGGTGCCGGTGCCGTTCGACGGGGACGTGCTGCTGGCCAGCGGGCCGCTGGAGGACGGGCTGCTGCCCCCGGACACCACGCTCTGGATCGCTCTTTAGGGGTGCGGGCCGCGTGCTACCGAGCGCGCGGCCCGTTCTGGATCTAGGCTCGGCCGACATGACGACCGACGAAGTTGTGCTCGACGAGCCCACCGAGATCTACACCGCCTACTTCCACACCGTGCAGGAGCTGACCGAGGCGCTGACCGCGGCGGACACGCTCGGGCTCGGCGTGCGGGTCGAGTCGTACACGGTGACGGCCGAGGACGACCCGGACTCGCAGACCACCGAGTTCAAGTTCACCCTGCTCGCCGAGCAGCCGGAGCACTCGGAAGAGGCCTGACCCTATCTACGATTCGGTCATGGCATACGACTTCCAGGTGGCGATCGACAGCGCGGACCCGCACGCCCAGGCCGACTGGTGGGCGGAGACGCTCGGCTGGACCGTCGAGCCGCAGGACGCGGCGTTCATCAAATCCATGATCGACCAGGGTTACGCGACCGAGGCCGAGACCACGACGCACAACGGCGCGCTGGTCTGGGCCTCGGGCGCGGCCATCCGGCACCCGGAAAGCGACCGGCGCGTGCTGTTCCAGACCGCGCCCGAGTCGAAGACCGTGAAGAACAGGGTGCACCTCGACGTGCGCGTCGGCGACGAGAAGCGCGAGGCCGAGGTCGAGCGGCTCACCGCGCGCGGCGCCACCCAACTCTGGCGAGGGCAGCAGGGACCGCACTCGTGGGTCACCATGGCCGACCCGGAGGGCAACGAGTTCTGCGTGGCTTGACCCTCCACCGGGTCGAGGGATCAGAGTCTCCGCCATGGAGAGCGACGACGACGAGCTGCGCACGATCGGCGAGATGGCGCGGGCCAGCGGGCTGACCATCAGCGCGCTGCGCTTCTACGACGGCGCCGGCGTGCTCAGCCCTGCGTTCGTCGACCCGCACAACGGCTACCGGAGGTACGCGGCCGGTCAGGTTCCGGCCGCGCGCCTGGTCGCCGGCCTGCGCCGGGTCGGCATGCCGCTGCCGCAGATCATCGCGATGCTGGGCCGGCGCGACGACCGGCCCGCCATGCACGCGCTCCTCGACGCGCACCTGCGGCGCCTCGAGGACGGTCTGACGGACGCGCGGCGGGAGCTCTCCCGGATTCACCGAATGATCGACGACGATCTGGATCTCGTGGAGGACCTGATGACCGAACTGACCGTGCCAGCCGGTGGGCTGCACGCCGCGCTCGCGGCCGTCCGCTACGCCGCCGGGAGCGAGCCGGCACTGCCGACGCTGCGCGGCGTCTTCATCGAGCTGCTGGACGGCGCGCTGCGGCTGGTCACCACCGACCGGTACCGGATGGCGATCGCGGACGTGCCGCTCACCGACCTCACCGGCCCGGACGTCGGCGTGGTCGCGCCGCTGCCGCTGGTCGACGCGCTGGTGCCGCTGCTCGCCGTGGGCGGCCCGGTCCGGCTGTCGCTGTCACCGGACGCGATCTCGATCGCCGCGGGCGGGCACGAGCTGACCGGGGTACCGGTCGCCGCCGAGTTCCCGGACTACCGCCGCGCGCTCGCGGCCACGGCGGGGGAGCCGCTGCGGGTGAGCGTGGACGCGGCAGCACTGCGCGAGGCCGCGTCCCAGGCACCGACGGTCGTGCGTGAGGACGCGCACGTCATGGTGCTCACGGTCGGTGCGGACGGCACCGTCGAGGCCGGGGCGCCCGACCGGCCGCACCAGGTCGCGGTCAACCGGGAGTTCCTGCTCGCGGCGCTGGACGCGGGCGGGACGGGACAGCTCGTCCTGGAACTGGACGGGCCGATCATGCCGTTGGCACTGCGCGGACCGGACTCGTTCGCGGTCCTGATGCCGGTGCGCCTGTGACTCTCCCGGTCGCGGCCAGCGACTTCTAAGGGTGGTGACGCGGGTGCCGAACTACCGGGTGCCCGCCGTCCCCCCAGACGATTGTGACAGGCGTATGACGATCGAGCCGCCCCCCGGTGCTTCCGTGAATCCGTACGAAGAGCTGACCAACGCCTACTACGCCCCCGGCCGAGGACCGCAGGACACGTGGGTTTCCCCGCCCACCCGCTCGTGGAAGGGCCCGATCGCGGTCACCGCGGTGGCCGTGGCGATGCTCGGCTTCGGCGCGGCGTACGGCGTGAACGAGTTCGCCAAGCGTCAGGTGTGCGATGCGGTCGCGGCCTCCACCCCGGCGAAGACCGTCACCGCGACGCCCGCGGTCCAGGCCACCCGGACCACCTCGGCCGCCGGCGCCGCGTCCACCGGGTTGCAGAGCACGGAGCAGCTGCGGGCGGAGATCGACGCCACCCGGCGGCATGCGGCACTGCTCGTCATCGACAGCGACCTGCGGGACGCGGTCAACGGGCTGGCGAACAACGTGGAGAGCGCGCTGAAACTGGGCGAGGAGATTAAGATCGCCTCCGCCGGAGAGCGTACGGAGTACACGAAGAGCCTGGTCGGGGTCGCGCAGGACATGGACGGCCACTGGCGGGCGGCGCAGCGCGCGTGCGGTCAGCCGGAGACCGGGCTGCTCCCCTCATAGCCCGCCGCGTGACATCGGCTGCGGTGCCAGGACCGGGTAGTTCGGCAGGTCCGCCTCGGTCATGCCGGGCGGCCGCAGCAGGAAGATCTTGGTGGCGAGGCGTTCCATCTCGCCGCCCCGCCCGACGATGAGGCCCGCCGCGAAGTCGACCAGCGGCGTGGCCTCCTCGTCCGCCAGGCTGGTCAGGTCCATCACGACCGCGATCCCCTCGCGGAAGTAGTGCCCGACGTAGAACACCTCGTTGTAGCTCTGTGGACGCAGGGTCTTGACCATTCGTCCAGTCTCGCGGAGAGGATGCCCTCGTCAAGCCACGTTCCCCCGTTTTGCCTCCCGGACCTCTAAGATCGGCGGCCGACACGGGAGGAAGATTCACATGTGGCCGTTCGGCAAGCGCAAGAAGCAGGGTCTCACCATCGATCCGGCGTACGGTGATCCGGGAACTCGGACGCTCCTCGACGCGCTCGCCCGCAAGGACTGGCAGACGGCTCGGGACATCCTCACGCCGATCGCCGACCCGGACGAGCTGGCCTACACCATGGAGGCGGTCGGCAGCGTCGACGGCCTTCAGGACTGGATCGGCGACTGGATCGCGGCCGAGCCGCGGTCCACGCTGCCGGTCCTGGTGCGTGGCTGCCACGCCGTGCACTGGGCGTGGGACGCGCGCGGCGGCGCGCGTGCCGAGCAGACCCGCGAGGAGCAGTTCCGGGAGTTCCACCGCCGGCTGCGGATCGCCGAGCACCTGCTCGCCGACGTCGCCGCCCGCGACAACGACGACGTGACTGCCCGGACCTGGCTGGTCACCTCGTCCCGCGGCATCCAGATCGACAGGGACATCGCACAGGCCCGCTTCGACGCGGTCGTCACCCGCCACCCGACGCACGTGATCGCGCACGAGCAGCGCCTCCAGTACCTGTGCGCGAAGTGGTTCGGCAGCCACGATGAGATGTTCGAGTTCGCCCACACCGCAACGGCCGCGGCGCCGGCCGGCAGCCTGCTGTGGGAGCTGCTGCCGGTCGCGCATCTGGAGAAGTGGCTCGACGTTCCCGCCGAGGACGGCGCCGACAAGGCGTACATCACGTCCGCGGAGGTCCGCGCCGACCTGACCCGGGCCGCCGACGGCTCCGTCCTGCACCCGTCCTACCGCTTCCGTCCGGCCGCGACACCGCGCGTCGCCACGTTCGCGATGACGCTGGAGATGACCGGCGAGTTCGAGCGGGCGTCCCGTACCCACGAGATCCTCGGCGACCGGGTCAGCGCCTGGCCCTGGCAGTACTGCGGCAACCCGGTCGACGTCTTCGAGAACTCCCGCCTGTGGGTCCGCAACAATCTGCCCTGATCGCTGGCGGAGGCCGTCAGGAGCCCATCAGGCGGCGGAACCAGCTGCGGAAGCCCGGGTTCGGGATCGTCGGGTGCGGATCGCCGTGTGGTGGGCGGGGCGGGGTGTACGTGTCGCCGTGGTAGACCCGGCCGGGCTGCCGCGGCGGCCGGTTCTGCGGGGCGTGGTTGCCCTCCGGGCGCGGATTCGGGAACGGGTTCGCGCCCGAGGACGGCACGCGAACCTCGTAGAGCATGTCCCGCAGCTGTTCCGCGCTCGGCCGCGACCCCGGCTCGTTCGCCATCCCCCGGCGCAGCACCGCGGTCAGCTCGCCCGGCACGTTCGGCAGCTCCGGAATCGGCTGGTTGAACATGTCCATGATGGTGAGCAGGCTGGGGTTGCGGTCGTTCTCCCAGCGCGGCGGCTTGCCGCGCAGCATGGCGTAGAGCGTGGCGCACAGCGCGTAGACGTCGACGGCGGCGGACGGCCGGGACGCGCGGAACATCTCCGGCGGCGCGTACGCCGGGGTGAGCACCTCGAGCGTCACGTTCGGGTCGCGCATCTCGGCCAGCACGGCCAGGCCGAAGTCTGCCAGGACGGCCTCGTTGAACTTCGAGTGCAGGATGTTCGCCGGCTTCACATCCCGATGCAGCACCTGCTCCGCGTGCGCGTCGGCCAGCGCGTCAGCGATCTTGATGCCGACCGAGCGGACCTGCGTGGCCGGGAGCGGGCCACGGTTGGCGTACGAGCCGTCACACAGCTCCATGATCAGGTACGGATGGCCGTCCGCCGTGACGCCCACGTCGAAGAGGTCGACGACGTGCGGGTGGGAGGACATCCGGCTGGCCGCGCGGGCCTCGCGGAGGAAACGGGCCCGGTCCCGGTCGTCGCCGAGCGCCCGGTTCTCCACCTTGATCGCGACCTCGCGGTCGACGGAGATCTGGGTGGCCCGGTAGATCGTCGCGTAGCCGCCCCGGGCAAACTGCCGCAGATCGGTCATTCCGGGCACGATGGGCACGTGCTCATTGCCGCCGGACCCGGTCGCGGGCGGCGGTGGCCGATCCGAGTCGCCGGTCACGGATTAGAAAATACGCGATGCCGCCGGTCGAGCCACAGGCCGATGCCGGTCGCGAGCGCGCCGATGCCCTCCCAGGCCGCGACGCCGAAGAATCGGCCGGGCGCCTCGCCGGTCAGCACCAGCGTGGTGAACACCGTGAACGTCACCAACCGGAACACGACGGTGAAGAGGTAGAACGCCCGCCACTCGGTCCAGACCGCCACCAGGTAGTAGATGCCCATGTTGAAGCTGGCCATCGACGACGCGATGATGAACACCAGCGTGTAGTCGCCGGCCGCCCGCTCGGCGGCCGGGACGACCTCGAAGCCGAGGCTGCTCAGCATCGACTCCGGCCGGATCAGGCCGGTCGCACCCATGATGATCGCCAGGATGCCGAAGACGGCCATCGTCCATCCGGCTATGGACCTGGGCAGCCGCATATGATCCTCCACATTGGTCTATGGCCGGATCATGCTAGCGGCTGCTCCAGCGTGAGGTCATCCTCCAAAGGCCTGAGCCGGTCGAACATCGCGTCCGCCTCGGCCCGCTCGCTGACCTGCTCGCTCGCGTAGGCCAGCCGCACCGCCTCGGCCGCGGCCTCGCACGCCTCCTCCGGCGCGTCGTTGGCCAGCAGCGCGGCCGCCAGCACCCGGTGCGCGCGCACGCCGCTGCGCACGTCCTCGGCCGGCATCGCGACCGCGCGCCGCGCCCAGTCCAGCGCCTGCATCGACTGCCGCTCGGCCAGCAGCGCCTGCGCGTACGTCGTGACCGCGTCCCGGCGGGAGAAGAGCAGCGACGGTGCCCGGCTCGCCGCGATCGGGGCGAGCAACCCCACCGCGGTCAGTGCGTCGCCGGCCGTGAGCCGCACCGCGGCCAGCAGCACGCGCGGGCCGACCTGCGCCGGTGCCAGCGGATTGTGCGGCTCGACCGCGGTCAGCACGGACCGCGCGTCCTCCTCCGCGCCCGGCACGTCGCCGAGCCGCAGCCGGACGAAGCCGCGCATGGTGCCGGCGATGCCGAGCAGCAGCGGGTGCGTGGTGCGCCGGCTGTAGCCGAGCGCGTCGGTGAGCAGGTCGTGCGCGTGCTCCCACTGGCCGAGGCCGCGCGCGACCGCGCCGCGCACGGAGAGCGCAAGCCCGCGCCCCCAGTCGTCGGAGATCTCGGTGAAGTCCCGGTACGCCACCCGCGCCTGATGGTCCGCGTCGACCAGGTCGCCCAGCTCCGCCGCCGCGAACGCGTCCACGGCCCGCAGCGTGCCGACCGCCCACGACTCGCCGAGTCGCTCACCGAACGGCAGGAACGAGCCGGCCAGCCGCCGTGCCTCACCGAGCTGGCCGGCGAGCAGCCGGGAGAACGCGGTGGTGCCGCGCACCCAGGCATGCCCGACCGGGTCGCCGAGCTCCGCGAACAGCTTCGTGGCCCGGTCCAGCACCGCCTCGCTGCCGGCGAAGTCGCCGCGCGCGGTGGTCACCCAGGCCAGATCCTGCAGCGACCAGGCCTGGCCGTGCCGGTCGCCCGCGGTCTTGGTCACCTGGAACGCGGCCGCGAACCGGCTGCTGGCCTGGCTGAGCCGGCCGGTGAAGAAGTCGTTCATGCCGAGCCGGCGCATCGCCTCCGCGCGCTCGGCCGTCAGCCCCGCGTCCGTGGCCACGGCCAGCGCCTCCTGCCAGGCGTCGGCCGCGCGCTGGCCGTCGCCGAGCAGGCGATGTGCCTGGCCCGCGATCAGCAGCGCACCGGACCGGCAGGCCGCGTCGTCGCCCGCGTTCGCGCTGAGCTTCTCGGCCAGGTCCAGTGCCTCGGTGATCCGCCCGTTCTGCATCAGCGCGTTCGCGTGCACGAGCTGGTCGATCTCGGAGAGCGCGTCGTCGGCGAGCGCGATGGCCCGCTCCGCGTAGTCGACCGCGAGCGCGGGCTCACCCATGGCATGCGCGCGGCGGGTGGCGCGGCTGAGCGCGGCCACGCCGAGCGGCACCACGTCCCGCACGTCCGAGTCGGTGCGCAGGCCGACCGCGTCCGCCAGGCGCAGCGCGGACTCGACGTGGTGCGCGACGAACAGGTCCCGCGCGTCCTCGGTCATCCCGCTCGGGCCGGTGAACCCGCTGGACAGCAGCGGCTCGACCTCGTCCTCCTCGGCCGCGGCCCAGCGCGCCAGGAACGAGTGCCGCTCGGCCAGGTCGGCCTTGCCGATCCCGGCGTAGGCCGCCTCCCGCATCAGCGGCGTGCTGAACGCGAAACCCCCGCGGGTCCGGATGAGCATGCGCCGCTGCAGCAACTCCTCCACGGCCCGCTCGAAGTCGCCCGGGTGCCGACCGCACAGCGCGTGCAGCGTGGCCGTGGCGACCTGGTCGCCGATCACCGCGGCGTCGCGCAGCACCACACGCGCGTCCGCGGGCAGCGCGTCGATGCGCGCGGCGAGCACGGCCGCGAGGTCGCGGGAGAGCAGTTGCCGGTCGAGCGAGCCGGCCGAGAGCCGCCACCTCCCGGACGCGTTCGCGCCGGCCGCGGCCTTCAGCGCGCCGCGCTCCATCAGCAGCGTGACCAGCTCGGCGAGGTAGAACGGGTTGCCCTGCGCGGTGGCGAGCAGCCGGTCGGTGTCCTCCGGCGGCAGCTTCCCGCCCTCCAGATAGGACGTGAGCAGCCGCGACGCGTCCGCACCGCGCAGCGGCGGCAGCGAGTAGACCTCGGCCTCGGACATCCGGGTCATGATGCCGGCGGTGCGGACCAGTTCCGGCCGGCCGAGCAGCAGCACCAGCGCGGGCCCGGAGAGGCGGCCGAGCGTCACGCCGAGCGCCTCTATCGTCTCCAGCGTGGCGTCGTGCAGGTCGTCCACCACCACGAACAGCGGCGCCTCCGCGGCCAGGCCGCTGAGCAGCACGGACACGGCGGCCGGCAGCACCTCCGCGTCCGGCGGGGCCGGGATTTCCTGGGACGACCAGTCCGGCGTGCCGGTCGCGGTCTGCGAGTCGCCGTAGCCGAGCAGCGTCATCAGCGAGTCCACCGCGACCGGCGCGTCCGGCGAGGTCTTCGCCAGGCGGGTGGCGACGCGGCGGACCCGTTCCTCGACCGCGGCCCGGGTGGCGGCCGTGAACGGCTCGCTCGGCAGGCCGACCGCGGACCGGACCAGGTCGGCCAGCGGGGCCAGCCGGCGCCGCTCGCCGAACGCGGCACACTTGACCGCGAGCACGGTGGCGCCGCCGGTGCCCTCGAACGCCGCGGCCAGCCGTTCCGCCTCCGCGCCGAACCGGGTCTTCCCGAGCCCGGCCTCGGCCGTCATGATCAGCACGCCGGGCTCGTTGCGGTCGATCACCTCGGCGAGCCGGCTGGCCACCCGGCCCAGCTCCGCCTCACGGCCCACGAACGGCGCCTCGTCGCCCAGACCGGACCGGGTGCCGGGCGCGTCCCGCAGGCCGAGCAGCTCGAACGCGGGGACCGGCTGGCGCTTGCCCTTCAGCTTGAGCGGGCGCAGCTGCCGCCAGGACGCGAGGTGCCGGGTCGCGGTCATGGTCGTCTCGCCCGCGTAGACCGCGCCGATCGCGGACGCGTCCGCGAGCCGGGCCGCGGTGTTCACGGTGTCGCCGATGACCGTGTATTCCAGAGACGCCTGGATGCCGGCGACCACCTCGCCGGTGTTCAGGCCGACGCGCAGGCCGAGCGGGGCGCCGCCGCCGCGCTCGTCGTCCAGCACCCGGCGGACCGCGCGCTGCATGGAGAGCGCGGCCCGGACCGCGCGTTCCGCGTCGTCCTCGTGGGCCACCGGCGCGCCGAAGACCGCCATGATCCCGTCGCCGGTCAGCTTGTCGACGTGTCCGCCGAACGTCTTCACGGCGCCGGCCAGCGCGGCCATCACCCGGTCGGTCACCGCGCCGACGCGCTCCGGGTCGACCTCCTCGGACCAGGAGGTGAAGTCGGAGAGGTCGCCGAAGAGCACGGTCACGACACGGCGTTCCGCCGCCGGCAGCGCGGCGGCGGTGTCCGCGACGGCGGGTAGGGCTGCGCCACAGTTGTGGCAGAACCGCGCGTTCGGGACCGCCACCGTCCCACACACCGGACAGGTCACGGTGGGTCCAACCCGGCGGATCCGCTGGGGAATTCCCGGTCGAGTCCGTGCAGGTAGTCGAGCTGCGCGCGGACCGACCACTCGGCCGCCCACCACAGCGAGCGGTCGACGTCGGCATAGACGCGGGCGACCACCTCCTGCGCGGTGGCCGCACCGGCGCGCACCGCGTCGCGCACCTGATCGAGCCGGGCGGTGCGGTGCGCGTGATAGAACGCGGCGGCCGCGCCGGTGTCGGTCAGCGCGGGGCCATGACCGGGAAGAGCGACGACCCCACGGTACGCCGAGAGCCGTTCGAGACTGGCCAGGTAGTCACCGAGATGCCCGTCCGGCCAGGCGACCACGGTGGTGCCCCGGCCCAGGATCGTGTCGCCGGTCAGCACCACGCGCTCATCACCGAGGCTCACCACGAAGCTGACCGAGTCGTGCGTGTGCCCGGGCGTGCCCAGCACCTCAATGTTGAGACCTTCCGGCGCGAGCCCGTCGAAGGGCGCGCCGTGTTGCGGATCCGCGGCCAGCACGGGTGTCCCGCCGAGCCGGCCGGAAAGCGCCTGCGCGCCCTCGACGTGGTCCGCGTGCCCATGCGTGATCAGGATGGCCCCGAACGGCCGGCGCTCGGCGATCGCGGCCAGGTGCTCTGCCATGTCCGGCCCCGGGTCCACGACCAGACCGCGCTCCGCGCCCGGGGCGCGCAGCAGCCACGTATTCGTACCGTCGAGGGTCATGGGGCCGGGGTTGGGCGCACGCAGCAACGTCACCCAACGAGGCAACGCCTCCGCGAGTTCTCCCGCGGAGGCGGTCACGTGACCCGGCCCACTCATGACACCGATCCTACTGAGCTTCTGGTCGTCGCTCCGCTCCTCCGGCTCGGGCGCTCTCGGGCGTTGCCGAGCCGGCGATTTCTCGCAGGCAAAAGGAGCACCTGCGACGAATCGGCGTCTCGGCAACGCCGCGCCCTCACGGTCTCGCGGCGAGGTCAGGCCGTGAGCTCGACGATGACCTCGACCTCGACCGGGGCGCCGAGCGGCAGCTCCGCGACGCCGACCGCGCTGCGGGCGTGCCGGCCGGACTCGCCGAACACGGCGCCGAACAGCTCGGACGCGCCGTTGATCACGGCCGGCTGGCCGGTGAAGCCCGGCGCGGACGCGACGAAGCCGGTCAGCTTGACGATCTTGGCGACCCGGCCGAGGCCGACCAGCGCCTCGATCGCGCCGAGCGCGTTCAGCGCGCACTGGCGGGCCAGCGGCGCCGCGTCGTCCGCGGTGACCTCCGCGCCGACCTTGCCGGTCGCGGCGAGCTTGCCGTCGACGAACGGCAGCTGGCCGGAGACGTAGACGTGATTGCCGGACTGCACGGCCGGCACGTACGCGGCGACCGGCGGCACGACCTCGGGCAGCACCAGACCCAGCTGCGCGAGATTGGCGTACGGGTCGACCGGACCCAGGATCGGCTCGGTCATCGTCACCCCTTCGGGCGCTTCATGTAGGCGACAAGCTGCTCCGGGTTCGGGCCCGGCACGACCGCCACGAGCTCCCAGCCGTCGTCACCCCAGTTGTCGAGGATCTGCTTGGTGGCGTGGGTCAGGAGCGGCACGGTGGAGTACTCCCACTTCTGCATGGTCGACAGCCTAGAGGCTGCGTCGCCGAGCCCCGCATGACCGCTCCGGTTACGCTGGCCGACGGCGTCACTGACGCCCGGTGAAGAGCGCCCCCGCTGCACCCGACCCGGAGGAAGTGAGATGACGACCCCGCCAGACGGTTCGTACCCTCAGGAGGGTTTCGGTCCTGCTCCCGCCCCTCCGCAGGAGGGCCTCGGCCCCGCGCCTGCGAAGCCGGCGAAGAAGCGCCGCCCGGTGCTGATCGCCTCGATCGTGCTGGCCGTGGTGGTGCTGCTCTGCGGCGGCGGTGGCCTGGCCGCGTTCCTGCTGCTGCGATCCGTGGAGTCCGGGACCGGCGCGCCGGAGCCCGCGCAGGCGGTGGACAGCTTCCTCACCGCGGTCTACGCCGACCAGGACACCCGCGAGGTCGCGCAGTACGTCTGCTCGGACAGCCGGGACAGCGAGGACATCGACGCCAAGATCCAGGAGGTGAAGGGGTACGCGTCGGCGTACGAGGACCCCAAGTTCGACTGGACCGCGCCGCAGGTGTCCGGCGAAGGCGACGAGACCGCCACCGTCACCACGACGGTGACCCTGGTCACCGCGGACGAGAAGACCGCTGACCAGGCGCTGACCTTCACGGTCGTGGAGAACAATGGGTGGTGGGTCTGCGAGGTCAAGGGGTGAGCATGTGACGGGGTCCTGGTCCGCACGCCTGCACGTGGTCACCGGCAAGGGCGGCACCGGCAAGACCAGCGTGGCCGCCGCGCTGGCGCTCGCGCTGGCCCGGGGCGGCAACCGCACGCTCCTGGTCGAGGTGGAGGGCCGGCAGGGCATCGCCCAGCTGTTCGGCCTGGATCCGCTGCCCTACGAGGAGCGGCGGATCGCCACCGTGCCGGGCGGCGGCGAGGTCCGCGCGCTGGCCGTGGACGCCGAGGCCGCGCTGCTCGAATACCTCGACATGTTCTACAAGCTCGGCGCCGCGGGCCGGGCGCTGCGCAAGGTGGGCGCGATCGACTTCGCCACCACCATCGCGCCCGGCCTGCGTGACGTGCTGCTCACCGGCAAGGCCAAGGAGGCCACCACCCGGTCGGTGAACGGGCGCCGGGCGTACCACGCGGTGGTCCTGGACGCTCCGCCCACGGGCCGGATCGGCCGGTTCCTGAACGTGACCGCGGAGACCGCGCGGCTGGCCAAGATGGGCCCGATCAAGACGCAGTCGGACGGCGTGGCCGCGCTGCTGCGCTCGCCGATGACCGCGGTGCACGTGGTGACGCTGCTGGAGGAGATGCCGGTCCAGGAGACGCTGGACGCGATCGTGGAGCTGGATCAGCTCGGCATCCCGGTCGGCAAGGTGATCGTCAACAACGCGCGCCCGCCGCTGCTGGCGGACGGGAAACCCACTCAGGCCGAGTTGCGGCGCGGGCTGGCCGCGGCCGGGCTGCCGGCCGACCGGGCCACCGTGGCCGGACTGCACGCCGAGGCCAAGGCGTACCTGGCCCGGCGCGAGCTGGAGGACTCACTGCGCGCGGAGCTGGCCGAGCTGGACCGGCCGGCGATCGAGCTGCCACAACTGCCGGGCGGCGTGACGCGCGAGGGCCTGGACGTGCTCGCCGACACTCTGCTTCGCTGACGTACGGCCGATAGGCTCGTTTCGTGTCAGCTGATCTGGACGTGGACGCGATTCTCGCCGACCCGGACTCCCGCATCATCGTGTGCTGCGGCGCCGGTGGCGTGGGCAAGACCACGACCGCGGCCGCGGTGGCGCTGCGCGCGGCGGAGCGGCACGGCCGGCGCACGGTGGTGCTGACCATCGACCCGGCGAAGCGGCTGGCGCAGTCGCTCGGCCTCTCCGAGCTGGACAACACGCCGCGGCAGGTCAAGGGCATCGACACCGAGGCGACCGGCGGCGAGCTGCACGCCATGATGCTGGACATGAAGCGCACGTTCGACGACGTGGTGTTGGCCCACACCGATCCGCAGCGCGCGCAGGAGATCTTCGCGAACCCGTTCTACGCGGCCATGAGCTCCACGTTCTCCGGCACCCAGGAGTACATGGCGATGGAGAAGCTGGGCCAGCTGCGGGCCCGCGACGAGTGGGACCTGATCGTGGTGGACACGCCGCCGTCGCGGTCCGCGCTCGACTTCCTGGACGCGCCGGCCCGGCTGGCCCGGTTCCTGGACGGCAAGATGCTGCGGCTGCTGCTGGCTCCGGCCAAGACCGGTGGCAAGAGCGTGTTCAGCCTGGTCACGGCATCGTTCGGGATCTTCTCCCGGGTGGTGCAGAAGGTGATCGGCACCCAGCTGCTGAGCGAGCTGTCCGGCTTCGTGGCCGCGCTGGACTCGATGTTCGGCGGGTTCCGGCAGCGGGCCGAGCAGACGTACCGGATCCTGCAGGCGAAGGAGACCTCGTTCCTGCTGGTCGCGGCGCCGGAGCCGGACGCGATCCGGGAGGCGGCCTACTTCGCGCAGCGGCTGCGCGACGACCGGATGCCGCTGGCCGGCCTGGTGCTCAACCGCATGCATTCACCGGTCGCGGCCGGCCTCTCCGCGGCCGACAGCCGGGCCGCGGCGGAGGCGCTGGACGCGTCCGGGGAGAGCCCGATCGCCGCGGACGCGCTGCGCATCCACGCGGCACTGACCGAGCAGTCGGCGCGCGAGCAGCGGGTGGCGGCCCGGTTCACCGACTCGTTCCCCACGGTCCCCACGGTGGCGGTGATGGCGCAGCCCGCCGACGTGCACGACGTCGACGGGCTGCGAAGCATCGGCGAGGCTCTCGCCTGAGCGTCCTCATCGTGATCGAGGCGCCACTCAGTCGCCGGAACGACGTGAATGACGCCTCGATCGCCGGAGACGGTGCCTAACCGGCATGCACCAACACATTGGTACGGCTCTTGTCCTGTTCACGCAGGGCGGCTTCGAACATCTTCCGCCAGCTCGCCACGTGCGGATGCCGGCGCAGCAGCGCACGCCGTTCCCGCTCGGTCATTCCTCCCCACACCCCGAACTCGATGCGGTTGTCGAGCGCGTCCGCCAGGCATTCGTTACGGACCGGGCAGCCGCGGCAGATCCTCTTCGCCACGTTCTGCTCCGCCCCCTGCACGAAGAGCGCGTCGGGATCGCCGTTCTGACACGCCGCCATGGTCGGCCAGTCGCTGATCATCCCCATCTGTGCACGTCCCCCCAAGCTGTACCACCGCCGACCCGTTTCCCCCGGTCGCGGTACATGTCCCTGCCGGTGCGTCCCGACCGGCCACAGATCCCCCGGTCACTCCCCGCGATACTTGCGGCACGGAGGGTGACATTCGATCTCCGGAACATCATGCTCCGTAGTTAGGCGATTACGCAACGTTGTCTGTTAAATCGACCAGGTCGGACACTTCGCCCTCTTCACTCATTGTCTCGATATGTATCGATGAGCTGCTTATGTGGCCTGAGATGCGCCGGGCGGGATTCGCGGAAACGGCGTCACCGGCGGCCGGGAGGCGGCACACTGGTGCGGGGTCTGCAGCCGCGTGCCACGGGCCGTGCGTCTTGCACAACGAATGCAAGGGCCGGCGAGACGCGCACTCGTCCGGTCATTTTTCGGCCACGCGTGCCGTATCGGACAGAAGGCGCAATTGGTCTTTTTCGCCGTAGCCTGGGCTCGTGAGCTGGATCAGGAAACGTGACCACACCGTCTTTTCCGGCGCGGCGTCATTGGGCATCTGCGGCCTGCTCGCGGGCATCGTGGTCTCCGCCGCCGCGTTCCCGGCGGTGGCCATGTCCGGCCTGGCCGCGAAGGCCGGCGCCGAGACGTTCGACCGCCTGCCGACCGAGCTGACCGTGCAGCGCGCCCCGCAGAACACCTACCTCTACGCGTCCGACAACCGCACGCTGGTCGCGATGATCTACGACGAGAACCGGAAGGACGTCGAGATCAACGACATTCCGCCGGTCATGCGGAACGCGATCATCGCGGCCGAGGACCACAACTTCTACCGGCACAACGGTGTCGACATGAAGGGCATCGCGCGCGCGTTCGTGAACAACAAGTCCGGCGCGTCACCGCAGGGCGCCTCCACGCTCACCATGCAGTACGTCCGGATGGCGATCTCCTACTCCGCCACCCGCCCGGCCGACGTCGTCCGCGCCACCGAGGACACCAGCGCCCGCAAACTGCGCGAGATGCGCTACGCGATGCAGGTCGAGAAGGAGATGTCCAAGGACCAGATCCTCGAGCGGTACCTCAACATCGCGCCGTTCGGCAACGGCGCCTACGGCGTCTCCGCGGCCAGCCAGGTCTACTTCAGCAAGCCGCCGAAGGACCTGAACACCGAGGAGGCCGCGATGCTGGCCGGCATGGTGAAGGCGCCCTCCGCGTTCGACCCGACCACGGAGACCGGCCGGCCGCTCGCGCTCAGCCGGCGCAACTATGTGATCGACAACATGACCGAGATCGGCGCGGTCACGCCGGCCGAGGCGGCCCGGGCCAAGGCCGCGGAGCTGACCGTCAACGGCACCCGCACGCCGAACGGCTGCGTCAACTCGTCCCACAACGAGTGGGGCTACTTCTGCGACTACGTCTACCGCTGGTGGATGGAGCAGGACGAGTTCGGCGACACACCGTACGACCGGGAGCGGCGGCTGAAGAGCGGCGGCTACCGCATCGTCACCTCGATGAGCGTGAAGACCCAGGACGCGGCGCGCAAGCACGTGCACAAGCGCGCGGCGGACGGCAACCGCAACGCCATCATGGTCGCGGCCGTCGAACCGGGCACCGGGCGCGTGCAGGCGCTGGCCGTGAACCGGGTCTACAAGAACGACGACGCGCACAACGAGCCGAACAGCGACCCGGTCAAGCGGCGGAACGGGCTGAAGGGCACGTACCCGAACACCACGAACCCGGTCATCACCGGCAGCGCGGACGTGCACGGATATCAGGGCGGCTCGGTCTTCAAGATGTTCGCGCTGGTCGCGGCGCTGGAGAAGGGCTACCCGCTCAGCTACTCGATCTACGCGCCGGAGACCTACCACTCGCGGTACGTCGTCGCCGCCTCCAGCCCGGCCGCGTGCCCGGGGCGCGCGCTCTACTGCCCGAAGAACGCGGTCAAGAGCATGGCCGGCGTGCACAACATGTGGAGCGCGTTCGGTGCCTCGGTGAACACCTACTTCATCCCGTTGCAGGAACGCGCGGGCGCGGAGAACGCGGTGGACGTGGCGAAGCGGCTCGGCATCAAGTTCCGCGCGGAGAACGACGCCCGGTTCGCCGGCGACGAGGACGCGGCCTCACAGTGGGGCGCGTTCGCGCTCGGCGTCTCCTCCACCACGCCGCTGGACCTGGCCAACGCGTACGCCACGCTCGCCGCGGACGGCCGGCACTGCGAGCCGATCCCGGTCATCGAGATCCGGCAGGAGGGCAAGCCGCTGCCGGCCGCCGCGCCCCGCTGCAACCAGGCCGTCGCCAAGGACGTCGCGCGCGCCGCGATCGACGCGGCCCGCTGCCCGGTCGGCGATCGCTCGGAGACGTCCCGCTGCCGGGGCGCCACCGCCGCGTACGTGCGGCGCGCGGTCGGCCACCCGGTCGCCGGCAAGTCCGGCACCACCGACGGCGAGCGCACCGCCACGTTCGTCGCCACCACGAAGCAGCTCACCGTGGCCGGCATGGTCGCGGACACGGACAACGCGAACACCACGATGCGCGGCGGCGGCGACGGGTGGGGCAACCCGCACACCGAGGCGGTGAACCCGGCCGTCTACCTGACGCTGGCGGACGCGATGGAGAACGTGGAGCCCGAGGACTTCACGCCGCCCAGCCAGCGCATGATCAACGGCAAGCAGGTGAACATCCCGAACGTCCGCTGCGACTCCGAGCCGGACGCGCGGACCCGCCTGATCGCGCGCGGCTTCGAGGTCCAGGTCGCGGCCGGGCGCTGGGACTCGCACTGCCCCGCCGGCACGGTCGCCAGCACGGAACCGGGCGGCAGCACGATCGAGGGCGGCGTGGTCGTCCTCCGGCTCAGCACCGGCCGGTCGTCCCGCCCCGTCCCGCCGTCGTCCTCAGCCTCGGCTTCGCCACCACCGAGGTGATTCACTTTCAAGATCAGAAAGCGCCGGGGGTACGTACCCCCGGCGCTTTCTGGTGGTTCTTCTCAGACCGCCAGCTGGCGGCGGACCTCGGCCGCGACCCGGCCGCCCTCCGCGCGCCCCGCGACGGCCGCCCGTGCCGCCTTCATCGCCGGGCCCACGGCCGGCGGGCCGCCCAGCCCGGCCAGCGCGCCGGAGACGACCTCGGACAGCTCCTCGTCGGTCAGCTGCTTCGGCAGGTAGCGGTCCAGGATCTCGTGCTCGGCCAGCTCCTTCGCCGCGGACTCGGCCCGGCCCGCGTCCGCGAACGCGGTCGCCGACTCCCGGCGCTTCTTGGCCTCCTTGGTCAGCACCGCGAGCACCTCGTCGTCCGACAGGTCCCGCTTCGCCGTCCCGGCGACCTCGGCGGTGCCGACGGCGGCCAGCGCCATCCGCAGCGTCGACGTGGTCAGCTCGTCACGGGCTTTCATGGCGGTGTGCAGGTCTTCGTTGAGGCGGTCCTTGAGCGTACCCATGGGGAGTGAAACTACCCTTGGTGGAATGCGGAAGCGCACCCTTTTCAGCCTGGCCGCCGGTACGGTCGCCGCCGGAGCCGCCACCCTCGCCTATGCCTCGCTCGTCGAACGCAACATGTTCACGCTGCGCCGATTCGACGTGCCCGTGCTGGACCCCGACGCCGAGCCACTGCGCATCCTGCACATCTCGGACATGCACATGATGCCGGAGCAGCGCCGCAAGCAGCGCTGGGTCGCCGCCCTCGCCGCCACCGACCCCGACCTGGTCGTGGTCACCGGCGACAACATGGCCGACCCCGCGTCCGTGCCCGGCGTGCTGCGCGCGCTCCAGCCGCTGCTGGAGCGCCCCGGCGCGTTCGTCTTCGGATCCAACGACTACCGCGGCCCGGTCTTCAAGAACCCGTTCTCCTACTTCGACCCCAACCGGGAGTACGTCCAGGGCGTCGAACTCCCCGCCGACGAACTCCGCCAGGTCCTGGTCGACGCCGGCTGGCACGACCTGAACAACGCCCGCACCACGCTCAAGGCCGGCGGCCGCGTCATCGAACTGTGCGGCGTCGACGACCCGCACGTCGACCGCGACGACTACCCCCTGGTCGCCGGCGCGGTCTCGGACGCCGCCGACCTGCACGTGGCCCTCACCCACAGCCCCGAGCCGCCGCTGCTCGACCTGATGGCCGCGGACGGCTTCGACCTGCTGCTGGCCGGGCACACCCACGGCGGCCAGGTCTGCGTCCCGCTCTACGGCGCCCTGGTCACCAACTGCGGCATCCCCCGCAGCATGGTCAAGGGCCTCCACCGCTGGCCCGGCTCCGACTCCTGGCTTCACGTCTCCGCCGGCCTCGGCACCCACCCCACCGCCCCGATCCGCTTCTCCTGCCCTCCGGAGGCCACCCTGCTGACCCTCATCCCGCGCTGACCTGCGCAAACACGCGGAGGGGGTATACCGATTTCGTGTGGGCGGTGCGGTCGGATAGTATTTGAGCCGCACCCCGGGGTATGGCGCAGCTTGGTAGCGCGCCTCGTTCGGGACGAGGAGGTCGTCGGTTCAAATCCGGCTACCCCGACCGGTAAGTGCAGGTCAGGCCCGGTCTCCTAACGGAGGCCGGGCCTGATTTCTTTCTCGGCAGGCCCAACGGTTCACCGGCTCTCGCCGACGCCGTTGACGCTCGGGGCGACAGGGCGTCGACTTCGCTTTCCATCGAGGTCTTGAGCGAGCAGTTCGGGTCGGTTTCCGTGGCGGCCGACCCGATTCGGTCCGGGGCGCGGCAGATGGAGCGACCGAGTGGTGAGGCCGCGTGGGGTTCGGTGACCACGACGGGACCAGGGCCCGCGGGAGCATGCGGGCCGGGCCACGCCGGGAGCGGGAAAAGCGGCTTTTAATCGGGGTTGAGCACGGCCAGCAGGGTTCCGGCGGCGACGTGGATGCCGGGCTGGACCGGGACCGAGGCGACCACGCCGGCGCTGGGGGCGTGGACCGGGTGTTCGACCATCGACGATTCGAGCGTCAGCAGCAGGTCGCCGGCGCGGACCCGCTGGCCGGGAACGACCATGACGCGCGCGACGGCGCCCGGCAGCGGGGCCGTGAGGGAGCCGTCGGTCAGCTCCGAGGGGCGGGGGAAGCGGGGGAGTTCGGTGAGGGCGACGGAGCCCTCGGGGCTGTCGACGTAGGAGACGTCGGCGACGCGGTGGACGCCGAAGGCGAGGCGGATGCCGTTGACGTCGAGGACGACGCGGTCGGGGGCGGCGGAGACGACGGCGACCGGTGGGTGGTCGTCGGTCAGCGGCGGGGCGCCGAGGCCGGCCAGGTCGAGCTCTTCGGGGTCGACGGCGCGGACCCACCAGCCGGCCAGTTCGCCGGTGCGTTCCAGGCGGTAGCCGACCTCGACCGGGCCGGCCGGGCCGTCGTAGACGGTGATCTGGGCGCCGCTGGGAACGTTGCGCCAGCCGGACGGGATGGTGGCGAGGACCGGGCTGCCGGCGCGACGGGTGGCGGCGCCGGCCAGGGCGGCGGCCAGGCAGGAGACGCGGACCGCGTCGACGGAGGAGAGCAGCGGCGCGAAGACCTCGGGGTGGCGGTCGAGGAAGTTGATGTCGACGTTGCCGGACCGGAACGCGGGGTGCCGCAGGACACGTACCAATAAATCACGATTTGTCACGACGCCGTGCATGTGCGAACGCGTCAGCGCGGCGGCGAGCATGCGGGCGGCCTCGTGCCGGGTCGGAGCCCAGGCGATCAGTTTCGCCAGCATCGAGTCGTAGTGGACGCCGACCATCGAACCGTCCGCGACACCGGTGTCCAGGCGCAGGCCGGGCTGAGGCAGCGGCTTGAACGAGCCTGCCACGTCCGGGATGTGGAACCGGTGCAGCCGGCCGGTGGACGGCAGCCAGGCGTAGGCCGGGTCCTCGGCGCACAGCCGCACCTCGATCGCGTGCCCGCGGACCGGTGGCGGCGCGCTCATCGGCAGCGGCGAGCCCTCGGCCACCAGCAGTTGCAGGCGCACCAGGTCGAAGCCGGAGACGCACTCGCTGGTGGCGTGCTCGACCTGCAGCGCGGTGTTCATCTCCAGGAAGAAGAAGTCGCCGGACGGGGCGAGCAGGAACTCGACGGCACCGGCACCGACGAAACCGGACGCGCGGACCACCGCGGTGGCGACGGTGCACAGCTGGGCGCGCAGCGTCGGCGCGACCGCGGGGGACGGCGTCTCCTCGATCAGCTTCTGATAGCGGCGCTGGATGGAGCACTCGCGCTCGCCGAACGTGATCACGCCGCCGGCGGAGTCCGCGATCACCGGGATCTCGATGTGCCGGGCGCGCTCCACGTACGGCTCGGCCAGCGCGGTACCGTTGCCGAAGAGCCCGGCAGCCTCGCGCCGGACCGCGGCGAACGCGTCCGCGAGCGTGTCCCGGTCGCGGACGATGCGCATCGCCCGGCCGCCGCTGCCGACGTCCGCCTTGACCAGCACCGGGAACCCGGGCACGTGCTCCGGCTCGCCGAACGCGGGCAGCATCGGCACGCCCGCGTCGGCCAGCAGCGCGCGCGACTCCAGCCGGGAGCTGAGCAGCGCGATCGACTTCGGCGGCGCACCGACCCAGGTCAGGCCCGCGTCGATCACCGCTGCCGCGAAGTCCGCGTTGCCGGCGAGCAGGCCGTAGCCGGGGTGCACCGAGTCCGCGCCGGTCTTGCGCGCGGCACCGAGGATCAGATCACCCCGCAGGTACGTGGCGGTCGGCGCGTTGCCCGGCAGGTGCACGGCGTAGTCGGCCTCGGCCACGTGCGGTGAGTCCGCGTCCGCGTCCGAGTAGACCGCGACCGTCTCGATGCCGATCAACCGGCAGGTCGCGAAGATGCGCCGGGCGATCTCTCCGCGATTGGCGACCAGGAGTCGTCGGATCATCAAGTCCTCACATCCGGAAAACGCCGAACCGGTCGGCGCCACCGACCGGACCACTGTGGATCGCGGACAGACACAGCCCGAGTACGGTCCGGGTGTCCCGCGGGTCGATCACGCCGTCGTCGTGCAGCCGGCCGGAGACGAACAGCGCGGAGGTCTGCGCCTCGACCTGCCGTTCGACGTTCATCCGCAGGTTCCGGTCGAAGTCCTCCTCGTACCGCTGGCCCTTGACCTCGGCGGCCTGCCGGGCCAGCGCGGTGAGCACGCCGGTGAGCCGCTCCGGCGCGAGCGCGGCGACCCGGGCGTTGGGCCAGCTGAACAGGAAGCGCGGGGCCATGGCACGGCCGGACATCGCGTACGCGGCGGGCCCGTGCGCGGCGCCCAGGTTCACGGCCAGGTGCGGCACGCCGGACGCGGCGACCGCGCTCATCATCGCGGAGGCATGCTTGACGATCCCGGCCTGCTCGAACTCCGCGCCGGTGACCAGCCCGGACGCGTTCTGCAGGAAGAGCAGCGGGGTGCCGGACGCGTTCGCCAGCTGGACGAACTGCGCGGCCTTCTGCGCCTCCGCGGAGACCAGCGTGCCGCGCGCGTTGGCCAGCACGCCGACCGGGTAGCCGTGCACCTCACCCCAGCCGGTGACCAGCGCGGGGCCGTAGCCGGGCTTGAACTCGTCGAAGTCGCTGGCGTCCAGGATCCTCGCCAGCACCTCGTGCGGGTCGAACGGCGTGCGCTCGTCCGCGGACGGGATCGCCAACAGGTCCTCGGGGTCGTACTTGGGCGGCGCGGCGAGCGCGGTGCGCGGCGGCGGGCCGAGTTTGCGCCAGTTGAGGCGGCGCATGCACTGGCGGGCCAGGCGTACCGCGTCGCGCTCGTCCTCGGCCAGGAAATCCGCCAGGCCGGAGCGGGTGGCGTGCATGACGGCGCCGCCGAGCGCCTCGCCGTCCGGGATCTCGCCGGTCGCCTCCTGGACCAGCCGCGGCCCGGCCACCGAGACCTTCGCCTGCGCGCGGACCAGCACCGTGTAGTCGGAGAGGCCGGGCAGCCAGGCGGCCACGTCGACCGCGTCGCCGAAGACCACGCACACCGTGGGGATCCGGCCGGCCGAGAGGCGGGCCAGGTCGCGCAGCACGGAGCCGCCGGGAACGAACGCCTCGACCTGGGCGGGCAGGTCCGCGCCGGCCGACTCGACCAGGCTGACCAGCGGCAGCCGGTTGGCCAGTGCGATCTCGCCGGCCCGTTCGATCTTGCGGAGCGCGATCGGGTTGAGCACGCCGCCGCGCACGGTCGGGTCGTGCGCCACGATCACGCACTCGACGCCCTCGACCACGCCCAGGCCGGTGACCACGCCGGCGCCGACCGGTTGGTCGGTGTGCCAGCCCGCGACTCCGGACAGCTCCAGGAACGGCGCGTCCTGGTCGAGCAGCAGGTCGACGCGCTCGCGGGGCATCAGCCGCCCGCGCGCGTGGTGCCGGGTGACGTGCCGTTCGCCGCCGCCGGCGCGCGCCAGGTCCAGTGCGTTCGCCAGCGCGCCGAGGCGCTCCAGCATCGCATCCCGGTTCTCCTGGTACGTCGGGTTGCGCGGATCGATGGCGGTGTCGAGGACAGCCATGTGCAACCCCTCTACGTCTTGCGGCCCGGCCCTGTTGCCACACGTCGTAACGAGCGACCCGCAGGGGCGAAACGCGCCGAGCCCCGGCGGGTGATCCCGCCGGGGCTCGAAACGATGAAGGGTCTGCCTAGACGCGGGCCCGGCGGGCCAGGCGCTCCGGGTCCAGGATGATCACGCTCTTACCGTCCAGGCGCAGCCAGCCGCGCGACGCGAAGTCGGCGAGCGCCTTGTTGACGGTCTCCCGGGACGCGCCGACCAACTGGGCCAGCTCCTCCTGGGTGAGGTCGTGCGTGACGCGGAGGACGCCCCCGTCGCGGGTGCCGAACCGGCCTGCCATCTGCAGGAGGTTCTTGGCGACCCGGCCGGGGACGTCGGTGAATATGAGGTCGGCCAGGTTGTCGTTCGTCCGTCGCAGTCTGCGGGCGAGCACCCGGAGCAGCTGCTCCGAGATCTCCGGCCGGTTGTGCAGCCACGGGCGCAGCGCCTGCTTGCGCAGCCGGGCTAGCCGGGTGTCGGTGACCGCGGTCGCCGTCGCGGTGCGCGGGCCCGGGTCGAAGAGCGAGAGCTCGCCGAGCATGTCGGACGGGCCCATGATGGAGACGAGATTCTGCCGGCCGTCCGCCGCGCGCCGCCCGAGCTTGATCTTGCCGGACAATACGATGTACAGGCTGTCTCCGGGCTCGCCCTCGTTGAAGACGACCTCGCCCTTGCGGATCTCGAGGGTCTCCATCTCCTTGGCGAGCGCCTCGGCCGCCTCAGGATCAACCCCCTGGAAGATCCCGCTGCGGGCCAACACCTCGTCCATGCGCACCTCCGCCAAGCGCCGAGCTGTTTCTGCTACCGGCCAGAACCTGGATGGCCGGTGAAGCCTTCGCGCGCAGTCAGTCTAGGTGCACGCGGGCCGGAATCGGGCGTGCACCCCAGGAATCTCGATCCGGAAGCGTAACCAACCAGACCTCAACGGACGGTAACATCCGGCGCCCTTCAGCTCCAGAGCGAAGATCACGCTCCGCAGTTCGACTTCCGATTTCGGGTCCGTGCGTTTGTTCAGTATGGCCCGCAAACCGGTCTTTGTTGTGCTTTTCGCCCTGGCCATCCTGCTGGCCGGCGGACTCTCCGGCGTCCATGCGGTCTCGCTCGCGACCGCCCCGGGCACCCGGCCGCTCTGGCTCGCGGTGCCGCCGCTCGTGCCGCGCGCACCCGCGCCGCCGCCCCGTCCCCGCCCGGCCGGGCTGATCTCGATCGCCGCGACCGGCTCGATCATCGGGACGGGCGACCGTTTCGACGGCGTCCGCGAGCTGCTCCGCGCCGATGTGACCACCGCCGACCTCGCCCCGGCCGTCGCGGCGGCGGGCCTGCGGAAGGACAACACCAAGATCATCGGCGGGTACGGCGAGGCCGCCGAGACCCAGGCCCGCGGCGTCCGGATCGCGGTGCTCGGCTTCCCGGCCGCCGCGGTCGCGGACCTGACCGCGGCGAAGCGCGCGGTGACCGCGGCGGCCCGGCGCGCCGACCTGGTCGTGGTGCACGCGCGGCTGGGCGCGCCGGGCCGCTATCGGGTGGCCGGCGGCGTGGAGCGGCACCGCGGCGAGGACCGCGGCGACCCGGTCCGGTTCGCGCACGCGGTGGTGGACGCGGGCGCGGACCTGGTGCTCGGGCACGGACCGGGCGTGCTGCGCGGCATGGAGTTCCACCGGGGCCGGCTGATCGCGTACAGCCTCGGCACGTTCGCCGGCCCGGCCGGCCGGGCCGGACGCTACGCGGCCGCCGGCGTGCTCCGCGTCATGCTGCGCGCGGACGGCCGCTGGGCCGGCGGCACGTTCACCGCGACCCGGCCGGACCGCGGCGGCCGGCCGGTCCCGGATCGCACCGGCGCCGGGCTCCGGCACGTGCGCGAGCTGTCCGCCGCGGACTTCCCCGGCACCGGGCCGGCGATCAGCGAGAACGGCGGGCTGACGGCCGGATAGACGACCGCCGGAGGCGGCGGGCCCGGGCTCCGACGTACGCTGGCCGATGTGACCCGCACGTCCGCCCCGGCCGAGTCCTCGCTCGCGTTGACCCGCCGCGCCCGCCGGATCGGCCGCTCGCTCACCGAGACGCACCCCGACGCGCACTGCGAGCTGGACCACGACGGCCCGCTCCAGCTGGCCGTCGCCACCATCCTCTCCGCCCAGTGCACGGACAAGCGGGTCAACGAGGTCACGCCGAAACTGTTCGCCCGCTACCCCACGGCCGCGGACTACGCGGGCGCGAACCGGGCCGAGCTGGAGGAGCTGATCCGGCCGACCGGCTTCTTCCGCAACAAGACCAACTCGCTGATCGGCCTCGGCCAGGCGCTGGTCGAGCGGCACGGCGGCGACGTGCCCGGCAAGCTCGACGACCTGGTCGAGCTGCCCGGCATCGGCCGCAAGACGGCCAACGTCGTGCTCGGCAACGCGTTCGGCGTCCCCGGCATCACGGTCGACACGCACTTCCAGCGGCTGGTCGCCCGGTGGCGGCTGACCGCGGAGACCGACCCGGTCAAGATCGAGCACGCGATCGGCGCGCTCTACCCGAAGCGCGAGTGGACCATGCTGTCGCACCGGGTGATCTTCCACGGGCGGCGGGTCTGCCACGCCCGTAAACCGGCCTGTGGCGCCTGCACGCTCGCGAAGATCTGCCCGTCGTTCGGTGCCGGGCCGACCGAGCCCGAGGTCGCGGTGAAGCTGCTCAAGGGTCCCCGGGCCGGCGCGCTCGCCGAGGCGGCCGGGCTCGACCCGGCGCTGGTGCCGGCGGCCGCGGCCACCGTGGACGTGCCGTGAGACGTGTGGTCCGGGCCGCCGCGGCCGCGATCGCACTCGCGCTGGCCGGATGCGCCGGCACCCCCGAGATCACCGCGACCACGGGTGACGTGGTGATCGCCTCGCCGTTCGCGGACTGCACCGGGCTCACCTCGCCGATCACCGGCGCGCCCGAGCCGGCCGGCGACGTGCTGCTGGAGCGACTGCCCGAGCTCGAGCTCTCCTGCCTCAACGGCGGCGACATCGTCGAACTCTCCGCGCTGCGCGGGCCCGCCGTGATCAACCTCTGGGGCTCCTGGTGCGGGCCGTGCCGGGCCGAGCTGCCGGTCGTCCAGGCCTACGCGGACCGGGCCGGCGACCGGCTGCGCGTGCTCGGCGTGGACACCGGCGACCGGCAGTCCACCGCCGAGGACCTCGGCCGCGAGCTGGGGTTCCGCTTCCCGTCCCTCTTCGACCCGAACAAGGAGCTGCTCACCGCGCTCAGCGTCGCCGAGCTCGGTGCACCCGGCCTGCCGACCACCGTGCTGATCGACGCGGACGGCCGGGTCCGCGGCGTCCACCAGACCACCGCGCTGGACGAGGCCGGTCTGGACCGGTTCGTCCGGGACCACCTCGGCGTGACGGTCTCCTAGATGATTGAGCGGTTCGAGGCCGGCAGCCGTAGATCACCCGGAGGTGACGGCGTGAGCGACGAGATCCCGGAGTGGCTGGCACCGCTGGCGAAGCGGGCCGCCTCCGCGACCGCGCGCGACTTCACCCGCATGCCCACGCCCGCCGGCGAGGGCCGGGCCAGCGCCGTGCTGGTGCTGTTCGGTGACGGCCCGGCCGGCCCCGACGTGCTGATGCTCGAGCGCGCCGCGGACATGCGCAACCACGCCGGCCAGCCCGCGTTCCCCGGCGGCGCGGCCGACCCGGGCGACGCGGACGCGGTCGCCACCGCGCTGCGCGAGGCGAACGAGGAGGTCGGGCTGGACCCGGCCAGCGTCACCGTCCTCGCCGAGCTGCCGAAGCTGTGGATCCCGATCAGCCGGTTCGTGGTCACGCCGGTGCTGGCCTGGTGGCACGCGCCGCACCCGGTGCACCCGCGCCAGCCGGCCGAGGTGGCGCACGTGGCCCGGCTGCCGATCGCGGAGCTGTGTGATCCCGCCCACCGGCTGCAGGTGCGGCACAGCAGCGGCTGGATCGGGCCCGCGTTCGACTCGCAGGGCCTGGTCGTGTGGGGCTTCACCGCCGGCGTGCTCTCCGCGCTGCTCGACATGGGCGGCTGGAGCCGGCCGTGGCCGCGCACCCGCGTCGCCGAGCTGGACGACCGGTTGCGGCCGGTGCTCGTACCCCCGGAAAGTCCTGTGCCCGGTCCGGCGGCGCCGCCGCCGGCCGACGACGTCAGCGGTCCCCTCGCATGAGGCGTCGTCGCAGCCCCCGGCGGCCCTTGGCCGGCATACCTACCCTAGGCGGGTGTCCGTGACCGACATCGTCCTCTTCCTGCTGGTGTTGCTGTTCGCCGCGAGCGGCTACCGGCAGGGATTCGTGGTGGGGACGCTGTCCTTCGCCGGATTCTTCAGCGGAGCCCTGCTCGGCCTCCAGCTCGGGCCGCTGATCGCGGCGCAGTTCGCCGACCCCGGGCTGCGCGTCGTCGCCTCGCTCGTTGCGATCTTCCTGCTCGCCGTGATCGCGCAGACGCTGGCCGGCTGGTTCGGCGCGCGACTCCGGCACGGCATCGTCAACCCGACCGGCCAGCGGGTCGACGAGGTGGGCGGCGCACTGGTCTCGGTCTGCGCGGTGCTGCTCGTCGCCTGGCTGGTCGCGGTGCCGCTGGCGTCCTCGTCCGTGCCGTGGCTGTCCCGGTCGATCAAGAGCAGCTACGTGCTCGGCGCGGTCGACTCGGTGATGCCGGCCCAGGCCGAGGCACTGTCCCAGGGCCTGCGGCAGACGCTCAACACCCGCGGCTTCCCGGAGGTCTTCAGCGGCCTCGGCACCACGCGCGCGCCGCAGGTCGAGGCGCCGGACCCGGCGCTGGCCAGGTCGCCGGTGGTCCAGGACGCGCGGCAGTCGGTGGTCAAGATCCGCGGCATAGCCAACGACTGCAGCCGGCGGCTGGAGGGCTCCGGCTTCGTCTACGCGGACGACCGGGTGATGACGAACGCGCACGTGGTGGCCGGCACCGACTCGGTCAGCGTGGAGGTCGGCGAGGAGCGGCTGGAGGGCCGGGTCACGGTCTACGACCCGGAGCGCGACCTGGCGGTCATCTACGTGCCGGGGATGGACGCGCCGGTCATGGAGTGGTCGCGGGAGGCCGGGAACCGGTCGGAGAGCGCGATCGTGCTCGGCTACCCGCTGGACGGCCCGTACAACGCGCAGGCCGCCCGCCTGCGTGACGTCGGTGACATCACCGGGCCGAACATCTACAACTCCGAGCAGGTCACCCGCGAGATCTACACGATCAACGCGCTGGTCCGGAACGGCAACTCCGGCGGGCCACTGGTCGACGCGCGCGGCGACGTGCTCGGCGTCATCTTCGCTGCGGCGGCGGACGACCCGAACATCGGCTTCGCGGTCACCGCGGAGGAGGCCGCGCCGATCGCCCAGGAGGGCCTCGACCGCACGCGCGCGGCCGGCACCGGCGAGTGCACGGAGAGCTAGACCGAATCCAAGACCAAGCTCAAGGTTGAGAGCGACGTCAAGGCCAAGAGCGGGGTCAAGGTCAAGGTCAAGGTTAAGAGCAAGGCCAAGGTCAAGGTCAAGGCCAAGAGCGGGGTCAAGGTCAAGGTCAAGGTCAAGACCTGGATCTTCCCGCTTCCGGCGTGGTGCGGCCCGCATGCTCCCGCGGGCTGCGGTCGTCGCTGGCGCTCCTCCCTTCCGGTTCCGCAGTGGTCACCAGAAAACCGCGGCTGACGCTGCCGGGCTGACGCTGCCGGGCTGACGCTGCCGGGCTGGCGCTGCCGGGCTGGCGCTGCCGGGCTGGCGCTGCCGGGCTGGCGCTGCCGGGCTGGCGCTGCCGGGCTGGCGCTGCCGGGCTGGCGCTGCCGGGCTGGCGCTGCCGGGCTGGCGCTGCCGGGCTGACGTGGTTGTTGCGGTGCGCGGGTTGTCGCTGTCGCGGCTTATTGAGCTTGGGGAGCGAAGTTCGGGCTAATGCCGGTTGTTCGGGTGCGGCGCGTCCGATATTTCGTGATGTCGACGGATTAATGCGGTGAGCGCGCGTAGTTCGGCGACGGTCGGTGGGCGGTCTCTTCCGGATCAGGGCGTCTCCATGTTGTTGGAGCGGCCTGCGGGAGGCCCTGATCGCGAGGTGTTCCGGCGGGCGGGTTAGGAATCGCGGCCGGTGGTGCGGCGCAGGGTGGGGAGGCGGTGCAGGGTGACGTAGTAGAGGAGGGCGATCGCGATCAGGGCGGCTGAGCCGCCGATCAGGCCGCCGAGCAGGCCGCGGTCGCGCTGCGCGGTGGTGGGCGGTGGCGGCTCCGCGGCGGCGGCAGGCTGGGCCGCGCCGCCGGGGCGGCCCTCGACGCCCTGGCCGGGCAACGCGGCCGCGTCGCCGGACTCGGTGCGGGAGTCGTCGCCGGTGCCCGGCGCGGAGCCGAAGCCGACGTCGCCCGGGGGCTGCTCGTTGTCGAGGACGTTGTGGCTGACCTCGGGCAGGTTGTCGGCGAGCGCGGCGACGGGGTCCACCATGCCGAAGCCGTAGCGGTCGTCGCGGCCGGTCGGGCCGAGGTCGGTGGCGGTGGTGATCAGGCGGTTGACCACGGTGGCGGCGGACATCTCGGGCCAGCGGGCGCGGATCAGCGCGGCGGTCGCGGCCACCATCGGGGCGGCGAAGCTGGTGCCCTGCACGCGCCAGTAGCCGCCGGGACGCGCGCCGATCAGGTCGGTGGCGGGGGCGGAGAGCACGGTCTCGCGGCCGGTGATGGAGCCGGACCAGAGGCTACGGCCGTTCTCCTCCAGCCCGGTGACCGCGATCACGCCGGGCTCGCGAGCGGGGTACCACACGTCGGACGGCGCGGACGCGCTGGCGTTCCCGGTGCAGGCGATCACCACCACGTCCTTGACGAACGCGTAGTCGATCGCGGTGGCGAGTGCGGGGCTGCTGCCCAGGCCGCCGAGCGACAGGTTGATCACCTTTGCGCCGTTGTCCACGGCCAGGTGCACCGCCTTCGCCACGACCTGCGCGTCCTCGTACCGATTCTGCTTGTCCAGCACGCGGATCGGGAGGATCCGGGCATCCGGCGCCATTCCCACGATTCCGGCCTCGTCCGGCGCACCGGCGATCAGCGAGGCGACCGTGGTGCCGTGCCCGACCGGGTCGTCGGTGCCGTCACCACCCGTGCTCACCAGGTCGAACCCGGACAGCACCCGGCCGGTCAGGTCGACGTGCGTGTCGTCCACGCCCGAGTCGATCACCGCGACCGTGACGCCGGTGCCGGTCGAGCGCTGCCATGCCTCGGCCATGCCGAGCTCGGCCAGCGACCACTGCTCGTCGCGCACCTCGTCACCGGTCACCGCGAGCGGAACCACCGCGGGGACGGGCGCGCCGAGCGCCGCGGGGAGGGGTGCGCCGAGCGCCGCGGGGAGGGGTGCGCCGAGCGCCGGCGCGGCCGGCAGCGCGGTGGCGGCGCCGACGAGCACGGTGGCGGCCAGGCGGGCCACGGTGGCCCCCGGTCTCCAACGCCTGCTCAATTGGTCACCTCACTGCGGTCTCGGCTGGGTGAAGGTTACTCCCCGCCGGGGCGCCGACGGGCCGGACAACAGGTCCGAGGTCTATGCGGGATCGGACGGTGGCAGATAGGCGATCTGTACCAGACGTATACCCTCCCGGCGGGTCTTCAACTGCCCCCGGCCGGGCGGCATCGCGGCGAGCCGCACGTCGCCGAGCAGCGGGCCGTCCTCGCGGCTGCCGGACATCACCAGACCCGGCGCGGCCAGCTCGCGCAGCTGCGTCAGCACCGGGTCGAACGCGCGGCCCGCGCCACCGGAGCGCCGGGCCAGCACCAGGTGCAGGCCGATGTCGCGGGCCTGCGGCAGCAGCTCGGCCAACGGTGCCAGCGGGCCGGACGGGCCGCCGGCCAGCTCGTAGTCGTCGACGAGCACGAATAGCTCCGGGCCGGTCCACCACGAGCGGTCGCGCAGTTGCCGGGCGGTCACGTCGGAGCCGGGCAGCCGCTTGCGGAGCGCGTCGACGGCCGACTCGATCATCGTGCGCGCGGTCGCGGAGGTGGAGCCGTGCCCGAGCAGATGGCCGGTCTCGACCGCGCCGAGCAGAGTCCGGCGGAAGTCCACGATCACGAGCCGGGCCGCCTCCGGCGCGTACCGCGTGGTGATCGTGGTGGCCAGCGCGCGCAGGAAGGACGTCTTGCCGCACTCGCCGTCGCCGAACAGCAGGAAGTGCGGATCGGCCGCGAAGTCCAGCACGGCCGGGGACAGGTCGGTCTCCACCACGCCGACCGGGATCCGCAGGCCGGTCTCGCGCACGTCCCGCACCGCCGCATAGGGCAGCTCGGCCGGCAGCCGGCGCACCGGCGGCGCGGGCTGGCCGGTCCACGCCTTCGCGATCTCCTCCGGCGCGAAACCGGGCAGCGCGACCAGCAGGTGCATCGACTCCGCGGTTATGCCCCGGCCCGGCGCACCGGCCGGCACGTTCGCGGCCGAGCGGCGGGAGACCGTGGAGTCGGCCGGATCGCCGAGCCGTAGCTCCAGGCGTGCGCCGAGCAGGTCGCGCAGCGCCGGGCGGAGGTCCATCCAGCGGCCGGTGGCGATCACCACGTGCACGCCGTACGCCAGGCCACGCGACGCCACCTCGGTGACCAGCGGCTCCAGGTCGTCGAAGTCGGCGCGCAGCGTCGCCCACCCGTCCACCAGCAGGAACACGTCGCCGTACGGGTCGTCCTCCACTTCCCCGGACGCGCGCCGGGCCCGGTAGTCGGCCATGCCGTCCACGCCCAGCGCCGCGAACCGCGCCTCCCGCTCGGCCAGCAGCGCGCGCACCTCGCCGACCGTGCGGCGCACGCCCACCGGGTCCAGTCGGCCGGAGACGCCGCCGACGTGCGGGATCCGCGCCAGCTGGGCCAGCGCGCCGCCGCCGAAGTCCAGGCAGTAGACCTGCGCCTCCTCCGGCGTGTGGGTCAGCGCCAGCGCGGTGACCAGCGTGCGGAGCGCGGTGGACTTGCCGCTGCGCGGGCCGCCGGCCACCGCCACGTGCCCGGACGCGCCGGCCAGGTCCAGCCACAGCGTCTCCCGGCGCTGGTCGAGCGGCCGGTCCACCACGCCGGCCGGCACCCGCAGTCCGCCGCGCAGCACCGGGTCGGCCACGGTCAGGCCGCGGCGCGGGTCCACGTGCACCGGCCCGAGCAACTCGCCGACCGGCGGCGCGTCGCCGAGCGGCGGCAGCCAGACC
Organism: Catenuloplanes nepalensis; assembly: GCF_030811575.1. GTDB lineage: Bacteria > Actinomycetota > Actinomycetes > Mycobacteriales > Micromonosporaceae > Catenuloplanes > Catenuloplanes nepalensis. The sequence continues at coordinate 7,797,572 of NZ_JAUSRA010000001.1, read as the reverse complement.
TGGTGCGCGGCCGGTCCGGCGCCCTGCAGCGCGTCCACCATCAGGTCCAGCAGGCTGGTGGTGGCGGCTTCCCGGGCGATCGCGGCCCGGGGGCGCGGCGTGCGCGGGACCGCCACCACGCCCGACGTGTACGGCACGACCCGGGCCACCGGCGCCGGCTCCGCGACCGGCGGGCCGGCGGCGGGCCGGTACGGACCGGACGCGTACGCGGCCCGGAACCGCACCAGCGGCTCCGTGCCGAATCGTAGGTAGCCGTGACCGGGGGAGCGCGGCAGCTCGAACGCGTCCGGCACGCCCAGCACCGCCCGCGACTCCAGCGACGAGAACGTGCGCAGCCCGATCCGGTACGACAGGTGGGTGTCCAGTCCGCGCAGCCGCCCCTCCTCCAGACGTTGACTGGCCAGCAGCAGGTGCACGCCGAGCGACCGCCCGACCCGGCCGATCTGCACGAACAGGTCGATGAAGTCCGGCTTCGCGGAGAGCAGCTCGGAGAACTCGTCGCAGACGATCAGCAGCGACGGCAGCGGCGGGAGCGCGGTGCCGGCCGCGCGGGCCCGGTCGTACTCGCGCAGGCTCGGGATGTTCCCGCTGCGCCGCAGCAGCTCCTGGCGGCGCAGCAGCTCACCGTTGATCGCGTCGACCATCCGGTCCACCAGTGGCAGCTCGTCCGCCAAGTTGGTGATCACCGCGGCCGTGTGCGGCAGCCGGTCCAGCGACGCGAACGTGGCGCCGCCCTTGAAGTCGACCAGCACGAAGTTGAGCGTCTCCGAGGAGTGCTCCGCAGCCAGCCCGAGCACCAGCGTGCGCAGCAGCTCCGACTTGCCGGACCCGGTCGCGCCGATCAGCAGGCCGTGCGGGCCCATGCCGTCCTGCGCGGACTCCTTCAGGTCCAGCTCGACCGGGCTGCCATCGACACCCACGCCGATCGGCACGCGCAGCCGGTCGCGCGGCGGCCGGGGCCGCGTCCAGCGCCGCGCCGGGTCCAGCCGCGTGGGGTCGTCGAAGCCGAGCAGCTCCGCGAGCCCGGCCTCGACGTCGCGCGCGGCCGTGCGCGGCGCCTCCACGGCCGCGAGCCGCAGCGGTGCCAGCCGGCGCGCGACCGCCTCCGCCTCCGCCACGGTCAGCGAGTCCGGCACGCCGACCACGGTCTCCGACTCGGTGGTGCGGCTGGTCAGGCGCTGCCCGCCGGTGAGCACCAGCGTGCGGTGGCCGGGGCTGCGCGGCGGCGCCGGATCCAGGTCCAGCACGGTCGCGTCGGCTCTGCCGGTGAACGCGGCGTCGGCGCCGTCCAGCACGACGACCAGGTATGCCCGCCCGGCCTCCTCGAGCAGCGGCGTCAGCTCCGCCACGGCCGAGGTGATCAGGCGGACCGGGCCGGCCGCGTCCGTGCGGGTGCGGTGCAGCGCGTGCGGCAGCCACTTCACCCAGTCCCAGTCCGCGCGCCGGTGCGGGCCGGCGCAGACCGCGATCATCAGGTCGTCCGGCGCGTGGAAGACCGCGAGCTGGGTCAGCATCGCGCGGGCGAGGCCGTGCCCGGCGGGCAGGTGGATCCGGGTGAACGCGCGCAGCGACACCGCCACCGGCAGCTCGGGGACCACCGCGTAGGCGTCCAGGAACCGGCGCAGCGCGCCCGCGCACATCGGCTCCAGCTCCGCCGGCGGCCGGGTGACCGGCGGCACCAGCGGCGTGGCCAGCGTCTGCGGGCCCAGTCCGGCCCGGACGATGACGAAGTCCGGGTCGGCCGCGCGCCGCTCCCAGAGCCGGTGGCTGTCCACCGTGGACCAGAGCCGGGCCGGGTCCGGGTGCCGGTAGCGCAGGCCGTCCCGCTGGGCGAGCGCGGTCTGCCGGGCGCGGCGGCGCAGCGCGGCGAGGCGGCGCAGGTATTCCCGGCGGGCGGCCGCGACCTCCGCGCGTTTCGGCGCGCCGGCGCCGCCCCAGCCGGTCACCAGCATCGCCAGCGACGAGACGCCGAAGAGCGCGCCGACCACGTACGAGTAGGTGCCGCCGCCGCGACCGAACATCATCGCCATCGCGACCGAGCCGCCCAGCATCGGCAGCGCGGTCATCAGAGTCCGCCACCGTCCACCGGTCGGCTCCGGCAGCTCCGGCGGCGCGTCCACGGCCAGCTCACCGGCGGGGATCTCCGGCGCTGCGCGACGCGGCGGACGCCGCACGATCACGATAGCCATCAAATTCCCCCGGGGGGTACGGACTGCGACAGCCCGTTCATCCTAGGTAAGGTGCGTGGCGTTCCGCAGCCCGCCGAGTGAGAGGAACGTCGATGGGTGCCGGCCTTGCGCGCGTCACGATCGCCGCACCGCGCCGCCGCGTCGACCTGGCGCTGCCGGACCAGATCCCGCTCGCCGAGTTGCTGCCCGACCTGCTGCGCCACGCCGGTGAGTCGCTGGCCGACGAGGGCGAGCGGCACGGCGGCTGGCTGCTGCGCCGGCCGGACGGCGCCCCGCTGCTCGGTGGCCGCCCGCTGCGCGCGCAGGGCATCCGGGACGGCGAGATCCTGCACCTGACGCCGGCCCGGGCACACTGGCCGGCACCGGAGTACGACGACGTGGTGGACGTGATCGCGGGCGCGGCCCGGCGGACCGGGCCGTGGTCCCCGGCCGCGACCCGGATCGCGACCCGCGCCGTCGCGGTCGCGCTGGTGCCGGCCGCGCTGCCGCCGCTGCTGCTCGCGCCGCCGTCCGCCGCCGGGGCGTACACCGCGGCCGGCCTGACCGTCGCGCTGCTGCTGGCCGCGGTCACCGCGTCCCGGGCCTACGGCGACGCCGGCGCGGCCGCGGTGGCCGGCGCGCTGGCGATGCCGTTCGCCGGCGTCTCCGGCGCGCTGCTGGTCGCGATGGACCGCACGGCCGCGCCCGCGTCCTGGTGGGGTGCGCCGGAGACGCTGGTCGCCGCGGTCGCGGTGCTGCTCGCCGCGCTGCTGGCCGCCGTCGGCACCGCCGTGCACCCGTGGATCCCGGCCGCGTGCGCGTCCGCGGCGCTGCAGGCCGTCCCGGCCGCCGCGCTGGCGCTGGCGATCCCCGCCGCGCACTCGGCCGCGGTGCTGGTCACGGCCGCGGTCTGCACGCTCGGCCTGCTCCCGCTGCTGGCGATCCGGCTCGGCCGGCTGCCGATCCCGGCGATCGCGCTGCCGCCACCGGTGACCGATCCGGACGATGACGACGATGCCGGGCTCGACGGGTTGCGGGAGGCCCGGCGGCGGCCGCCCCGTGAGACGGTGCTGGCCGCGCTGAGCCGCACCGACGAGTTCCTGACCGGTCTGCTCGCCGGGCACGCCGTGGTGATCACGGTGGCCGCGCTGGTCCTGGCGCTGCACGGCGGTGTGCCGGCGCGGATGCTGGCGGGCGCGGTCGCGGTGAGCGTGCTGCTGCGTACCCGCGGCCTGGTCACCACGCACCATCGTGTGCCGCTGCTCGCGGCCGGGACCGGCGTGCTCCTCGCGCTCGCGTCCACGGTGGCGGCCGAGGTGCCGTCGCCGCTGGTCGCCGTGCTGCTGGCGGCGACCGCGCTGACCGTGCTGGCGGCCGGTGCGGCCTGGTCGCGGCGTCCGCCGTCGCTCTACCTGGCGCGCGCCGCCGAGCTGCTGGACACGGCCGCGCTGGTCTCGCTCATCCCGCTGACCTGCGTGGTCCTCGGCCTCTACGCGAGTCTGCGGAACCTCAACGGATGAAGAAAGCGCGCCGGGCGAGTGCCCGGCGCGCTTCGATCATGGTGCGGGCTCAGTGGTGGTCTTCGCCGAGCTCTAGCGCCCGCTGGTGCCGCAGGATGGAGTTGCGGACCTCCTGCTCGGCCTCGACCCGGCCGGTCCAGGTGGCGCCCTCGACGGACTTGCCCGGCTCCAGGTCCTTGTAGACCGTGAAGAAGTGCTGGATCTCCATCCGGTCGAACTCGCCGAGGTGGTGGATGTCCCGCAGGTGCTCCTGACGCGGGTCCTCGAACGGCACGCAGAGGACCTTGTCGTCGCCGCCCATCTCGTCCTTCATCCGGTACATGCCGATCGCGCGGCACCGGATGAGACAACCCGGGAACGTCGGCTCCTGCACCAGCACGAGCGCGTCCAGCGGATCGCCGTCCTCGCCCAGGGTGCCCTCGATGAAGCCGTAGTCGGCCGGGTATTGGGTCGCGGTGAAGAGCGTGCGGTCCAACCGGATGCGCCCGGTCTTGTGGTCCACCTCGTACTTGTTGCGGTGACCCTTGGGGATCTCAACCGTAACGTCGAAATCCATGTTCACGCTCCCTCGTTCGCCCACGCTGGCTAACGGAACTCGCACAGCTCACGCCACACCCCGGGCACGGCCAATGCAGTCTCGGACCCCGTTAGTCTCCTCTAAAGCGGCGGGACAGGACGAGGAGGGGCTGGGGTGGGGAGGCAAGATTCACACAACGGCGACGAAAACGGTGATCAGTGCCGTGACGGAGCGCCGTCGGGAGTGTCCGCTTCAACGGACAAAAGCGACATAAATCCCGGTCCTGCTTCTCCCGAGAATACACAGGTGCCCGTCTCGAACGCGTCGGACCAGCCCAAACGCGCCGCCGAGCCGCAGTCCGCACCGTCCGAGCCCTCGTCCTCCCCGGCCACCCCATCCGATTCCGCGTCTCCCGCTCCGTCCATCCCATCATCCGGATCCGCGCTCCCGCGGAGCAAAACCCAAACCTCACAGACGCCACCGGGGTACGCCGAGCAGCCTCCACACCCGCCCCGCCCCCAGCCGCTCCGCCTCCCCTCGAACATCCGCCCCACGCTCTCCCACCCGGGCCGCCCGACCGACCCACCCCGCACTCCGCCCACACCCGAGCCCGCCGCACCTCAGCCCGCCGCACCTCAGCCCGCCGCGCCTCAGTCCGCCGCACCTCAGGATGTTGCGGCTCAGGACGCTGCGGCCAAGATGGCTTTGCCCGCGGTGGGTTCGCCGGAGCCTGCTTCGGGCGGGTCTGCTTCGCCCACGCCCACGGCTGCCTCGGCGACCGAGCAGACCGTGCGTCTGCCGCAGTCGCCCGTGGAGCATCGGCCGCCGGCCACCGAGGCGGGTCCGACCGCGCGACCGCCGGCCGACACCGATCAGACCGTGCGTCTGCCGCAGTCGCCCGTGGGGCGGCGGCCGGCCACCGAAGCGGCCCCCGTGGCGCGACCACCGGCCGACCGGGCACCGGCCGACCGGGCACCGGCCGACCGGGCACCGGCCGACCGGGCACCGGCCGACCGGGCACCGGCCGACCGGGCACCGGCCGACCGGGCACCGGCCGACCGGGCACCGGCCGACCGGGCACCGGCCGACCGGGCACCGGCCGACCGGGCAGCGACCGGGCCGGGCCCGGCCGGCGAGGGTCAGGCGCCGAAGGACGAGCAGTCGACCGCGGTGATACGGCGGGCGGATGCGCCGAGTGCGCCACCGGCGGGACCGGCGCCGCGGGACGAGCAGCCGACCGTGATCATTCCGCGCGGGGACCAGGGCGGCCCGGTAGGTGCGGCCGGGACCGGCGCACGGCCCCAGGGAACCGCATCGGTGCCGGCGGGCGGTACCGCAGGCACGGCGTCAGCCAGGTCGGCGGGCGCCGCGCCCGTGGCCGGGAACGCGGTGGCGGGGACGCGGGGGAGCGCGGCGGTGCCGCTGCCCAAGCCGGCACCCGGGCGGGCGACGGTGGGCTCGACAGTGAGTGCGGGCACGGTGCGGGAGTCGTCTGCCGTACCCGCTGAAGGGCTTGATGCCGGGCGTGGAACGGGAGCGGCCGGCGGGACCGGTGCCGATGGGGCAGTCGCGCCGGTGGCGCCGTGGCGGTCGCGGAAGGTGCTGGCCGGGGCCGGCGCGGCGGTCCTGGTGCTGGTGCTCGTGCTCGTGGTGGTGCTGGCCGGGCGGCCGGGCGCGGTGGAGGAGCCGGTGGCGGCGCCGACCACGGCGGGACCGGCCGCGGAGCCGCCGCCGCAGCCGGTGCTGGCGGCGAACACGGACACCGCGCCGATGCCGTCGGTGGCGGCGGTCGAGGCCGCGATCGGGCCGCTCGTGACCAACGGTGAGCTCGGGCCGGGCATGCACGTGTCGGTGCTGGACGTGGCGACCGGTGCCGAGTTGTACGGCTACCAGCAGGCCGATCCGGCCACGCCCGCGTCGACGACGAAGCTGGTCACGGCCGCGGCGTCGCTGGCGGCGCGCGGGACCGGTCATCGGATCCCGACGCGCGTGGTGGCCGGGTCCGCGCCCGGCGAGATCGTGCTGATCGGCGGCGGCGACCCGACGCTGGCGATCGGCGAGACCGCGGCGTACGAGGACGCGGCGCGCCTGGACACGCTGGCCGAGCAGGTCAAGAAGGCGCTGGGCAACGCCGAGGTGTCCCGGGTGGTGGTGGACTCGTCGCTGTTCACCGGCGCGCTCACCGGCCCGGGCTGGGACTCGGACGCGGTGTCCGCGGGCTACGGCGCACCGATCACCGCGTTGATGACGGACGGCGCCCGGGTCAATCCGAAGGCGACCGGCGGCGCGCGGCGGCACACCGCACCGGACCTGGCCGCGGGCCGGGCGTTCGCGGCACTGCTGGGGAAGAACGTGACGGTGACGAGCGGGCGGCAGCCGGGCGGCGGCACTCCGGCGACGCCGGCCGGCACCGGGTCCTCGGCCGCGGCGGTGACCGGGCCGGCGCCCGGGACCGAGCTGGGCCGGGTGGAGTCGCCGACCATGCTGCGTCTGGTCGAGGTGATGCTGACCGAGAGCGACAACGTACTGGCGGAGGCGCTGGCCCGGCAGGTGGCGATCGCGGGCGGCAGGCCGGCCTCGTTCGAGGGCGCGGCGGCGGCGACGCGGGACCTGATCGCCGGGCTCGGCCTGCCGGTGGACGGTTTCGGGCTGACCGACGGCAGCGGGCTGTCCCGGGACAACGAGATCAGCCCCGCGCTGCTGACGTCGCTGGTCCGGCTGGCCGCGGACGGGTCGCACCCGGAGCTGGGCGCGATGTTCGCCGGGCTGCCGGTGGGCGGCTGGTCGGGCACGCTGGACACCCGGTTCCGGGACCCGGCGCCGCCGGAGTCACGCGGCGGAGCCGGAGCGGTGCGGGCCAAGACCGGCTCGCTGGACGGCGTCAACGCGCTGGCCGGCGTGCTCACCACGGCGGACGGGCGGCTGCTGGCGTTCGCGCTGCTGGCCGACGAGGTGCCGTATCAGAAGGTGAGCAAGTGGCAGGCGGAGTGGAAACTCGACCGGATCGCGTCCGTGCTCGCCGCCTGCGGGTGCTGACCGGCGGAGCATCCCGGATCTTGATGGTCGGCACGGGTCGCGGGTGGTGACGCGCGGGTACGTTGGGTTTCATGACGCAGTTCGTGGACTGGGATCTGGCCGCCGCCACCGCGGGAGCCCTGGGCAAGTCCGGGCCACGGGTGACCTATGACGAGGCCGCCGCGGTCGTCGCGGACCTGCGGCGGCTCACCGACGAGGCCGCGGGTCACGTCGCGGCGTATACCGGGCTGACGTCCCGGGTGGACCACCCGCCGGTGCGCGTGGTCGACCGGCGGGACTGGGCCCAGGTCAACATCGAGGGCCTGCGCACCGTGATCGCGCCGCTGATCGGCAAGCTCACCGGCGACAGGGCACCGAACCCGATCGCGGACGCGATCGGCTCCCGGGTGACCGCGGTGCAGGCCGGCGGCGTGCTGGCCTACCTGTCGGGCAGGGTGCTCGGGCAGTACGAGGTGTTCTCCGGCGAGCACGGCCGGCTGCTCCTGGTCGCGCCGAACATCGTCGAGGTGGAGCGCAAGCTCGGCGCGGACCCGCGCGACTTCCGGCTCTGGGTGGCGCTGCACGAGGTCACGCACCGCACCCAGTTCACGGCCGTGCCGTGGATGCGCGGCTACTTCCTGGAGCAGGTCCAGGCGTTCGTGGACGCGTCGCAGTCCGGCGAGGAACCGCTGGCGGAGCGGCTGCGCCGGGCGGTCGGCACGCTCTCCGACGCGGTCCGCGACCCGGAGAGCCGGTCGTCCGTGCTGGACCTGGTGCAGACGCCCGCGCAGAAGGAGGTGCTGGACCGGCTGACCGCGCTGATGACGCTGCTGGAGGGCCACGCCGAGTTCGTGATGGACGGCGTCGGCCCCGAGGTGATCCCGAGCGTGGAGACGATCCGGGCTCGGTTCAACCGGCGCCGCGAGGCCGGCAACCCGCTGGAGAAGGCGGTTCGCCGGCTGCTCGGCGTGGACGTGAAGATGCGGCAGTACGCGGAGGGCCGCAAGTTCGTGCACGGCGCGGTGGAACGGCTCGGCATGGCCGGCTTCAACAAGATCTTCGAGTCGCCGGCCACGCTGCCGCGCGTGGACGAGTTGGGCGACCCGGACGCCTGGGTGCGGAGGGTCGGCCTCCAGGCCGGTGAGGGGGTGGGTGGCCAGGGCGGCAGCGAGGGCCCGGGAACGGATGCGACCAGCGAGTCCGGCCCGGCCTCCCGGCCGGACGGCGATTGACCGGTTAGCGTTTTTCCATGGCTCGGATAGCGCCGCCGGTCGCGGAGATGCGGGTGGCGGTGCGTCGCGCCCTGACCGGCTTCCCCCCTGATGGACTGGTGCTCACGGCGTGCTCCGGCGGCGCCGACTCGCTCGCGCTGGCCGCGGCCGTCGCGTTCGTCGCGCCGCGGCTGGGCCTGCGCGCCGGCCTGGTCACGGTCGACCACCGGCTGCAGGACGGCTCCGGCGACCGGGCCGCGGCCGTGGCCGGCTGGGCCCGCGAGGCCGGGCTGGACCCGGTCGAGGTCGCGGCCGTGACGGTCGCGGGCCGGCCGGGCGGTCCGGAGGCGGCCGCGCGGGAGGCCCGCTACGCCGCGCTGGCCGAGGCCGCGCGCCGGCACGACGCCGTCGCGGTGCTGGTCGGCCACACCCGGGACGACCAGGCCGAGACCGTGCTGCTGGCACTCGCGCGCGGCGCCGGGATAAAGGGCCTGGCCGGTATGCGGGAGCGCCGGCCGCTGCCCGGCGCGGACGACGTGCTGCTGGTCCGGCCGCTGCTGGAGATCACCCGAGAGCAGACGCACAAGGCCTGCGTGGCGCTCGGCCTGCACCCGTGGTCCGACCCGCACAACGCGGATCCGGCGTACGCGCGCAGCCGGGTCCGGGCCGACGCGCTCCCCGCGCTGGTCGCGGCGCTCGGCCCGCGCGTGGTCGGCAACCTGGCGCGCACGGCCGGGCTGCTGGCGGCGGACTCCGCCGCGCTGGACGGACTGGCGAGGACCGCGCTGGCCGAGGCGCGCGGCTCCGGCGGGGGCGGACTCCGGGTGGGGACGCTCTCCGGGCTGGACCCCGCGATACGCAGCCGGGTGCTGCACCTCTGGGCGCGTGAGCTGGGCGCGCCCGGCACCGCGCTGTCGCAGCGGCACGTGTCCGCACTGGACGCGCTGGTGGTGGACTGGCACGGGCAGGGCTCGGCCTACCTCCCCGGTGGGATCGCGGTACGCCGTTCCGGTGACGCGCTGGCAGCCGTGACCACCGACACAGAAGTCGATCAAATCGGGTGATCTTGGACGGCGCCGCGGCGTACCCTCGACGGTTTCAGGCTTTAAGGGCCTTTTTGGCCTTTTTGAATGTGCGGCCGGAGGTCCGAAATCTCCCGGGGTGCGCGACGGCGCGTAACCTTCATGGGGCAGGCTAGGACCATGGCTGACGGGTCCTGGTACGACGCGGACATCGAACGCGTGATCATCTCTGAGCAGCAGATCCGCGACAGGATCGCGGAGCTGGCCAAGCAGGTCTCCGCCGACCACGCCGACGCGGCGGACGGCGTGCTGCTGGTGTGCGTGCTGAAGGGCGCCGTGATGTTCATGGCGGACTTCGCACGCGAGCTGGGCCGCCTCGGCCCGTCCAGCGAGATGGAGTTCATGGCCGTTTCCTCCTACGGGCAGGGCACCACCTCGTCCGGCGTGGTCCGCATCCTCAAGGACCTGGACCGCGACATCGCCGGCCGGCACGTGATCGTGGTCGAGGACATCGTCGACTCCGGCCTCACGCTCTCCTGGCTGCTGAAGTACCTGGAGTCGCGCGGCGCCGCCTCGATCGAGGTGGTCGCGCTGTTCCGCAAGCCGGAAGCGATCAAGGTCCCGGTCGAGGTGCGCTACGTCGGCTTCGACATCCCGAGCGAGTTCGTGGTCGGCTACGGGCTGGACTTCGCGGAGCGCTACCGCGAGATGCCGTACGTCGGAGTGCTCAAGCCCGAGGTCTACGCGCGCTCCTGATTACGCCTTGAGCTGACTCGTGTCGGTTGGGTGAAGCTTCAGCGCACTCTCAGAAAACCGGACTACCGTGCTGAACGGCGCGCGAGAGCGCGCTGCGGGGCCCGGGTATTCACGGGGCTCGCAACCTCACCCGTCGCACCTACGGTGTACCGTCGAATGACCGATGGCGCCGCCCGCCGGCGCCCGCGGTTGTCACAGCGTCTCCCTGGGTAGGGGAGGTCGTGGGGGCAGCGTTGGTGGTAGACAAGCCGGACGATCAGGAGGGTGCGGGCGCCAGGCGCTCGACAACAGTATGGAACGCACGCGTTTCTTCCGCCGCCCGGTGATCTGGATCATTCTGGTGATCGCCGCCGCGATCGCCGCCAGCTCCTTCTTCACGGGCGGCCCCAGTTATCACCGGGTCGAGACATCGGTCGCACTCGACAGACTCAACGAGGGCAACATCAAGAATGCCGTCTACGAGGACAAGGAGCAGACGCTCCAGCTCGAGCTGAACGGCAAGACCGCCTTCGGGGACACCACGACCGACCGGATCGAGACCCAGGTCCCGTACGAGGTCAGTGACGACATCTGGGCCGCCGTGGTCCAGGCCAAGGCCGCCGGCAAGATCACCGGCACGATCGACGCCAAGGTCACGCGCGACAGCGTCCTACTGACGCTGCTGCTGAACCTGCTGCCGATCCTCATCCTCGTCGTTCTTCTGCTGCTGTTCATGTCGCAGATGCAGGGCGGCGGCTCGCGGGTGCTCAACTTCGGCAAGTCCAAGGCCAAGATGATCACCAAGGACACGCCGAAGACGACGTTCTCGGACGTCGCCGGCGCGGACGAGGCCGTCGAGGAACTGCACGAGATCAAGGACTTCCTGCAGAACCCGTCGAAGTACCAGGCACTGGGCGCCAAGATCCCGAAGGGCGTGCTGCTCTTCGGCCCGCCCGGTACCGGTAAGACGCTGCTGGCCCGCGCGGTCGCCGGCGAGGCCGGCGTCCCGTTCTACTCGATCTCCGGCTCGGACTTCGTCGAGATGTTCGTCGGCGTCGGTGCCTCCCGCGTCCGCGACCTGTTCGAGCAGGCCAAGGCGAACGCGCCGGCCATCGTCTTCGTCGACGAGATCGACGCGGTCGGCCGGCACCGCGGCGCCGGCATGGGCGGCGGTCACGACGAGCGCGAGCAGACGCTCAACCAGCTGCTCGTCGAGATGGACGGCTTCGACACCAAGGGCGGCGTCATCCTGATCGCCGCGACCAACCGGCCGGACATCCTGGACCCGGCGCTGCTGCGCCCCGGCCGCTTCGACCGCCAGATCGCGGTGGACGCGCCCGACATGGAGGGTCGCAAGGCCATCCTCCGGGTGCACGGCAAGGGCAAGCCGTTCACGCCGGACGTCGACCTCGACGCGGTCGCGCGGCGCACGCCCGGCTTCTCGGGCGCGGACCTGGCCAACGTGATCAACGAGGCGGCGCTGCTGACCGCGCGGCACGAGAAGCGGGCGATCTCGAACGAGTACCTGGAAGAGTCGATCGACCGGGTGATCGCGGGACCGGAGCGCAAGACCCGTGCGATGAGCGACGGCGAGAAGAAGATCACCGCGTACCACGAGGGTGGGCACGCGCTGGTCGCCTGGGCGCTGCCGCACTCCGCGCCGGTGCACAAGGTGACGATCCTGCCGCGCGGCCGCTCGCTCGGTCACACGCTGGTCCTGCCGACCGAGGACAAGTACACGCAGACGCGCGCCGAGATGATCGACACCCTGGCGTACGCGCTGGGTGGCCGCGCCGCGGAGGAACTCGTCTTCCACGAGCCCACCACCGGCGCCGGCAACGACATCGAGAAGGCGTCCGGCCTGGCCCGCGCCATGATCACGCAGTACGGCATGAGTTCGAAGCTCGGCGCGGTCAAGTACGGCACCAGCGGCGACGAGCCGTTCCTGGGCCGCACCATGGGCCACGAGCGCGACTACTCCGACTCGGTCGCGGCGGAGATCGACGGCGAGGTGCGGGCGCTCATCGAGCTCGCGCACGACGAGGCGTGGGAGATCCTGGTCGAATACCGGGACGTGCTGGACAGCATGGTGCTGGAGCTGATGGAGAAGGAGACCATCTCCCAGGCCGACATGGCCCGCATCTGCGCCCGCGTGCAGAAGCGCCCGCCGATGGCGCCGTACAACGGCTTCGGCAAGCGCCGCCCCTCCACCGACCCGCCGATCCTCACCCCGGCGGAGAAGGAGAAGCTCAAGGCGCAGGCCGCGTCGGACGGCGCCGAGGCGACCGTCGGATCCGGCCCGGCGTCCCCGGAGTCGAACAACTCGGACGGCACGCACTGAGCTCCAACGGTTCACAGCCCAGCCCCGCCGGCGAGGACACCTCGTCGGCGGGGTTGGACTATCTCGCGGCACGGCTCGTCGACGGCAAGCTCACCGGCACGCCCGTCGAGGACGCCGTCGACCTGCCCCGGATCGAGGCCGCGGTCCGGGAGATCCTGATCGCGCTCGGCGAGGACCCGGAGCGGGACGGGCTGAAGAAGACCCCGGCCCGCGTGGCACGTGCCTACGCCGAGCTGTTCGCCGGTCTCCGCGTCGACCCCGCGGCGGTGCTCACCACCACGTTCGAGGCCAACCACGAGGAGTTGGTGCTGGTCCGCGACATCGACGTGATGTCGCTCTGCGAGCACCACCTGCTGCCGTTCCACGGCGTCGCGCACATCGGCTACATCCCCGGCCCGCACGGCCGGATCACCGGCCTGTCCAAGCTGGCCCGGCTGGTCGAGGTCTTCGCCCGCCGCCCCCAGGTGCAGGAGCGGCTCACCTCACAGATCGCCGACCTGCTCACCGAGAAGCTCGCGCCGCGCGGCGTCATCGTGGTGATGGAGTGCGAGCACATGTGCATGGCGATGCGCGGCATCCAGAAGTCCGGATCCAAGACCATCACCTCCGCGGTACGCGGTGGACTCCAGACCGACGCCAAGTCCCGCGCCGAGGCGATGAGCCTGATCCTGGGCCGGGTCTGACCGCGCCCGGATCGACGGGGACGCGCCGTCCACGCCCGCAGGGCCTCGGCCGGCGCCGCGGGTTCTCTGCTGGCCCGGTGGCCGTGGGCTTCCTGCTGGCCTGGTGGCCGTGGGCTTTCTGCCGGTTCGGTGAGCTGCGGGCTTCCTGCCGGTCCGGTGGCCGTGGGTTCCCGCCGGTCCGGTGAGCCGTGGGCCCTCTGCTGTGCCGGTGAGCCGGGGTATGCGGCGGAAGCCGCGGCTCTTCCCCTGCCCACAGCGTCGCCGGCAGGGAGGAGCGCCAGCGACGACCGGTGCCCGCGGGAGCATGCGGGCGGTGCCACGCCGGAAGCGGGAAGACAGCTTCGAAGATCTTGCTTTTGATCTTGTCGCTGTTTCTGATCTTGTCGCTGTTCTAGGTCGCCAGCGCGATCACGCCGACCCCCACGCAGGTCAGCACGCTCGGCGCGGCACAGACGAGCAGGCCCAGCAGCGGGGTGCGGTCGGCGCGGCCGTCATCGCCGCGCGGGAACGCCAGGCCGATCGCGAACCAGCCCAGCGCGAACGCCAGCGCCGGCAGCGTCACGCCGAACAGCAGCGCGAACGCGAGCAGCGCCTCCGAACGCGCGGTCGTGTAGAGCGCCAGCTGAATCACCAGCACGGCCGCGGCCAGCGCGCCGTAGACGACCAGGTTGCGGACCCACACCGGCGTCCGCGGCACCGCCGGCCGGTGCGGAGGCAGCTTCGCCTCCGCCGCCTCCACCGTGGCCCGGGCCCGCTGCAACGCGGACCGGATCGCGGCCGGCCCGTCGCCCATGCCCACCGAGACCGCCGTGACCTCGTCCAGCGTCGGGATCAGCGCGGCCTCCTCGGCGCCCAGCTCACGCAGGCGAGTGCGCTGCGTGACCAGGCGGGCGCGAACCACCGCAAGATCGTCGTGGGCGGCCCGGACCGGCCGGTCGAGCCCGGCCACGACCGTGGCGTCCCGACGGGCCACATCCAGCTCACGGGCGGCGTCCAGGTAGGCGGCCCAGGCGTCGTCCGTCACGTCTCCCTCGCCTCCGCCGGCCGGGCCGTGCTCCGCGGCGCCGGAAGAACGTGCTGCTTGGGCTCGGTGCGGAACGGGATGAACGGCGTGCTGATCCCGGACCGGCGATCGTGCAGTAGCGCGCCGGCCCGCTCCGCGCCATCCCCGATCAGCTGGTCGACCTCCTCGGCGGGCAGATCCAGCAGCGCCAGACCGGAGATCTCGGCCGCCGCCCCGCTCAAGTCGCCGGTCAGCCGGTGCGTGCCGCGCCACCAGGAGAGCACGTGCACGCCGTTCGCCGGGCCGGTGCGCAGCAGGCGGGAGAGCCGGTCCGGCGGAAGCGTCACCCGGTCGCCCGCATCCAGGCCGAACACCACCAGATAGGCGGGCTCCTCCAGCTCCAGCGCCTTGGTCAGCCCGGCCGCGTCCAGGTGCTCCACCTCGTGCCGGCGGGCCAGCGCGGTGGCCAGCGCGGCCGCGTGCCGGTCCGCGTCCGGGACCAGCGTGCACACCAGGAAACGGGCGGTGCCCGGCGCGTGGTGAGCGGAGACGCTGCGGGTGGCGGCGTGCAGCAGATCCGGTGCCTGCGGCGCGGCGCCGACGATCGCCAGGTGCCGACCGGGCGACGCGTCCAGCGGGAACGCGACGGGCGGGGGCGGACTGATGGCGATCCTGCCCGGCAGCGGGCGGCCGAGCAGCACGTCCGTCGTCCGTGCTGCGTGCGGCTCCGGCGTGGTCCGGGGCGCCGGCTCGGCGGCCTTCGGTTCGGGCTCGGTCGTTCGGGGAGCCGGGTCGGTGCCGCGGGGGCGGGGTGGGGTCGCGTCGAGGCGGCTGTGGAGCTCGCTGAGCGCCCTCCGGTCCGCGCTCGGATCAGGGAAGCGGACCAGGCGCTCGTGGCCTCTGGTGGCGTTCCTGGGGCCGCCGAGCCCGCCCGCGGTGTTGACCACGGCCGTCCCCACCGGAAGGCTCTGCGCCGACTCGTTCGTGGGCTCCAGCACGTCGCCGCCGCCGGGCAGCGCGATGCGGACCGTCCACTGGGCGAAAAGGCCGTCCCGCTCGTGCAGCGCCGGGATCGCGCGCGGCGACCGGCTGCTCATGACCAGGTGGATACCGCATGATCGGGCACCGCGGGAGATCGCGGTCAGCGGCTCGAGGAGTTCCGGGCGGCCCTGCAGCAGCGGCACGAACTCGTCGATCACGCACACGATCCGAGGGTACGTCTCCCGGCTGCCCGGCTTCGTCCCGTCGGTCAGCGCGGCACGCAGGTCGGCGAAGCGAGTCGTGCCGTGCCGGGCCGCGAGCGCGGCGCGACGGTCCAGCTCCTCGGTGAGACGGCCGAGGACCTGCTCGGCGTCACCCGCCACGGACCTCGGATGCGGTGCGCTCCGCCCCACCACGAAGAGCGTGAGCTCGTCGGGGGAGTAGCGAGCGGTCAGGCCGGCCAGCGCGGCGGTCAGGAACGCCGACTTGCCCGCCGACCCGCGGCCGCCGATCAGCCAGTGCGGCGCCAGATCGGTCAGCTGCACGGTCACCGTCCGCTCGCCGTCCCGGCCCACCACCGTCACCAGACCGTCGGTGGCGTCCTCCGTCCACAGCTCGGCCGGCAGCACGTCCCGCAGCGAGGGCCGCTCGAACGCGAGGAAGCCGGACGCCAGCCGCCGGCAGACCGCGGCCAGCATCTCCGCCGGCGGATCACCGTCCAGCAGGACCGGAGAGTTCAGGCCCACATCGTTCGGCTGAGCCGCGAACGAGGCGCCGGGCGGGTCGCCGACTATGGCGTAGGCCTCGCGGAGCGTGATCGGGGTGCTGAGCGGAAGCGGCTGGGCCGGCAGGCCGGTGGCGAGCGCGGGCGGGGGCCAGCCGGCCACCAGCAGGTGCAGGCCGGCCTCGGGACCACGGGCGGCCAGCTCCCGGAAACGCAGCAGGTCGACGGGATCGGCACCGGCCGGGAACGAGGAGACGACGAGCAGGAGGAGCCGCTTGTCATCCCGCTTCTGCTCCCGCTTGCGCTGCTCCGGCTTGCGGGGTTCGGTGTGGCGGGTCTCCGGGCCCCGGGCCGCGGGGTGCTGGTTGTCCGTGGTCCCGACTGCGAGGTGCGGGCTGTCCGTGGTCCGGGCTGCGGGCTGCGGGCTGTTCGTGGTCCGGGTCGCGGGGTGCTGGCTGTCGTTGGCCCGGGTCTCCAGGAGGTGGGCCTCGGCGGTGCGGGTGTCCGGGGCCCGGGTGTCCGGGGCCCGGGTGTCCGGGGCCCGGGTGTCCGGGGCCCGGGTGTCCGCGGCCCGGGTGTCCCAGGGGCGATTGTCCGGGGTGCGTTTGTCCCGGGCGTGGGCATCCGGCGCGGGGTTCTCCAGGAGGCGGGGATCCGGGCTGCGGAGGCGAAGCCACTGCTCGGCCTCGGTCAGGACGGCGCGCAGCCCTTCCGGATCCGTCGCCGGCGGCGGCATCAGACCCGCCTCCGCCAGCGCGGCGAACGGGGCGAAGACGGCGTCGTCCGCGCCGTCGACCGCGCGCACCAGCACCGAGCCCGGCTCGGTCGACGCCAGCAGACGCAGCAGAACAGCCCGCAGCAGGGCGGCCGTGCGCGGATCGCGCCCATCCGCGTCCACCGTCAGATGACCGGTCCCGGCCAGTGGCACCACGGCCGGAAAGCCCGCCTCCGGCAACGGCCGAGCCGTGCCGACCCGGACGAACGTCGGCCGCCGGGCCGGAGACTCCGGCGGCACCTGCCCGGTCGCCAGATTCGCCCCCAGCCACCCCGGCGCCAGCATCGCCGCCGCCGCGGCCAGCCGCTCCGCCAGCCCGCGCTGCGCCCGCAGATCAGCCGGAGCCGGCGTCAACGCATGCAACCCCGCATCCGCCGCCGCCAGCACCGCCGCCGCCTGCCTGTGCAGGGCGGCGGCCCGGCTGACGTCCGTCTCGTCGTCGGCCACGCGCTCACCTCCCTACGGACACAGACCGTATCCCAGAAAAGGAGGAAATCCTGCATGTCACGGTCGTCCAGCCACCGAACCAGCCCCACCACGTCCCAGATCACCCGATCGGCATCCGCCTGATCCTGGTTGGAGGGTGTTGCGAGGGTCGATAGGCTCGAAGGGTGGAACAGAGCCAGCCGGACAAGCCGACCCAGCCACCGGCCGATCCGGCCACGCCGCTTGATGCGGGGCCGGTGACCCCGGAGTCGCCTAGGCCAGCTAAGAGGCGCCGTTCCTGGAGGACAGTCCTGCTGGTAATTGCGTCGATTCTGGGTGTGCTTTGTTCCGGCACAGTCGGCTACGGATTGTGGTGGTACAACCAGGAAACCAAACCCAACCGAAGTGCTCCGGACGTGGTCGTCGACAATTATCTGCGCGCTCTGTTGGTTGAGGAGAATCCCGTCCAACGATCACTCTACGAGTGCTCCGAACCCAAAGGGCTTGCAGCAATCGAAGGCTTGCAGCGTGACATCACAAATCGCGAGAAGATGTTCGGAGTCGACTTCCAAGTCACGTGGGGTTCTCTGGCTGAATCTGGCTCAGGATCAAGTCGGCAGGTGGCCGTCAATATACGACTATCGGCGGTTGTTGATGGTTTTCCTCAAAGCGATATCCAATCCTGGCAGTTGGATCTTCTTGGTAAAGATGAATGGCGCGTATGTGGTGCACGTAGACTAGAGTAGATGCTATTCGAGCCAGGCGAGGTGGACGGGCACTTCCATGGTTTTGGGGAGTTGGCCGGTCCAGGACCAGCGGTACCAGTCCAGTTCTGCTGCCACCCGTAGGCAGATGTCGCCCTCTGCGTTGCTGTAGAGGTCGGTGACCGATCGCAGATCGCGTCGTTCGACGCCGTCGACCATCTGCACCACCCGTCGTCCCAGCACGCTCGGCGCGTCGATCACCGGCACGGGATCTCGGCGGGTCGGCGCGTCCAGCGACACTAATCGGGACAGCACATCACGCGGCCCGTCGGAGGCCGGTGCCGAACCGATCGTCTCGATCCACACCCGTTCCTGCGGCACCAGCGGCGCGAAGACCTCGATCTGCTCCGCCTCGGCCCGATACCACTCCTGCTCCTGCATGATCGGCACGAACGTCCGGCTGCCCTGCACCACGCGCTCGTCGGCGCGCAGGTCGGCACGCCAGCCCAGCCCGGGCAGCCCGGTCATCACCCGACGACCGCGCAGGTCACCACCGCCGGTGGCCGGCATCGGCACGATCGCCCGCGGTGGCCTCGGCGCCCAGTCCGGTTGACCGGCGAACGGGTCCTCCGGCAGCGGTTCCCGGCTCACTGGCCGCCGTCCAGCGACGCGCCCTGATCCTTCATGAACGACACCGGATTGACCGCGCCCGCCGACGAACGGTCGTTGTTCGTGTGCACCTCGAAGTGCAGATGCGGGCCGGACGAATTGCCGCTGGACCCGACGCGGCCGATGACCTGACCGGCGTTGACCACGTCGCCCACCTTCGCGGACGGCCGCTCCACCATGTGGCAGTACCGGGTCATCAGGTTTCCGGCGTGCTGCACCTCGACGAACCAGCCGCAGCCGAGCTTGCCCGGGTAGCCGTCCACGTTGCAACTGCGGCCGGACGCGTCGTTGTCGCAGGCCGCGACCGTGACGATGCCGCTGGACGCGGCCCAGATCGGCGCGCCCTTACTGACGATCAGGTCGACGCCGTCGTGGTCCGGGCGCTCGGGTGTCCGGAAGCCGGAACCGACCATCGCCTTCACCGGGATGGTCCAGCCCGACGCGGCGACCTCGCCGGCAGCCGCGCAGCGCAGATCCGCGCCGCTCCCGATCGCCCGGGCGGCGCCGTTCGCCAGCAGGTTGACGATCTGCGTGGCGATCGGCTCGTGCTTCGCGTACGCGTCCGGGTAGGCGCTGCGCTGCACCGCCTGCGCCGCCGCCGTGAGCGACATGTCCTCCCAGCCCGCCACGGTGATCAGTTTTTCGTAGAACTTCGTGGACGCGTACTCCGGGTCCTGTAGCTGTTCCGGGGTGCCCCAGCCCATGCTGGGTCGCTGCTGAAAGAGCCCGAGCGAGTCGTGATCGTTTCGATCGCCGAGAAATCCCAGGTTGGAGAGCCGGGACTCCTGCATGGCGGTGGCGACCGCGACGACCCACCCGCGGGGCGGCACGCCCAGCTTCGAGCCCACGTTGATGATGACGGCGGCGTTCCGAACCTGGACCTTGCCGTACGGACCGATCGCCGGAAGATTGCCGTCGGCGCTCACCGGGCCGCCCTCGCCGCAGCCGTACGCGCTCAGGGTCATGGTGTTGTCGTCGACGCCGCCGAGCCCGCCGAGGAAGAACGCGCTCACCGTGCCGCCGCAGCAGAGCAGCGTCAGCGTGGCGGTGAGCGCGACCGCCAGCGCGACCCGCCGTATTCGCAGTCTGGGGCGAGGCGCGTCCCCGTAGTCACTCACGCCCGTCTCTCCTCCGTGCCGCGAGTCCGGGGCGCCGAGTCTCGCTCATGCCCGTTCCCAGTCGACGCTGTCCACCAGCCAGCGGCCCTCCGGCGCGACCAGCGTGAGCCGGAGGGTGCCGGAGTCCACGGGCAGCGTCACGTCGACCACGCTGTCCGCGTACGACGCGACGACCGGATCACCGGTGATCCGGTCGGCCGGAACGCCCGCCGGGTCGACGCCGTCCAGCTTGCCGGCCAGCGACTCCGTCGCGTGCGGCAGCATCCGGTCCAGCCAGGCCTCCGCGGAGACGTTCTGATGGTCCACCCACGCGGCCGCGAACGCGTACCCGACCGCTTCCGGCTTGGCACCGCCCGGACTGGTCGACGGCGTCGGCGGTGCGAGCGAGGAGACGGGCCCGTCGTAGTTGTAGCTCGGGTCGATCGACGGCCCGGCGGGCGTCGCCGTACCGCCGGAGACCACGGTCGGCCCACGATCCGTGGCGTTCCCGGAGAAGCCGCGGGCGACCCCCACGATGAGCAGCACGATCGCGAACAGCACGATCGCCACCCCGGCCCGGGATCGCAGCAGGCGCTTGACGATCAGGTCGAGGAACCGGCGCACCCGTTCATCACCTCGCCTCGGCACGCACCCGCGGCGTCTGCGGCGTCTGCGGTGCGGTGGTGGTCTGGCCCGTGTCCGGTCGATAGATCGCGTACGATGAGGGCGTGTCGGCCACGTCAGGTTCCGTCCACTGCGCGGGCCGGCGCGTCCGCCGCGGTGTGGCGCTTCCGCCGCCCTCGCCGCCGGCCACGGCCGGCTCGGCGTCGGTCACGTGCTCGGCACCATCCGGACGGGTACGCACCTGCGGCGCGCTGGTGGTCTCCGCCCGCGGAGACGCGTGCACCGGATCCTCCATACGAGCCTCCGGCCGTACGTTGATCTGTTCCACCGTCACGTCACGCTGCTTGATGCTCCGGCTGCCCCGGTCGTCGTTGTCGTCAGCGCCGATCCGTGAAGCCTCGCGCAGATCACGGAAGATGCGCCTCGACCACGAATCAGCCGCCGCGTTGTTCTTCCCACCCATCTGAGTGATTCGCCGATACGGACGCAGCAACATCCACCCAACCACACCACAGAGAAATACCAACACCACTTGAAGCCAGCCCGGCAACGTCGCCGTACTCATGATGAGGTCTACAGCGAACAGGTAGATCGCGGCACCGGTACCGAAGATTACAATATTGAATACTGCTGCTACAACTGCATTTGCAAGTCGCCGCAATCCTGCGCCGGCGGGTTGGAGTAATCCTACGGTTCCTACAATTGGGGCCGCTATAACCGCCCAACGGAAGATTAGAAACCCGAGGAGGACCAGAATTGCGGCTGTAATATCAAACAACGCAAAGAGAATTGCTGCGAGCATCGCAATGAATCCAGCGCCTACGCGCTCCATCCCCTTGGTGCCTGTAAGATACTCGTAAGCCGCAGGGTCCTCTGTTTTGATCTGTTCTGCGACCTTCATCCACTGGCGATTTTTTGCCGCGTAGGTGGCTTCCAGCGTGGTGGGGTTGGTGCGAATTTTTTCTGCTTCGTCCCAACGCAGCGCATGAGCGTCGTATAACGCCTCACCGTATTTTTGGGCAGTTGGCGAGTCGGCGGAGCCAAGAACTCCGCGTAGCCAGTTTCGGTAGAGCATCGACTCGGTGACTGTATCACTAGATCGGACGGCTGGCGGTCGTTTATCCACGCAGGCGTCAGGATTCGGCATGGCACACTTGTCTGGCGGAACGTCATCCTTGGCTGGTCCGATAGCATTGTGGACGACACTTAAAGAGGTGATGAGTGTCGAGTCGGCAAGATTGGCAGACTTGACCGGCCATGCTGCAAGTGCAGTCACGGCAACCATTACGAGCAGTGCCCAGCCGGCCGTCGTCATAGCGCTGCTCATGTCTGCTTGCTGTGACCGCCAGAGTAGATAAAGGCCAACCACGCAAAGTGTAATAATTCCGAAAACACTGAAGACCTTCTCATAAACTGCCTTGGTTGCCTGAGCAACTAGAGGATCTGCCCAACCCCACATTGTTTCAGGCTGCCAAGCTCTTTCGCGAAGTGCGTTCGAGGCTCCGATAATTGCCGTGGCGATCATGAACTCGCCATTCGCGGTGGTTGTTTCGAATCTGTATTCGGGGGCCGTCAATGTAGATAGGCATCCACCTTGGATGTCGTATGTGGAGTAGCTGTAGCCAGCATATCCGTAACTGCTATAGAGTCCGCCTGGACCAACTTGTTTCGAGGATTCGGGCCGACTCGCGAACCATCCTGCAAGCCCTGCATCAGGAGCACTTGGGTTAGGCGCCTTAAGGCACTCCGCCCGATCGCTGCTTACATCCGAGAGTCTGTCTACGCAGCTCTTGAAGTCGACTTGCCATTCTGCTGTGGTGCAAAGGTCTCCGGGAGCTGCCGCCCTAGACGTAAGCGAAGCTTGGGCCGGCGACGTGAATGGCCAGCTGATTGTTCCCATAGCCAGCACCAGCACAGCCAGGACTACAGCGCCGATTCGTCCTCCGGCCTGCCTCATCTCAGGCCTCCACATCGCCCGCGAGATCCAATGCTCCGACGCCCGCCGGCGGTGCTGCTGCGGCGGGGGTTGTGTCGAGGTAGTCGAGGAGACCCTCGACGTAACTTACGTCGACGCGGACCTTTTGGACGCGGCCGTCGACGTCTCGCATGATGAACTCGCGGAAGCCGAGCCGTGTGGCCGAGGAGCTGTCCACGTTGGAAAGCGACGCCAGCGTCGCCTCGTAGCCGTCGTTGACCGGGACCCGGAGCAGCCGCAGCGCCTCCGACGCGATCTCCTGGTCCTCGGCGATGCGGCCGACGAAGACCGTGGAGACCAGGTTCTGCACGTCGAGGCCGAGGATGTCGCGCGGGTTCTGGGACGCGACCAGCGCGGACAGGTTCCACTTACGCGAGTCGCGGGCGAGCCGGACCAGGAACGACCGGCCGGACCGCCAGCCCTCCATGAAGTGGGCCTCGTCCAGGCCGACCAGTTTCCGCGTGGTCATCGACCCGCCGTAGCTGCGCCGGACCGCGAGCCGGTGCGCGGTGTGCAGCATCGGCAGCGCCAGCGACTCCTCGGCCGACCAGTACTCGCGCTCGATCTTCAGGTCGGGCAGCCGCAGCCCGGCCATGGTGATCACGGTCAGCGCGGCGTCCGCGCCGAGCGCGTCCGGTGGCGGTGAGCCGAAGAAGAGCAGCGCGAGCGGCATCTCGGCGGTGTCGAGGAGCAGGTTGGCCAGTTCCTTGCCGTCGTCGTTGTCGAGCTGGGCGAGCGTCTGGACGACGTCGTCGAGCGTGGAGGTCTCCTCGGCGGGGACCTGCCGGACCGCGTGTCGCAGCAGGGTGGCGGTGGAGGCCTGGCGGGCGACCTGCGGCGGGACCAGCATCGAGCAGATGTCCTGGACCAGCATGCGGCGCTCGGCGCGCGCGTTGGAGACGGCGATCTCGAACTCGCGGTCGCCGGCGGGGCCGGGTGCGAACTCGGTCCGTTTCGGCGTCGGGATCAACGCGTACGGCGCCAGCGTGCCCTGCTCCGAACCGGTCAGGTTCAGCACGCGGGAGTACGGCCGCAGCTCCGGCATCGCGCAGAGCCGGGCCAGCGGGCCGGACGGGTCGAGCAGCGTGACCTGCACGCCGCGCCGCGCGGCGAGGTATCCGAGCGACCCCATCAGCGTGGACTTACCACCGCCGGGCTCGGCGACGAAGACCGCGAGTCCGGACCGCTCCCGGATCTCCATCGGGAAGTGCAGGTCGAGGAAGACCGGCCGGCGGCAGGTGCCGGCGGTGCGGCCGATCAGGTCGCCGCGGCGGTCGCCGACCGTGGACGCGGCCTGTGGGAGCGCGGCGGCGAGCAGCCGGACCGGCATGCGCCGGACGTATCCGGTGTTCGCGATCGGCTCGCCGGGGATGAACTCGCGGGCCAGCCAGTCCTGGTTCTTCGGGTGCTGCAGCGAGATCCGCAGCTCGCGCGAGTACATCTGGATCAGGCGCCGGGCCCGCTCCAGGCACTCCTCGCGGGTACGGCCGCTGACGGCGATGCGGTGCCAGCCGTGCGCGCGGGCGGACTCGACGGGCAGGCCGGTGGTCATCTCGTCGCCGATGTGCAGCGCGCGCTTGGCGAGGCGCTCCAGCTCGGGCGGCGCGTCGATGCCGTGCTCCGCGTAGTCGAGCTGCTGGGAGCGGATCATCCGCAGCCGGTGTTCGAGGTTCCGGAACGAGTCGTTCGGCCCGAGGATGTCGATCCGCGAGGAGAGCTCCATCGGCCAGGGCAGCCGCTCGTGGAAGTGCATCCACGGCTCGTGCCGCTCCGGGATCTCCAGCGGTTCCATCCGGCCGACGGAGAGCACGGCGACGTGCCGTTCCTCGCCGGTCATCCGGTTGACCAGCTTGACGGTCGAGCCGTACGGCGTGCGGTAGCGTTCGATCTGCTCGGTGAGTGAGAGCATGTCGCCGCGTTCCCACTGGCCGTTGGTGATCGGGGAGAGCGGGCCGGGCGGCGACATGCCGAGCGCGATCGACCGGTAGAGCAGCCATTCCAGCTCGCCGGGGGTGACCTGCCGGCCGCGCATGCCGAACGCGTTGAGCACCTCGTCGAACTGCTCGACGGTGCGGCCGAGCTTCTTGCGCTCGCCCTCGGCGACGCCGCGGCCGAACATCCGCAGGATGCGTTCGCTGAGCGAGTCGCCGAGCGAGCGCCGGGCGAACGTGACGCCCAGGTAGGTCTGGCCCTCGGAGTGGTTGACCGACATCAGGTGCCGCTGCGCGGAGACCAGGTGGTCGGACCAGGAGGTGCCGCCGGGCACGTCGGGCAGCGGGCGCAGCGTGTTCGTGTCGACCGTGCGCGCCCACTCGTCGGCCGGGAACGGCCGGTTGGTGCGCCGCAGGTGCAGCCGGAAGCCGGCCAGGCCCGCGTACTGCTCGGAGATCGCGGAGAGCAACGCCTCGCGTTCCGCGTCCGGCCGGAACGCCCACCGCACCTCGGGCAGCCAGTACCACGCGGTCACGGTGTTCGGCGTGAACGTCAGGTGCCCGGCGATCTCGGTGATCGCCAGCTCGACGGAGGGGTCGCGGTCGTTGAACTTCTTCGGCGCGCGGGCCGGGATGACCAGCTGCTGCTGCTTCTTCTCCTTGGCCGGCTTGCGCGCGGGCCGGCGATCGCCCTGCCGGACGGCCGGCAGGTTGCGCGCTTCGCGCGGTGCCGCGTCCAGTGCCGCGGCCGGCTTCAGCTCAGCGCCGGCCGGAGGAGCCACTTCAAGACCGTTTTCCGAGGGTACGGGTAGCTGCGATCCCGGCTCGGCGAGAGCTTGCGGGGCCGGCGGTGGCCCCGGTGGCGAGGGCACGGGCCGCGCCGGACGCCCGTGCGCATCGCCGCGTCCGGTGGGCGGCCTGCTCGCTCCGCCGGTCGCCCGCTCGCGCGCGGGGGCGGGTGCGGACGTGGTCGCGGCCGCGCGCCGGTCGCGGGTCTGCCACCGGCCGGCCGCGTGCTGCGGTGCGGCCGGCTTGCCGTTCTCCGGCCGCGTGGACGCGCTCGGCAGCGCGATCCCGGCCGGCTCCGGCTGGGCGGCCGGTGCCGGCTGCATGCGCGGCGCGTGCTGGGCGGCCTGCACCGGTGGCTGCACGGCCGGGGGTGCGGGCCGCACGGCCGGTGCCGGCGACGGCGTGGACGGGGCCGGCTGCGCGGCCGGTACGTGCGTGGTGGCGTCGCTCGGCGTACCCCCGAAGAGGTCGAGGAACGGTGAGTCGATGTCTGCGTTGTCGCCGCCGCGGGCCATGGTGGGCCGGCCTCTCACGGGCTGGGGCGCTTGGAAGCGCGCAACGGACCCGTGCCCGGGGTTCGTGACGAAGTCGGGCTCGGCGGCAAGATCGGGCACATCGTAGCCGTGCTGCTGCGTACCGTTACCGATGTTGCCGTTCTGATCTGCGGCCGGACGCGCTGCGCCCGGCTGGGACGACCGCGTCATGCGCTCGCCCCGCCCGAGGGCGTGCGTCGCAGGCCGGGGACCGGACTGAATGTGATCGTCATACCAGCTCCTCCCGAACGCGGATGCGAGCGGCGACCAGGCGGGGGTCCCGCTGCTCGACGGCCGGCTCACGGGTGCGGCGCCAGTCGGTCAGCGCGGTGCGGATGACGGCCCGGGCCGGTCGGTCCGGGTCGACGTAGCGGAAGATGAACGAGGTGGAGACCATGGCGAGCGCGATCTCCCAGGCCGGGAACGCCTCGACCTGGAACGTCACCAGCCAGTGCAGGAACATGAAGAACGGCACCAGGATGATGAAGACGCCGTACTGCGCGTAGGGCAGGTGGATCGGGAGCGTGTAGCCCGGCGGGCCGAGGTAGACGAGCCTCGCCCGGTAGATGTCGTCGTCAGTCCGCAGTCTCATGCTCTGCCCCGCGGCCTACTGGAACATCAGGTCGATCAGGGACTCGCCCACGAAGAACAGCGTCGCCGCGCCCGCGATGAACGCCAGGCCGACGATGGCGATGGCGGAGCTGGTCAGCACCTTCGAGATCTCGCCCCGGCTGGCCCGGCCGATGAAGATGATGCCGAGCGCGGCGAGCAGGATGGGCGCGATCTTGCTGGCGAAGAAGCCGACGATGCCGTCCGTGTTGATGCCCGGCTCGGCCGGCTCGGCGGCGATGGACGAGGCGCTGGCGAGCGCGTCGAGCGTATGCGTGACGAGCTCTATGGTGATCATTGGAGAACCTCCCCGGTCCGCGGCCGGCGTGGTGTGCCGCGGCACAGCAGTTGTCAATCCTTGCGAGAACGCCGGGCGGTCCGCGATGGCCGTCCGCTCAACGTTTCATGTCGCCCCTGCGGGTGACCTGGGCGTTTTAAGTATCTTGCCCCGACTCCTCAAGATTCGACGTCTGAATGCTGCGCAATTGCAAAGCGTACGGCTCGTCCCGGTCCCGAACAAGCTTCCCGGTCCGTTACTCGTGGTGCGCACGTGATTGAACGTGAGTCACGGCTACCGTACACGTGTCCGAAGAAAATCCGGACAAGATCCAACTTTCCGCCCGGTACGGTGCGGCACGATGGTATGACGGAACCGGCCCCGGCCGGGGCTTGTTCACCCGCTCGCTACCGTCTACCTGTGACTGATCTGCGCACCCTTCAGGGCCCGGTCGTGATGGGGATCCTCAACGTCACGCCGGACTCGTTCTCCGACGGCGGGCGGTACGCGGACCGCGACGCCGCGGTCGCGCACGGCGTCGCGATGCGGGCGGACGGTGCGGCCCTGGTCGACGTGGGCGGCGAGTCGACCCGCCCGGGGGCCGGCCGGGTGGACGCGGAGGAGGAGTCCCGCCGCGTGCTGCCGGTGATCCGCGACCTCGCCGCGGCCGGCGTGCGGGTCAGCATCGACACCACGCGCGCGTCCGTGGCCGCCGCCGCGATCGAGGCCGGCGCGGTCGCGGTCAATGACGTCTCCGGCGGGCTCGCGGATCCGCGGATGGGCAAGGTGGTCGCGGCCGCGGGCGTACCGTGGATCCTGATGCACTGGCGCGGGCACTCGCAGCGGATGCAGCAACTCGCGGTCTACCACGACGTGGTCGCGGAGGTGCGCGACGAGCTGTCCCAGCGGGTGGACGACGCGCTGGCCGCGGGCGTCGAGGCGGAGAACGTGATCGTCGACCCCGGGCTCGGCTTCGCGAAGAGCGCGGCGCACAACTGGGAGCTGACCCGCCACCTCGGCATGCTGCTCTCCCTCGGCTTCCCGCTGCTCTTCGGCGCCAGCCGCAAGTCCTACCTGGGCGGTCTGCTGGCCGGCCCGGACGGCACGCCGCGCCCGGCCGGCGAGCAGCGCGACGCGGCCACGGTGGCGACCAGCGTGCTCGCGGTCGCGGCCGGGGCCTGGGGCGTCCGCGTCCACCGGGTCCGGGACACCGCGGACGCGCTCGCGGTCTGGCGGGCCACCGGGGCGCCGAAACTGGAGAAGGCATGAGTGACCGGATCTCGCTGCGCGGGCTGCGGGTGCGCGGCAACCACGGCGTCTACGACTTCGAGCGCGCCGAGGGCCAGGACTTCCTGATCGACGTGGAGCTGGAGCTGGACCTGGCCAGCGCGGCCGCGTCGGACGACGTGGCGGACACCGTCCACTACGGCGAGCTGGCCGAGCGGCTCGTCGCGATCACGGCGGGCGAGCCGGTGAACCTGATCGAGACGCTGGCCGGCCGGCTGGCCACGGCGTGCCTGGCGGACGACCGGGTGACGGCCGCGACGGTCACCGTGCACAAGCCGCAGGCGCCGATCCCGCACGAGTTCGCCGACGTCGCGGTCACGATCCGCCGGAGCGGGAGCCGGGCATGACCCGCGCGCTGCTGTCGATCGGCGGCAACCTCGGCGACCGCGAGCGGCACCTGCGTGCGGCCGTGGCCGGGCTCGGCGACACCGTGCTGGTGGTGTCCGGCGTGTACGAGACGCCGCCGTGGGGCGATCCGGACCAGCCGTCCTACCTGAACGCGGCCGTCATGGTCGCGGCGCCGGACGCGACCGCGCGGGACTGGCTGGAGACCGCGTGGCGACTGGAGGCCGAGGCTGGCAGGGTCCGGGACCCGCAGCGCCGGTTCGGCCCGCGCACGCTGGACGTGGACGTGATCGCGGTCTGGGCGGACGACGGCACGCCGGTGGTCAGCGACGACGTGGAGCTGACGCTGCCGCACCCACGCGCGCACCTGCGCGCGTTCGTGCTGCGGCCGTGGATCGACATCGACCCGTTCGGCGCCGTACCCGGTCATGGGTCCCTGGATCTGCTGCTCCGGGAAGGGCCGGCGGCCGCGGACACCGGAGAGATCGAGCCCCGGCCGGACATCAAGCTAGAGTTGTGAGGGTGAGCGAGCGCAGCGAGCAGGCCCCCAATCCGGCGCCCCCGCCGCCGACGATGGGCCCGACTCGGGCCTCCACCCTCCTGGTCGCCGCGCTGGCGGCGGCCGCGGTCGGGTGGTTGTTGATCAGTGGCCTCTACTACGGCGAGCACGGCGTCTCCGTGCCGTGGCTGCCGACCGTCACGATCGCCGCGCTGGCGATCCTCGAGGCGTACCTGGCGTACAACACGTCGTCCCGGATCGAGCGCAGGTCCGGCCAGGAGCCGGTCGAGCCGCTGGCCGTGGCCCGGTTCGCGGTGTTGGCCAAGGCGTCCTCGGTGGCCGGCGCGATCTACGCGGGCTTCTCCGGCGCGATGCTGGTCTGGCTGCTGATCGAGACGACCCGGGCGGCGGCCGAGGACCGGCCGTCCGCGGCCGGCGGCCTGATCGCCTCGGTCGCGCTGATCGCGGCCGCGCTCTGGCTGGAGCGGGCCTGCCGGGTGCCGGAGCGTCCGGACGACGACGTCCGTGGACCCGGGCGAAAGCCGTGAAATCCCTTGACGCGGCCCCATAGAACAGTGATGGGGGTGACGGCCGTGCCGCCGCGCGGGTACGGTGCGTCCGAACGGCCCCGCCGAGGTGGGGGCCGACGCGACAACGTAGGCACGGGCGCGGTGCTGCGTCCCCACAGGAGGCGCGCGAGATGGCGTACGACGAGCCGGCCTACCGGCGGCGCGACGGCGAGACCGACTCCACGGCGAGGGTGACCGGCGGCTACGGGCAGCCGGAGACCGCGTATCGGCCGGAGGGCAGTCACCGCCGCGACGAGCAGTACCCCGCCACCGCGGAGACACGCGCCCCGGATCACACCGAGCCGCCGCGCGTCTCGCCGGCGTCGCTGGAGGACGCGTTCGACGACCCGAACCACGGCGAGGTCGGCCGGGACCGGATGGCCGTCCACTTCCTCTGGGAGTTCGTGCTGCTGCTGGCCGGCGGCGGCCTCGCCTACCTGCTCTATGCGGGCCAGGCCGACGCGGTGACCGGCGCCGCGCTGGACACGCTGCTGGTGCAGGGCGCCGCGCTCGGCATGCTCGCGCTGGGCGCCGGCGCCACACTGCGTACCGCCGCCCCGAACCTGGCGATCGGCCCGGTCGCGGTCGCGTCCGCGCTGCACTTCGCGGAGAACGGCGACACCGGCGTGGTCCAGGCGGCCGGTATCGCTCTGGTCATCGGCCTGCTCGGCGGCCTGATCCTGGCGCTGGTGGTGGTCGGCTTCCACGTGCCCGGCTGGGCCGCGAGCCTGGCGGCCTCGCTCGGCGTGATCGTCTACATCCAGTTGCGGCCCGGCCCGGTGGACGTGCAGGGCGACTACGACCCGACCCGGCACGCGATCTACCTGTTCGGCGGCTTCGCCGCGCTGACGATCATCGGCGGGCTGCTCGGTCTGATCAAGAATGTGCGGCGCACCGTGGGCCGGTTCCGTCCGGTCGGCGACCCGGCGGACCGGCGCGGGGTGGGCGGCGCGGTCATGACGACCGGCGCGATCGTGTTCTCCTCGGTTCTCGCGGTGGTGGCCGGCGTGCTGCTGGCCGCGGGCAGTGCCGATCCGGTCGTGCCGTCGGTCGGGCTGGAGTGGACCGGCCTGGCGCTCGGTGCGGCGCTGGTCGGCGGCACCTCCGCCTACGGCCGGCGCGGCGGCGTCTTCGGCACGCTCTTCGCGGTCGCCGTGCTCACCCTGTTCCTGCGCTATCAGGACCTGGAGAGCTGGGACATCTCCGTCTACGCCACGGCCGCGGTGGCGGTCGGCGGCGGCCTGGTGGTGACGCGCCTGGTGGAGACGTTCGGCCGGCCAGCACCGGCGCCGGACACCCAGTGGACCGAGCCGCCGGCCGCGACGACCTGGCAGGCCCCGCCCGCGGAGCCGGGCCCGGCGCCGCGCACCGACCCGTGGGACAGCACCCGCTGGGGATCCTGAGCCGCGGGCCCGGCGTCCGGTTAGGCTCGCTGGCATGACCGGAGCATCTGCCGAGACCGGGGCCGGCGTCGGCGCGAACCACACCAGGTTCGCCGAACTCGACGCGCTGCCGACCGAGGAACTGCGCCGGCGGGCGTTCGCGCTCGCCCGCGAGAACCATGATCTGAAGTTCTTCTGGTCGATCGTCGAGCACCTGCCGCACGCGGACGACGCCGCGGAGCGGGACGACGGTCTCAGCTCGATCGGCCCGACCGTGGATCACGCGGTGGCGCTCTGGCGCGAGTTCACCGGCCACACCTCGTACGGCGAGAACGAGCCCATACTGCGCGCCGCGTTCATCGACTACCTACTCAAAAGTGACTAATCCTCGGATATAGCCGTACGTGGTTTCGGTCGCGCCGCACGATGGGCACATACGGCGGCATGGCTCTCACCAATCGTTACAAATCCGCAACCGGCGCGGGTACCGCCGCCGCGCTCATACTCGTCCTCGTCTTCGGCAGTCCCTGGTACGCCACCTGGGCCACGGAGAACACCGACGCGGGCACGGCCGGTGGCTGGTTCCTTCAGCTGCTGGCCTGGCCCCGGTGGTACCTCGACAGTGACGACTCGATCCAGGACATCCTGGCCGCCGACCTGAAGGCGATCCTGGTCGTCGCGCTGACCGCGCTCTTCCTCTACCTGCTCCCCGGCTCGCAGCTGGCCCGCGCCCGCGGCACGCTGAGCCAGTTCTTCGCGGGCTGGGCCTCGTACATCTTCGCCGGTGCGTTCGCCGCGCTGCTCACCACGCTGATCCAGTCGAACCCGTCGCTGCTCGGCGCGTTCAAGGCGGCCGGCGACGGCACCACCTACGGCTTCTTCGTCGGCTGGATCGTCGGGCTGGTCACGCTCGGCAGCTGGCGCGGCACCCGCAGCTGATCGCGCACACAGACCGGACGTGCGGCCGGGTCCGAATCCCCCCTCGGAGCCCGGCCGCACGTCCTACGAGAACAGCCGGTCGCGGGTCAGCACGCCGAGTTCGCGCCCGTCCGAGACGATCCGCACCCGGTCGGTGCCGGCGCCGAGCATCCGGGCCAGCACGTCGTAGAGCGTGCTGCCGAGGTCCGCGTCCGGCAGCCCGTTCGCCGCACCGGCGGGCTCCAGCATCTCCGCGCTGACCCGGGTAACGGACAGCCGGCGAATCGCCCGGTCGCTGCCGACGAACTCCCGGACGAAGTCCGACGCCGGCGTGCCGAGCAACTCGGCCGGCGTTGCGAACTGCTCCAGCCGGCCGCCCTCGGAGAGCACCGCGATCCGGTCGCCGAGCCGCACCGCCTCATCCAGGTCGTGGGTGACCAGCACGATCGTCTTGCGTACCTCGGCCTGCAGGCGCAGGAACTCCTCCTGGAGCCGGGCACGGACGATCGGGTCGACCGCGGAGAACGGCTCGTCCATCAGCAGCACCACCGGGTCGGCCGCGAGCGCGCGGGCCACGCCGACTCGCTGCCGCTGGCCGCCGGAGAGCTCCTTGGGGTACCGGCCGCCGTAGACCGACGGGTCCAGGCCGACCAGTTCCAGCAGCTCGTCGGCCCGCGCGCGGACCCGGGCCTTCGGCCAGCCCAGCAGCGTGGGTACGGTCCCGACGTTGGTCCGGATGGTCTGGTGCGGGAACAGGCCGACGTTCTGGATCACGTAACCGATCCGGCGCCGAAGCTGGACCGGGTCGAGCCTCGTCACGTCCTCGCCGTCGATCAGCAACCGCCCGCCGGTCGGCTCGATCAACCGGTTGATCATTCGTAGTACGGTCGACTTCCCGCACCCCGAGGGCCCGATCAGCACCGCCAGCTCGCCGGCCTCGATCTCCAGATCGAGGGAGCGCACCGCCTTCGTACCGTCGTCGAAGGTCTTGCTGACCTGGTCGAGTGTGATGGTGGCGGCCTTCTGCCCGCCGTCCACGGTAGGTTCCACGTATGTCCTCTCGGCAATGGGTGATTTCGAGCGTGCGGTACGCCGATCCACCCGGCAACCCGTGGTTCTCCTGGCAGTATCTGCGGGACAACTCCGACACGGTGCTGTCCGCGCTGGTCGAGCACGTGACGCTGACCACCCAGGCGGTGGCGTTCGCGGCGGTGGTCGGACTCCCGCTGGCAGTGCTCGCCTACTGGTTCCGGCCGCTCACCGCCCCGATTCTCGCACTCTCCGGCGTGCTCTACACGATCCCGTCGCTGGCCCTGCTCGCGTTCGTGGCGCCGCTGGTCGGCACCACCCGCCCGGCCTCCGTGCTGATCGCGCTGGTGCTCTACGCGCTGCTGCTGATCGTGCGCAACACGCTGGCCGGCCTCAACCAGCTGCCCGCGGAGGTCCTGGACGCGGCCCAGGGCATGGGGTACGGGCGGTTCGCGCGCCTGTTCCGGGTGGACCTGCCGCTGGCGATCCCGGCGATCCTGACCGGCCTGCGGCTGGCAACGGTCTCCACGGTCGCGCTGGTCACGGTCGGTTCGCTGATCGGCTACGGCGGCCTCGGCGACCTGATCCTGGGCGGCTTCCGGAACAACTTCTACAAGGCGGAGATCCTGGTCGGCACCGTGCTCTGCGTGGCGCTCGGCCTGCTGCTCGACCTGCTGCTGGCCGGCGCCGGGCGGCTGCTCACGCCGTGGACGAGAGGTGCCCGCGCATGAACGCGATCGACCAGGCGATCCTCTGGCTCAACGACCCGCTGAACTGGACGAACCCGGGCGGCATCCTGGACCGGCTGGGCGAGCACCTGTGGATCTCGTTCGCCGCCGTGCTGATCGGCTGCCTGGTCGCCTGGCCGATCGGGCTCTGGCTCGGGCACACCGGGCGCGGCGGCGGCGTGGTGGTGCTGATCTCCAACGTGACGCTCGCCATCCCGACGGTCGCGCTGCTGACCATCCTGCCGCTGACGCCGCTCGGCTTCGGCCAGCGGCCGGTGATCCTGGCGCTGGCCGTGTTCGCGGTGCCGCCGCTGCTGGCCAACGCGTACACCGGGGTGCGGCAGGTCGACCCGGAGGCGCGGGACGCGGCGCGCGGCATGGGCCTGTCCGGCCGCCAACTGCTCACCCGGGTGGAGCTGCCACTGGCCGTGCCGTACCTGGCGACCGGCTTCCGGACCGCGTCCGTGCAGGTGGTGGCCACCGCGGCGCTGGCGTCGTTCGTGAACGGTGGCGGGCTCGGACAGATCATCAGCGCCGGCTTCGGGCTCGGCATGTCGGTCGGTGGCGGTCAGATCCTGGCCGGCGCGCTGCTGGTGGCGCTGCTCGCGCTCGGCATCGAAGGGCTGCTGGCGCTGGCGGAGCGAGCGCTGACGCCACGCCCGCTGCGCCGCCCCGGCCGGTTCCGCCGGCGCGCGGCGACCGCCTGAAAAAGCAGCGGGCGACACCGAGAATGAGGGAATAGAAACGGGCCTCGTCGCAAGCATGATCGCGTACGGGATATGGATCATGACGATCCGGTGACAACTGCTGGTGAAAGTTGTCGTACCCGTCGCAGAGGATGTTGGGTGAGACAGCGCGGGCGGTCCCGGCCCTGGTGAGACACCAGGTGCATCCGCCCGTCGGACACGCGGCCGCCCCGACCGGGGCGCGCCGGGACACGGAAGGCGGGCACGTGAGATTTTCGCGTCTGACCGTGAGCGCGCTCGGCGCGCTGGCGGCGGCAACCATTCTGAGCGCCTGTGGCGACGCCGGTTCGTCCGGCACCGCCGCACCGGCCAGCGCGGCGGCGGGCGCCGGCTGCGCGGGCGTGGCAGGCACCTCGCTGGTCGTCCTCACCGACGACAAGGGCCTGCAGAACACGGACAACGTGCTGCCCGCGATCAACAAGGCGGCGGCCACGCCCGAGCTGATCGCGGCGCTGGACAAGGTCTCCGAGTCGCTGGACACCCCGAAGCTGATCGCGCTGAACAAGGCGGTCGACGTGGACCGCAAGACGCCCAAGGTGGCGGCGGACGAGTTCGCGGCGGCCGCGGGCCTGACCACCGGCATCGCGAAGGGCCCGGGCGGCGACATCAAGATCGGTGCGGCGAACTTCAGCGAGAACCAGACGCTCGCGGAGCTCTACAACATCGCGCTCACCGCGGCCGGTTACAAGGTCACCGTGCAGCAGATCGGCAACCGTGAGCTGTACGAGCCGGCGCTGGAGAAGGGCGAGATCCAGATCGTTCCGGAGTACGCGGCGACGCTCGCCGACTTCCTGAACGGCAAGGTCAACGGCAAGGACGCGGCGCCGGTCTCCTCGCCGGACCTGACCGCGACCACCACCGCGCTCGCGGCGCTGGGCGACAAGGCCGGCCTGGCGTTCGGCAAGCCGTCCGCCGCGCAGGACCAGAACGCGTTCGCGGTCACCAAGGAGTTCGCCGAGAAGAACGAGCTGACCACGCTCGGCGACCTGGCCGAGAAGTGCTCGGGTGCGGCGACCGTGCTCGGCGGCCCGCCGGAGTGCCCGCAGCGGCCGAAGTGCCAGGCCGGCCTCGTCACCACGTACAGCTTCCAGGCCGGTCAGTTCAGCTCGCTGGACGCGGGCGGCGCCCAGACGAAGAACGCGCTGAAGACCGGCACCATCTCCGTCGGCCTGGTCTTCTCCTCGGACGGCGAACTCGCCACAAGTTGATCTATTAAGGAAAAATTCGGTCCGGCGTCATCCGTCCTGCTCAGGGGCGGAATGGCGCCGGATCGTGCTATCCGAGCCCGTTTCGCTATCCGGCAACTCTGGGTAGGCTCCACGACCATGCCAGCCCCTGATCCGGTCGAGGAGCGGGCGAATCCACGCCTGGCACAAGGCCTGCTCTGGGCCGGTGTCGGACTCGCGCCGCTCGCGGCATTGCTCCTGCTCTTCGGCGGCAGCACCGGCATGCTCCGGTTCGCCGTCTTCGTGGTGCTCGTGTCGATCGCGCTGATCGGCGCCTCGGTCGCTCTCCGTGGTGGATCGAGTGCGTCACGAGTCGATCTCGAAGAGGCGATGGTCGAGGAGATGGTGCGGCTCCGCGCCGAGGTGCGCAGCGAGATCGCCAACGCCACCCGGGTCGGCCAGGCTGCGTCCAACCAGCGGCTGCAGGCGCTCGGCACCGCACTCGACGACCTCCAGGCGCAGCTCGCCGCGCTGCAGAACGCGGCCGTCGACCCCGGCCAGCCGGCGATCGCCGCGCCCGCCGGCCGAGTCGCCATCGGCGCCTCCGCCGCGGTCCCGGCCCCGGCGGAGCCGACGACCGGCCGGGCGACCGCGTCCGTCTCCGCGTCCGCCGGCTACGCGCGGGCCTCCGTCCCGCCCGCACCGCCCGCCGGGCAGGACGACGACCGCGGCCGCGGCTACGACGACGACCGCGGCCGCGGCTACGGCGAGGACACCCGCTACGGCGAGGACACCCGCTACGGCGAGGACACCCGCTACGGCCAGGACACGAGCGACGACCGGGACGACTCGTACGGCCAGGCCGGTGCTAACGCGCCCACCGAGGAGAAGACGTACGGCGGCTACACGCCACGCCGGGCGCAGCCGGACGACGGCGGCTACGCCGGCCGCCGCTCCGCCGCCGTGGAGCCGGACGAGATCTACGGCAGGCGGACCTCCTACGGCGAGGACCGCACGTCCTACGGGGACGACCGCGCCGAGTGGGGCGACCGGGCCGGCCGCACCGACCGTCGCTCCGGCGACGACTACGACCAGGACGACCGCTCCGAGCGCGCCGGCTATGACCGCTCGGGCTACGACCGCGCAGGCTACGACCAGGACGGTCACGGCGAGGACGGTTACGGCCGGTCCGCCCGCTACGACGCCGACGACGACCGCCGTGACCGGCGTCAGGACCGCGGCGTGGAGGGCCGGGCCAGCGCGTCCGCGAGCGTGGGCCGCTCCGGGGGCAGGGCACAGGCGGGCAGGGCGCAGCTGTCCGGCGGCATCGTCCGGCACACCGAGACCGTGCACGTCACCACGCGCTCGACGATCGTGGACCCGCGCGGTGACAGCGGCTCGCTCTACGGCACCGGCGAGTTCAACGGCCCGCGCGGCGGCTACGGCGACGACTACGGCCGGGACAACCCCGACCGTGGCCGCCGGGCCCGCAACTTCGACCCGGGCGCCCGCGACTTCGACCCCGCCTACCGGGACTTCCGCGGCGGCGGCTACGGCAGCGACGACGACAACGGCTACGCCGGCGACGACCGCGGCGGCTACGGTGACGACCGCACCGGCCGCGGTGACGACCGCACCGGCCGCGGTGACGACCGCACCGGCCGCGGTGACGACCGCACCGGCCGCGGTGACGAGCGCGCGAGCTACGGCAGCGAGCGCGAGGAGAACACCGACGACGTGGTCGGCCGTCGTGCCGCCCGTCCCGGTCAGCCGAGCTGGGGCGAGCGCGGCGAGCAGGTCAACCCGTACGACCGGCCCGCGCTGGAGTCGACGTCCAGCGAGCCCAGCTGGTCCCAGATCCGCCAGGCCGGCGACCGCTACGCCGCGGTCCGCCAGGACGACCGTGGCCAGGAGCTGCGCGTCGGCGAGCGCCGGGCCAGCGTGCACACCGACGAGTCCGGCAGCGAGTTGCGCGTGGAGGACCGCTGGGAGTCGGTCCGCCGCGAGGACCGCGCGCCGAACCCGTACGAGCGGGATCGCCGCGGCCCGCAGACCGGCCAGATGCGCCGGGTGATCGATCAGGGGCCGCAGACCGGCCAGATGCGCCGGGCGATCGATCCCGGCCCGTCGACCGGCCAGATGCGCCGCGTCGGTGGCGGCGAGGACCCGCAGCCGTGGCGCACCCAGCAGCGCGGCGGCCGGCGCGAGGAGCCGTGGCGGGTCGGCCCGGACGACGGCCTGCCCGGCGGGGACGAGCAGCTGCGCGGCCGGTACGACGACAGTTGGCGCGCCGAGCGCGGCGGCGGTGACCGGGACGATCACGGCGGCGGGCCGGACTATCGCCGGGACGACCGCGGCCGGCCACAGCAGCAGCAGCAGCGCTTCGACTCCGCCAGCCTCTACGGCGAGGCCAGCCAGTTCACCGGCGACCAGCGCGCGATCTCCGCCATCGAGTGGGACCGCGAGGACTACCGGAGATAGGCAGCCGGGCCTCTACTTGTCGATGTCGCCGACCACGAAGAACATCGAGCCGAGGATGGCGATCAGGTCCGGCACCAGGCAGCCGGGGAGCAGCGTCGAGAGCGCCTGCACGTTCGCGTACGACGCGGTACGCAGCTTGAGCCGCCACGGCGTCTTCTCGCCGCGCGACACCAGGTAGTACCCGTTGATGCCGAGCGGGTTCTCGGTCCACGCGTAGGTGTGCCCCTCCGGCGCCTTCACCACCTTCGGTAGCCGCACGTTGACCGGCCCGGTGATCCGGTCGACCCGGTCCAGGCAGGCCTGGGCCAGGTCGAGCGACGCGTACACCTGGTCCAGCAGCACCTCGAACCGCGCGTGGCAGTCGCCGGTCGTCCGCGTCACCACCGGCACGTCAAGCTCGCCGTAGGCCAGGTACGGCTCGTCCCGCCGCAGGTCGAGGTCCAGGCCGGAGGCGCGCGCGACCGGCCCGGACGCGCCGAAGGCGGCCGCGTCCTCGGCGGAGAGCACGCCCACGCCGACGGTCCGGGCCAGGAAGATCTCGTTGCGCCGGATGAGATGGTCCAGGTCCGGCATGCGGCGCCGGACCGCGTCGATCGCGTCCCGGGCACGGCCGGTCCAGCCGTACGGGACCTCCTCCTTCAGCCCGCCGACCCGGTTGAACATGAAGTGCATGCGGCCGCCGGAGACCTCCTCCATCACGGCCTGCAGCGTCTCCCGCTCACGGAACGCGTAGAACATCGGCGTGATCGCGCCGATCTCCAGCGGGTACGACCCGAGGAACATCAGGTGGTTGAGCACCCGGTTCAGCTCGGCCAGCGCGGTGCGCAGCCAGACCGCGCGCTCCGGCACCGAAAGGTCCATCAGCCGCTCGACCGCGAGCACCACGCCCAGCTCGTTGGAGAACGCGGAGAGCCAGTCGTGCCGGTTCGCCAGCACGATGATCTGCCGGTAGTCGCGGACCTCGAACAGCTTCTCCGCGCCGCGGTGCATGTAGCCGACGATCGGCTCGCACTCGACGACCCGCTCGCCGTCCAGCCGGAGCCGCAGCCGGAGCACGCCGTGCGTGGACGGATGCTGCGGCCCGATGTTGAGCACCATGTCCGCGGTGTCCAGCCCGGCCTGCGTCCCGACCGTCACTTCCCGGAGGCTCATGACTCCACAATGCCATCTCCGACGCTGAATGGGTGCGCCACGCCGACCGCCTGAATGAGCCACCAATGGCCGCCCAGCCCGGCCGGGTCCAGCAGTTCCGCCACCTCCGAGGCGCGCGCCAGGGCGCGCACATACCCTGCCGGATCAGAGGCGGCCAGGCTCAGCGGTGGTCGCCTCCCGTCGGCCCCGAGCGCTTGCAGCGCTTCCCGTTGAATCATCAGCCGGTACGGATCCCCGCCCGGCCGCGTTCGTGCGAGGGATTCGGCCCCGGCCTCGGCCACGGAGTCCATCGCCACGTGCGCGGTCACATCGGTGCTGCCGTCCGCGCGCGGCGGCACCTGCCGTCCCTCCCGATACCCGGTGAGCGTGCCGTCGAGCGGCCGTCCGTCCCGCAGATGTCCGTAGTCGACCGCCACCGCTACCCCACGCTCGACCCGTCGCAGAGCGGCGGACCAGGCCAGATCCCGCGGGAGGCCCACCTCCGCCCGCGCGCCGGGCGGAAGCGGCGGATACCACCGGGCCAGCCACTCCGCGTCCGCGGTGGACACCGGCTCCCCGAGCGAGCCGTCGGTCAGCACGTAGCGAGGACCGGACGAGCCGGCCTCCACCACGTCCACCGGCACGTTGTCCAGCCACTCCGTTGCCAGGAGCAGGCCGGTGATCCGGTCCGGGATCCGATCGGTCCAGCCGATGCCGGGCGGCAGGTCGTCCGGTCGTGCGGCCAGTTCCACCGCGAGCGGACGGAGCCGTCCCTGGAAGTCGGCCCGGTAGCGGCGGGCGATCCGGAGAAGCAGCTCGCCGCGTCCGGCGCCGACGTCCACGAGCTGGAACGGGTCCGGGTTGCCGAGCGCCTCGTCCACCCGCCGCAGCAGCGGGCGCAGCGCACGGGCGAACGTCGCGGTGGCGTGCGCGCTGGTCCGGAAGTGTCCGCCGGGCCCGGTCGCGCCCGGCCGGGTGAAGAAGCCGTCCGGCCCGTAGAGCGCAGACTCCATCGCGTCACGCCATCGAAGGCTGTTCACGCCGAGTTCAGGGGACGTCATCGTGCACACCCTACGGTCGCGTCACATGCGATCTCCCCTGAAGCTGTCCGGCGCGGCTCTCGCCGTACCCCTGATGCTCCTGACGACGGCCGCGAATCCGGCGGCGGCCCACGCGCCGCGACCCATCGAGAAGCTCACGCCGACCGTGGAGACGCCGGCGCTGCACGACGACGAGGCCGGCGGCGACGCGGACGCGGACGACCCGGCGATCTGGGTCAACCCGGCCGACCGCGGGAAGTCCCGCGTGATCGCCACCGCGAAGAACGGCGGCCTGCGCGTCTACGACCTGCGCGGACGCGAGCTGCAGGCGATCGCCACGCCGGCCGCGCCCGGCCCGGACGACGAGGCCGGCCGGTTCAACAACGTGGACATCGTCGAGGGCGTGCGGCTCGGCGGCCGGACCGTGGACCTCGCGGCCGTCTCCGACCGGGGCCGCGACCAGCTGCGCTTCTACGCCATCGACGCGCGCACCGGCCTGCTCACGGACGTGACCGCGGCCGACGTGCCGTTCGCGTTCAACACCACGCAGGCGGAGGTGAACGAGCAGCGCACCGCGTACGGCCTGGACGCTTTCGCGGGCGGACATCTGCTGGTCAGCCGCCGCAGCACGCCCGAGGTCGGCACCTTCAGAATCGTGATCGAGGGGGACCGGGTCAGCTACCGCCCGGTCGATCGGCTCACGCTGCCCGCGGAGTTCACGCTGCCGGACGGCACGGATTGGGCGCCCTGCACCGACCCGGGCGACGGCCCGCAGGTCGAGGGCGTGGTGGTGGACGAGCAGACCCGCACCGCCTACCTCGCGCAGGAGGACGTGGCGCTCTGGCGGGTGCCGATCCGCGACGGCCGTTTCGCCGGCCGGCCCGCCACGGTGGAGAAGGTGCGCGAGTTCGGCATCCCGGCCGCCTACGACGAGGCGACCGAGGAGTGCGCCGTGGACTACGACGCGGACCCGGGCTTCGGCGGCCGGATCGTGGCTGACGTGGAGGGCCTGACGGTCGCCCGGCACACGCTCGTGGTCTCCAGCCAGGGCGACGACACGTTCTACACCTACGACCGGCGCTCCAACCGCCCGACCGGCCACTTCGCCGTGGTGGACGGTCCGCGCGCGGACGGCTCCCAGGAGTGCGACGGCGCGGCCGTGACGCCGGTGGCGCTGCCCGGGTTCCCCGGTGGCCTGCTGGTCGTGCACGACGGTCAGGACACGCCGGCGGACGGCGACCGGCCGAGCACCAACTTCAAGTTCGTCGATGCGGGGTTCCTGCGCTGACGATCGCCGCCCGGCCGTCCGGGACGTACCCGGACGGCCGTGGTGAAGGTTTTCACACGTGCTTGTATCGGCTCTGAAACACTGGCGCATACTGGCCCCGACCGGTACCTACCCCTCGAGGACTGGATCGCTGACATGCGCCGCTCCATCGAACCCGTGCGCACGCGGACGCCACGCGCCACGCTGACCGTCGGCGTCGTCGGCGCCGGCCGGGTGGGAGCCACGCTCGGCGCCGCGCTGACCGCGGCCGGGCACCGGGTGGTCGCCGCCTCCGGCACCTCCGACGCCACCGCCGAGCGGATCGGCCAAATGCTGCCGGACACCGCGCACCTGCCGCCCACTCAGGTCGCTCGCGCGGCCACCGATCTGCTGCTGGTCTCGGTGCCGGACGACGCGCTCGCGGCCGTGGTGCGCGGGCTCGCGGACGACGGCGCGCTGCGGCCCGGCCAGGTGGTCGCGCACACGTCCGGCGCGCACGGGCTCGCGCCGCTGGACCCGGCCGTCGCGCGCGGCGCCCGGCCGCTGGCGCTGCATCCGGCCATGACGTTCACCGGCCGGCCCGAGGACGTCGCCCGGCTGCGCGGCATCTCCTACGGCGTGACCGCCCGCGCGGACGTCCACCCGTTCGCGGCCCGCCTGGTCGGCCAGCTCGGCGGCGCCATCGAGTGGATCCGGGACTCCGACCGCGGGCTCTACCACGCCGCGCTCGCACACGGCGCCAACCACCTGGTCACGCTGGTCAACGACGCGCTGGACCGGCTGCGCGACGCGGGCGTGCGGCACCCGGAGCAGATGCTGGCGCCGCTGCTGCGCGCGTCCCTGGAGAACACGCTGGCGTTCGGCGACGCGGCACTGACCGGCCCGGTCTCCCGCGGCGACGCCGGCACGGTGGCCCGGCACCTGGCCGAGCTGACCGAGGTCGCGCCGGACTCCGTGGCCACCTACCGGGCGCTGGCCCGGCGCACCGCCGACCGGGCGATCTCCGCCGGCCGGCTCCGCCCCGTCGACGCCGAGCCGCTGCTCGACGTCCTCGCCGACGCCCGGGAGGGCACCCCGCATGACGACCTCTGAGCCACGGCTGGTCAACACGGTCGCCGACCTGAACGGCGCCCGCGCGAAGATGACCGGCCGCGTCGCCGTGGTGATGACCATGGGCGCGCTGCACGACGGCCACGAGTCGCTGATGCGCGCGGCCCGGGAACGGGCCGACCACCTGATCGTCACGATCTTCGTGAACCCGCTGCAGTTCGGGCCGAACGAGGACCTCGACCGCTATCCGCGCACGCTCGAGTCCGACCTGGAGATCTGTGCCCGCGCCGGCGTCGATCTGGTCTTCGCACCGTCCGCGCGGGAGATGTACCCGGACGGGCCGCCGCAGGTCCGGCTCAACCCGGGTCCGCTCGGCGAGGAGCTGGAGGGCGCGAGCCGCCCCGGCTTCTTCCACGGCGTGCTCACCGTGGTGCTGAAGCTGCTCCAACTCACCCGCCCGGACCTCGCGTTCTTCGGCGAGAAGGACTATCAGCAGCTCACGCTCGTGACTCAGATGGCGCGCGACCTGAACGTGCCGGTCGAGGTGGTCGGGGTGCCGACCGTGCGCGAGCCGGACGGCCTGGCACTGTCCAGCCGCAACCGATACCTCTCCGCCGGGGAACGGGCGTCCGCGCTGGCGCTCTCCGCCGGGCTGCGCACCGGTGCCGGGACCGCGGCGGCGGGCGGGTCCGCGGCCGGCGCGCTCGCGGCCGCGCACGCCCGGATCCAGGACGAGCCGGGCGTGCGACTGGACTATCTGGTGCTGCTCGCACCCGATCTCGGGCCCGCGCCGGAACACGGCCCGGCCCGCATGCTCGTCGCCGCCCGCGTCGGCACCACGCGGCTCATCGACAACATTCCGATAGAACTGTCCTGAGCTGCTAAGACATGCCAAAGCCACGCGCCCGATCGGGGCACGCGGCATGCCGGGCCGCGCCGCGGAGGTTACGTTAGGTCTCCGAGGTGCGGCGACGAGGTGCGGCGCGACATATGGGGAGGTCTCTCGGATGCGACGCTCGGTGGCGGCGCTGGCGCTCGGCGCCCTGATGGTGGCGGGGCTGGCCGGTTGTGGCATGCCGGAGGGCGTCGACGGTGAGCTGACCGACGACTGGGCCGGGTTTCCGGAACCGAAGTCGTTCGTGCCGGCCGCGGGCGTCTGTTACGCGACGGACTTCGCGCCGATCGCGCTGCGCGAGCTCTCCACACCGGTGGACTGCGCCACGGATCACCGCGTCGAGACCGCGTTCGTCGGCACGTTCACCGGCGCTCCGGCCGATGCGGACAAGCCGCCGGCCCGGGACTCCGACGCGGCCCGCACCGCGTTCGCCGAGTGCGACAAGCAGTCCGCGACATACCTGGGCGCGGACTGGCGGCTCGGCCGCCTCTCGCTCGGCCTCGCGCTCCCGTCCGACAGGGCGTGGACCGGCGGTGCCCGGTGGTACCGGTGCGACGTGACCGAGAAGACGAACGTCGAGGACAACGGCACCACCGTGCTCCGCAAGGGCACGGTCAAGGACGGCATCAAGGCTGTCGACGCGCCGCTGCGGCTCGGCTGCTACTCGCTGGACGTGCAGAGCACGCTGGAGATCACGAAGATGGCCGCGACCGACTGCGCCAAGGAGCACAACGGCGAGTTCGTCGGCGTCTGGCAGGCCCCGGCCAACCAGAAGTACCCGCAGGTCACCGACGTGGCGGCGTGGCAGGCGTTCTATAACAACTGCCGCCAGAAGATCGCGGAGTACGTGAAGGTGCCGAAGGACGACGACCTCGCGGCGCGCAGCGGTGTCGCACCGGTGCTGGCGAACGAGGCCGACTGGAAGACCGGCGACCGCGGTGCCCGCTGCTACGTCTGGCTCCAGGACATCAAAATCAACAAATCCCTGCGTGCCGCCGGCCCCAACGCATTGCCCATCACTGACTAGCCGCTGATTTCCGGCTCGGTCATCCCACAGCGGCGAGCTTTGGGCCAGGCCGGGGCTGGGGAGATCAAGATCTTGATGTTTCCGCTTCTGGCCGGCTCGGTGGGGGCTTGGGGGTCGGCGGGTGGGGGATCGGATTTTGATGTTCCGCTTTTGGCTGGCTCGGTGGGGGCTTGGGGGTCGGCGGGTGGGGGATCGGATTTTGATGTTCCGCTTTTGGCTGGCTCGGTGGGGGCTTGGGGGTCGGCGGGGTGGGGAGATCGGATTTTGATGTTCCGCTTTTGGCTGGCTCGGTGGGGGCTTGGGGGTCGGCGGGGTGGGGAGATCGGGTTTTGATGTTTTCGCTTGTGGCTGACTAGGGGAGCTTGGGGGCAGGTGGGGGTGGGGGGATCAAGATTTTGATTTTGACGCTTTCGGTGGGGCGGGGTTCGCGTGCTCCCGCGGGCAACGGTCGGCGGCGGGCGGCCTTCCTGTGGGATCCGTGGTGGCAGGAGCAAACGCGCTGAAGCCCGCTGTGACGTTCCGCGGCCGGGCAGCGATTAGGCCCACTTTTCGTGGGCGGTGCTCCCCAAAGGGTGGGCGGGTCGAGTTGACTGGAGGGATGCGTCCACTCGATCTTCCGGCCCTGCCGACGCGTCTCGCCGCCCCGGCGCCGGGCTGGACCGAGACCACCGACGTGATCGTCGTGGG
This sequence comes from Catenuloplanes nepalensis, assembly GCF_030811575.1. Classification (GTDB taxonomy): domain Bacteria; phylum Actinomycetota; class Actinomycetes; order Mycobacteriales; family Micromonosporaceae; genus Catenuloplanes; species Catenuloplanes nepalensis. Next base: position 7,752,996 of record NZ_JAUSRA010000001.1, on the reverse strand, counting down.
CTCTGGTATCGCCGGGCTTACCGCCGCGTTGCATCTTCGCGAAGGCGGGCTGCACGTCACCGTCGTCACCAAGGTCAACATTGACGACGGCTCGACCCGGTGGGCGCAGGGCGGCATCGCCGCGGTGCTGGACCCGCTGGACACACCGGACGCGCACGCCTACGACACCGAGGTCGCCGGCGTCGGCCTGTGCGACCCGGAGGCGGTTCGCGTGCTGGTCGACGAGGGCCCGGCCCGGGTCCGCGAGCTGATCCGCACCGGCGCCGAGTTCGATCGCAACCCGGACGGCTCGCTGATGCTGACCCGCGAGGGCGGCCATCGCGCGAACCGGATCGTGCACGCGGGCGGCGACGCCACCGGTGCGGAGGTGCAGCGCGCGCTGCACGCCGCGGTCGGCCGCGACCCGTGGATCCGGATGGTCGAGCACGCGCTGGTCCTGGACCTGCTCACCGACGCGACCGGCCGGGCCTGCGGCATCACGCTGCACGTGCTCGGCGAGGGCGCGGAGGACGGCGTCGGCGCGATCCTGGGCCGGGCCGTGGTGCTGGCCACCGGCGGCATGGGCCAGATCTACGCGTCCACCACGAACCCGTCCGTCTCCACCGGCGACGGCGTGGCGCTCGCGTTGCGGGCCGGCGCCGCGGTCACGGACGTCGAGTTCGTCCAGTTCCACCCCACGTCGTTCGTGTCCGGCGCGGTCTCCTCGGTGCAGCGACCGCTGATCTCCGAGGCGCTGCGCGGCGAGGGCGCGCACCTGGTCGACGGCGACGGCAAGCGGTTCATGGTCGGCCAGCACGAGCTCGCCGAGCTGGCGCCGCGTGACGTGGTGGCCAAGGGCATCCACCGGGTGCTGCTGTCCGAGGGCTCCGACCACGTCTACCTGGACGCCCGCCACCTCGGCAAGGACTTCCTGGAGCACCGCTTCCCGACCATCCTGGCGTCGTGCCGGGCGGCCGGGGTGGACCCGGTGACCGACCTGATCCCGGTCGCGCCGGCCGCGCACTACGCCTCCGGTGGCGTCCGCACCGACCTGCACGGCCGTACCAGCATTCCCGGGCTGTACGCGTGCGGCGAGGTGGCCTGCACCGGCGTGCACGGCGCGAACCGGCTGGCCAGCAACTCGCTGCTGGAGGGCCTGGTCTTCTCCCGCCGGATCGCCGACGACATCCGCCGCGACCTGCCGCCGCAGGCCGAGCCGGTGCTGCACGACGCCAGCGCGCAGTGGGTGGTCGACGAGGCCGCGCGTGCGGACCTGCGGCGCGCGATGAGCCGGGGCGCGGGCGTCCTGCGCTCGGCCGGTTCACTGCGCGGGACGGCCGCCGCGCTCACCGCCACGGCCGGGCGCCGCGGCACGCCGCGCACCGCCAGCTGGGAGGCGACCAACCTGCTGACCGTGGCGACCGCGCTGACCGGCGCGGCGTACGCCCGGCGGGAGACCCGCGGCTGCCACTGGCGGGAGGATTTCGGCGTGGCGGAGGACGAGTGGCGCGGCCACCTGGTCACCGCGCTGGCCGAGGACGGAACACCGACCCACACCTGGGAGCCGATCGCATCATGAGCGAGCCTGCGAGCGAATCATCAGCTCAGCGCCGACCACGCGGGGACTGCGGCCCGAAGGGAAGTCCGGCATGAGCTTCTCCGAGGCAACGACCAGGGCGCTGGACGAGGCCGGGCTGCCGGGCGCGGAGATCGAGCGGATCGTGCGGACCGCGCTGGAGGAGGATCTCGGCCCGCAGCACCGCGACGTCACCAGCGAGTCCACCATCCCGGCCGAGCAGACCGACACGGCCGATCTGGTGGCGCGCGCGGACGGCGTGGTGGCCGGGCTCGCCGTCGCCGCCGCCGTCTTCGAGCTCTCCTCCGGCCGTACCGTCGAGGTGGTCTTGAACGAAGTCGACGGCGCGCGGGTGAGGCGGGGCGACGTGCTGGCCACCGTCACCGGACCGACCCGGGCGCTGCTGACCGCTGAACGCACCGCGCTGAACCTGCTGTGCCGGGCCTCCGGCGTGGCCACGCACACGCGCGCCTGGGCGGACGAGCTGGCCGGGACGAAGGCGACCGTGCTGGACACCCGCAAGACCACGCCGGGCCTGCGCGTGCTGGAGAAGTACGCGGTACGGGCCGGCGGCGGCACGAACAAGCGGATGGGCCTCTACGACGTCGCGATGATCAAAGACAACCACAAGCTCGCGGCCGGCGGCCTGACCGCGGCCTACCGCCGGGTGCGGGAGACTTTCCCGGACGTGCCGGTGCAGGTGGAGGTGACCACGGTCGCGGAGGCGGTCGAGTCGGTCGAGGCCGGCGCGGACTTCCTGCTCTGCGACAACATGGGCCCGGGCCTGCTGCGCGAGGTGGTGGCCGCGGTGGGCGACCGGGCCGAGCTGGAGGCGACCGGCGGGCTGACGCTGGCGGTCGCGGCCGAGTACGGCGCGACCGGCGTGGACTACCTCTCGGTCGGCGGCCTGACCCACTCGTCGCCGATCCTGGACATCGCGATGGACCTGCGGCAACGGTAGATCCTCTGCTCGCTAGGCTCCTCTCGTGCTGCTCTGCATCGACATCGGGAACACGAACACCGTCCTGGCCACGTTCGACGGTGACCAGCTCCGGCACTCCTGGCGGGTGAAGACCGACGCCCGGTCCACCGCGGACGAGCTCGGGCTGATGTTCCGCGGGCTGCTGGCCGGCGACGCCGTGGAGATCACCGGGGTGGCGGCCTGCTCGACCGTGCCGGCCGCGCTCCGGAATCTCCGCACCATGCTGGCCAAGTACTACGCGTCGGTCCCGAACGTGATCGTGGAGCCGGGTGTGCGGACCGGCGTGCAGCTGGCGATCGACAACCCCAAGGAGGTCGGCTCGGACCGCGTGGTCAACACGCTGGCCGCGCACAGCCTCTACGGTGGCCCGTCGATCGTGGTCGACTTCGGCACCACCACGAACTTCGACGTGATCAGCGCGCGCGGCGAGTTCCTCGGCGGCGCGTTCGCGCCCGGCATCGAGATCTCGTTCGACGCGCTCGCGGCCCGTGCCGCGCAGTTGCGCAAGGTGGAGGCCACCAAGCCGCGTTCGGTGATCGGGAAGAACACCGTGGAGTGCCTGCAGGCCGGTCTCTACTTCGGCTTCGCCGGCCAGGTGGACCGCATCGTGGAGCGGATGATCGAGGAGATCGGTGAGGTCAAGGCCGTGATCGCGACCGGCGGGCTGGCGCCGGTGGTGGTCGGCGAGTGCCGGACGATCACGCACCATGAGCCCATGATCACGTTGATCGGCCTTCGCATGGTGTACGAGCGCAACGTCTAATTCGAATTCGGGGTACGCGTGAGCGCGCGACCGGCGAGGCGAGTTGATATTCAGCCGGTTCCATTCCGTGACGGACAGCAATCCATCGGACACGCAACCGCCGCGAATCGGTGGCCGCCTTTATCCTTGCCCGGACCGGCGAGTATGGTTCGGGACGGCGTGTCCCTATCCTCCGGTCGCCGGCGCTCCGGTGCCGGTTGTGGCGCCTAGCACGGGTAGTACCGGAGTCGCGCAGTGGTACCGCTGCGGCATCCCGGGCCCGGAGTCCGAAATGCTCCGTTAGTGGCGGCCTGATGTGACACGGCGTGACTACGGACACAACATCCACCTCGCAGTTCGCCAGGTAGCACTTGAGCGGTTCGCGGATTTCCGGTCACGATCCGGCGTCGTATCGAGGTTGAATGCCTTCCGAGTGCCCGGTGGAGAATGTCGCTTCGGTTCCCCGGCACCGCCCTGAGCAGGGAATCTCTCCGACAACGGCATTGTGGAAAGCCGTCCGCCCGGCGCGCCACAAGACCCTTGCCCATCCTATTGACGGGCGACGCATCTTTTGAGTTATTGTTCAGGTATTGCGGGAGAAACTTGCTCGGAAGGATAACGGCCCGTGGCCAAGCAGATCATTCACAAGCTGGTCGACGACATCGACGGCGGCGACGCGGACGAGACGGTCAAGTTCGCCCTCGACGGTGTGCAGTACGAGATCGACCTCTCGAAGAAGAACGCCGAGAAATTGCGGTCCCTTTTCGAGCCGTACCTCGGCGCCGGAACTAAGGTCGGCCGGGGCGGTGTCGTTGTCGGCGGTCGCGCGGCGCGAGGCCGTGGCGGCGCGGCGGCGGATCGCGAGCAGAACAAGGCGATCCGTAACTGGGCGAAGAAAGAGGGCAAGGAGATCTCCGACCGCGGGCGCATCCCGCAGGAGATCGTTGACGAGTTTCACGCGAAGGGCCCCGGGCGCTGATCACCCCGTAATCCCATCGTTTTGTGGCCGGAGGCCCGCGACGCACAGCGCGTCGCGGGCCTCCGTGCTTGTTTGTGCAGCGCTTGTTTGCGCAGCTCAGAGGGTTATCCACAGGCACCTGTTGATAACCGCAGGCCCTGTGGATAACGTGGCCTGCCTGTGGACAACGCATGCCTGCTCCGCTGATTTCGCTGTCCGCGTAGCGGCCCCGGCCAGGGAACAGGCGTTGCCCGTGGCAGGTTGGTGAATGCGTCGCTGACTACCGGTACTCGGACAACTTCGAGGAGCGGCGAAGTCGGTCGGCGGCGATAGAGTGATGGCATGGACATCCTCCGTGGATGTTCAGGCGTGGTTCACAGGCAGGGACGTGGTTTCGCGGGCAGAGGCGCAGCCACGTTTGCTCGACTCACAAGATCGAGTGCGCACGGCACGTGAGGAGCACGAGGGATATGTTCGAGCGGTTCACCGACCGAGCGCGTCGGGTTGTCGTCCTGGCTCAGGAAGAAGCCCGGATGCTCAACCACAACTACATCGGCACCGAGCACATCCTGTTGGGCCTCATCCACGAGGGTGAGGGCGTCGCCGCCAAGGCCCTGGAGAGCCTGGGCATCTCGCTCGAGGGCGTGCGCCAGCAGGTTGAAGAGATCATCGGTCAGGGTCAGCAAGCCCCCAGCGGACACATCCCCTTCACGCCCCGGGCCAAGAAGGTCCTGGAGCTGTCGCTGCGTGAGGCATTGCAACTCGGCCACAACTACATCGGCACGGAGCACATCCTGCTCGGCCTGATCCGCGAGGGTGAGGGCGTGGCCGCGCAGGTGCTGGTCAAGCTGGGCGCCGACCTCAACCGGGTCCGCCAGCAGGTCATCCAGCTGCTCTCCGGATATCAGGACAAGGGCACCACCGGCGCCGCCGCAGCGGCCGGTGGCGAGGCCGCGCCGTCGACCAGCCTGGTGCTGGACCAGTTCGGCCGCAACCTCACCCAGGCCGCCCGCGAGGGCAAGCTCGACCCGGTCATCGGGCGCGAGAAGGAGATCGAGCGGGTCATGCAGGTGCTGTCCCGCCGCACCAAGAACAATCCGGTGCTCATCGGTGAGCCGGGTGTCGGTAAGACCGCGGTGGTCGAGGGCCTGGCCCAGAAGATCATCAAGGGCGAGGTGCCCGAGACGCTGAAGGACAAGCAGCTCTACACGCTCGACCTCGGTGCGCTGGTCGCGGGCTCGCGTTACCGCGGTGACTTCGAGGAGCGCCTGAAGAAGGTGCTCAAGGAGATCCGCACCCGGGGCGACATCATCCTGTTCATCGACGAGATCCACACGCTCGTCGGCGCCGGCGCGGCCGAGGGCGCGATCGACGCCGCCAGCATCCTCAAGCCGATGCTGGCCCGTGGTGAGCTGCAGACCATCGGTGCCACCACGCTGGACGAGTACCGCAAGCACCTGGAGAAGGACGCGGCGCTGGAGCGCCGCTTCCAGCCGATCCAGGTCGGCGAGCCGTCGTTGGCGCACACCATCGAGATCCTCAAGGGTCTGCGTGACCGCTACGAGGCCCATCACCGGGTCTCGATCACGGACGCCGCGCTGGTCGCGGCCGCCACGCTGGCCGACCGGTACATTTCCGACCGCTACCTGCCGGACAAGGCGATCGACCTCATCGACGAGGCCGGTGCGCGCATGCGCATCCGCCGGATGACCGCGCCGCCGGACCTTCGCGAGTTCGACGAGCGGATCGCCGAGGTCCGCCGCGGCAAGGAGTCCGCGATCGACGCGCAGGACTTCGAGCGCGCCGCGCAGCTGCGCGACCAGGAGAAGCAGCTGCTCTCCCAGAAGGCGCAACGGGAGAAGCAGTGGAAGGCCGGCGACCTGGACGTCGTCAGCGAGGTGGACGACGAGCAGATCGCGGAGGTGCTGGGTAACTGGACCGGCATCCCGGTCTACAAGCTCACCGAGGAGGAGACCTCCCGGTTGCTGCGTATGGAGGACGAGCTGCACAAGCGGGTCGTCGGGCAGTCGGACGCGGTCAAGGCGGTGTCGAAGGCGATCCGGCGTACGCGTGCGGGTCTGAAGGACCCGAAGCGCCCGTCCGGTTCGTTCATCTTCGCGGGCCCGTCCGGCGTGGGTAAGACCGAGCTCTCCAAGGCGTTGGCGGAGTTCCTGTTCGGTTCCGAGGATGCGCTGATTCAGCTGGACATGTCCGAGTTTCACGACCGTTACACGGTGTCGCGTCTGGTGGGTGCGCCTCCCGGTTACGTGGGTTATGACGAGGGCGGTCAGCTGACCGAGAAGGTGCGGCGTAAGCCGTTCTCCGTGGTGCTTTTCGACGAGATCGAGAAGGCGCACCCGGATGTGTTCAACACGCTGTTGCAGATTCTGGAGGACGGCCGGCTGACCGATGGTCAGGGCCGGATCGTGGACTTCAAGAACACGGTGATCATCCTGACCACCAACCTGGGTACCCGTGACGTGGCGAAGGCGGTGTCGCTGGGCTTCCAGGCGTCGGAGGACCAGGAGTCGAACTACGAGCGGATGAAGCAGAAGGTCAACGACGAGCTGAAGCAGCACTTCCGCCCGGAGTTCCTGAACCGCATCGACGACACGATCGTCTTCCACCAGCTGCGGCAGGAGGAGATCCTGCACATCGTGGACATCTTCGTCTCGCGTATCGAGGGCCAGCTCAAGAACAAGGACATGGGTCTGGAGCTGACCGACAACGCGAAGAAGTACCTGGCGAAGAAGGGCTTCGACCCGGTGCTGGGCGCCCGGCCGCTGCGCCGGACCATCCAGCGTGACGTCGAGGACAACCTGTCCGAGCGCATCCTCTTCAACGAGTTGCGCCCCGGCCACATCGTGGTCGTCGACTGCGAGGGCGACCCGGACAACATCGACGAGTCCAAGCTCGTGTTCAAGGCTTCGGACCGGCCGGTCGAGGTGCCCGAGACGGTGCCGGCCGATCTGGGCGCGACCACCGAGGAGTAAGGCGTCTGTGAAAGGGCCCCCTGACCAGGGGGCCCTTTCTCATGGCAGCACGTAGTGCTCGGGCAGGCCGGGTGCGGGCTGCGCCAAGCCGTCGGTCACCAGCCCGGCCAGGGCCCGGGTTCGCTGCACCTCGTCCGGCCAGACCAGGTCGATCCGGTGCCGGGACACCGGCACGTCGGACTGCCGCAACACCGCCATGATCAGGCCACGGACGTGCCGATCCGTGCCCGCGTACTTCTGCGGGCGCCGCGTCGGACCCTCCGGCATCGGTCTGCCGGTCGCCTTCCAGGCGCAGGTGGACACCACCGGGCAGGCCGCGCAGCGCGGCGACCGGGCCGTGCAGATCAGCGCGCCGATCTCCATGAACGCGGCGCTGGCCCGCGCCGCCCGGGCCGGCTCGTCCGGCAGCAGCGCCTCGCAGGCCACCAGGTCCGCCGGGGTGGTCGCCGGGCCGGCGTCCGGCTCGCCGGCCACCGCGCGGGACACGAATCGGCGGACGTTCGTGTCCACCACCGGGTGCCGCTGCCCGTACGCGAACGTGGCCACCGCCCGGGACGTGTAGACGCCGATCCCGGGCAGCGCGAGCAGCAACTCCAGGTCGTCCGGGACCTCGCCGCCGTGCCGCTCCACGATCGCGGTCGCGCAGGCGTGCAGCCGCAGCGCGCGGCGCGGATAGCCCAGCCGGTCCCACATCCGGATCGCCTCGCCCGGTGGGTCCGCCGCCAGCGCGGCCGGCACCGGCCACCTCGCCATCCAGTTGCGCCAGGCCGGCAGCACCCGGACCACCGGCGTCTGCTGCAACATCACCTCGCTGACCAGGATGGACCAGGGCGAGGCGTCCGGTTCCCGCCACGGCAGATCCCGGGCGTTCAGGTCGAACCAGTCGATTGCGGTCTCAGCAATAGTCATCGCGCGACCATCCTGCCCGACGCGCTCAGCACCACGCACGTCGAGTGCCTTGCCGCGTCACTGTCCCGCACGCTGGACCCACCGGCGGGGGAACGCGCGCGGGAGCACCCGCGTCGGGGACACTGCACGGGTGCAGGAGCTTGCGATCACCGTCATCGGCCACGACCGGCCAGGCATCGTCGCCGACGTCGCCGGCGTGCTGGCCGGGCTCGGCGCCAACCTGACCGACTCCACCATGACCCGGCTGCGCGGCCACTTCGCGATGACGCTGGTCTGCAACGGACCGGAGCCGGCCGCGGTCGAGGTCGCGCTCGCGCCCCTCACCGCGGACGGGCAGTTGCTGGCCACGGTGCGAGCCGTGGAGCCGGACGCCGGAAACGCGCCGCACGGCGAGCCGTACCTGGTGAGCGTGCACGGCGCGGACCGGCTCGGCATCGTCGCGGCCGTCACCCGCGTGGTCGAGGAGGAGGGCGGCAACGTCACGGACCTCACCACCCGGCTGACCGGCCCGCTCTACCTGCTGATCGCGGAGGTCGACCTGCCGCCGGCCGCGGCCGACCGGCTCGCGGACCGGCTGCACGAGGTCGCGAAGACGCTGGACGTCGAGGTGACGCTGCGCCGCGCGGAATCGGACCTGCTGTGACCGCGCCGATCGACGACCTGGCCGGTTGGACGGCGGAGAGCCTGGGCGAGCCGGGCACGGTCCGGACCGTGGTCACGGCCCCGGACCCGCTGCTCAGCCGCGCCGGGTCCGAGGTGGACCCGTGCGACCCGGAGGTGATCCGGCTGGCCGCGGACCTGCTCGCCACGATGCGCGTCTCACCCGGCTGCGTCGGACTGGCCGCGCCGCAGGTCGGCGTGAGCGCGCAGGTCTTCTGCGTGGACGTCACCGGCCATCCGAAGGCGGTGACCGTGCACGGCGCGTTCGCGCTCTGCAATGCCACCGTGGTGGAGGCGAGCCGGTGGCGGCCCGGCCGTGAGGGATGCATGTCCGTACCGGACCTGACCGGCGACGTCAAGCGGGCCAGCCGACTCGTGGTCGAGGGTCAGCTGCCCGGCAGCGGCGTGACCGTCAAGTTCCCGGCCGACGGATTCGAGGCGCGGGCGCTGCAGCATGAGATCGATCACTGTGCCGGGCTGCTGTTCCTGGACAGGGTGGCCGGCGCGCACGCCGTCTACCAACGCAAGACCTACCTGTGAGGGATACTCACGGCGCGTCGCGCCGTCGGTTCGGGCGTCGCTCGATACGGTGACCCCATCATGAGAATGACGGTTGGACCCCACCCACCCGCCGTCTACTGGCGGAGACGCGCCGTTGTCATCGGCGCGCTACTCGTCGTCATCATGGTGATCGTCTACTCGTGCACCAGGGGCGGCGGCACCGACACGCCGACCGGTCAGGGAACGGGTACTCCGTCGCCGAATGCCGACGCCACCCCCACCTCCACGGCCAGCCCGGCGGTGCTGACGCCGCGCACCGACCCGCCTGGTCAGAGTCAGTCGTTCAACCCGGCGCCGGAGGGCGGCTCGGCCGGCCTGCCCCAGCCCGAGGACTCGCTCTTCCCGACCGCGGGCGCGGACGGGATCGTGGTCGGCGGCAACGGCGGCTGCGCGCAGGGCGCGATCACGATATCGGCGGCGACCGACCGGGCCAGCGTGGCGCGGGGCGCGGGGCTGCAGTTCGAGCTGAAGATCAAGAACGGGTCGGGTCAGGCCTGCACGCTCGACGTGGGCTCCCGCGAGCAGGAGATGTACCTGAAGCGGGGCGCGGAGACGATCTGGTCCTCGGACACCTGCGCGGACCCGGGCGTGTCCGACATGCGCACGTTCGCGCCGGGCGAGGAGACCACGATCGGCACCGCGGGCTGGAACGGCAAGTCGTCCGCCAAGTGCAGCAACGGCTCCGCGGCCGGCGACGCCCCCACGGCCGGCACCTACCAGCTCTTCGGCCGCCTCTCGCAGCAGACCACCAACCCCATAACGATCACGCTGAGCTGATGGTCGTCGCTGCGTTCCTCCGCTCGGGCGCTCGCGGGCGTCGCCGAGCCACCGGTTTTGCGAGGACAAGGAGCGCGTCCTCGCAGAATCGGCGTCTCGACGACGCCGCGCCCTGGCAGAGCTAGCTGGTCGTCGCTGCGCTCCTCCGGCTCGGGCGCTCGCGGGCGTCGCCGAGCCACCGGTTTAGCGAAGACGAGGAACGCGTCCTCGCAAGACCGGCGTCTCGACGACGCCGCGCCCTCACGGGAGGTTCTTGCGGCCTCAGACGTAGCGTTCGAGGATGCTGGCCTCGGCTAGGCGGGAGAGGCCCTCGCGGACGCTGCGGGCGCGGGCGTCGCCGACGCCGTCGACCGCCTGCAGGTCCTCGACCGTGGCGCCGAGCAGGCGCTGCAGGCTGCCGAAGTGGTCGACCAGGCGATCGACCACGCTACCGGGCAGCCGCGGCACCTTCGCCAGCAGCCGGTAGCCGCGCGGGCTGACCGGCGCGTCCAGTGCGTCGGACGCCGGCGGGTAACCGATCGACTTCGCGACCGCGACCAGGTCGATCAGATCGGTGGCGGTCAGCAGGTCCAGCTCGACCAGCGCCTCGTCCAGCGTGCGCGCCTTCCGGCCGGTCGGCAGGTAGTCGCGGATGACCAGCGTGCGGTCCGCGTCGACGCCGGCCATCAGCTCGTCCAGCTGCAGCGCGAGCAGCCGGCCGTCCGTGCCCAGCTCGACCACGTAACCCGCGATCTCGTCCGCGATGCGGCGGACCATCTCCAGCCGCTGCACCACCGCGACCGCGTCCCGCACCGTGACCAGGTCCTCGATCTCCAGTGCGGAGAGCGTGCCGGAGACCTCGTCCAGTCGCAGCTTGTACCGCTCCAGCGTGGCGAGGGCCTGGTTGGCCCGGCTGAGGATGGCGGCGGAGTCGTCCAGCACGTGCCGCTGGCCGTTCACGTACAGCCCGATGATGTGCATGGACTGGCTGACTGAGATCACCGGGTAGCCGGTCTGCTTGGCCACCCGCTCGGCCGTCCGGTGCCGGGTGCCGGACTCCTCGGTGTAGATGTCCGGGTTCGGCATCAGGTGCACGGCGGCGCGGACGATGCGGGTGCAGTCGCTGGACAGCACGATCGCGCCGTCCATCTTGCACAGCTCGCGCAGCCGGGTCGAGGAGAACTCCACGTCCAGCGCGAAGCCGCCGGTGCAGAGCGACTCGACGGTCGCGTCGTAGCCGAGCACGATCAGCGCGCCGGTGCGGCCGCGCAGGATGCGCTCCAGCCCGTCGCGGAGTGCGGTGCCCGGCGCCATCAGCGCGAGGTTGGCCCGGAGCGGGTCGCCGGCGCCGCCGGACCCGTTCAGCCCGGGGGATCCGTTCGTCACGGCGCGAGCGGGTGAGCCGACCACGCCGGCGCGGCCAGGAAGGCTCGCACCAGCGGGCTTGCTGGCATCTCGGTCGATCGGCACCCGCACAGTCTACGGACCGTCATCCACGAGCCGCCGTTGCGGTTCGGCCGCAACCCCACACAGTGATTATCTGTCACTCTGAGTAGCCTCACTCCGCCGAGAACCGGGCGGCCCACTGCAGTGCGCTCCGCAGGTCGCCGACCTCCTCTACCCGCATTCCGTCCGGCACAACCCCGGTCGAGGACGGCCCGCAGCCGGGCGGCACCAGCGCGAACCTGAAACCGAGCCGGGCCGCCTCGGCGAGCCGCCGGGGCACCGCGCCCACCCGGCGCACCTCTCCGGTCAGCCCGACCTCGCCGATCGCGGCCAGCGTCGGGTGCAGCGCGAGATTGAGCCCGCCGGACGCGACCGCGAGCGCCACCGCCAGGTCGGCCGCGGGCTCGACCACCCGGATGCCGCCGACCGTGGCCGCGAAGACCTCCTTGTCATGCAGCGTGAGCCGCTCGACCCGGCGTTGCAGCACGGCCAGCACCATGGCCAGACGGGCGCTGTCCAGCCCGGAGACGGTGCGCCGCGGCGAGCCCGGGACCGTGCCGCCGATCAGCGCCTGGACCTCGGTGACCAGCGCACGCCGGCCCTCCATGGCGACCGTCACACAGGTGCCCGGCACCGGCTCGGAGTAGCGCGTCAGGAACAGGCCGGACGGGTCGGAGAGGCTGCTGATGCCGCCCTCGTGCATCTCGAAGCAGCCCACCTCGTCGGCCGCGCCGAACCGGTTCTTGATGCCGCGGACCAGACGCAGCGACGAGTGCTTGTCGCCCTCGAAGTGCAGCACCACGTCGACCAGGTGCTCCAGCACGCGCGGACCGGCCACGTTGCCGTCCTTGGTGACGTGACCGACCAGCACGGTCGCGATACCGCGCTCCTTCGCGATGCTGACCAGCGTGGCGGTGACCGCGCGGACCTGGGTGACGCCGCCGGACACGCCCTCGGCCGTGCCGGTGGAGATGGTCTGCACCGAGTCGACGATCAGCAGGCCCGGCTTGACCGCGTCCAGATGGCCGATGACCGCGCCGAGGTCGCTCTCGGCCGCGAGGTAGAGCTCGTCGTGCAGCGCGCCCATCCGCTCCGCGCGCAGCCGCACCTGGCTGACCGACTCCTCGCCGCTGACCACCAGCGACGGCGTCTCGCCGGCCTCGGCCCAGCGCTGCGCCACGTCGAGCAGCAGCGTGGACTTGCCCACGCCCGGCTCGCCGGCCAGCAGCACCACGGCGCCGGGCACCATGCCGCCGCCGAGCACCCGGTCGAGCTCCGGCACGTGCGTCGGGCGCGCCTTGGCCGGTGCGGCGCTGATCTGCGAGATCGGGCGGGCCGGCTCCGCGGGCATGCGCGAGCTGACCACCTTGCCGGAGACGACCGGGCCGGGCGCCGCCTCGATCACCGAGCCCCACTCGCCGCACTCCGGGCAGCGGCCGACCCACTTGGGCGGCTGATGCCCGCAGGCATCGCACTGATAGGTCGGCCGCGGCTCGCGGGAGCCGCCGGAGCGGGGGCGGGCCGAGGAGGCGCCGCGCGGAATCGGTCGGGTCACGGCAGCAACGTTAGCCACCTCCCCCGACAGAAGAGCCCGTCCCCCGGCGTGGGGGACGGGCTCGAAGCCTGGGAGCGCCGGGCTAGTGGCCCTCGCCCTCCTCCTCGTGCGGAGTCTCGCGCGGTGCCGGCGTCAGCGGGATGTCCACCGGCGTCGGAACGGTCAGCAGCTCGCTTGCGGCGCCGCCCTCCTCCGTGGCCTGGAACGTGAGCGTGACCGACATGCCGCTGCGCAGCGCCGCGGCGAGGCCGACCAGCGTCAGCCGCTCCGCGCTCTCCGACGTGAAGATCACCGCGCTGTTCGCCGGGATCTCCACGGTCGCGGCCCGGCCCGCCGGAGCGGTGGCCGCGGAAGTCTGCGACGGCGACGCCGAGGCCGCGCCCCCGGAGGCTGAGCCGGACGCGTCGGGCGAGGCCGAACCGGGCGTCTCCGGCTCCTCCCCCGCGTCGGCGGACGGCGATCCGGACGGGCTCGCGCCGGCCGATGTCTCGGCCGAAGGAGAGGTCTCAGCCGGGGCCGACGGCGATCCGCCGCCGACGATCTGCACCGCGCGTGCCGTGGTCACGGTCGGGTTCGCGCCCTCGGCCGGGGCGCCGATGCCGATCGCGACGGTCATCGGGTTGGCGGTCTGGTTGATCAGCGTCACGTGCACCGGCGCGTTGCCACCGGCCGGGTAGCCCTCGACACCCTCGTACGCCACGGCGAGCCCGCGGACCGCGAGCTTCCCGTCGGCGGAGTCGGCGGAGACACTCGCGACCGACGGCGCCTTCATCGCGGTCTCGGCGATCTGCCCGGCACTGCAGCCGGTCACCGCCAGAGCGACCGCTGCGGCTCCCACCGCGAGGCGCAGGGCCCGGCGGCCTACCGTCATCGAGCGCGTCACGTCGGTCCTCCTCGAACTGCCAGAACGCGAGCTTGGCCGGGCTTCAGCCTAGTTGGCCGTGATCCGCTTCGTGAGCCGACCCGCCAACTGCGCCGCGCTCAGCCCACCGCACCGCCCACGACCAGCAGAATCACGTCGATCAGCGCGACCGCGAGGACGGATCGGAACGTGGCGTGCGACCGGTGCCCGCGCGCAGCGGCGGCCCGGCCGGCCAGCCATCCGGCGGTCAGCGCCACGACCGCCGCGACCAGCGCGGCCGTGCCCACCCAGGACGGCGGGCCCGGCGGTCCGAACGCGAGCGTCACGGTCGCGGCGAGCAGCAGCACGGCCGCGGCTAGCCGGGACGCGGTCGCGCCGAGGCGGTGCGGCAGTCCCCGTACCCCCGTGGTCAGGTCGTCCTCGAGGTCCGGCAGCACGTTGGCGAAGTGCGCGCCGCCGCCGAGCAGCCCGCCGGCCACGACCAGCCACGCCGGGGGTGTGGGCGCGCCGGGCAGCGCCAGCACCACGAACGCGGGCAGCGCGCCGAACGAGACCACATAGGGCAGCACCGACAGCGGCGTGCGCTTCAGCGGCGCGTTGTAGAGCAGCGCGGAGACCAGCGCCAGCGTGATGCAGGCCGCGGCCGGCAGCGTGGTGAACAGACCCAGCACGGGTACGGCCAGCGCCGACACCAGCGCGGCCACGCCGACCGCGGTACGGCTCACCGTGCCGGTCGCGACCGGCTTGTCGGCCCGCCCGACGGTCCGGTCCCGCGCCGCGTCGAGCCAGTCGTTGCTCCATCCGACCGCGGCCTGACTGGCCAGCACGGTCGCGGTGACCAGCGCACCGCTCGCGAGCGAGTGCCCGGCACCGGCCCCCAGCAGCGCGCTGACCGCGGTGACGGCGAGCCCGGGCTCGGGATGGGAGGCACGGAACAATCCTCGGAGGGCCATGAGCCGCAGTCTGGCCCTTCTCGCCGACTCGTGCCAGGCTCGACGGATGGCCCCGCCCCGGACCGCGGTGCGCAACGACCCCCGGCAGTACGACGCGCTCGCCGGGGAGTGGTGGCGTCCGGGTGGCCTGTTCGAGCTGCTGCACTGGCTGGCCGCCGCGCGTGCCGAGCTGATCCCGCCCGCGTCCCGGGACGGCGCGGTGCTGGTCGACGTGGGCTGCGGCGCCGGCCTGCTCGCCCCACACGTGGCCGGGCACGGTTATAGGCACGTCGGTGTCGATCTCAGCGCGGCCGCGCTCGCGCAGGCGCGGGCGCGGGGCGTCACCCCGGTCCGGGCGGACGCGGCCCGGCTCCCGCTGCCGGTCGCGGTCGCGGACGTGGTGGTCGCGGGCGAGCTGCTGGAGCACGTGCCGGACCTGCCGGCCACGGTCGCGGAGCTGTGCCGGGTGCTGCGCCCGGGCGGCCTGCTGGTGCTGGACACGCTGAACGACACGCCGCTGAGCCGGCTGCTCACGATCACCGTCGCGGAGTTCCTGGTGCCCCGGTCGCGCGGCATCCACGACCCCGCGTTCTATGTGGATCCCGCGCGCCTGACCGAGCTCTGCGCCACACACGGTGTACGGCTGCGCATCCGGGGTATCCGACCGAGCCTGCCCGCGCTCGCCGGCTGGCTGCTGGGCCGGCGACCGCCGGAGCGTGCCCGTCGCATGCGTCCGATCAGGTCGACCGCCGTCGCGTACCAGGGAATGGGGCGAAAAGAGTGGTGATCATAGGTGGGATGGGTGTGGCGCTTCCGCCGTCCGCCGATCAGGACGAGCTGTGGTCCGGCTACTTCGCGGCGCACTACCAGGGCCGGACCGCCGCGATCGCGGAGCGGATCTTCGCGAACTCCGGCGTGCGCACCCGCCAGGCCGCGGTCAACCCGCTCACCGAGGACGTCTCCGGCTGGTCGACCGAGCAGCGCATGCGCCGCTACCAGGAGGAGGCGCTGCCGCTCGGCAAGGAGGCGGTGGAGCGGGCGCTCACCTCGGCCGGCCTGGCCGCGGCGGACGTCGGCCTGTTCGCGGTCTGCTCCTGCACCGGCTACGCCACGCCGGGCCTGGACATCCTGCTCGCCCGGGACCTGGGCATGTCGCCGCGCACCCAGCGGCTGTTCATCGGGCACATGGGCTGTTACGCCGCGCTGCCCGGCATCGGCGCGGTCTCCGACTTCGTGACCGCGCGCGGCCGCCCGGCGCTGCTGCTCTGCGCGGAGCTGACCAGCCTGCACATCCAGCCGCCCGCGGCGAGGCTGGAGACCCAGCAGGTGGTCTGCCACGCGCTCTTCGGCGACGCCGCCGTAGCCGTCGTGCTGCGGCCCGAAGAGCCGAACCAGCGGGGGTACGCCGTGCGCGAGGTCGCCGCGGTCACCGACCCGACGACCGCGGACCACATGTCGTGGCAGGTCACCGACCTCGGTTTCCGGATGGGCCTGTCCAACCGGGTGCCGCAGGTGCTCGCCCGGCACGTCCGTCCGATGGTCGACGACCTGCTCGCCGGGCACGGGCTGACCGTGGCGGACGTGGACGGCTGGGCGGTGCACCCGGGCGGGCCGCGCATCCTGGACACGGTGCAGCGGCAGTTGGAGCTGCCGGACTCGGCGATGGCCGCGTCGCGCGAGGTGCTCGCCACCTACGGCAACTGCTCGTCGCCGACCGTGCTGCTGATCCTGGACGCGCTGCGCCGCCGGCCCGAGCCGCCGCGCCGGGTGCTCGCCCTCGCGTTCGGCCCGGGCCTCACGCTGTACGCCGTGCTGATGGAGCTGGTCTGACGGACCCTCAGGCGAGCTGCTCCAGCGTGACCCGGTATTCGTCCGCGGTGGTGGCGGCCGGGACCGTGCGCAGAATCTCGTTCCGGTCGTCGACCAGCACCACGGCGCCGCCACCGGTGGGCTCCGGCAGGTCCGTGACCGTGCGCAGCGAGCCGGCCTGGTCGAGCAGGCTGAGCAGGCCGGGCAGCGGCGTGCCGGGCGCCCCGGAGGCGGGGAGCCGGCTCACCGCGACCACGCGCACGCCGGCCGGCGCGGCGCGCAGCGTCTCGGAGAGCAGCCGGTCGCAGGCGCACCCGTCGGTGATCACGAACACGGCCGGGAGCAGGGCGCGCAGCGGCGTACTGCTGCCGTCCGCCGCGACCAGGTCGAGCGCGGGCAGCGTGCGCCCCGGGCTGGGGGTGTGGCCGGCCGCGGTGCGCTGCGCGGCCGGTGTGCGCGGCTGACCGAGCCAGCTCACGAGGAACAGACTCGTCAGCGTAGTGATGACGGCGATCCCCATGATCACCAGTGGGATCCGGAGCGCGGTCTCGCTCGGTGGCCGGACGAAGCGGCTCAGGAACGCGCGGCGGGTGACGATTGGGGCGGGTGGCTCGGGCCGGTGCCGCTCGCGCAGCTCGCGCCGGACGGCCGCGGCCTCGTCGGCGAGTGCGGAGGCGTCGTCCGGTATGACTATCGATCGCCACTCGGGAGGGAGTTCGGGCAGGTCACTGTCGTCCGGAGGAGGAACGTCGCCGTTGCCGCCAAGCGTGCCCATCTGCGCCCCCTGACCGCCCGCCGGAAGTGACTCGGGGTCCACCTCATAGCGTCTCGCACCCGGGCGTTCACCGCCAGTGGGGCACGGGGTGGCCATCGGCGATAGAATGGGGCCGCCGCATCGTTGAGCCACGACCTTCCGCAAGACCGTGCAAGTTTTTTCTGGCCAGGATTTCTCGCCTCAGCCGGACCGTCCGGACCGCCCTCGGCGCTCCGTTTCGTCCCGGATGGGGAGAGCTCGATCCAGACGTGCTGATCTGTCCGACCTTAGCGACTGTCGATCTCGACGGTCACCGCAGGTCGGTGATGTATTGGTCACGCTGCGTCAGCGAATCATCTGAATGGCGCGCTGTCAAGCCCGAGAAAGACCTTTCACAGGGTCTCTGAGCTGCGCAAATGGTCAGGGTCGGGGTGGGACATCGGTGTCCGACCGTGTTACGCTAGACACAGCGAAAGGGGTTTCGAACCTATGGTTTTCAGTGTCGGCGAGACCGTTGTTTACCCCCACCACGGGGCCGCACTCATCGAGGCTATCGAGACTCGGGTCGTCAAGGGCGAGGAAAAGCTCTACCTCGTCCTGAGGGTCGCTCAGGGTGACCTGACGGTGCGGGTTCCCGCTGAGAACGCCGAGATCGTCGGTGTGCGCGAAGTGGTCGGAGAAGAAGGCCTCGGCAAGGTCTTCGATGTTCTCCGCGCCCCGCACACCGAGGAGCCGACCAACTGGTCGCGGCGCTACAAGGCAAACCTGGAAAAGCTGGCCTCCGGCAACCCGCTGAAGGTCGCCGAGGTCGTCCGTGACCTGTGGCGTCGTGAGCGTGAGCGGGGCCTCTCCGCCGGTGAGAAGCGCATGCTGGCGAAGGCCCGGGACATTCTCGTCGGCGAGGTGGCGCTCGCGGAGAAGAGCACCAAGGACGAGGCGGAGACGCTTCTCGACAAGGTCCTCACCGAGGCCTGATCACCGGGCCTGCACAAATGCCCAGCACCACCCCTGATAAACGACAGGACCGCGACGTGACCGCGCACCTTGACCCGCGCGGTGACGTCGCGGTCCTTGTTCCTGCTGCCGGTGCCGGTGTCCGGCTCGGCCCGGGCGGCCCGAAGGCGTTGCGTCTGCTCGGCGGTGAGCCGCTGCTGGTGCACGCGGTGCGCCGGGTCGCCACCGCGCGCGGGGTCCGCCGGATCGTGGTCGCCGCGCCCCCGGCGGACGTCACGTTCGTGATCGGGCTGCTCGCGCCGGTCGCGGAGGTGACGGTCGTCCCCGGCGGCGCCGACCGGCAGTCCTCGGTCTCCGCCGCGCTCGCCGCCGTGCCCGCCGAGGTCGACGTCGTCCTCGTGCACGACGCGGCCCGGGCGCTCGCACCGGCCGCGCTGGTCGAATCCGTGGCCGCGGCCGTGCGGAACGGTGCCGGTGCGGTGATCCCGGTGCTTCCGGTGGTCGACACGATCAAGGAGGTCGACGCGTCCGAGACCGTGCTCGGCACCGTCGACCGGTCCACGCTCCGCGCGGTGCAGACCCCGCAGGGCTTCCGGCGCGACCTGCTCGTCGCCGCACACGCGGCCGCGGTCGCGGCACACACCGACGACGCCGGCATGGTGGAGAAGCTCGGCGAGCGCGTGGTCTGCGTGCCCGGCTCCGACCTGGCCATGAAGATCACCCGTCCGATCGACCTGGTGCTGGCGGAGCACCTGCTGACCCATGAGGCAGGATCCACCGCGTGATCATTCCGATGGTGGGTGTGGGGACCGACGTGCACGCGTTCGAGGCCGGACGGGAGTGCTGGGTCGCCGGCCTGCACTGGCCCGGCGAGACCGGTCTGGCCGGCCACTCCGACGGCGACGTCGCCGCGCACGCGGCCTGCGACGCGCTCTTCTCCGCGGCCAACCTCGGCGACCTGGGCAGCAACTTCGGCACCGACCGCCCGGAGTGGTCCGGCGCCTCCGGCGTGGCGCTGCTCACCGAGGCCGCGTCCCGGGTCCGCGCGGCCGGCTTCGAAATCGGCAACGTCTCCATCCAGGTGATCGGCGTCCACCCGAAGATCGGCAAGCGCCGCGACGAGGCCCAGCGCACGCTCACCGCCGCCGCCGGCGCCACCGTGACCGTCTCCGGCACCACCACGGACGGCCTCGGCCTCACCGGCCGCGCGGAGGGCCTGGCCGGCATCGCCGTCGCGATGATCTACCACCGCTAGCGCGGCCAACAGAAGACCAGGACCACAGAGGCCTTCTTCCCGCTCCCGGCGTGGTGACGTGCTGATCTACCACCGCCAGCGCGGCCAACAGAAGATCAGGATCACAGAGGCCTTCTTCCCGCTTCCGGCGTGGTGACGTTCCGAGTGCTCCCGCGGGCACCGGTCGTCGCTGGCGCTCCTCCCTGCCGGTCTCGCCGCTGGTCACCACAACCCACGCGCGTGCCGAAACCCCATGCCGTCAGCGGCGCCGAAGCCCTGCGGCACGCATCGATCCGCTTCCTGTCGCGGACTCCGCCGGGCACCCCATGCCCGAAATCTCCCTCTCAAAGGGATGAGTCATCCCTGGCCGCCCCGACGCACCCAGGGCAGGCCGGGCGGATGGTGTCGCGTGCGTACGTGGCGCCGCAACAGGGCCGACATATGGCTAAATTTCGGGCGCACAGCGCTCGGCTCGCATGGTCGTGCGGCTCGCGTGGTGGTGCGGCTCGCGTGGTGGCGCGAGGTGCGTGGTGGTGCGGGGATGCGTGGCGGTGCGGGACGCGGCGTGGGGCGGGCTTTGAGCGTGGGGTGGCGGGGAGTGGCGCTGCGGCAGTGATCGGAGTGGGGGTGGTGGCCGCGTGGGGTTCCGTGGGCAGTGGCGGGGAGTGGCGCTGCGGCAGTGATCGGAGTGGGGGTGGTGGCCGCGTGGGGTTCCGTGGGCAGTGGCGGGGAGTGGCGCCGCGGCAGTGATCGGAGCGGGGGTGATGGCCGCGTGGGTTCCGTGGGCAGCGGCGGGACCGGTGCCCGCGGGAGCACTGGGAAGGTGCCCACGCCGGAAGCGGGAAGATCGAGGGCCTGGGTTCGGGTTCTGTCGTCGTTGGTGATCCGGCGGTGGGGCGTCGTAGAGGTGCTCGCATAAGCTCGGGGCGTGCCGAGCGACGCCGCCCCCGACAGCACGCCCGACCGGACCCCGGACGAGGGCCCCGACTCCGTCAGCGCGAACGAGCACGTGCAGCGTGCCGCGCTGCTCGCGGATCTGGAGGCCTACCCGGACGCGATCGTGGAGTTGGAGGCCGCGCTCGCGCTGGAGCCGGGCGATCCCTGGACGCGGGCGATGCTGGCCCGCGTCTACCTGGCCATCGGCCGCCCGGCGGACGCGCTGGTGAGCGCGGACCAGGCGGTCGAGGCCGCGCCCGGGCAGGTGGCTCCGCTGGTGGTGCGCGGCATCGCGCTGGTCGAGTTGCAGCGCTTCGCGGAGGGCGCGCAGGTCGCCGAGGAGATCCTGCGGATCGGCCCGCAGGAGGCGTATGCGCAGCGCACCGGCGCCGCGCTGCTCAGCGAGACGCGCAACGGCCAGGTGGCGCTGGACACGGCGTGGCACGCGGTCACGCTCGCGCCGACCGAGCCGGAGAGTCACCTGGTGCTCGCGGTCGTCGCGGCCCGGCTGCACCAGTTCGACCTGGCCGAGCGGGCCTACCGGGAGGCGATCCGGCTGAATCCGGACCTGGAGCAGGCCGGCGCCGACTCCGGTCTGTTGCGGCTGGAGCAGCGACGATACGCACGGGCGCTGGCCGGGATCGCCGCCGAGGCGTCGAAGGAGGAGCCGGTCGCGTTCGATCCGCGGGCACGGGAGACCGCCACCCAGACGCTCGGCCGGACCACGCGCGAGGTGCTGCACCGGACGCTGCTGGGTGCGGGCGGTGGCGCGCTGATCGTGGCGTTGCTGGTCGCGTTCAGCGCCTCGGTGGACGGCGCGCTGTCCCGGTTCGCGGCCGTCTCGCTGACCGTGCTCGGCGCGATCGCGGTGGTGCTCTACCTGGCGCGGATTCCGCGGATGGTGCGGGAGGGCTTTCCGGGGCTGCTACGCGCGGAGCGGCCGCTGCTGATCGCCCTGGTCGCCACGGCCGCGATGCCGTTGCTGTTCCTGGTGTACGCCATGATCGGCACGCCGTGGCCGCTGGTGCTGGCGATCGCGTTCGGCGCGGCCGCGGAGCTGATCGTCTTTCACCGGTCCCGCCGGTTCTGACCCGCTGCTCTTGTCGGCCGTTCAAGACTTCCATTAGGTTCAATAGCCGTGCCACCGGGGTTGATACCGCCGCTGCTCGCGGGGCTGGTGGATGACGCGGCCCTGGCCTCCGGCGGCACCACGCCGCTCGACGCAGCCGCGATCATCGACGCCGCGGCGGTTCACCGTGAGCACGTCTCGGGGTGGTATGCGTCTTTGACCGGCCCGCTGCTGCTCCCGGCGTCCGCCGTGTCCGTGCTGCCGCGCAGCGATCCGGAGCCGCTGGAGATCGCGGTGATCGCGGACACCGGCCTGGACGGCTTCCTCGCTGCCCGGGACCGGCTGGCCCGGCACTTCACGATCCGCCAGGTCGAGGTCGCGGTGGCGAAGCGGGGCGAGGACCCGCAGCCGGGCCTGCACCGCCTGATCCGCGTGCTGGCCTCCGGCGCGGCACCTCGGGGCTACGCGGAGATCCCGCTCAGCTGGGGCCTGCTCGGCGCGCTGGACACGGTGGCCTCGGCCCGCGCGGCCGGTGCGCCGGTGGCCGCGAAGTTCCGCACCGGCGGGCTCGCGGCCGAGCTGTTCCCGACGCCGGTCGAGCTGGCCGCGGTGATCTGCGCCTGCCGCGAGCGGGAGCTGCCGTTCAAGCTGACCGCCGGGCCGCACCACGCGCTGCGCAGCGCGGATCCGGAGACCGGCTTCGTGCACCACGGCTTCCTGAACGTGCTGGTCGGCACGCTGCTGGCGGTGGAGGGCGGCGAGGTCGCGGACGTGGCCGAGGCGCTGGCGGCGACCGACCCGGTGCGGCTGATCGAGCCGGTCCGTGCGCGTCAGAGCCGGCCACGGCCGCTGTGGGAGGGCTTCGGCGCCGCGGCCGTTGTCGATCCGCTGACCGATCTGATCCGATTCGGGCTGGTTGACGGCGGGTTCGATTAGCCGGATCGGAGGAATTCCTGTCCGTCACCGTGGTGGGGTCGCTACTCTGCGGCGGTAGGGCTGGTGTGCTCCGGTCAGGGGTGGGTGGCCGGGACGGCAGCCGGGGGAGAGGGCGGACCATGTCGACCATCGCGGTCACCCGGACGATCAAGGCGCCCGCCGCGCGGGTGTGGCGGGTCTTCACGGATCTGCCGGGCCGCGCCGGCTGGCTCTCCACGGTCGACCACGTCGAGGTGCTCACCCCCGGTGACCTGCGGGCCGGGTCGGCCTGGCAGGAGACGCGGCACATGCCGGACGGCGCGCGTGTCACCGAGGAGTTCCGGGTCGAGGAGTGCGACGAGGGCGCCCGGTTCGTGGTCAGTTCGCCCGGCATCGGCGCGGAGTACCGAATGACGTACACGTTCACGCCGATCCGGGAAGGCCGGCACCGTGGCGAGACCGCGGTGACCGCGGTGCAGGAGGGCGCGCCGCTCGAACCTCGGGGCCGGCTGCTCGCGCTGGTCCTCGGCGGGCTCGCGGCGATGGTCTCCGAGGGAGCGCTCCGGCAGGACCTGCACGATCTGGCGATCGCGGTCCGCGAGCCGGTACGACAGGAAGCACTGGCCCGTCCACGGTAGGGTTCTCCGCGTGCGCGAGGAGGCGGAGAAGAAGAGCCGGTCCATCTGGTGGCAGGCGTCGCTCGCGGCGTTTGTCCTGGTCGTCCTGGGTGTGATAGCGGTCGTCCGGGTGCTCCCGCCGGCCGAGGTGCGCACCGTCACACCGGTCGCGAACGCCGCGCCGATCGAGCGGAAGACCGGCACCGCCGGCCTGCTCTACTCGGCGCCGCTGATCGTCGACGGCGACACCCGGGTCTATGCGAGCGCCCGGCAGGTGCGCGCGGACTCGCCGGTTGCCGCCCGGACCGAGCGGACCCCGGCCTGGACGTTCCGGCGCTGGCCGCAGAGCGTGCTCGGCGTGGTCGAGGCCGGCGGCGTCGTGGTCAGCCGCTGGACGGACGGCGAGCTGGTCGGCATCCGTGCGAGCGACGGCGAGATCGTTTGGCGCGCGCCCGGGCCGGAGTCGGCGCCGGACGCGGCGCCGGCGACACCGCGGCGCACCGGCGAGGAACTGGTCTGGACCCCGGCCGATCTCTACACGGCCACCGACTCGGGCGGGGACGAGCTGATCGTGGTGCGCGGCGCGGTCGCGGTCCGGGTCTTCGAGGCGGCCACCGGCCGGGAGCGCGCGCCGATCGGCGCGACCTGCGGACCGGCGAGCTTCACCACGGCGAGCGGCGGGTTCGCCTGCCGCACCGCGACCGGCCTGACCGTCTACGACCTGGCCGGTGGCGCGGCCCGCGAGTGGGTGGCGGCCGGCGAGGTCACCGCGGACTCGTGCCGGCTCGGCGCGTCGGAGTGCGCGCTGGTCCGGGACGGCGGTAAGGCCTACCGGTTCGCGGCCGACGGCGTGCTGGCCGCACCGGCGGCGGACGCACCGGGCGCGAAGGTGCTCGGCGAGGTCGTCTACATCACGGACGGCGCGCGGACCGCGACCGCCCGCAACCTGGCCACCGGCGCGGAGATCTGGACCTGGCCGGGCCGGACCTGGGACGAGGAGCTGCGGGTGCTGGCCGTGCAGCCGGGCCGCGTGCACCTGCTCAACGCGGCGGACCGGCTGATCACGCTGGACGCGGCGACCGGCACGCAGCTCTCGCTCTTCGCGTTCGGCGTGCCGACCTCGAAGAACGAGCCGACCCGGGAGCGGCACTGGACGCCGGGCACGGCGTACGCCACGGATGGCCTGGTCGTGACCGTGCGCCGCAAGCTGGACGCGCCGGACACGGCGGAGGACAAGGACTACTACTTCGCCGGCGAGGGTGTCGCCGTCGCCGTGAGCTGAGCGTTCAGACCAAGATCGAGGCGTCCCCCACGTCGCTGGAACGACCTGGGGGACGCCTCGAATCACGCTAGAGGGCGTCGGCGGCGGCCGTGAGGAACGCGTCGTTCTCCGCGGCGGTGCCGATCGTGACGCGCACGCCGTCGCCCTGGAACGGGCGGACGATCACGCCGCGCGCCTCGCAGGCGGCGCCGAACGCGGCGGACCGGTCGGCCATCGGCAGCCAGACGAAGTTGGCCTGGCTCTCGGGCACGTCCTGGCCGAGTTTGCGCAGCTCCGCAGTGAGCCGGTCACGTTCGCCGACCACCAGCGCGCAGCGGCGGCGCACCTCGTCCTCCTGCCGCAGCGCGGCCAGCGCGGCCGCCTGGGCCAGCAGGTTCGTGGAGAACGGCGTGGTCACCTTGCGGACCGCGGCCGCCACCTCGGGCGCCGCGACGAGGAAGCCGATCCGCAGGCCGGCCAGGCCCCACGCCTTGGAGAGCGTGCGCAGCACGGCCACGTTCGGCCGGCCGGCGTAGGTGTCGATGCCGTCCGGCACGTCCGGGTCCGTGTTGAACTCCCGGTACGCCTCGTCCAGCACCACCAGCACGTTCGCCGGTACCGCGTCGAGGAATCGGTCGATCTCCGCGCGACGCAGGCTGGTACCGGTCGGGTTGTTCGGGTTGCAGACGAACACCAGCCGGGTCCGGTCGGTGATCGCGGCGGCCATCGCGTCCAGGTCGTGGCCGTGCGTGGCCGTGTTCGGGACCCGGACCGCGGTGGCGCCGACCGAGGCGGCCACGATCGGGTACGCCTCGAACGAGCGCCACGCAAAGATGATCTCGTCGCCCGGCAGGCAGGTGGCGCGCGCCAGGTTCTCGCAGATCGCCACGGAGCCGCAGCCGGTGACGAGCCGGTCCGCGGGCACGCCGTACCGCTCGGCGAGCCGGTCCCGCAGCTCGACCGCGGCCAGGTCCGGGTAGCGGTGGGTGCCCGCGGCGGCCGCGGTGATCGCCTCCACCACGCCGGGCAGCGGCCCGAACGGCACCTCGTTGCTGGCGAGCTTGATCGCCTCCGCCATGCCCAGGTCACGAGCCAGGTCGGCCGGGCTGCGGCCGGGCACGTACGCCGGGATCGCGTCCAGGTCGGCGCGGGTCAGCCGGGTCATCGGTCACCTCCGGTGGTGTCGGTGCGGCTCCCGGGATCGGCCGGATGCCGCGCCGGGTTCGTCCCGGGCTGCCCCACGGTCGCCGGGGCGCCGGTCGTGTTCCTCGGCAGCTGGACCACCACGGTCTGCGCGACCCGGTCGTGCCAGGCACGCTGCATGTGCCGGTCGAACAGCGGGGACAGGCCGTCGAGCAGCTGCCAGAGCAGGCCGATGCCGCAGCAGGACCAGAACAGCGTGGCGGTGCCGTAGAGGTTCCAGCGGCGGAACGCGCGGCCGAAGCCCGGCGTCGCGCCGTCCTCCAGCGCGATGGTCTTGATGCCCATCAGCCGCTTGCCGAGCGTCTGGCCGGAGTTCGCGATCTGCGGCACCTCGTAGGCGAACCACACCATCGCGGTGACCACCAGCATCGCCAGTTGCAGGAAGCTGAACCGGTCGGAGGCGGTCGGCATCACCGGGTTCTCGCCGCGGTTGGTCGCGGCCACGTACTCGGAGGCGAGCGGCAGGTACACCTGTAGCTCCTGGAAGAACTGCACCAGGAACCACGAGTTCGCGATCAGGACCAGCACGGTGAGCACGCCGAGGTCGATCAACCGCGCCACGAACCGGGCGCCGTAACCGGCCAGCGGCATGCCGTGCGGCAGCACCGGCGCCGGCACCCACCCGGGCGGCGGATAGCCAGGCGGATATCCAGGCTGCCAGCCGGGCGGCGGCGCACCGTGCGGCCAGCCGGGGGGCGCACCCGGCGTGCCCTGCGGCCAGCCGGGCGCGGGGTGCGCGGGCGCCTGCTGCGGCGGTGCGGCCGTGCGGCCGACGGGCCAGCCCTGCGGGCCGCCGTCCCGGGCCGGTGGGGTGCCGTCGACGCCGGTCACGGACGGGGCCTGGGGCGCGGGGACGGGCTCCGGTGGCGGCGGTCCGTCCGGCGGCGTCGCGTCCGCGGGCAGCGGCGCGCCCAGCCAGCCCTCCCCGTCCCACCAGCGCTGGGTGGACGGGTCCGCGGGATCCTTGTACCACCCGGGGGCGATGTCGCTCACTGGAACACCCCGCCGGGCATCGGTGTGCTGCTCACCGGAGAAACCTTAACCACCGTGGTCGACGCGGCCTTGTCGTGGAGGCACTGCTGGTACGGCTTGTCCCAGAGCTGCCACAGCCCGTCGAGGTAGCTGCCGCCCGGCACGAAGCCCAGGCCGATCGTCGCGCCCCAGCGCTTGACCGCGTCGCCGCGGCTGATGCCGTGCCCGGGCGACTGACCCAGGCGCACGATGTACAGCTTCATGAACCGCTTCCCCAGCGTCTGGCCGCTCCTGAGCACGAACTCGACGTGGTAGAGGTAGCTGATCGCCAGGCCCAGGACGAACGCGACGCCCATCGAGATGAAGAGCGACGCGAGGTACGCGGGGACCGCCTCCTCGTTGGTGGTGCCGTTCGGCCCGGTCAGCGCGAATGCCTGCATGGTGACGTAGATGGTGAGCGGAATCGTGTAGATCATGGCGGCCGCGCCGAGGATCAACGCATCGATGAGGTACGCGGCGAGCCGCTCGCCGAACGGGGCGAGCACCGGCGGCGGTGCGGAATATCCGGGATAACCGGTATATGCGGGTGGGGGGCCCGAGTACTGCGGATTCACCGGGCCAGTCTCCCAGGTCGCGCTGAGGAATGCCTGCGAGCTATCTGACGAGCAGGTCCATCAGCCGCTCCAGCTCCGCGGCCGGATCCACGGTCAGCCCGGTGTGCACCGGCCCGGTCTGGATGATCGTGCTGCGCGGCGCTGTCAGCCAGCGGAAACGCTCGCCCGGCCGCAGGCCGGCGGCCGGGCCGCAGACCGCGTCGCCCGCGGTGGTGACCTCGAACGACCGCAGCGCGCCGAGCACCGCGTCCGCGTCGGCGGTGCGGTCCAGCGCGCGCAGCCGGTCGAGATCCAGCGCGGTGCGCGCGGCCAGGAAACCGGTGCGCTGGCAGTAGAGGATCACGCCCACGTTGATCTGCTCACCGCGCTCGACCCGGGGCAGTACGCGGATCACCGCGTACTCGAAGAGCTGCCGATCCGTCACTTCGCCACCTCCGCCGGGAGCCAGGCGTCCCGGCCGGACGCGCGGGTCAGCAGGTGATCGCGGTACGCCGCACGCACGCCGTCCGCCGTGGCGAGCGCCGGGTCCTCGCTGTCCGGCGCGGCCAGCCAGCCGTCCGGGACCAGCGCCAGCACCTCGGTCAGCAGCTCGCGGGTGATCTGCGGCCCGAGCGACGCGTCGGCCTCGGCCAGCCGGGTGGCGAACGGCGCGAGCACGTGGTCGCCGCCCTTGAACGGCCGGTGCACCACAGCGCCGGCCCGCGGCCAGTTGTGGTGGAAGTAGAGCGCGGCGCCGTGGTCGATCAGCCATAGCCCGCCGTCGGCCCAGGTCAGCATGTTCGGGTTGCGCCAGCTGCGGTCCACGTTCTCGACGAACGCGTCGAACCAGACGATCCGCGAGGCGAGCAGCGGGTCGAGTGGGTGCGCGAGCGGGTCGAAGTTGAGCGCGCCGGGCAGGAAGTCCATCCCGAGGTTGTCGCCGCCGGAGTGCTTGAGCAGCTCCTGGATCTCCTGGTCCGGCTCGGCGCGGGCGATCACCGGGTCCAGCTCCAGCACCACCAGCTCGGGCACGGGCAGGCCGAGGCGGCGGGCCAGCTCGCCCGCGATCACCTCGGCGACCAGCGCCTTCGGGCCCTGGCCGGCGCCGCGGAACTTGACCACGTAGGTGCCGAGGTCGTCGGCCTCGATCACGCCGGGCAGCGATCCACCCTCACGGAGCGGTGTGACATACCGCGTTCCGACAACTCGGCGAAGCATGGTCAACAGCTTACGGCGTACCCCCGATGGAGGGATTTGGTCTTGTTTGTTATGGACAGGCGGGAAATGTGCAAGCGAGCCCTGACTGAAAACCCTGGTTAGCGTGATCGCGTGGCGAAGGGCCGGCGTCCGTGCGTGAGGTGCTGGCTGATCCTTGCCGTCATCGCGCTGGTGACGCTGGCGCTGACCAACGTCTGGAACCCCTGGCCCGGCATGTGGGCCTGGGTGAACCAGAGCGGCACGCTCGCCGAACCGGCTCCGCTCTGGCAGCAGCGGGTCGGCGCGCTGCCACGCACGGTCACGATCGCCGGGAGTGCCGTGATCATCGACCGGGGCGACGCGGTCGAGGGACGTGCGCTCGCCAGCGGCGGCCTGGCCTGGGAGAAGACCGGGATCAGCTGGAACGCGGTGGCCGGTGACGGGGATGGCTCGGTGGTGCTGACCGGCGAGATGCTCACCAAGGGCTACCAGGTGCTCAACCCCTACGACGGCTCCGTGCTGCGGACCAGCGCGGACGCGGTCGGCGTCTGGACGTACCGGAATCTGGTGATCGACGTCCGGTGTTTCGCGGCGAAGGACTGCGTGCTGTCCGCCTGGGATCCGCGCGGGACCGCGCCGCGCTGGTCGACGGACCTGCCCGGCATTCAAGTCGGCCTGAACGCGGACAACCCGAGGTCCTTCGGTACGGAGCTGCTGACCGCGCCGCGGGTGAGCGCGGACGCGGGCGGCCCGCAACCCGCCCCCGGCCTGCTCGGGCTGCCGATCGACGGCAAGGTGTTCGTGGTCGAGACCGGCACCGGCCGGGTCGCCCGGGTGGCGGATCCGGGCCGGGAGGAGCGGGTGACCACGGCCGGCGGCCGGGTGATCCGGGTGCTCGCCCAGTCCGCGGACGGCACCTGCTACTTCACGGTCACCGGGCACGAGGCGGGCACCGGCCGGGAGGTCTGGCGGCAGACCGCGTTGAACCTGCGCACCACGGAGAGCGCGGGCTGCGCGCAGCGGTCCGATCCGAGCGGCGGCCGCAACGTGGTGCTCGGTGTGGCGCCGGACCGCCGCGAGGTGATCGTGGACATGTACGACGGCCGGCTGCTGTGGACCGGCGACCCGGGCGACCGGGTGCTCTCGGTGGACGACCGGTTCGCGGCCGTGCACACCGAGGACAGCCGGATGCTGCGCGGGTACGTGCTGGGCACGGACAGCGTGGCCTGGTCCCGTGATGCCGACGCCGACACCAGGGCCTCGATCGCCCGGTACGCCGTGATCGTGGTCGAGGCGGACCCGGATCGCGTGATCGCGCTCGCACCCGCGAGCGGCGCCGTGCTGGCCGAGGTGAGATCCGGCGCGGACGTGCTCGCGGCCGGCCCGGCCGGACTGATCATCGGGGACGGTCGTGACATCGGTTATGTGCCGTACGGTTCGCAACTTGCCGATGGTGGGACTTCCGACCAAACGGGCGCTCCGCCCGCCGACGCGGCCTGCACGGACCCGGCACAGCCCGATTGCGGCCTCTCCGGCAAGTAGCCACGGACCGGTCACCGAAGCCGTGCCCGGACTGGCCTAGGCTTGCGGCTCATGAGCAGTGCCGCCGCCTTCTCCCACGCCCCCCTGCTGCCGCTCGGGGATGACCTGACCGAATACCGCCTGGTGAGCGACGAGGGAATCGACGTCGTCAACGGGCCGGGCGGGCGCCGCTTCCTGACCGTCGAGTCGTCCGTGCTGACCCAGCTCACCACGGAGGCGATGCACGACATCGCTCACTACCTGCGCCCGGCGCACCTCACCCAGCTGCGGTCCATCATCGACGACCCGGCCGCCTCGCCGAACGACCGCTTCGTCGCCACCGACCTGCTGCGCAACGCGAACATCGCGGCCGGTGGCGTGCTGCCGATGTGCCAGGACACCGGCACCGCGATCGTGGTCGGCAAGCGCGGCCGGCACGTGCTGACGGACGGGCTGGACGAGGAGGCGATCGCGCACGGCGTCTACGACGCGTACACCCGGCTGAACCTGCGCTACTCCCAGCTCGCGCCGCTGACCATGTGGGACGAGAAGAACACCGGGACCAACCTGCCGGCGCAGATCGAGCTGTACGCGGAGGACCCGGGCGGGCAGCCGGACGCGTACAAGTTCCTGTTCATGGCCAAGGGCGGCGGCTCGGCCAACAAGTCGTACCTCTACCAGGAGACCAAGGCGCTGCTGAACCCGACGCGGATGATGCAGTTCCTGGAGGAGAAGCTGCGCCTGATCGGCACCGCGGCGTGCCCGCCGTACCACCTGGCGATCGTGGTCGGCGGCACCTCGGCGGAGCACGCGCTGAAGACCGCGAAGCTGGCCAGCGCGAAGTACCTCGACACGCTGCCCACCGCGGGCTCGATGCTCGCGCACGGCTTCCGCGACCTGGAGTTGGAGGCCGAGGTGCTGGAGCTGACCCGCCAGTTCGGCATCGGCGCGCAGTTCGGCGGCCGGTACTTCTGCCACGACGTGCGCGTGGTCCGGCTGCCCCGGCACGGCGCGTCCTGCCCGGTCGCGATCGCGGTCTCCTGCTCGGCCGACCGCCAGGCGGTTGCCAAGATCACCCCGTCCGGCGTGTGGCTGGAGCGGCTGGAGACCGACCCGGCCCGGTTCCTGCCGGACGTCACGGACGAGACGCTCGCGACGGACGAGGTAGTGCGGGTCGACCTCAACCGCCCGATGGACGAGATCCGCGCGGAGCTGTCGCGCTACCCGGTGAAGACCCGGCTCTCGCTGAGCGGGCCGCTGGTGGTGGCGCGCGACATCGCGCACGCGAAGATCGCCGAGCTGCTCGACGACGGCGGCGAGATGCCGCGCTACCTGCGCGATCACGCGGTCTACTACGCCGGACCGGCGAAGACCCCCGAGGGGTACGCGTCCGGCTCGTTCGGCCCGACCACGGCCGGCCGGATGGACGCCTACGTCGAGAAGTTCCAGGCCGCGGGCGGCAGCATGGTGATGCTGGCCAAGGGCAACCGCTCGCGCGGCGTGACCGAGGCCTGCCACCGGTACGGCGGGTTCTACCTCGGGTCGATCGGTGGCCCGGCCGCGCGCCTGGCCCAGGACTGCATCCGCCACGTCGAGGTGCTCGAATACCCCGAGCTGGGCATGGAGGCGGTCTGGAAGATCGAGGTGGAGGACTTCCCGGCGTTCATCGTGGTGGACGACAAGGGCAACGACTTCTTCGCCGAGGTCACCAAGCCGGTCCTGACCGTTGGCCGCCGGTAATCCCTCGTGACGTGTTGGCCGCATGCCCGTCCCGTCGTGATGACGTGCGGACGGGCAGGCGACCACCCCCGATGTGATCTTGCAAGACGTGTTCACACATCCGCAGCCATAGCCTGCCGCACGGCGCTTCCGAAACGCTGCCGTTCTGCTCTCACGGCGAATGATCGGATGACCAGCACAATGCCCGGCCGCAACCGTTTGCGCCGATTTGCCGATCTAGAGCCGGTATCGACGTGGGAGACGGGCTGCGGCGGGGCCCGCACGTCGATACAGGCGCCCGAGCCTGGGCCGAAGTGGGGGCCGGAAGAGCTATCTTTCTGCTCGGCGAGGCACCTCGGGGAGTGGCGATGTGGTTCGGCATCCTAGGTCCGCTGCGAGCCGCGCGCGACGGCGTCGACGCTCCGGTCGCGGCCGGGCGGGACCGGGTCGTGCTCGCCATGCTGCTGCTCAACTCGCTGCACGTGGTCTCGATCGACCAGCTGGTCGACGCGCTCTGGGACTCCTCGCCACCGGCCACCGCCCGCGGCCAGTTGCAGAGCAGCGTCTCCCGGATCCGCCGCGCGTTCGCCGAGGCCGGCCTGCCCGCCGAGCTGATCGTCACGGACCCGGCCGGATATCGCCTGGTCGCCGACCCGGAGCAGGTCGACGTGAACGTCTTCGACCGGCGGCTCGCCCAGGCCCGGCTCGCGGTGGAGAAGGAGGCGTGGTCCGAGGCGCGGGAGCACTTCCGCGCGGCCCTCTCGCTCTGGAAGGGACCCGCGCTGGCCGGCATCACCAGCCCGGCCGTGCGCCGCGCCGCCGCCGCGCTGGACGAGCAGCGGCTGCTGGCCATCGAGGACACGTTCGACGTGGAGCTGCGGCTCGGCCTGGAACGGGATGCGATCGGCGGGCTGACCGGCCTGGTCGAGCGGCACCCGCTGCGGGAACGGCTGCGCGGCCAGCTGATGATCGCGCTCTACCGGGCCGGCCGGCAGGCGGACGCGCTCGCGGTCTACCGGGACGCGCGCGAGGCCCTCGCGGGTGAGCTGGGCATCGAGCCCGGACCGGCGCTGCGCGAGGTGCACCGGGCCATCCTGACCGGCGAGGTGGAGACCACGGCGGCACCGCGAGAGGTGACGCTGCCGGTGCGCGCGCTGCCGCGGACCGTCGCGGACTTCACCGGCCGGGCCGAGGCGGTCGACCGGCTGGTCCGCGCGGTCGAGGAGGCCGACTTCGACGGCCCGGTCATCCAGGTGATCGACGGCATGGCCGGCAGCGGCAAGACCACGCTCGCGGTGCACGTGGCGAACCTGGTCGCGCCGCGCTACCCGGACGCACAGCTCTTCATCGACCTGCACGGGCACAGCCTGCGCCGGCCGCTGGACGCGTCCGCCGCACTGGTCACGCTGCTGCGCCAGCTCGGCCTGCCCGGCGACCGGATCCCGGTGGACATCGACGACCGGGTAGCGCTCTGGCGCAGCGAGCTGGCCGCCCGGCGCGCGCTGGTGGTGCTGGACAACGTGGCCAGCACCGCGCAGATCGCGCCGCTGCTGCCGGCGTCCGCGGGCAGTCTCGCGCTGATCACCAGCCGGCGCCGGCTGCTCGGCCTGGACGCGGTCCGGCCGGAGTCGCTGCCGGTGCTCTCCGAGTCCGAGGCGATCGACCTGCTGGCCAGGATCGCCGGCGACCGGGTCCGCGCGGAACCGGAGGCCGCGGCCGAGGTGGTGCGCTACTGCGGCCACCTGCCGCTGGCGATCCGGCTGGCCGCGGCCCGGCTGGCGCACCGTCCACGGTGGCGGGTCGCGGACCTGGCCCGGCGGCTGGCCGGCCGGTCCGCGCTGCCCGAGCTGGCCGCGGAGGAACGCACCGTGGCCAGCGCCTTCGATCTCTCCTATGCGCACCTGCCGGCGGTGGCGCAGCGCGTGTTCCGGCTGCTCGGCCTGCACCCGGGTGAGCGGTTCGACGCGTTCACCACGGCCGCGCTGGCCGGGCTGCCGCTGGACGACGCGCAGGACGTGCTGGACGACCTCGTCGACTGGCACCTGGTCGAGGAGCCGCAGGCCGGGCGCTACCGGCTGCACGACCTGATGCGCGAGTTCGCGTCCGGGCTGGCCGCGCGCGACCCGCTGCCGGAGCGGCACGCCGCGGTCGGCCGGCTGCTCGACTTCTACCTGCACGCGGCGGACGCGTCCACGGTCGACATGGAGGCGCACAGCTCCGGCGACGTGCGCGGCTGGGGCCCGGCGCAGCGGCCGGACCTGGTCGAGGCGCTGCCGAGCAAGCTGCGCTGGCTGGAGGACGAGCGGGCCGGCCTGATCGCGCTGGCCGACCGCGCGATCGGTGCCGGGCACGCGCACTACGCCTGGTGGCTGGCGCGGGCGGCGTGGCGGTTCCTGTACGTCAACGCGTACCACGACGACCTGATCGTGCTGCACGAGCGCGGCCTGGCCGCCGCGCTGCTGGCCGGCGACGACGCGGCCGTGGCGCAGGTGCTCAACTACCTGGCCTCGTCCTACTACCGGACCGGCCGCTACTCCGACGCGGTGACGCACCTGACCGAGTCGCTGCGGCTGCGCGAGCGGATCGGCGACGACCGGGCGGTGGCGACCACGCGCGGCAACCTCTCCGCGGTGCAGCTGATGATGGGTCTGCTGCCGGAGGCGCTGGCGAACGCGCGCGCGGCCTACGCGGTCTGGGAGCGGCTCGGCGACGACCGCGGCCGCATGCTGCACCTGCCGAAGATGGGCTTCGTCGCCGCGATGATGGGCCGGCACGATGAGGCGCTGCACTACCACCGCCGCCACCTGCTGCTCGCCTGCGAGCGCCGGGACCAGCACAACGTCTCGGTCGCGCTCGGCCACATCGGCGCGGTCCGGGTGCGGATGGGTGCGGCCGACGCGGCGGCCCGCTGCCTCACCGCCGCGCTGCGCCGCCAGCGCGGTATCCCGTACAACGAGGCGGAGGTGCTCAACGACCTCGGCACCGCGCGACGGCTGCAGGGCCGGCTGGCCGAGGCGGAGCAGCACCACCAGGAGGCGCTGCGGATCATGCGGACCGTCGGCGACCGGCACGGCGAGGCGCTGGTCGGCAACGACCTCGCGGCCACGCTCTGCGCCGGTGGCGACGAGGCGGCCGCGGTCGAGGCGTACCGGCGCTCGCTCGCG
The DNA here is from genome assembly GCF_030811575.1 of Catenuloplanes nepalensis. Classification (GTDB taxonomy): domain Bacteria; phylum Actinomycetota; class Actinomycetes; order Mycobacteriales; family Micromonosporaceae; genus Catenuloplanes; species Catenuloplanes nepalensis. The sequence goes on along the minus strand of NZ_JAUSRA010000001.1, from coordinate 7,718,167 downwards.
GTCTCGGTGCAGATCGGGCACCGGTACGAGCAGGCCCGCGCGCTGGCCGGCCTCGGCGAGTGCCTGCCCGATCCGGAGGAGGCGCGGGTGCACCGCGAGCGCGCCCAGGTGATCTTCAACGAGATGGGCGTGGGATCGGCCGTCTTCGAGGGAAAATAGACCCGTGACTGCCAATGAGAGTGGATATCGGATCGAGCGCGACACCATGGGCGAGGTCCGGGTGCCGGTGGACGCGCTGTGGCGGGCCCAGACCCAGCGGGCCGTGGAGAACTTCCCGATCTCCGGACGAGGGCTGGAACCGGCCCACATCCGCGCGCTGGCGCAGATCAAGGGCGCGGCCGCCGCGGTGAACGCGGAGCTCGGCGTGATCGACGCGGACGTGGCCGAGGCGATCCGGACCGCGGCCGCGCACGTGGCGGACGGCGGCTACGACGACCAGTTCCCGATCGACGTGTTCCAGACCGGGTCCGGCACCTCGTCCAACATGAACACCAACGAGGTCATCGCCACGCTGGCCGCCCGCGAGCTGGGCCGCGACGTGCACCCGAACGACCACGTGAACGCGTCCCAGTCAAGCAACGACGTGTTCCCGTCCTCGATCCACCTGGCCGCCACCCAGGCGGTCACGCACGACCTGATCCCGGCCCTGACCCACCTCGCCGACGCGCTGGCCGCGAAGGCCGCGGAGTGGGCGGAGACCGTCAAGTCCGGGCGCACGCACCTGATGGACGCGACGCCGGTCACGCTCGGCCAGGAGTTCTCCGGCTACACCGCGCAGGTGCGGTACGGCGTGGAGCGACTGGAGTCCGCGCTGCCCCGGCTGGCGGAGTTGCCGCTCGGCGGCACCGCGGTCGGCACCGGCGTGAACACGCCGCCCGGCTTCGCGCCCGCCGTGATCGAGAAGCTGCGTGCCGCGACCGGCCTGCCGTTGAGCGAGGCCCGCGACCACTTCGAGGCGCAGGGTGCCCGGGACGCGCTGGTCGAGACGTCCGGCCAGGTGCGCACGATCGCGGCCGGGCTCTACAAGATCGCCAACGACATCCGCTGGATGGGCTCCGGCCCGCGCGCCGGCCTGCGCGAGTTGCGCCTGCCCGACCTGCAGCCCGGCTCGTCGATCATGCCGGGCAAGGTGAACCCGGTGGTGCCGGAGGCGGTCCGCCAGGTCGTCGCGCAGGTGATCGGCAACGACGCGGCCGTGGCGTTCGCCGGCACCCAGGGCGACTTCGAGCTGAACGTGATGCTCCCGGTGATGGGCCGCAACCTGCTGGAGTCGATCAAGCTGGTGGCGAACGCGGCCCGGCTGCTGGCCGACCGCTGTGTCGCCGGCCTGGAGGCCGACGCCGAGGTCACCCGCGGCTACGCGGAGGGCTCGCCGTCGATCGTCACGCCGCTCAACCGCTACCTCGGGTACGACGAGGCCGCGTCGATCGCGAAGACCGCGCTGAAGGAGAACAAGACGATCCGCGAGGTGGTTCTCGAGCGTGGGCACGTGACGTCCGGAAAGCTCACCGAGGAGCAGTTGGACACGGCTCTGGACGTTCTGCGCATGACGCGGCCATAAGGTCTGTTTCGACTGCTACGCCTGTGTAAAGAATTTGTGCTTGCCTCTATTCGAATCGATCGAGATCGGGTGGGATGCTTCCAGGCCGTCATCGACGGCCGTCCACTCGACTCGAGAGGAAGCAGATGGTGAGCAAACGCTTCACCGCCGGCTCGGTCGCGACCGTGACCGGGCTGGCGTTGGTGCTGGCGGTCCCCGCCGGTGCGGCCACCGCCGCGCCGGCGAGCACTACCCTTGCGGAATACACCGTGGTCGCCGAGGACGGTGTCTCCGCCGCCGCGGCGAAGGCGGCCATCACGGCGGCCGGCGGCACGGTGGTGTCCGGCAACGACAACGTCGGCACGTTCACGGTGAGCAGCACCGCGGCTGACTTCGCGGCCAGGGCCACGGACTCCGCGGCCCTGATCGGCGCGTCCAGCGCGGACAAGGCGATCGGCCAGTCGCCGAAGGTCGACCGTGTCGAGCAGGAGAACGTCCTCGCCGCGGCGCAGAAGGCGGCGGGCAAGGGCGGCAAGCACCGGGGCCCGAAGCTGGACCCGCTCGACGACAAGCTCTGGGGCCTGGAGATGATCCGGGCCGACGACGCGCGCCGGGCCGAGGCGGGCGACAGGGGCGTCAAGGTCGGCGTGCTGGACACCGGCGTGGACGCGAGCAACCCCGACCTCGCGGCGAACTTCGACTGGCGGCTCTCCCGCAACTTCGCGCCGGACATCGAGGCCATCGACGGCCCGTGTGAGGTCGCGAGCTGCCTCGACCCGGTCGGCACGGACGACGCCGGCCACGGCACGCACGTGGCGGGCACGATCGGTGCGGCGGCCAACGGCACCGGCGTCTCCGGCGTCGCGCCGAACGTGACGCTGGTCGAGCTCAAGGGCGGCCAGGACTCCGGCTACTTCTTCCTGGAGTCGGTCGTCAACGCGCTGACCTATGCGGGTGACGCGGGCCTGGACGTGGTCAACATGTCCTTCTACGTCGACCCGTGGCTGTACAACTGCCTCGGCAACCCGGCCGACTCGGCCGCGGAGCAGGCGGAGCAGCGGGCGATCATCACGGCCATGAAGCGCGCCCTGACGTATGCGCACGACAAGGGCGTCACGCTGGTCGGCGCGCTCGGCAACAACCACGAGGATCTGGGCAAGCCGCGCACCGACGTGGGCAGCCCGAACTACCCGGGTGACACGGTCCGCCCGCGCCCGATCGACAACGCCACCTGCTGGGACCTGCCGGCCGAGGGCCCGTTCGTGATCGGTGTGTCGTCGCTCGGCCCGTCCGGCCGCAAGTCGGACTTCTCCAACTACGGCGTGGAGCAGATCTCGGTCGCCGCGCCGGGTGGCTGGTTCCGCGACGGCTTCGGCACGGACTCGTTCCAGACCGACGCCAACATGATCCTCTCGTCGTACCCGCTGAAGGTGCTGCAGGAGGAGGGTTCGGTCGACGAGAACGGCAACGTCGTGCCGGACGCCGCGGACTTCGTGTTCAAGGACTGCACCAAGGCCGGTAAGTGCGGCTACTACACGTACCTGCAGGGCACGTCGATGGCGGCGCCGCACGCCGCGGGCGTGGCCTCGCTGATCGTGTCGAAGTTCGGCACCCCGGACCGGCGCAAGGGTGGTCTCACGCTCGCGCCGAACCTGGTCGAGCAGCACCTCTACCGCACCGCGGCGGAGCGGGCCTGCCCGGAGCCGCGCCTGGTCAGCTACGCACAGGAGGGCCGCCCGGCCGAGTTCGACGCGCTCTGCGAGGGCGGGAAGAACTTCAACGGGTTCTACGGCTACGGCATCGTGGACGCCTACGAGGCCGTGACCTCGCCGCTGAAGCCCTGGGTCAAGCCCTGACGCAGCTGTGACGGCCGGTCCCCGCGACATGGGGACCGGCCGTCGTCTTTATGCATTTCACTATGCGAATCGATCGAAGTCGGGTGGGATGCTTCCAGGCCGCCATCGGTGGCCGTTTCTCGACACGAGGGGAAGCACATGGTGAGCAGACGATTCATCGCCGGCTCGGCCGCAACCGTGACCGGGCTGGCGCTGGTGCTGGCCGTTCCCGTGGGCGCGGCCACCGCCGCACCCACGTCGGCCGAGTACACCGTGGTCGCCGAGGACGGGATCTCCGTCGCGGCGGCGAAGGCGGCGATCACCGCGGCCGGTGGCACGGTGATCGCGAGCAACGACGGCGTGGGCACGTTCACGGTGAGCACCGGCGCGGCCGACTTCGCGGCGAAGGCGGCGGCCTCGCCCGCGCTGATCGGCGCGTCGAACAACGACCGCGCGATCGGCAGGGCGCCCAAGCGCGACCTCGTCGAGCAGGAGTCACTGTTGGCTCCCGCGACGACGTCGGACGCCCGGAGCAGCGGCCGGGGCCCGGCGCTCGACCCGCTGGACGACAAGCTCTGGGGCCTCGACATGGTCCGCTCTGACGACGCCCGCCGGGTGGAGCCGGGCGACCGCGGCGTGACCGTCGGCATCCTGGACACCGGGCTGGACGCCAGCAACCCGGACCTCGGTGCGAACTTCAGCCAGCAACTGTCCCGCAACTTCGCGCCGGACATCCCGGAGGTGGACGGCCCGTGCGAGGTGGAGAGCTGCCTCGACCCGGTCGGCACCGACGACTACGGCCACGGCACGCACGTCGCCGGCTCGGTCGGCGCGGCGGCCGACGGCAACGGCATCTCCGGCGTCGCGCCGAACGTGACGCTGGTCGAGCTCAAGGGCGGCCAGGACTCCGGCTACTTCTTCCTGCGGTCGGTCGTCAACGCGCTGACCTACGCGGGCGACGCCGGCCTGGACGTGGTCAACATGTCCTTCTACATCGACCCGTGGGCCTTCAACTGCCTGAACAACCCGGCCGACTCGGCCGCGGAGCAGGCGGAGCAGCGGGCCACCGTCACCGCGGTGCGGCGCGCGCTGACCTACGCGCACAACAGGGGCGTGACGCTGGTCGGCGCGCTCGGCAACAACCACGAGGACCTGGGTGCCCCCCGGCCGGACACGTCCAGCCCGAACTACCCCGGCGGCACCGAGCGGCCGCGTGTGATCGACAACGCGACCTGCTGGGACCTGCCGGTCGAGGGCCCGTTCGTGATCGGCGTGTCCGCGGTCGGCCCGTCCGGCCGCAAAGCGGACTACTCGAACTGGGGCACGGAGCAGATCTCGGTCGCCGCGCCGGGCGGGTTCACGCTGGACGGCTTCGGCACGCCCACGTTCAACACGGCGGGCAACCGGATCCTCTCGGCGTACCCGCTGAAGCTGCTGCAGGCGCAGGGCCGGGTCGACGCGGACGGCAACGTGGTGGCCGGCTTCGAGAACGTGGTGTTCAAGGACTGCACCGAGGCCGGCGCGTGCGGCTACTACGCGTACGCGCAGGGCACGTCGATGGCGGCGCCGCACGCCGCGGGCGTGGCCGCGCTGATCGTGTCGAAGTTCGGCACGGCGGACCGGCGCAGGGGTGGCCTCACGCTCGCGCCGAACCTGGTCGAGCAGCATCTCTACCGCACCGCGGCGGAGCGGGCCTGCCCGACGCCGGCGCTGATCAGCTACGCGCAGGAGGGCCGCCCGGCCGAGTACGACGCGCTCTGCACCGGCACGACGAACTTCAACAGCATCTGGGGGTACGGCATAGTCGACGCCTACTCGGCCGTGACCACCCCGCTGAAGCCCTGGGTGAGGCCGTAACACCCTGACCAAGATCATTAACTGGTACGATGGCCGGTCCCCGCGACACGGGGACCGGCCGTTACCCTTGCAGGGTGACACTCCGCTTGTACGACACCGCGACCCGCTCGGTGCGGGACTTCGTCCCGCGGGCACCCGGCAAGGTCGGGATCTACCTGTGTGGTCTCACCGTCCAGTCACCGCCGCACATCGGCCACCTTCGCTCCGGTGTGAACTACGACGTGCTCCGCCGCTGGCTGACCCGCTCCGGATTCGACGTGACGTTCGTTCGCAACGTGACGGACGTCGACGACAAGATCCTCGCCAAGTCCACCCTGCTGGACCGGCCGTTCTGGTCCATCGCGTATGAGAACGAGATCAAGCTCGCCGCGGCGTACCGGTCACTCAACGTGCTGCCGCCGACCTACGAGCCGCGCGCCACCGGTCACATCCCGGAGATCCAGCAGATCATCGCGCGGCTGATCGAGGGCGGGCATGCCTACCCGGCCGCGGACGGCTGCGGCGACGTCTACTTCTCGGTGCGCAGCTACCCGGCCTACGGCGACCTCTCCGGCCAGCACCCGGACGACATGCAGGAGGCCGCGGACAGCGAGGCGCGCGCCAAGCGCGACCCGCGCGACTTCGCGCTCTGGAAGGGCGTCAAGGAGTCCGAGCCGCTCGCCGGCAGCTGGGAGTCGCCGTGGGGCCGCGGCCGTCCCGGCTGGCACATCGAGTGCTCCGCCATGTCCTGGCGCTACCTCGGCGAGGACTTCGACATCCACGGTGGTGGGCTGGACCTGCAGTTCCCGCACCACGAGAACGAGATCGCCCAGTCCAGGTCCGCCGGGTTCGGGTTCGCCGGTTACTGGGTGCACCACGGCCTGCTCAACCTCGGCGCGTCGAAGATGAGCAAGTCGCTGGGCAACGTGCTCGACCTCGCGTACGTCGCGGGCCTCGGCGTGCGCCCCGTCGAGCTGCGGTACTACGAGGCCCAGCCGCACTACCGGTCGGCCATCGACTACTCGGACGACGCGCTCCGCGAGGCCGCGGTGGCGTACCGGCGGATCGAGGGTTTCGTCCAGCGCGCCGTCGAGCTGACCGGTCCGGGTGAGCTGGGCGACATCCCACCCGCGTTCGCGGCCGCGATGAACGATGATCTGAACACGTCCGCGGCGCTCGCGGTCGTGCACGAGTCGATGACCCGCGGCAACACCGCGCTCAGCGCCGGCGACCGGACCACGGTCGCGGCCGCGCTGGCCGAGGTGCGCGCCATGCTGGACGTGTTCGGCGTCGATCCGCTCGATCCGGCCTGGCGGGCCGGGAGCGGCGCCGACGACCTCCGTCAGGTGGTCGACTCACTGGTCGCGCTCGCGCTCGAGCAGCGCACCGCCGCGCGCGCCCGCAAGGACTGGCAGGCCGCCGACGCCGTGCGTGACCAGCTCAAGAACGCCGGCATCGCGGTGGAGGACACCCCGGCCGGACCACGATGGACCATTGGGGAGCAGCACTGATGCCGGGCAACTCGCAGCGCAGGAACAAGCGCGTCACGCCGAAGAAGGGCTCCGCGGGCGGCTCCGGCGGAAAGAACCGCGCCGGGCTGTCCGGCCGCGGCCGCACGCTGCCGGCGGACGAGCGTCCCTGGCACAAGGGCTACTCCGGCACCGAGCAGCTGCCCGAGAAGACCGCGCGCAAGCAGGACAAGGAGCGCAAGGCCGCGGCCTCCGAGGGTCGCGCGCCCAAGATCGGCGTTCCCGGCAGCAAGGACACCACCTGGGGCCGGAACGGCTCCGGCCGGGGCGCCCCCGCGCCGACCCGTGGTGCGTTCGCCGGCGGCCGTGGCGGTGGCAAGGTCGGCGGGCGTGGCCCGCGGATCGCGCCGGGCCGCCGCTCCACCCCGCCGAAGGACTCGCCCGAGCTGCTGGTCGGCCGCAACCCGGTGGTCGAGGCGCTGCGCTCCGGCGTGCCCGCGACCGCGCTCTACGTCGCGCAGGGCATCGAGATGGACGAGCGGGTCCGCGAGGCGGTGCGCTTCTGCGCCGACAGGGGCATCGCGATCCTCGAGGTGAGCCGGGCCGAGCTGGACCGGATCACCGGCGGCGTGCTGCACCAGGGCATCGGCGTGCAGGTGCCGCCGTTCGCCTACGAGGACTTCACCGACATGGTCGCGGCATCGCTGGAGCACACCGCGCCGCTGCTGGTCGCACTGGACGGCGTCACCGACCCGCGCAACCTCGGCGCCGTGATCCGGTCCGCGGCCGCGTTCGGCGCGCACGGCATCTTCGTGCCGGAGCGCCGCGCCGCCGGGATCACCGCGACCGCGTGGCGCACCAGCGCCGGTGCGGCCGCCCGGCTCCCGGTCGCCCAGGTCACCAACCTGACCCGGGCGATCAAGGCCTGCCAGCAGGAGGGCTTCATGGCCATCGGGCTGGACGCGGACGGTGAGACCGACGTCTACCACCTGGAGGTCGCCACCGGCCCGACCATCGTGGTGGTCGGCTCCGAGGGGCGTGGCCTGTCCCGGCTGGTCGGCGAGACGTGCGACCTGCGCGCCTCGATCCCGATGTCCTCGGACGTCGAGTCGCTCAACGCCTCGGTCGCCGCCGCGGTGGCCCTCTCGGAGATCACGCGTCGACGTAACGCCTGAGTCACCCACGGTGAGGGCTGTCCGGCGCGGTGGAGATCCGCGTGCTGACCTGCGGTTACGCGTGGGCCGACTTTGGTGCTGAATAGCCCTCACTCGCTACCATGCGAGGCTGATCACGTGTGGTGGCGAGAGGGTGTGGCATGAGTCAGGACGGCCCGTACGGCCTGGGGGTCGATCTCGGCACCTCCAACACGGTCGCCGTGCTGCGCACCCCGGACGGCCGCACCCGGCCGTTGCTCTTCGACGGTCAGCCGCTCATGCCCTCCGGCGTCTACCTGGACCCGGAGGGCCGGCTGCACGTCGGCCGGGACGCGCAGCGCCTCGCCCAGGCTGACCCGGCCCGGTTCGAGCCGAACCCGAAACGCCGCATCGACGAGACCTCGGTGCTGCTCGGCGACCGCGAGGTCCCGGTCGTCGACCTGCTCGCGGCCGTGCTGGGCGCGGTCGCCCGCGCCGCGGTCGAGGCGGTCGGCTTCCTGCCCCCGGCCATGCTCACCCACCCGGCCGCATGGGGCCCGGTCCGTCGCGACGTGCTCACCCAGGCGGTCGCACGCGCCGGATGGCCGCAGACCACCCGCTTCACGCCCGAGCCGGTCGCGGCCGCCCGCTACTTCGCCGAGGTGCTGCACCGCCCGGTGCCGGCCGGGGCCGCGCTGGCGGTCTTCGACTTCGGCGGCGGCACGCTCGACGTCGCGGTGGTCCGCAACGACGGCCCCGGCCCGTCCGGCCACCCGGTCTTCTCCGTCGTCAGCTCCGGCGGCGTCGCCGACCTCGGTGGCCTGGACCTCGACGCGGCGCTGGTCGACCACGTGGGCCGCTCGCTGACCGGCTCGGCGCCGGTCACGCCGGACGGCCCGACCCAGCACCTGGACCTGGCCGCCGCGCAGGCCTGGCAGGCGCTGGCACAGCCGGTCACGGTGACCCAGTGGCGCAACCGCCGCCAGCTCTGGGACGACGTGCGCGGCGCCAAGGAGATGCTGTCCCGGGCCACGGTCGCGCCGATCGCGGTGCCGGGTGTCGAGCGCGCGGTGCACCTGACCCGCGAGGAACTCGAGCACGTCATCACGCCGCTGCTGCGCCGGGGCGTGCAGGAGACCGCGGTGGTGATCCGGGCGGCCGGTGTCGCCCCCGGCGAGCTGGCCGGCCTGTTCCTGGTCGGCGGCTCGTCCCGGGTCCCGATGGCCGGCCGGCTGCTGCACTCCGACCTGCACGTCCCGCCGACCGTGCTGGAGCAGCCGGAGCTGCCGGTGGCCGAGGGCGCGCTGGCCGAGCTGCTCTCCACGTCGGCGCCGGTCGAGTTCGCACCGCCGGCCTCGGCGGCCCCCGTCTCGCCGTTCTCCGGCCCTCCCGCCCCGGCGACCCCCGCGAGCGGCCCACCCGCGAGCGGCCCTCCCGCGAGCGGCCCTCCCGCGAGCGGCCCTCCCGCGAGCGGCCCGCCCTGGGCTGGGATGCCCGCGGCCGGTGCGCCCGCGGCATGGAGGCCCGTGCAGCCACCGGCTGCGCCGTCCCGTTCCCGGCGTCCGCTCCTGCTGGCCGGCCTGGCCGCCGCGGTCGTGCTGGTCCTGCTGGTCACCGCCGGTATCGTCGTCTATCTGAGCCCGTGGAACCGCCCGGCGCAGGTCGCCTTCCAGACGCTGGACGAGGGCCGGGTGATCCCGGCGGTCACCGACGATCCGGACAGCTACGTCTCGTACTTCCACACCGCGGTCGCCGGCGATCGTGCCTACGTCGCCGCGCAGCGCGCGGACAAGACGCTGGAGATCGCCGGCGTCGACCTGGACACCGGTGCGGAGCGGTGGCGCCAGACCACCGCGGAGACCGCGCCGACGAGCTGGAACGGCCTCTACGCCTCGGACCGGTACGTGCTCGCCTTCGCCTCTCCGTTCACCGACGACGACCCGGGCTCGCTGGTCGTCCACGACCGGGACGGCAAGCGCCTGTGGCACCGGGACCTCCGGCTCAGCGAGCAGTTTCTGATGTTCAAGGACGTCCTGGTGCTGATCGACGCGGAGGAGCGCCGCACCCTCCTCGGGCTCGACCTGGCGAGCGGCGACCAGCGCTGGGAGCTGCCGGTCGCGGCCGGCGAGTTCTCCCAGGCCTTCCGGATCGCCACGTTCGGCTCCACCGCCGACCTGACCGGCCCGGCTCTGGCCGGTGGCACGCCGATGACCCCGGATCCCGCCGCCGAGCAGCGGTTCGTGTTGGTCACCGCGGACAAGCGGGCCCGCGTGGTGGACGTGGCCAAGGGCACGGTCACGTCCGAGCGCGCGGTCGCGATCGAGCCGTCCTACCTGACGCCGGGCCTCGGCATGCAGATCCTGGCCGACGGCGAGCGGCTTTTCATCGGCACGACCGGCGACGGTTACCGGATCGACGCCTACGATCTGGACTCGGACGCCGAGCCGGTGGTCGTCTACAACGGCGCCCACGACCGGCAGCTCAAGGGCCTGATTCCGTGCGGCGGCGACCGGATCTGCCTCGCCGACATCGGCGAGGAGAACACGGAGGCGGTCGCGGCCGTCGAGGTCTCCGAGGACGGGAGCGCGACGGAGTTGTGGCGCAGGACCGACGTCCAGGGCCTGGCCTCGACGATCGGGGGCGGCGCGATGGTCGCCACCGGGGAAGGGCTGCTGGTCTGGCGTAAGACCGAGGACGACAGCCACCGGACCGCGCTCTACGACGCGTCCGGCACCAGGGTCTTCGACTGGAACGGCGTGGGCGCCCGCGTCAACTCGCGCAGCTTCCTGCTCTTCGATCGGCCGCCGACCGGCTCGACGAGCGCGGAGAGCGTCCCGCTGGCCGCCGTGGTCGACGACGACCGGGACCCGCGGCAGCTCGGCACGCTGATCGAGGCGCGGCTCGGCAGCTGCTCCTGGAACGAGACGATCATCGTCTGCGGCAGTGGCGACAACGGCTTCCGCATTCAGCGCTTCGCAACGGACTGACCCGAAAATCAGGAGCCGGCCAGGGTACGGCGGATCCGGCATTTCGCGACGAGCTGACCCGAGACCCAGGCGCCGGCCAGGGTACGGCCGGATCCAGCGCTTCGCCACGGACTGACCGGAAGGTCAGGAGCCGGCCAGGGTGCGGCCGGATCCAGCGCTTCGCCACGGACTGACCGGAAGGTCAGGAGCCGGCCAGGGTGCGGCCGGATCCAGTGCTTCGTGACGGATCGGAAGGTCAGGAGCCGGCCGGGGCACGGCCGGGGCGACGCCGGATCACGTGCAGCGCGAGCAGCGCGTAGCCGGCCAGGATCGGCACCAGGATCGCCTGGATGAGGTAGCCGAGCCCGATCGTGAACGCCATGATCCCGGCGCTCCCGGCGAGTAGTCCCGGCCGCGCCACGACCAGCCGGGCGGCGTCGCGGACGGCGGCGCGCCAGCCGGCGCCGGAGCGGCCGAACTCGACCACGACCATGGCCGCGAAACCGGCACCGGCCAGCGCGAGGAGCAGCGTCGCCCAGATCAGCGGCCGGCCGCCGGGGACCAGGCCGACGTCGAGCGCGTGGATGTTGAGTCGGATCAGCACGCCGGCCGCGATCGCGATCAGCAGCGGCGGGATGCCGGGCAGGATGCCGCGGGCGAAGTCGCGCGCGGTGTCCCGTACCCCCGGGAAACGCTCTTGATCTGTGTATTTCGCGACGGCGGTGGAGGCCGCGCCCACGGCGGCGCCGGCGGTGACGATCGGCAACGCGGCGATCGTCATCACGATCCCGGTCAGGGCCAGGTCGGAGGCGGCGCGAAGGGTGTCCCGCCAGTCGCGCTGGACCGGGGGCCTGGGTTGCCCGGGCTCCGGAGGCTGAGGATCGGCCGTCCGCAGCCTCCGGAGGTCATCCATGGTGGATCACTAACCCTTCAGGCCGCTGGTGTTGATGCCCTCGACCAGCATCCGCTGGAAGGCCACGAAGAACAGGAACACCGGGAGCAGCGAGAGTACGGACATGGCGAACATCGCGCCGAGCGAGCTCTGCCCGGTCGAGTCGATGAACAGCCGCAGCGCGATCGGGACCGTGTAATCCTCCAGCTCGTTCAGGTAGACCAGCTGGGTGAAGAAGTCGTTCCAGGTCCAGATGAACGAGAAGATCGCGGTGGTGACCAGCGCGGGCCGGCTCAGCGGCAGGATCACGTGCCAGAACACGCCGTACGGTGAGCAGCCGTCGATCGTCGCGGCCTCGTCCAGGTCGCGCGGGATGCCCCGCATGAACTGGACCATGAGGAACACGAAGAACGCCTCGGTGGCCAGCGCCTTCGGCACGATCAGCGGCAGCAGCGGGGTGTCGATCCAGCCGAGCGTGTTGAACACGATGTACTGCGGGATGATCAGCACGTCGCCGGGGAGCAGCAGCGTGCCGATCATGATGGCGAACCAGAACCCGCGCATCGGGAACCGCAGCCGGGCGAACGCGTACGCCGCGACCAGGCAGGACACCGCGTTCGCGACCACGGTGAGCAGCGCGATCACGGCGCTGTTGATGAAGAACCGGGTGAAGCTGACGTCGAAACTGTTCCAGCCGGCCGCGTAGTGCTCGATCGTGAACTCGGTCGGCAGCACGGAGATGTTGCTGGCGATCTCCGCGTCCGACTTGAACGACGAGCCGATCACCCAGGCCAGCGGGTAGAGCACCAGCACCAGGCCGGCGATCAGCACGGCGAGCCGGACGCCCTGCCCGAGCGTGAACCGGTTCTTCCGGACCGCGGCGTGCCGGACCAGAGCGGGAGCGGTCATCGATCTTCCCCATCCGCGTAGTGCACCCAGAACCGTCCGGTGCTGAACAGGACGATCGTCAGGATGCCGATCGCCAGCAGGAACACCCAGGCCAGCGCGGACGCGTACCCCATCTCGAACTCGGCGAAGCCGCGCTTGTAGAGGTAGAGCGTGTAGAGCAGCGTCGAGTCGACCGGGCCGCCGGTGCCGTTGCTGATCACGAACGCGGACGTGAAGCCCTGGAATCCGCGGATCGTCTCCAGCACCAGGTTGAAGAAGATCACCGGCGACAGCATCGGCATGGTGACGTGCCAGAACTGCCGCCACGGGCTGGCGCCGTCGACGGACGCGGCCTCATACAGCTCGACCGGCACCTGCTTGAGGCCGGCCAGGAAGATGACCATGGGCGCGCCGAACTGCCAGATGCCCAGGATGATCAGCGTGCCGAGCGCGTAGTCCGGGTCGTTGACCCAGGCCTGCCCGGTGATGCCGAAGAAGGCCAGGAACTCGTTGACCGCGCCGTCACCGGCGAACAGCGCGCTCCACACCAGCGCGAGCGCCACGCTGCCGCCGAGCAGCGACGGCAGGTAGAACAGGCCGCGGAACAGCCCGACGCCACGCCAGGCGCGGTTGAGCAGCAACGCCACCGCGAGCGCGGCCGCGAGCTTGAGCGGCACCATGATCAGTGCATAGAGGAGCGTCACCGTGACCGCGCGGTAGAACTGCGGGTCGCCGGTGAACATCTCCTGGTAGTTCTCCAGGCCGATCCACTCGACGTCCTCCCAGGTGGAGAAGACCGAGTAGTCGGTGAAGCTGAGGTAGAGCGACAGCAGCATCGGGATGGCGGTGATGCCCATCAGGCCGAGCAGCCAGGGGGACAGGAATACGTAACCGGCCACGCCCTGCCGACCGCGCCCGGCACCGGGCCCCCGCCGCTTGTGTGCGTCGGGGGCCCGGCGACCGGGCTGCTCGGGGACGACCGGGGCGGATGCCGTGGTCAGTGCCACGAGCGTGCCTCCTTCTCCACGTGCGCAAGCGGTGCGTCAGGCGAGCTTGCTCGCGGCCTGGGTGAGGAAGTCCTGTGCGGCCTGGGCGGGGGTGGCCTTGCCGTACTGGACGCTCTCCGCGATGGAGACGAGCAGCGTGCGGACCGCGGCGTGTCCCTTCGGCGGCGGTGTCGGTGCGGCGCCGAACTTCGGCGTGATCTCGGTTTCGAACGCGAGCGAGGCCTTCTGGTTCGCGTCGGTCAGCGTGGCCTCGACCTCCTTGCGGAGATCCAGGTTCGGCGTGATGCCGCGCTCGATGCCGAGCGTCTTCGCGGCGGTGGCGTCGTTGACGAAGAAGTTGATCACGTCGGCGACCACGTCCGGGTGCTTCGTCTTGGACGAGCCGGACCAGTACATCGAGGCGCGCGCCCACTGGCCCTTCGGGTCGCCCGGGTACGCCATCAGGCCCAGCTCGTTCTTGGTGTTCTTGGAGAGCGCGGCCAGCTGGTTCGACCAGACCCAGCTGGTGGCGGCCTTGCCGGTGACGACGAGCTGCTTGCTGGCGTCCGAGCTGTTGCCCTCGTGGATCACGTCCGCGGTCGGGGTGGCGCCGGAGTCGCGCGCGCCCTTCCACAGCTCGAACCAGCGGGTCAGGTCCTCGGCCGTGAAGCCCAGCTCCTTGCCGTTGTAGAACTCCTTGCCCTGCTGGCGCAGCCAGACCCAGAGCGCCTTGTAGTCCGCGCTCGGGTCCATCGTGCCGGGCAGCTTCTTGCCGGACTTGGTGCTCACCTCGTTGGCCCAGGCGATGAACGCCTCCCAGGTCATGCCGGTGGCCGGCTCGGCGACGCCGAACTCCTTGAGCTTGGTCCTGTTGTAGATCAGGCCGGGCGTGTTCTCCGCGAGCGCGACGCCGGCCTGCTCGCCGTCGACCACGCCGTACTTCGCGAGGCTCTCCGGGAACTTGGACAGGTCGAGCTTCTTGTCCTCCACGTACGGCGTGAGGTCCAGCGTGACCTTGCGCTCGGCCAGCTCGGACAGCATGTTGTCGTCGAGCTGGAAGATGTCCGGCGCGTTCCCGCCGGCCGCCTGCGTGGAGAGCTTGTCCAGGTAACCCTGGTTGCCCTGGAACGTGGTCACGAACGTGACGTTCGGGTGGGCGGCGGTGTAGGCGTCGAGCACCTTCTTGGTGGTCTCGGCGCGCGAGTCGTCGCCCCACCAGAAGACGCTGAGCTCGACCTTCTCGTTCGGGTCGGTGCCCGCGTCGTCGTTGCTGTCACCGCACGCGGCGGCACCGAAGATCAGCGGAAGTGCGACCGCGGTCGCGGCGAGGCCGCGAAGGACACGACCAAATTTGAGGGTACGGTGAGTGCGCGCGGGCCGCGCGCTCTCCGGATGTGTGGCGGGGTGCATTTCTGCGCTCACTCCTTGGGCTTAGGAGGCGACAACTTCCGGGAACGGCGCGACCGCGCCGCCCGGGCTCGCAGTGCCATGCGGGCCCGGGCCCGTTGAGTCGCGTATGACCAACTGGGTCTGCAGCGTTACCTGTGCGGTGGTGCGGCGGTCGTCGACGGGAACGGTCCCGGTGGCGCCGCGTCCGACGCGACCCGGCCAGGAACCGTCCTGTTGCAGGAGCATGTCGACGGCCGCCCGTCCGGCAGCCGCCGTGGGGTTGGCCACCGTCGTCAATTTGGGCCGGGTCAGCCGGCTGAGCGTGATGTCGTCGATGCCGACCACGCTCACCTCGGCCGGGACCGCGATGCCGAGCGAGTCGAGCCCTTCCATGAGGCCGATCGCCATCAGGTCGTTGTAGGCGAGCACGGCGGTCACCTCGGCGCGGCGGACCTGCTCCGCCATTGCCTGGCCGCCGCGCTCGGTGGGCGGGTTGGGCCCGAGCACGGTCAGCTCGGCGCCGCCGGTGCGGGCCGCCGCGGTGGCGGCCCGGCGGATCTCCCGGCTGGTCCACGAGCCGCGTGGGCCGGAGAGCAGCGCCAGGTCGCGATGGCCGAGCGAGACCAGGTGCTCGATCGCGAGCCGGGCGCCCTGGCCGACGTCCATCACCACCGATGGCAGGCCGGTCACCTGCCGGTTGACCACGACCAGCGGCACCTCGCGGGAGAGCTGCTCGATCAGGCTGTTGCTCATCCGCGGGCTGCACAGCAGGATGCCGTCCACCTGCTTGGCGAGCGCGTGGACCAGCTCTTCCTCGACGGCGGGATCCTCGTTCGTGTCCGTCACGAAGATGTGGTAATCCCGCTGGCGGGCCTGGGTCTCGGCCGCCTTGATCAGCAGGGGGAAGAACGGGTTCGAGATGTCCGGCACGATCAGGCCCATGTTGTGCGTGCGGCCGGTGATCAGCGCCCGGGCCGCGCGGTTGGGCCGGTAACCCAGGGTCTCGGCGCACGCGAGCACGCGACTGCGGGTGTCCGGATTGACCAGGTGCGGTGCCGAGAAGGTGCGCGAGACGGTGGAGATGTGCACCCCCGAGGCCCGGGCAACGTCTCGGATCGTGGCTGGCACGCGAACCCCTTCGTGGTCATCGATGCTGTGGCCGTCGTCACGTGGATGGCCAATTAATGCAAACGGTTGTGCCTGTGTCAATGGACGTTTGTTGCGGAACTATTTCGGAAGCGCTCCCATGTCGATCATTTCCTAGGGCAAAATGGGGCAAATACGCCTTCTTTGTGTTCGACCGTTGACGGACAGCGACCCCTCATGGTTTCTTCGCTGCAAACCTTTGCAGTTATGGGAAGCGATGTAGCGCCGTAGATCACCCTCTTAGGAGCCTCGTGTCCGACCTCCTTCTGCCCGCCGAGCCCACGCAGCGCGGCATCGCCCGCGAGCTCTACGCCCTGGCGGCCGAACAGCCGATCATCTCGCCACACGGGCACGTGGATCCTGGCCTGATCGCGGACGACGCGCCGTTCCCGGACCCGGCCCGGCTGATCATCGTGCCCGACCACTACGTCACCCGGATGCTGCTCAGCCAGGGCATCCCGCCGGCGGAACTGGGCGTCCCGGCGCGCGACGGCACGCAATCGGCTACGGACGGCCGGACCATCTGGCGACGGTTCGCCGCACAGTGGCACCTGTTCCGCGGTACGCCGTCCCGGCTCTGGCTGGAGCGGACGTTCGAGACCGTGTTCGGCGTGACGGACCGGCTGAGCACGGACACCGCGGACGCGATCTACGACGAGATCTCCGCCCGGCTGGCCACGCCGGAGTTCCGCCCGCGCGCGCTGTTCGAAAGATTCAATATTGAGGTGCTGGCCACCACGGAGTCGCCGCTGGACGCCCTGTCCCGGCACGCGAAGCTCGCCGACGAGGGCTGGGGCGGGCCCGGCGGCCGGGTGATCACCACGTTCCGGCCGGACAACGTGGTCGACATGGAGTTCGAGGACTGGGCGGGCAACGTCGTCCGGCTCGGCGAGATCACCGGCGAGGACACCGGGACCTACCTCGGCTATCTCCAGGCACTGCGCCAGCGGCGGCAGGACTTCATCGCGGCCGGTGCGACCAGCACCGACCACGGGCACCTGACCGCGCGCACGCTGCTGCTCACGCCGGCCGAGGCCGAGGCGCTCTACACGCGCGGGCTGTCCGGCACCGCGACGGCCGAGGACGCGGAGGCGTTCCGCGCGCACATGCTGGTCGAGATGGCCCGGATGTCCATCGAGGACGGCCTGGTGATGCAGCTGCACCCCGGTGCGTTCCGGAACCACAACCGGTGGCTCTACGACCGGCACGGGCGCGACGTGGGCGGCGACATCCCGCACGCGGTCGAGTTCGTGCACGGGCTGAAGCCACTGCTGGACGCGCACGGCAACGACCCGCGCCTGCGGCTGGTGCTGTTCACGCTGGACGAGGACACGTTCACCCGGGAGCTGGCGCCGCTGGCCGGTGGCTATGCCGCGCTGTTCCTCGGCGCGCCCTGGTGGTTCCTGGACTCGCCCGAGGTGATGCGCCGGTTCCGCGAGGCGGTCACCGAGACGGCGGGCTTCTACAACACGGCCGGGTTCATCGACGACACCCGCGCGTTCTGCTCGATCCCGGTGCGGCACGAGGTGGCCCGCCGGATCGACGCCGGATTCCTGGCCCGTCTGGTCGCCGAGCACCGGCTGCCGCTCGACGAGGCGGCCGAGACGATCGTCGACCTGGCGTACCGGCTGCCCAAGAAGATCTTCAAAATCGGAGAGAAGCTGTGACCACCATCCTCGCGGTCGAGGTGCACGACGTGCGGTTCCCGACGTCGGACTCGGCGGACGGTTCCGACGCGATCAACCGGGGCGACTACTCGGCGACCTACGTCGAGCTGCGCACGGACACGCCGCACGTCGGTGCCGGCTTCACGTTCACCAACGGCCGGGGCAACGAGATCACCGTCGCCGCGGTCAAGGCACTGTCCCGGCACGTCGCCGGCAAGACGCTGGCGGAGATCTTCGCGGAGCCGGTGACGTTCTGGCGGTCGCTGTCCGCGGACGCGCAGCTGCGCTGGCTCGGGCCGGAGAAGGGCGTCATCCACATGGCGACCGGCGCGCTGGTCAACGCGGTGTGGGACCTGCGGGCCAAGGTCGAGGGCAAGCCGCTGTGGCGCCTGCTGGCCGAGATGCCGACCGAGGAACTGGTCGCGTCGATCGACTTCCACCACATCACGGACGCGATCACGCCGGACGAGGCGGCCGCGATCCTGGACAAGGGCCGCACCGGGCTGGACGAGCGGCTCGCGGAGATCGCCCGGGACGGCTTCCCGTCGTACACCACGTCGGTCGGGTGGCTCGGCTATCCGGACGAGAAGGTGCGCGCGCTCAGCCGGGCCGCCTTCGAGGAGGGCTGGCGCGCGGTGAAGATGAAGGTCGGCGGCCCGATCGAGGACGACGTGCGCCGGGCCCGGATCATCCGTGAGGAGGTCGGCTCCGAGACGCGGCTGATGATGGACGCGAACCAGGTCTGGGACGTCGACGAGGCGATCGCGAACATGGCGCGGCTGGCCGAGTTCGACCCGTACTGGATCGAGGAGCCGACGCACGCGGACGACATCCTCGGGCACGCCCGCATCCAGCGCGCGGTGGCCCCCATCAGGGTCGCGACCGGGGAGGTCGCGGCGAACCGGGTGATCTTCAAGCAGCTGCTGCAGGCCGAGGCGATCGGCGTGATGCAGATCGACGCGTGCCGGGTCGGCGGCGTCAACGAGGTGCTCTCCGAGATCGTGATGGCCGCGAAGTTCGGCGTGCCGATCTGCCCGCACGCCGGTGGCGTCGGCCTCTGCGAGTACGTGCAGCATCTGGCGCTCTTCGACTACCTGCGGGTCAGCGCTTCCCTGGACGGCCGGATGGTGGAGTACGTCGACCACCTGCACGAGCACTTCATCGACCCGGTACGCACCGTTTCCGGTAAATACGTCCTACCGGAGCAGCCCGGGTACAGCGCGGAGATGAAGCCGGAGTCGGTCGCGGACTACAGCTTCCCGGACGGGCCGATCTGGAGCGCCCGGCTCGCGGACGGGGTGGACGCATGACCAGCGCGGTGGGCGTCAAGCGGCTCGGCCTCGGTGCGATCTCATCGCTGCCGATCGAGAGCCGGCCGCTGGTGCGGCCGGACGAGATCGGCAGCGGCATCGTGCACCTCGGGCTCGGCGCGTTCCACCGGGCGCACCAGGCCGTCTTCACCGAGGAGGCGATCTCGGCGGGCGGCGGCGACTGGGGCATCATCGGCGTGGCACCGCGCAGCACCGGCGTGTTCGACCGGATGCGGGCGCAGGACAACCTGTTCAGCGTGACCACACTGGGCGCGCACACGTCCCGTACCCGGGTGATCGGCTCGTTGTCCGAGGTGCGGCACGCGGCCAGTGACCCGGCCGCGATCGTGGCGCTGCTGGCCGACCCGCGGATCCGGGTGGTGACGCTGACCGTGACGGAGAAGGCGTACCAGCTGGATCCGGTCACCGGCGAGCTGCTGGCGGACGAGGCGGTCGCCGCGGACCTGAACACGGACCGGCCGCCGCAGACCGTGCCCGGCCTGCTCATCCGCGGGCTGCTGGCGCGCGCGGCCGCGGACGCGGGCCCGCTCACCCTGCTCAGCTGCGACAACCTGCCGTCGAACGGGCGCCGCACGCACGGGCTGATCGGCGCCGGACTGGCGTTCGGCGGCTTCACCGGCGCGCCGGCCGACTGGATCCACCACAACGTGACGTTCCCGAACTCGATGGTGGACCGGATCGTGCCGGCCGCCACGCCGGAGACGCTGGCCACCGCGGCGCGCGCGCTCGGGGTGGAGGACCAGGCGGCGATCGCGGCCGAGCCGTACACCCAGTGGGTCATCGAGGATCGGTTCCCGGGCGGCCGGCCGGCCTGGGAGCAGGCCGGCGCGATCATGACGGACGACGCCGGGCAGTGGGAACGGTTGAAACTGCGCACGCTGAACGGCGTCCACTCCGCGCTCGCCTACCTCGGCGCGCTCGCCGGCAAGGAGACCATCGCGGACGCGCTGGCGCTGCCGGGCATGGAGGGCACGCTGCGGAGACTCATCGCGGAGGACATCGCGGAGAGCTTCCGGCCGCCGGAGGGCGTCTCGGTCGTCGGGTACGGCGACGACGTGCTGGCCCGCTTCGCGAACCCGGTGATCCTGTACCGGACGCACCAGGTGGCGATGGACGGCACGCAGAAGCTGCCGCAACGGCTCCTGCACACGATCCTGGACCTGCGTGCCGCGAAGGGGGACGCGCGGTGGGCGACGCTTGCGGTGGCCGCGTGGATGCGGTTCGTGCAGGGCACGGCGGACGACGGGACGGCGCTGCCACTGAACGACCCGCTGGCCGACCGGATCCGGACCGCGCTCGCGGACACGTCGTCCGAGCCGGCCGCGGTGGTGGACGCGCTGCTGCACATCGACTCGGTGTTCCCGGCCGCGCTGGTCGCGGACGACGAGGTGCGCGCGTCGATCACGTCCTGGCTCACCGAGCTGACCCGGCACGGCGCGGCCGCCACGGTCGAGGCGGCCGGGACGTGAGCCGCCCGCGGCTCGTTCCGGCCCGGAACCGCACGGGACCGCACCGGGCCGGCTCGGCACCGGCCGCCGGGAAGCCGTCGCGTCGCCCGGATTCCGGTATGAGCGAGACCGTGGGGGAATCATCGGCTCGGCGGGACGGTGGCGCGGCGAGGAGGCCGGCATGAAAAGCGTGGCGCTGATCGGGGCGAGCGGGCACGGGCTGTCGCACCGCCGGAACCTCGCCCGGCTGGCCGCGGCAGGCCGGGTCGAGGTGGTCGCGTTCGCCGACCCGCGCCCGCCCGCACCGGCGGAGGACGCGCCGATCGACCCCGCCACCCGGATCTTCGCCGACCACGCGGAGATGCTGCGCGAGGTGCGGCCGGACGCGGTGGTGATCTGCACGCCGCCGCACACGCACCTGGCGATCGCCACGGACGCGCTGGAGGCCGGCGCGGACGTGCTGCTGGAGAAGCCGCCGGTGATGTCGCTGGCCGAGCATCGCGCGCTGGCCGCGGTGACCGTGCGCACCGGCCGGGCACTGCAGATCGGCTTCCAGGCGCTCGGCTCGGCCGCGCTGGCCGAGCTGCGCGCCGCGATCGCGGACGGCCGGCTCGGCGAGGTCACCGGCATCGCCGCGGTCGCGTCCTGGCAGCGCCCGGACGCGTACTACGCGCGGACCCCGTGGGCCGGCCGACGCACCGTGAACGGACGGCCGTCGCTGGACGGCGCGATCGCGAACCCGCTGGCACACGCGCTGATGCAGGCGCTGGCGCTGGCGCCCGATCCGACGCCGGTGGGGCTGGAGCTGGAGCGGTACCGCACCCGGCCGATCGAGGTGGACGACACCGCGAGCCTGCGGGTGTCGTTCGCGGACGGGCCGCCGGTGCTGATGGCCGTGACGCTCTGCGGCGAGGACTTCATCCGTGGCGAGATCGTCGTGCACGGCACGCACGGCCGGGCCGTGCTCGAATACCCGACCGACCGGCTGCTGCTGCCCGGCGACGACGAGCCCCGGCACGTACCCGGGCGTCGTGATCTTCTGGAGAACCTGCTCGACGACCCGGCGCACCTGATCGCGCCGCTGGCCCGGACCGCGCCGTTCACCGCGGTGCTGGAGGCGGTGCAGGCGGCACCGGCGCCGGACCCGATCGATGCGGCGCTGGTCGACTCCGTGGGCACGCCGCCGGACCGGGTGCACGTGATCCGGGGCGTGAACGCGGCCCTGCGCGCCGCGGCGGACCGGCCAGGGCTGCTCTCCGAGGTGGGGACCGGCTGGGCGCGGGCACCGTGGCGCACCACGATCGACGGACTGCCGGCCCGGGACCTGCAAATGGGAGGCAAAGCGGCCCGGTAACCAAAGAGGACAGAGCGGTCCACAATCCGGCGATTGTTCGCCGGCCGATGGTCCATGCCGCTTTTATGTGCAACTAACCTGCATATTCATGTCATTGACTCTCATCCTTGTAAATATCTACGTTGAGCCTAGTTGTTTCGCGTTCGTAAACGCATTCGTGTGGCGCTCACGTGGAGAGATCAATGACAAAACGCATCACCGCGGCGGCGATCGCCGGATTGTTGCTGGTCACCCTGCCCTCGTCGGCGCAGGCGGCGGAATCGGACCTCGGGCGGCAGGCGCTGCCCGCGAACGACGGCTGGGCCGCCGCCGGGCCGGGAACCACCGGTGGCAGCGCGGCCGACGACGCGCACGTGTTCACGGTCCGCACGCGGGCCGAGTTGGTGGCCGCGATCGGCGGAAGGGCGAACGCCGCCCCGAAAATCATCTACGTCGACGGGCGGATCGACGGCTTCGAGGCCGCGGACGGCACGCTGCTCGACTGCGCCGACCTGGCCGACCCGGCGTACTCGCTGGACGCCTACCTGGCCGCCTACGACCCGGCCACCTGGGGTTACGTGAATCCCACCGGGGAGCTGGAGGCGGCGCGTGCCCGGTCGGTGACCCGGCAGACCGCGCAGACCCAGATCAATTTCAGCCCGAACACCACGATCGTCGGCCGGCCCGGTGCCACGCTGACCGGCCTGACGCTGATGGTCGACGGCGCCAGCAACACGATCATCCGCAACCTCGCGATCGAGGACGCGCGGGACTGCTTCCCGGCCTGGTCGCCGACCGACGGCGCGCTGGGCAACTGGAACTCGAACTACGACCTGATCTCCGTGCGGCGCAGTGAGAACGTGTGGGTCGACCACGTCACGTTCTCCGACGGCGACAACCCCGACACGGACCAGCCGATCCACTTCGGACGGCCGTACCAGGTGCACGACGGCGCGCTGGACATCACGCACACCGCGTCGTATGTGACGGCGTCCTGGAACGTGTTCACCAACCACGACAAGACGATGCTGATCGGCTCGTCGAACACGGTCGGCCCGGACGTCGGCCGGCTCAAGGTGACCATTCACCACAACCTCTTCGACGGCAGCGTTCAGCGTCTGCCGCGGGTGCGGTTCGGTCAGGTGGACATCTACAACAACTACTACCGCAGCTCCGGCGAGACGTTCGACTACGCGTGGGGCGTCGGTGTGCAGTCCGCGATCTACGCGGAGAACAACTACTTCCGGCTCTACGACGACCTGCGGCCGGACGCGCTCATCCACGACTGGGGCGGCACCGCGATCACCGAGCGCGGCACCGTCGTCCGCACCGGCAACCGCGCCGAGGTCGCGATCAGCGCGCTCGACGCCTACAACGCCACCCACGACCCCGACCTGAGCGGCGACGCCGGCTGGACCCCCGTACTGCGGGCCGGTCCGGTGCACGCCACCACGGATGTCCCGCGCGTCGTCGGCACGTTCGCCGGCGCCGGGAGGATCTAGCGCCCACCTGACCCGGCCGCCCCGCCACGGCTCCACGGGGCGGCCGGGCACGACCCGAAAGGAACCCACCATGCGACGTGTCGCCCACACGATCGCCCTGGCCGCGGTCGCCGCGGTCGCCCTCGTCTACGCCGCACCGTCCGCCAGCGCGGCCGCGCTGCTCACCGACACCTTCGAGGACGGCGACTCCAACGGCTGGTCCAAGTCCGGCGGCTCCTGGTCCGTCGTCTCCGACGGCTCGCTCGTCTACCGCCAGACCGGCACCAGCGCGGACGCCCGCACGTACACCGGCACCGCGTCCTGGACCGACTACTCCGTCCGGGCCCGGGTCAAGCCGACCGGCTTCAACGGCAGCGGGCGCACGGCCGGCGTCACCGCGCGCGTGCAGAGCGGCAGCGCCTACTACGGGCTCGCGCTCTCCAACGCGGGCCGGGTCGAGCTGTTCAAGCGCACCGGTGGCGCGCCCGTCTCGCTCGGCGGCGCGGCCGCGGCCGTCACCACCGGCACCTGGTACACGCTGACGCTCGAGGTCACCGGCAGCACGCTGCGCGGATACCTGAACGGCGCGGTGGTCGTCACGGCCACGGACAGCACGTTCGCCTCCGGCCGGGCCGGGCTGGCCACGTCGTACGCGGCGGCCAGCTTCGACGACTTCGCGGTCTCCACCGGCGCGGTCGTGGAGCCCACCGGCACCGCGAGCCCGACGCTCCCGCCGACCGAGCCGCCGATCGACCCGGGCGCGCCGCCGATCGGCTTCGCGTCGGTGAACGCGCTCGGCCAGAACGGCACCACCGGCGGCGCCGGCGGACCCACGGTCACGGCGGACACCGCGGCCGAGTTCCTCACCGCGATCGCGACGCCCGGACCGCTGAACATCCGGGTCAGTGGCGTGCTCACGCTGCCCGGCCCGATGCACGACGTGACCAGCGACAAGACCATCGTGGGCGTGGGTGCGGCCTCCGGCCTGACCGGCGGCGGGCTCAACATCGGCCTGCCGGTCAGCTCCGTGACGTCGCCACCGGCGGACGCGGTGCACAACGTGATCATCCGGAACCTCAACTTCACCGGTACGCCGGACGACGCGATCAACGTGCAGATGTTCTCGCACCACGTGTGGATCGACCACAACGACCTGTCCGACGGGTACGACGGGCTGATCGACGTCAAGCGCGGCTCGTCCTACGTCACGATCTCCTGGAACCACACGCACGACCACACGAAGAACATGCTGCTCGGGCACGACGACAGCAACGGCGCGCAGGACACCGGCTACCTGAAGGTGACCTACCACAACAACTGGTTCGACCGGACCCCGCAGCGCAACCCGCGCGTCCGCTTCGGCGAGCCGGTGCACGTGTTCAACAACTACTTCGTCTACAACACCGACGTCGGCGTGGCCTGCCAGGCGAACGCGGGCTGCGTGGTCGAGGGCAACTACTTCGAGGACGTCGAGGAGCCGGTGAGCAACAGCTACGCCGGGCCGGCCGGTCGCTGCGTGGCCCGCAACAACGTCTTCGTGGGCGAGTCCGGCGCACCGGACTGCAGCGGCACCGTGCAGGAACCGAGCACCTACTACAGCTACACGGTCGCTGACCCGAACGGCGTGAAGGCCGCGGTCATGTCGGGTTCCGGCACCGGAAAGATCAACTTCTGATTCACGGGTACGACGTGGCCGCGGGCGGCCGGCAGAACCGCCCGCGGGCACCGATCCCCGGTGGTGGGCAGACACCGCCGGGGATCGCAAGCCTCAACATATCGACTCACGCCGAGATGTTGATGGAGTTCGGGTGGGGGCGGTGCCGCCACACCATCGCCCCCACCCCGCTCGCCCCGATACGTCCGGCGCGCCTTGTTCTCGCGGCCATGGATCATGCAGGGAGGAGCGCCGGCGACGAGGCCGGTGCCCGATGTCACTCAGCTGGCCGCCACGTTCTCCGCGCTCGCGGTGGTGCCGCTGGTGATCCTCGCTTGAGTTGACCACGGATTCCTGCCTGCGCTTGCCGAAAGCACCCCGCTGACGTCCGCCGGCCCTGCTCTGTCGCCCACACCCCTCGGACTGACTCTGTCGCCCTTTTCGGGCCGGGGAGCGCGAGCTGACCCGGCCCGCTCGCGGCAATCGGGCGCCGCTCGCCCGAAATATCGCTACATCTCACCCACCGGCGCGGACCACACACTCGCGAGACGGCACCGCCGCCGCCTGAGTGATCAATCAGGTGAGCAAAAGGTAGATCGAAAATCGAAGTTGATCGCTTTTTCGCTCACCTGATTGATCACTCAGGCGCCGGGCCCGAGGCCGTCGAGATCTCCCGGCCCTGCCAGCAGGACGCGTGCCCGCTTCATCGGGAGATTTCGGGCACGAGGCGCCGGGTCCCCGCCGGAAGGGGGCCGACCCTGCCCGCTTGCGGTGTTCCGGCGCCCGGAGACCGCGTGCGATTCGCGTACCGACAGCGAGCGGGGGCCACGGAACCCGGATCGGGCTGAGAGCATTCCCGCTGGTCGCGGGAGTGCGGCCGTACCGCGGATCCTTCAAGATCAAAATAGGCTGAGTGGCATTGGACCGGTGCCCGCGGGAGCACTGGAAACTCAGCCACGCCGGAAGCGGGTAGATCAGGTTGTGCGGCTTTGCGGTCCTGACGGGTTCGGAAAGCCGAAAGGGCGGCCCCCGAACGGGAGCCGCCCTCTACGCCGTCCGGGATCAGATGCGCTCGGTGGTCTTGGCGTTGAAGAGGTGGATCTTGTCGGCACGCGGCTTGACGTAGACCGTCTCGCCCATGTTGGGCATGTGGCGGCGGTCGGTGCGGACGACGAAGCGCTCGGAGGCGCCGCCGACCTCGGCGTGGCCGTAGACGTTGGCGTCGGAGCCGAGGTCCTCGACCAGCTCGACCACGATCGGCAGGCCACCCTCGCTGGCGCCGACGATGTCGGTGTCCTCCGGGCGGAAGCCGACGGTGACCTTGTCGCCACCGGTGCGCGCGGACTCGATGTTCTCCCGGGTGATCGGGAGGATAATGCCGGCGAAGTCGGCGCCGCCGTCGACCAGCGACACGGTCTTGATGTTCATGGCGGGGGAGCCCATGAAGCCGGCGACGAACACGTTCCGCGGGCTGTCGTAGAGCGCGCGCGGGGTGTCGACCTGCTGCAGGTTGCCGTCCAGCATGACCGCGACCCGGTGGCCCATGGTCATGGCCTCGACCTGGTCGTGCGTGACGTAGACCGTGGTGATGCCGAGCTTGGCCTGCAGGCTCGCGATCTGCGAACGGGTCTGGACGCGGAGCTTGGCGTCGAGGTTCGACAGCGGCTCGTCCATGAGGAAGACCTGCGGCTCACGCACGATGGCACGGCCCATGGCGACGCGCTGGCGCTGACCACCGGATAGCGCCTTCGGCTTGCGGGAGAGGTATTCCTCCAGCTGGAGCAGGCCGGCGGCCTCCTTCACGCGGCGGTCGATCTCCGCCTTGGAGGTCTTGCGCAGCTTGAGCGCGAAGGCCATGTTCTCGTACACCGACATGTGCGGGTAGAGCGCGTAGTTCTGGAAGACCATCGCGATGTCGCGAGCCTTCGGCGGGAGGTGCGTGACGTCGCGGCCGTCGATCAGGATCTGACCGCCGTCGACGTCCTCCAGGCCGGCGAGCATGCGCAGCGAGGTGGACTTGCCGCAACCCGACGGGCCGACGAGGACCAGGAACTCGCCGTCGGCGATGTCCAGCTGGAGCTCGTTGACCGCGGGGCGCTCTTGCCCGGGGTAGACGCGGGACGCCTTCGCGTAGGTGACCGTAGCCATGGTGTGGCTGCTTCCTTTCACCGGCAGGAACGTGCCGGACGATCCGAGTGAAGAGGAGCGGGTCGATGCTTCCACCGACCCCAGAGGTGATCTCCGTCGTGCCTGACAGCGCGGCGAATGTCACCCGTGTGACGCCACGGTAAACGCGTTTGCGACCCCTGCCAAGGGCCTGCCCGGCATTCTCCAACGGCATAACCAGACAAATGGTACGGCGAGCGGGTAAGGGTCAGCGCCGTTGCGAGAAGTGGCTATGCTGGCGGGGCATCACGTGCGCCTCCGTAGCTCAGATGGCCAGAGCACCCGCCTTGTAAGCGGGCGGTCGTCGGTTCGAATCCGACCGGGGGCTCCTCCCCACCTCGCGATCCCGTCCGCGGCCCGCCCTTCCCGTGTCGCAGGGGGGTCAGACCTTGGCCGGCCAGACATAGGGCAGGTCCGCCGGGATGTCGCCGAAGATCGGGCCGTAGTGGTCCGGGTCCTTCTGCAGCAGCGCGGACCGGTGGCTGAGGTGGAAGGCCTCGTCGCCGAGCCACGGCGGCACCGCGCAGACCCGCTCCAGTTGCGCCTGCGTCCGGATCGTCACGTCGGCCGGTGACTGGCCGCGCCCGGCCGCGTAGTCCGCGACCAGCGTGACCGCGACCGTGTCCGCATGGCCGCGCTCCTGCCAGGCCACGCACACGTCCAGCCCGTAGCGGACCAGCGCCTCCTCGAAGCCGTGCCACATCTTCACGGCCGGGTGGTTGCGCCAGCCGTAGCCGGGGCGGTTCAAGCCGCGCAGCACCTGCAGCGTCTCCGCGCGCTGTTTGCCCAGGCGCTTCGCGTCGAGCACACGGGCGCTCTCCAAGAAATTGGGATATGGCAGGAATGTCTGCATCATCGCCTGGAGTACCCACTGACTGAGCGACCATTCCCCCGACCGGTAAGAA
Organism: Catenuloplanes nepalensis; assembly: GCF_030811575.1. Classification (GTDB taxonomy): domain Bacteria; phylum Actinomycetota; class Actinomycetes; order Mycobacteriales; family Micromonosporaceae; genus Catenuloplanes; species Catenuloplanes nepalensis. The sequence goes on along the minus strand of NZ_JAUSRA010000001.1, from coordinate 7,690,102 downwards.
TGGGCGCTTGCCGGAGAAGGTGGGGATGATGGTCGCGCGGTGGTTACCGGTCGCGGTGGCGCTCCTGCTCACGCTCGTGCTGTCGATCGCGCGCTCCGGCTGGTGGCAGGGCGTGCTGATCGTGGCGCTCGGCACCGCGGTCGCGTGGCTGGCGCCGCGCGCGGCCGAGGGCCGTCATGCCGCGCGGGAGTTCCGGCAGGTCACCACGGATCTCCGCCGCCAGCAGCTGGCCGCCGAGCAGCGCCGGCGCGAGGCCGAGGAGGCCCGTGCGCTGGCCGAGGCCGCGCAGGAGCGCGCGGAGGCCGGCCGGGAGCGTGCGGAGGCGGACCGGGCCGAGGCGGATGCGGCCCGCGAGGCGGCGGACGAGCGTGCGCTGATCGGCCCGGAGATGCACGACCTGGTCAGCAACGCGATCGGCGTGATGGTGGTGTTGGCCGAGGGCGGCCCGGCCGCGGTGGAGAGCCGGCCGCAGGCGGCGGAGCGCGCGTTCGACACGATCGCCGGGACCGGGCGGCGCACGCTCGCGGAACTCGGCGGCATGCTCAGCGTCCTCCGGCACGACATCGATCCGGGGCAGCGCGCGGTGCCCGGCCTGGCCGACCTGCCGGAACTGGTGCGCATCATGCGGGCCGCCGGGATGGCGCTGACGCTGGTCGCACCGGAGGACGTCCGGCTCGGCCGGCGCGAAGGGCTCGCCGTCTACCGCGTGGTGCAGGAGGCGCTGACGAACGCGCTCAACCACGCGCCGGGGCAGCCGGTCGAGGTGCGGCTGGAGGTGGTGGACGCGCGTCTGGTGGCGACCGTGAGCAACCCGGTGCCGCCGCGGCGCGGTCCGGAGCCGCCGGCCGGGCACGGCGTGCGCAGCATGCGGGAGCGCGCCGAGAGCGTGCGCGGTGAGCTGTCCGCGGCCGAGGACGAGGGCCGCTGGCAGGTCCGCCTGGCCGTGCCCGTGGAGAAGCCGCCGAAGCCCGCGTCGAGCGGCAAGAACCGGCGAAGCGACAAGGGCGGCAAGGGTACGGGCCGGAAGCGTTAAGAGTTTCCAGTAATCGGACATATGCGGATAAAGGCCTATAACCTGCCGGTGTGCTGCGATATTTCCTCATTACGCTGCTGGTCGGCGGCCTGACCGGGCCCGGGTTTCCCGGCCCGGCCGCCGCGTCCGGCAAGCCCAAGACCTCACCCGCCGCCACGCTCGGCTCCGACGACGCCCGCCGGCTCGCCGAGGCGAAGGCCGGTGGCAAGACCGACGTCACCGTGCTGGTCGCGACCGGAAAGGGCGGCGCCGACTCGGTCGCGGACCGGCTCACCCGGCTCGGCGGCTCCGTCTCCCGCAGCGTCGACCGGCTCGGGTACGTACTCGCCAAGGTCCCGACCGGTGCGGTGCTCGACGCGGCCCGGCTCGACGGCGTGGTGGCGCTCGACCTGGACTCGGTCATCCGCCGACCGGACCCGTCCGACGGCCTGTCCGGCGGGCCCGCGGCCGCGCGCGTGTCGCGCACCGGGCCGGGAAGGGACACGCCCGCGGACAACCCGTTCCTGCCGGTGGGCGAGACCGGCGCGGTCGAGTTCATCAAGGCCCATCCGGGGTACGACGGGCGCGGCGTGACCATCGGGATCATGGACTCCGGCGTGGACGTCGACCACCCGGCACTGCAGCGGACCACCACCGGCGAACGCAAGATCGTCGACGCGTTCACCGCCACCGACCCGCTGGAGGACCCGACCTGGCTGCGGATGAACCTGCCGGTGAAGGGACCGTCCTTCAGGGTGGGCGGCGCGTCGTTCACGGCACCGGCCGGGTCGTACGCGTTCGGCTGGTTCTACGAGTCGATCACCAAGCCCAGCGACCCGGCCGGCGACGTCAACCGCGACGGCGACACCACGGACGCGTTCGGCGTGCTCTACGACCCGGCGACGCACGACGTGCGGGTCGACGCGGACCGGGACAAGAGCTTCACGGACGAGCCGGTCCTGCGCCCCTACCGGGAGAAGTACGACATCGGGCACTTCGGCACGGACGACCCGAAGACCGAGGCGATCGACCGGATGGCGTTCACCGTGGAGTATCGCGAGGACGTCGACGTCTCCGGCACCCGATCCGACTTCGTGAACATCGGCATCCTGGAGAGCGGGCACGGCACGCACGTGGCCGGCATCGCGGCCGGCAACGACCTGCTGGGCAACGCCGCACTCGACGGCGCCGCGCCGGGCGCGAAGATCGTGTCCGGGCGGGCCTGCACGTGGGGCGGCGCGTGCACGTACGCCGCGCTCACCGACGGCATGGTGGACATGGTGCTCAACCGGCACGTCGACGTGATCAACATGTCGATCGGCGGGCTCAGCGCGCTGAACGACGGGCGCAACGCCTGGGTGCTGCTCTACAACCGGCTGATCACGGACTACGGCGTGCAGATGTTCATCTCGGCCGGCAACGACGGGCCCGGCCTCAACACGGTCGGCGACCCGTCCACCGCGGGCGACGCGATCTCGGTCGGCTCCACGATCAGCCGCGAGACCTGGGCCGCGAACTACGGCTCGGTCGTCTCCGCCGAGTACTCGACGCACCCGTTCTCCTCGCGCGGCCCGCGCGAGGACGGTGGGCTCAAGCCGGACCTGGTCGCGCCGGGCGCCGCGATCTCCAGCATCCCGACCTGGCTGCCGGGCGCGCCGGTGGCGCAGGCCGGATACACGCTGCCGACCGGGTACGCGATGCTGCAGGGCACCTCGATGGCGTCACCGCAGGCGACCGGCGCGGCCACGCTGCTGCTCTCCGCGGCGCGCGCACAGGACCGCGGGATCACCCCGGCCCAGCTGCGGCGGGCGCTCTACACCTCCGCGTCCCACCTGGCGGGTGCGCCGGCGTTCGCCCAGGGCTACGGGCTGATCGACGTGCCGGCCGCGTGGAAGCTGCTCTGGCAGGACCTGGAGACGCGGACGTACACCGCGGTCGCGCCGGTCTGCACCGCGCTGTCCGACCTGATCGGCGCGGGCGACGAGCCGCTGCCGGGCCGGGGCGGCGGCATCCACAACCGGTGCCCGGCCGGGGAGGGCGGGCACCGGCCGTGGGAGTGGAGGGCGTACCCGGTGACGCTCACCCGGACCAGCGGCCCCGCCGAGCCGGTCACGCACCGGCTGGGCTGGATCGGCAACGACGGCACGTTCTCCGTCGGGAAGACCGTGACGCTGCCGCTGAACAAACCGGTCACGGTCACGGCCGGGGCGCGGCCGTCGGCCGGCGTGCACAGCGCGATCATGACGGTGGACGACCCGGCGACGCCGGTGGTGGACTTCGAGGTGTTCGCGACCGTGGTCGCGGCGACGGCGGTCACCGCGCCGGGGCACGCGTTCGAGGCGGGCGGGACGATCGAGCGGAACGTCACCCGGTCCTACTTCGTGGAGGTGCCGGACGGGGCGGAGGCGTTGCAGGTCAACCTGTCCGGGCTGGCCGCGGGGTCGCAGACGCGGTTCGTGGCGATCGACCCGTACGGCGTGCCGGCGGATCCGACCGCGACCACCGGGTGCTATCCGAACGTCGAGCCGGTGTCACCCTGCGCGGGGATCGAGCGCGACTACCGCAAGCCGCTCTCCGGCATCTGGGAGATCGAGGTGGAGGCGCGGCGGACGTCGCCGATGCTGGTCAACCCGTACCGGATCGCCGCGGCCGTGCAGGGCGTCGAGGTGACACCGGCCGAGTCGAAGCCGGGCACCGTGAAGGTGGGCGAGACCAGGAAGCTGAGCTGGGACCTGCGCAACCGGTTCGGGCCGGTCCGCGCGGTGGCGCGGGGCGGGCCGCTGGGCACGGTCGCGACCAGGCGGCCGACGATCGCGAACGACGGGAAGGTGGAGTCCGAGCTGACCGTGCCGCCCGGGGCCACGCGGCTGACCGTGTCGATCGGCGGGGCGAGCGACGCGGCCGCCGACCTCGACCTGTTCGTCTACCTCGGCAAGTCGGAGACGCCGCTGGCCGCGTCCGCGGGCGGTGACGCGGAGGAGTCGGTGTCGCTGACCGACCCGGAGCCGGGGGAGTACCGCGTGGTGGTGCAGGGCTACTCGGTGCCGGCCGGCGAGACGTCGTTCGACTACCGGGACGCGTACTTCTCGCCGAGGCTGGGCGCGCTGGCGGTCGCCGGCGACTTCATGCGCCTCGAACCCGGGGGTACGGCGAAGGTCGGCGGCTCGCTGACGGTGGCCTCGGCCGCGACCGGCGGTCGGTCCCTGACCGGCGAGATGTCCATCGTCACCGACCAGGGCGCGGTCATCGGCACCGCGACGGTAACGCTCGGCCCTTGAAACAGGCGGTCGGGGAACCGCGCGGTCGGGGAACCGCGCGGTCGGGGAACCGCGCGGTCGGGGAACCGCGCGGCCGAGAGCCGCGCGGCCGAGAGCCGCGTGGACCGAGAGCCGCGTGGACCGGGAACCGTGTTGGCCGGGAAGCCGTGTTGGCCGGAAGCCGCGTGGGCCGGAAGCCGCGTGGGCCGGAAACCGCGTGGGCCCGCCTCCGTGGTGGAGGCGGGCCCGCGACGGGCGGTGCGGTCAGGAGTAGTCGGGGTCCGGTCCGGCCACCGGGCGGTCGCCGGCGCGAGGGGCCGGGCGCTCGCGGGTTGAGGACGGGGCCGGGCGCGGCGACTCCGCCTGGTCCGCGGCCGCCTGCGGCGACTCGGCCAGGTGCGCGGGCGCCCGGCCGAAGCCCTGGTCGTCCCGGCCCGGGGTGACGGTGATCGCGCCGTCGTCGGACGGGGAGGCGGTTGATGCGGTGGGCGGTGCGGTGAGTGGCGCGGCGGGCGGTGCGGTCCAGGTGTCGGCGGGGTGGCCGGCGACCGTGCCGCCCCCACGACCGGGATCGGGTGCGCTCCGGCGGCCGGTGTTGGGAGCGGTGACGGTGCGGCGGCTGCCGCCGGGTGCGGGCGTCGCGACGCGGCGCGGGCTGTCGTCCGCGACGCGGCGAGGGCTGTTGTCGGTGGCGCGGCGCGGGCTGTCGTCCGCGATACGGCGAGGGCTGTTGTCGGTGGCGCGGCGCGGGCTGTCGTCCGCGATACGGCGAGGGCTGTCGTCCGTGGCGCGGCGCGGGCTGTCGTCCGCGATACGGCGAGGGCTGTTGTCGGTGGCGCGGCGCGGGCTGTCGTCCGCGATACGGCGAGGGCTGTCGTCCGTGGCGCGGCGCGGGCTGTCATCCGGGCCGGTGGCGCGTCGCGGACTGTCGGCGGTGCCGCGCCGCGGGCCATCATCGGTGGCGTTGATGCGGCGTGGGCTGACGTCCGGGGTGATGACGCGTGGGCTGTCGTCCGTGGCGGCCGCATGGCGAGGCCCGTCGTCGGCGCGGTGGGCGCCGGTCGCGTGGGGCGCGCTCTGGGCCGGCAACGCACGTGTCCGGGTCGGGCTGGGCTTGGCGCGGTGCCGGCCGGGCTGGGCCGCGACCGGGCGTTCGCCCGCCCGGTCCGCCGCCGTGTTCTGCCCGGTCAGCGCGGACAGCATGGTGAGCCCGGGCAGCCCTTGCCCGGAGAGTCCCGGCCGCGGCGACTCGGCGGGGCGGTTCAGACCGGTCAGCGCGCCCAGCAGCCCGCCGTCACCGCCCAGTTCGGAACGCGGGCCCGCGTCCGAGTCGACGCCCAGGAACTGGGCGGCCGGGTGCGGGATCGCGGCCCGCCCGGTCGTGTCGCCGGTCCCCAGCAGCCCGCCGAGCAGGCTGTCCGTGCCACCGCCGGCCGGTGAGGCGGCGTTGCCGAGCAGGTCGGACAGCAGTGGCAGGCCGCCGTCCTGCAGTCCGGAGAGCGGGAGGACTTCCTGGTCGGCCTGGGCCGCCTGGGCCTGGGCGGCGGTCAGGAGGAGGAAGCCACCGGCGACGCCGGCGGTGCCCACGGCGCGGGACAGCCACTTGTTCATTGAAGGGTGCTCCTTTCGGGGCGGAACGCTCTCCCGCCGATCTGGCGCGACGAAAGGTTGGTGGTCCTCAAAGTCCAACGAAACACTTGTTACGGGCGTTTCGCCCATAACGAACGGATTTGAAGGGCGCGCCTATGATCCGGGAATGGCGAGTGTGGATCTTTCGCCGAGCGGGCCGGGGCGAGCGCTCGCCCGCTGGTGGAACGGGCGGGGCAACGGCGTCGACCGGGCGCCGCACTACGTGGTGTGCGGCCGCGATCAGCTCGCGCTGCGACTGATCAACGAGCTGCTCGCCGCGCGCCCGGACGTCCGGGTCACCGCGCTGGTGCCGGAGATCTCCGCGCTGCCCGAGCTGCTCACCATGCGCCGGGTGCGCACGCTGGTGGCCGGCCGGCTGGACGAGAGCGCGTTCGAGAGCGTGGGCCTGACGGACGTGGCCGCGCTCGCGCTGGTGCACCCGGACGACGTGACGAACATCCACGCCGCGCTCTGCGCCCGGGAGGCCTCGCCCGGCATCCGGCTGGTGCTGCGCGTCTTCAACGGCAAGCTGGCCGCGCGGGCCCGCGAGGTCCTCGACGACAGCGCGGTGCTGTCCGACGCGTCGATGGCCGCGCCCGCGTTCGTCGCGGCCGCGCTGGGCGAGCCGGACCCGACGCACTTCCGGCTCTCCGGCCGGACCATGTTCGTGGCGCGGCGTGGTGACGTGCCGCCGGGCACGGTGGTGGCCGGGCTCGCGGACGCGGCCGTGGGCGGCGAACCGGAGATCCTGCCGGAGGACCAGGACCGCGCGGAGATCGTGCTGGCCGAGGCGACCGGGCGGCCGGCCGGGACCGAGGTGGCGGCGCGGCGGCTGCGGCGCCGGCGACGTCGCCGGCGGCCGGTCGCGGTGCTGCTGCGGGCCGGCCGCGCACTGGTCGACCGAAAGATCGGCGTGGCGCTGCTCAGCGTGCTCGGGATAATCCTGATCAGCGGCGGCGTGCAGGCCCGGGAGCTCACCCGCCTCGGCGGCGGGTCGACCGGCATCTGGCGCGCGATCTACCAGACCGTGCTCACCACGGTCATCGGCGCGGAGCGGAACCTCGCGGAGAACCTGGTCCTCCAGGTCACCGACCTGGTGCTGACGCTGGCCGGGCTGGCGTTGATCCCGCTGATCACGGCCGCGGTGGTCGGCGCGGTGGTGAACGCGCGGCTGGCGCTGGCAGCCGGGCGGCTCGCGATCCCGCACTCCGACCACGTGGTGGTGGTCGGGCTCGGCACGGTCGGCATGCGCGTGATGGCGCAGCTGCACGATCTGGGCGTGGACGTGGTCGCGGTGGACAAGGACCAGCACGCGCGCGGGATGTCACTCGCGAAGCGGCTCGGTGTACCGGTGATCACCGGCGACGCGTCGCGCGAGGAGACGCTGCTGGCCGCGCAGACCGGCAGCGCACAGGCACTGGTCGTGGTGTCCACGAACGACGTGACGAACCTGCAGGCCGCGCTTAACGCCCGCGGCATCAACCCGGACCTGCGCGTGGTACTGCGGCTCTACGACGGCGACTTCGCGCGGCGGATCCAGCGCGCGTTCCAGATCGCGATCTCGCGCAGCGTCTCCTATCTGGCCGCGCCCGCGTTCGCGGAGGCGATGATGGACCGCGAGGTGAAGGCCACCATCCCGGTCGCCCGGCACGTGCTGCTGGTCGCGGAGGTGACGGTCGCGCCGGGCGGCGCACTGGTCGGCACCACGCTGGCCGCGGCGGAGCGTCCCGGCGGCGCACGGGTGATCGGTCTGGCAGCGGCCGGCTCGGCCCGGGTCGACTGGTCGCCACGGCGCGCCCACCCGGTCGCGGCGGGCGACCGCCTGGTCGTGGTCGCCCGCCGCCATGGCCTGCGCGACCTCATCGCCGCCGCCAACCCACCGGCCCCGGACAGCGCTCCGGCGGCCGAGCGGCCCTGACCGCCACCGCAATCAGTCGCCGCCAGCCAGCCGCCTGCTGGCCGCCGCCAGCCGCCAGCCAGCCAGCCGCCAGCCAGCCAGCCGCCAGCCGGCCAACGCCAGCCGCCAGCCAGCCAGCCAACGCCAGCCGCCAGCCAGCCAGCCGGCCACGCCAGCCGGCCACGCCAGCCGGCCACGCCAGCCGGCCACGCCAGCCGGCCACGCCAGCCGGCCACGCCAGCCGGCCACGCCAGCCGGCCACGCCAGCCGGCCGCCGCAATCAGTCGCCGTGAACGAGCCGCCGCCCGCCGCCAGCCTGCTGGCCCCAACCGGCCGGGCCCAGCGGAGCGCCCTGGCAGCGGAGCGCCCCGACCGGGTTTTTGGTGACCAGCGGCGGATCTTGCAGGGAGGAGCGCCAGCGACGACCGGTGCCCGCGGGAGCACTCGGAAGGTGACCACGCCGGAAGCGGGAAATCGACTTTATCGGTTATCGCCCTTGATGTGATGAGCCGCTAGGTGAGCGGTGCGTCCCGCTAGGCGAGCAGTGCGTCCGGCTCGACGCCGAGGACCGCCTGCTCGTCGGGGCGGTGCACCAGCACGTCGTTGAGGAAGGACCCGACGGCCGGGGCCAGGCCGACGTCGCGGCCCGCCTCCTCGGAGAGCCGGTAGCGGTGGTTGAGCACCTGGGAGAAGAGCTCGGTCGGCTCGAGTTTGCCGCGCAGGTTCGACGGGACCGCGCGGACCACCGGCTCGAAGACCTCGGTCAGCCAGCGGTGCGCGGCCTGCTGCTCGTCGGACAGGTCGCTCTCCGCCCGGTACGTGTCCAGGTCGTTGAGCAGCTGCCGGGCCTGGTTCTCCTCCGCGTCCAGGCCGGTCAGCCGGAACAGCCGGCGCACGTGGTAGCCGGCGTCGACCACCTTCGGCCGGACCAGGAACGAGCTGCCGCCGTCCGAGACCGACATGGCCACCTCGGCCACGTCGAAGCCGAGCTCGTTGAGGCGGCGGATCCGGCCCTCCATGTGGTGCCGGGAGTCCTGCCGCACCTCCTGCTCATACGTGATCTCGTGCCACAGCCGCTCGTACCGCTTGATCACCTCGTCGGACATCAGCTCCGGGTCGATCGACTCGTGCAGCAGCCCGGCGGCCTGCAGGTCGAGCGCCTCGCCGAAGATGTTGGTCCGGGCGATGTCCAGGTCCTCGTCGCGCTGGCCGTTGGAGAGCTTGGGCCGCAGCGCGCCGGTCTCCGCGTCCACCAGGTACGCCGCGAACGCGCCCGCGTCCCGCCGGAACAGCGTGTTCGACAGCGAGCAGTCGCCCCAGAAGAAGCCGGTCAGGTGCATGCGGACCAGCAGCGCGGCCTGCGCGTCGAGCAGCCGGATCATGGTGTTCTCGCGCAGCGTGTGCGAGAAGAGCGCGCGGTACGGCAGAGAGAACTGCAGGTGCCGGGTGACCAGCACGGTGTCCAGCGGCTCGCCGTCCGGGGACTGCCGGTCCGCGACGACCGCGACCGCCTCCACGGACGGGAAGCCGATCCGCTCCAGCGCGCGGAGCAGGTCGTACTCCTTCTCGGCCACGCGCTCGCCGGTCTCCTTGACCGCGTAGACGGTGCCGGCCAGCTTCACGAACCGGACGATGTGCCGCGAGATGCCCTGTGGCAGCGCGACCAGGTGGTCGGCGGGCCAGTGCTCCAGCGGTGTCGACCAGGGAAGGTCGAGCAGAGCCGGGTCTACGAGGGCGGAGGTGATGCGCACGTACTAAGCATGCCGTTTTCCGCGGCGCATCGCGGCTCATCGTGGCTCGTTACACAGTGACGAGATCTGCTCAAATGTCCGGTCTATCCAATTGGGTGTCAGGCATGGGACAGGTATCAAACGTCTGTACAGCGACATATCGGAAGCGGGAGTGGAATGCGGCGAAGGCTGAGTCTGATCGTCGGGGCGTGCGCGGCGGTCACGCTCGCCGGCGTCGGAGCGATCGGCTACCTCGGTGGCGGCGATCCGGAGCGGCCGGGCACGGCAGTGTGGAACGCGGCAGGGGTGGCCTCGGTCCGTACCCCCGATGCCCCTGCTGAACCGGCCGCGCCGGAGATCACGACCGCGCCACGGCCGGTGACCACGACGGAGGCTGTGCCGCCCGCGAAGGCCACGGTGCCGGCGCCGACGGGCGCGGCGCGGGAGGGCGAGACCGCGGACGCTGGCCAGCCGATCGGCACGGTCGAGCGGGTGAACCGCACCCTCGGCTACGCCGGTGCGGACCGACGCACCACGCTCCGGTTCCCCGGCGCGGAGTACGTGAAGGTCCACTTCAGCCGCATCGCGCTGCTGCCCGGCGACTACCTCACGGTCTCCGACCCGCGGGGCCGCGAATCGCACCGGTACGAGGGCGTCACCCGCGACGCCGTCACCAACCTGGCCAAGGCCGTGCTCGCCCCGGACGCACCGGACCGGGACGGTGAGCGCTGGGCGATGTCCGTCTCCGGCGACACCGCCGTGGTCGAGCTGCACACCGGCGGCACGGACCCGCTCGGACTGAAGGCCACGCTCGCCGACCTCGGCGTCGGCATCGACCGGGTCGCCCGCGGATACACCCGGCCGGAGCGGGTCGAGGCCGCGCACGAGCTGGAGAAGGCCGGCGAACCGGCACCCGGCCCGGCCGGACCGGGGCGCGAGGAGAGCGTCTGCGGCGGCGACGAGAAGTCGGACGCGGTCTGCTACCGCGCGACCAACCCGATGGCCTACACCCGCTCGAAGGCGGTGGCCCGTCTGCTGATCAACGGCACCGAGCTGTGCACCGCGTGGCGGGTCGGCGCGCAGAACCGCCTGGTCACCAACAACCACTGCTTCGCCACGTCCAAGGACGCCTACAACACCGAGGTGTGGTTCAACTACCAGTGCGCGAAGTGCGGCGGGTACGACGTCTACCAGTCGACCAAGGTCTGGGGCGACAAGGTGCTGGCCACGGACAGGACGCTGGACTTCACGCTGTTCACGGTGGAGAGCTTCGCGTCCGTGCAGAAGTTCGGCTTCCTCACGCTGGACACCGCACGCCCGGCCGCCGGCACCCAGCTCTACGTCCCGCAGCACCCGGCCGGCGACCCGACCGCGATCGCGATGAGCTCCGGCGAGCGCGGCAGCAACTGCGCGGTCGACAACCCGTCCTACACCGGGTACGCGTCCGCCAGCGACGTCTCCTACTACTGCGACACCGAGGGTGGCTCGTCCGGCTCGCCGGTGCTGTCCCGGACCACGAACAAGGTGGTCGCGCTGCACCACTTCGGCGGCTGCCCGAACTCCGGCGTCCGCGCCGACCTGCTCTACGGACGGATCAAGTCGCTGATCTGACCCGGTAGCGTGTCCGGCGTGCGAAGACTCGGCTGGTGGCTCGACGTTCTACTGCTGGCGGCGTTCGCGGGGCTGACCGCCCTGCTCGCCGCCGGCCACCTCTACGGCGTGGACACCGCGATCGCGAACTACGCCGACGCGCACCGGCCGCCGGTCATGTACTGGATCGCGCTGATCGGCAACCAGCTCGGCCAGAGCGGCCACTTCCTGATCGCGTTCACGGTGATCGGGCTGTGGCTGCTCTACCGCGACCGGGACATCCGCCCGCTCATCCTGGTCGGGTTCACCTACGTCCTGGCCGGTGTGGTGGTCGTCCCGCTCAAGGAGTTCGGCGGCCGGGACGCGCCGACCTCCACGCTGCCGAACAAGGTCGAGCTCTTCAACGACGCGGCCGTCTACGACTGGTCCTACCCGTCCGGCCACATGGTCAACACGTTCGTCTGGTTCTTCACCCTGGTGATGCTGCTGACCTGGCTCTTCGGCGAGCGCGCCCGCCGCTTCGAGCCCGCGATCAGGATCGCCCCGCCGGTCATCGTCTTCGTCACCACGATCTACCTGAGCTTCCACTGGCTGACCGACTCGATCGCCGGCCTGCTCATCGGCGTGGTGCTCGGCCGCCTGATCGCCCTCATCCCGTGGCGGACCCTTCCGCTGCCGTCCTGGCTGCCGTTCACCGCCCAGCCGGCCGGCCCGGCCCCGCATGCCGTGTCGCTGTGGCGCGGACGATCAGCGGGCGCGGGAGGCGCGCAGGCGCCGCAGACGCCCGACCAGGACCGGATCGTGCGCTAGCGCCAGCGGATTGTCCAGCAGCCCGTTGAGCAGCTGGTAGTAACGCGTCGAGGACAGCCCGAACTCATCGCGGATCGCCTGCTCCTTGGCCCCCGCGTGCCGCCACCACCGCTTCTCGAACTCGAGGATCCGCACTTCACGCTCCACCAGCGCCGGCTCCTCCGGCGCGGGCCGCGGCGCCGGCACCCCGGCCGGATCGGAATCGTCTTCCTCGATGCCCTCCGCACTCATGCTGCTCACCCTAACCACCATCCACGCAGCTCGCACCGCTTCCTCTCGTGATCACCCGCATCACGGGGCCGGCCGTCAGAAGCGCGGTGTTTCCCGGGACCGAGCCGGACCCCACGTTCGGTTCTCCCGATTCCGGCGTCGCCCCGGTCGTGATCTCCGATATCGAAACCGCCGGCGTCCGCGTCGTCACCGCCTGAGAAGCTTCAAAACCCTTCAACAGCGGATTTTCCCGCTTCCGGCGTGGGCGCTCTGGGCGTGCTCCCGCGGGCCAACCTCGCGGCGGCCTCCGCCGCCGCTCCGGACGCCGCATCGGAGCCGGTCCCGGCCCGGCCACCCCAAATCCACGCGATTCCAGCCAAACCCCTTCCCCGGCCGCGCCTTTGCTCTGCTTACCTCTGCGCCCCGAAGTGGCCGGGCTCCTGATCTTGGCGCCCCATTCGGGGCGATTTGGGCATGTAAGCAGAGCAAAGTTCCCCAACTAGGCGTCGCGCCGCCCGAAATTTCGTCATATCGAGCCGTCGAACGCGGTCTGCCTACCGCCCTGGTCCGGCCTTGGATCCTGTGTGATCAATCAGTGGAGCGAAAGAGAGGTCGTCTAGCGAATTTGATCTATCTTTTGCTCCACTGATTGATCACACAGGGCGGCTCAGGGGATTCCGGCGAGCGAGGAGGCCTCGGCGAGCCCTCCATGTCGTGAAATTTCGGGCGTGGAGCGCTCGGTCAGCCCTTGCCTTGGCTTGTCGCGATTTTCGGGCGTGGCTCGTGGCCTGCGTCAGGCATTTGAAGATCATTTTAGGGTGAGTGGCATCGGACCGGTGCCCGCGGGAGCATGCCCAGAGCGACCACGCCGGAAGCGGGAAAATCCGCTTCTGAAGGGTTTTGAGGCTTCTCAGGCGGTGATGACGCGGACGCCGGCGGTTTCGAAGTCGGAGACCACGGAGGGGGCGGCGCCGGAGTCGGTGACCAGGGTTTCGACGCGGTCGATGGCGCAGATGCGGGCGAAGGCGTGGCCGCCGAGCTTGGACGAGTCGGCGATGATGACGACGCGTTTGGCGCGGCCGACCATCAGGGAGTTCATGGCGGCCTCGCCCTCGTGGTGGGCGGCGGCGCCGAGCTTCACGTCGATCGCGTTCACGCCGAGCAGGACGACGTCCAGCGTGACCTCGCGCAGCAGCGCGCCGCCGAGCGGGCCGACCAGCTCGAAGGACTGCGGGCGGACCACGCCGCCGGCCACGACGATCTTCATCTGGGAGCGGACCAGCAGCTCGTTCGCGATGTTGAGCGCGTTCGTGACCACGGTGAGCTGGGTGCCCTCGGCGTTGGTGTTCAGATCGGGGCGGACGGCGAGCGCGCGGGCGACCTCGGTCGTGGTGGTGCCTCCGTTGAGGCCGACGACCTGGCCGGGCGCGACCAGCGCGGCGGCCGCGGCGCCGATGCGCTGCTTCTCGGCCGAATGCTTCGCGGTCTTGTAGCGCAGCGGGAGGTCGTAGGAGACGCCGTTCGCCACCGCACCACCACGGGTACGGATGATCATCTGCTGCTGGGCGAGCTGGTCGAAGTCGCGCCGGATGGTCGCCTGCGACACGTTCAGGTGGGCCGCGGCGTCCTCCACGCTGACCCGGCCGCTGTCCGTGAGGAGCTCCAGCAGTGCGTTCCAGCGCACATACCGATCCACCGCCGGCCTCCTCCCGCGCAACCGTGCACACGCTGAGTGATTTGGTGCACAGTAATGCTCGAAAGGGCCGTCAAGCAAACCGCCGTGCTGCGCGAAGTTGTTCATGCTTGCCGCCAACCCCGGAATCTGAGCACAATGGCGCGCGAAACAGCGTTGAAACGAGCCGTTCTGCGCAGCACGGCCCGTGCCCGTCCCGGTCTTGGAGGGGTGTTCGAATGGCTTACGTCGACGAAGAACTCGCCAGTCAGCCCGACTGCTGGCGCACCGCCGCCGCCCTCGCCCCGGAGCACGCCGCCGTGCTCGGCCGGCCCGGCGAGCGCGTGGCCGTGACCGGCTGCGGCACATCCTGGTTCATGGCCATGGCCTACGCGACGCTGCGTGAACGGGCCGGCCTGGGCGAGACGGACGCGTTCCAATCCTCTGAATTCCCGATCACCCGGCGGTACGACCGGGTCGTCGCGATCACCCGGTCCGGTACCACGACCGAGGTGACCGCCCTGCTCACCGCGCAGGCGGACAGCGGCACGCCGACCACCGTGATCGTCGGTGACTCCGCCGCGCCGGCCGCGCACCTGGCCACGGACGTGGTCGCGATGCCGTTCGCGGACGAGCGCTCGGTCGTGCAGACCCGGTTCGCCACCAGCGCGCTCGCGTTGCTCCGCGCGCACCTGGGCGAGAACCTGGACGACGCGATCACGGACGCCGAGGTCGCGGTGCGCACGCCGTTGCCGGTCGACCCGGCCCTGGCCGAACAGATCACATTCCTCGGCCGCGGCTGGACGATCGGGCTGGCGCAGGAGGCCGCGCTCAAGTGCCGCGAGGCCGCGAACTTCTGGGCCGAGGCGTACCCGGCGATGGACTACCGGCACGGCCCGATCGCGATCGCCGGGCCGCACCGGGTGGTGTGGGCGTTCGGCGAGGTCCCGGCCGGGCTGGACGAGACGGTCGCGGCGACCGGCGCCACGTTCGTGCACAGCAGCGGGCACTGCGGGCACACCGCGCTCGGCAGCTGGAACGGCGGCCGGGTGCCGCTCGACCCGATGGCCGACCTGATCCTTGCCCAGCGCTTCGCGGTCTCGCTGGCCACCGCGCGCGGCCTCGACCCGGACGCGCCACGCAACCTGACCCGATCGGTCGTCCTGGCGTGACGGTGAGCAGCCCGGTCGTCGTCGCCATGGACATCGGCGGCACGGGGATGAAGTGCGGTGTCGTCGCGGTCGACGGCCCGGTGCTGCACACCGAGCGGCACGACACGCTCGCGTCCCGCGGGCCGGACGCGGTCGCGGCCTCGATCTGCGACATCGCGGAGGAACTGGCCGCGAAGGCCCGCGGGGCCGGGCAGACGCCGGTCGCGGCCGGGGTGGCGATACCCGGCGTGGTCGACGAGGTCCGCGGCATCGCGGTCTTCGCGGCGAACCTGGGCTTCCGGGACGTACCCCTGCGGGATCTGGTCTCCTCCCGGCTGGGCATCCCGGCCGCGCTCGGCCACGACATGCGCGCGGCCGGCCTGGCCGAGGCACGGCTCGGTGCCGGTCACGGCTCGGACGACGTGATTTTCGTGGGCATCGGCACCGGCATCGCGGCCGCGCACGTGCGCGGCGGTCACACCAACAGCGGCGCGCACGGCGCGGCCGGCGAGCTGGGCCACATCGTGGTCCGGCCCGGCGGTCCCGCCTGCGCCTGCGGCCAGCGCGGCTGCCTGGAGACGATCGCCAGCGCCGCGTCCGTGGCCCGGCGCTATCTCGCGCTCACCGGTTCGCGGATCAGCGCGGCCGAGGTGGTCACGCGCGCGGTCGCGGGCGAGGACGCCGCCGGCGAGATCTGGCGGGAGACCGTGGCCGCGCTCGCGGACGGGCTGCTCACCGCGCAGGCACTGCTCGACACGGAGGTCTTCGTGATCGGCGGTGGGCTGGGCGAGGCGGGCGAGGCGCTGCTCGGCCCGCTCCGTGAGAGGCTGGCCGCGCGTGTCACGTTCCACCGGCTACCCCGGCTGGTGAAGGCCAGCCTCGGCGACACCGCCGGGCTGCGCGGCGCGGCCCTGCTCGGCCTCGAAGCGCTGACCTCCCACTAGAGAGCACGGGTGACCATGCAGATCGCCGGCCGAATCGTCACGCCCGACGGGATCGTCGAGGACGGGCACGTCACGGTCGACGGGCCGCTGATCACGTCGGTCGGAGACGGTGCCGCCGACGGTGCCGAGCGAGCCGCGTGGGTGCTGCCCGGGTTCGTGGACATCCACAACCACGGCGGCGGCGGGCACACGTTCACCACCGGCGACCCCGACTCCGCGCGTGCCGCGGCCGCGTTCCACCTGCGGCACGGCACCACCACCGTGATCGCGAGCCTGGTCAGTTCGCCGTTCGCGCTGATGCGGGACGCGACCGCCGCGTTCCTGCCGCTGGTCCGCGAGGGCGTGCTCGGCGGTGTGCACTACGAGGGGCCGTACCTGTCCGGTGCGCGGTGCGGTGCGCAGAACCCGGACTTCCTGCGCGACCCGGACACCGATGAGCTGGCCGCGCTGATCGCGCTCGGCGACGGCGCGGTCCGGATGGTGACGATCGCGCCCGAGCTGCCCGGCGCGGTCGAGGCGATCAAGCTGCTCGCCTCGCACGGCGTCACGGCCGCGGTCGGGCACACGGACGCGGCGTACGACGTCACCCGCGCCGCGGTGGAGGCCGGCGCCACGGTCGCCACCCACCTGTTCAACGGCATGCGGCCGGTGCACCACCGTGAGCCCGGCCCGGTGCCGGCGCTGCTGGACTCGCCGGGCGTGATCTGCGAGGTGGTGGCGGACGGTGTGCACCTGCACGACGGCACGCTGTCGTTCGTGGCCGGTGCGGCCCGCGGCGGATACGCGCTGATCACCGACGCGATGGCCGCGGCCGGGATGCCGGACGGCGGCTACGAATTGGGCGGCCTCTCCGTGGTGGTGGCGGACCGGGTGGCCCGGCTGACCGCGAACGGGTCGATCGCCGGCAGCACGCTGACCATGGACGCCGCGCTCCGGCAGGCGGTCGGCGCCGGAATTCCCGTCGCGGACGCTTCCCGGGCCGCATCGTGGACACCGGCCCGCGCGGTCGGCCTCTCCGGCACGCTCGGCGCGATCACGCCGGGCCTGCGCGCGGACCTCGTGCTGCTCTCCGAGGATCTGCAGCTCACTGGCGTTGTTCGCGCCGGAGTCTTCCAGTAATCCATTTCTCTTCGGTACGGTGCGCTCATGTGAGCGTGCACATGGCCGTTCCCGCATAGTGAAATCCACCAACATTTTTTGGGATAAATCCGTCTATGGGGGACTAGCGTCTCGGGTCATGCATCTGACCGTTACGCACCTTGCCGCCTTCGCGGGAGTGATGGCGCTCGGCACGATGTCCCCCGGCCCGGACTTCGCGATCGTTCTGCGCCACGCCGTCGCCTCCGGCCGCCGGGCCGGGTTCGCGACCGCGGTCGGCATCGCCACCGGCATCCTCGGCTGGGTCCTCCTCGCCGCCGCCGGCGTGGCCGCGCTGGTCGCCACGTCGCCAGTCGCATACCTGTCGATGAAGCTGATCGGCGCGGCCTACCTGGTCTTCGTCGGCCTCCGCACACTCTGGACCGCGATCTCCGCCCGCCGCGACCTGCCCCCGGACACCCACGCCGACCTGGCCCGGCTCGCCGTCGCGTTCGACGTCCCCCGCCACCGCCGCCGCCGGCTGCCCTGGCTCTCACTGCTCGCCTGGGACCGCCGTCACTGGTCCGCGTTCCGCGCCGGCCTGGTCACCAACGTCTTCAACCCCAAGGTTGCGGTGTTCTTCCTGGCGCTGCTTCCGCAGTTCCTGCCCGAGCACCCCACCGCCGGCGACACGCTCGTCCTCGCGGCCGTCTCGTTCGCCGTCACCGCCGGCTGGTTCACCACGGTCACGCTGGTCGTCGGCGCCATGAAACGCCTCCTCGACCGCCGCGCCGTCCGCCGCGGCCTCGACACCCTGATGGGCTCCGCCCTGCTCGCCCTCGGCCTCCGCCTCGCCATCGAACACTGAGCGCCGCCGAGCCTTCCCGGCGCCGAGCCCCGGACCCCCACGTTCCGGCCGGTTGCGGTTCGCGCGCATCGTTTCCCGCTTCCGGGGTGGTCCAGTCCGCGTGCTCCGGCGGGGGCTGAGCTTTCCCGGGGCCGAGCCCCGGACCCCCACGTTCCGGCCGGTTGCGGTTCGCGCGCGTCGTTTCCTGCTTCCGGGGTGGTCCAGCCCGCATGCTCCGGCGGGCAAACCTCGCGGCGGCCTCCGCCGCCGCTCCGGACGCCGCATCGGAGCCGGGTTCGCCGCTGGTCACGGACCACCACGCGATCCACTCGGCCACGGCTTCCGGCCCGCGCCTCCAAGACCAAACGGCGCTGCCGAGCAAGACGATGACGCGCTACTTTCTCGGCAGCCTTTGCTCTGAGGCCTATTCAGCAGGGCTGAGCCGCCGCCGCGTCGCCGCAGGCCAGCGCTGTCGGCGCGCTACACGCTGAATAGCCCTCTATGAGGCTTATTCAGCGGGCGAGCCGACGCCGCGTCGCCGCAGGCCAGCGCTGTTGGTGCGTAACGTGCTGAATAACCCTCGAGGCTTATTCAGCGCCGGCCTCGTCAGGCCGCCCGGACTGCGGCAACGCGATGCCGGCTCGCCGCGCTGAATAAGCCTCTATATCTACAATTTCGGCGCGAATCGCCCGGCTGACTGTCGCCCTGCCCGATACCAAAGCCGCAGCAGCGGCCCAGGTCGCACGGCCCTCGGCACCGCAAGATCCGCGAGCCATCCGGCCGGTGGCTCGGATTTGACTAGTGATACGTAGCGCACCGTATGAGGCCGGTGGATTCAATCGGTCGTCGCAATGCAACGTTTATGCAGCTAGAGGTGCCGATAGTAGCTGATTGAGGGCTTCGGCGGGTGTGCGCATGTTGAGGGTTTCGCGGGGGCGGCCATTGAGTTCGGCGGCGACGTCGTCGAGGTGCTGTCTGGTGTGGACGGACAGGTCGGTGCCCTTGGGGAAGTATTGGCGGAGCAGGCCGTTGGTGTTCTCGTTGCTGCCGCGCTGCCAGGGCGAGTGCGGGTCGCAGAAGTAGACATCGATGCCGGTGGCGATGGTGAAGTCGGCGTGGCGGGTCATCTCGACGCCTTGATCCCAGGTCAGTGACTTGGTCAGGTGAGCGGGCAGTGTCGTGATGGTGGCGATGAGGGCGTCGCGGACGGCCTCGGCGTCCCGGCCGTCGGGCAGGTGGACGAGCATGCAGTAGCGGGTGGAGCGTTCGACCAGAGTCCCGATCGCGGAGCCGCCGTCCTCACCGATGATCAGGTCGCCTTCCCAGTGGCCGGGCACGGCCCGGTCGGCGGCCTCAGCGGGCCGCTCACGGATGTTGATCATTGCGGGGATCCGGCCGCGTTTCTCCTGCTGTCGTGACCTGACCCTGGGCTTGCGCAGAGCCCTGCCGGTCCGCAGGCACGCGGTCAGCTCCTTGCGCAGCCCACCCCGGGACTGGACGAACAGCGACTGGTAGATCGTCTCGTGAGACACCCTCATCGATTCATCGTCCGGGAAACGCCGGGGCAGCCACAACGCGATCTGCCGCGGTGACCACTTCAGCTTCAGCTTCCCCTGCACCACCCGCCGCAACCGCGGGCAGTCCGCGAGCTTCACGGGCTTCGGCCGGCGGCGGCGATCACGCGCCTTCTCGTCCGCACGGCCGGCCCGATAACCCACCCGCACGGTCGAATTCCGGGCCAGTTCCCGCCCGATCGTCGACGGCTCCCGCCCCAGCGCCACCGCGATCGACCGCCGCGACTCACCCCGATCACGCCGCAGCATGATCTCCTCGCGTTCCTCGAACGACAGATACCGGCCTGACCCGGCCCCAGCCCCGTTGTTGATCACCCCGCCAGCATCCTGGAACCAGCGCATACCCGTCCACCGCGAGACTCCCGCAGCCGTCGACGCCTCCTCGGTAGACAAACCAGCCCGAATCCCCTCCCAAAACCGCACCCGAACCACATAAGGAACACCCGGCTTCGCCATCAAAACCCCTGCTCAGAGGGCATTGCAACGACCAATTGACCACAAGGCCTCGATAAGGTGCTCCACGTATCACTAGTCAAAATCCGGGTGACTTTACTGCGATATTTCGGGCGTTGGGCCTTCGAAGGGCGGGGTGTTCCACATACTGACGGCGATCTTCCATCATGCGGAAGATCATCCGGAAGTCGAGAACGATCCTCTGCGATAGGGAATCGACGTCGCGCCGGAAACGGGCTGGAAGGCGACGCGCGGGATGAGCTTCATGCAGGCTTATTCAGCGGCGCGGGCCGACGCCGCATCGCCGCAGCCCAGCGCCGTCGGCACGCAACGCGCTGAATAACCCTCTCTGCCTACCTGCACAAATCAGTCAACCGCACGGACAGTCAACCTTGGGTTGGGCTGTACCTCACACCTCGACTCATGGTCACGATGGAGGCTTATTCAGCGCAGCGAACCGGCACCGCGTTGCCGCAGGCCGCGCGGTCTGACGAGGGCGGCGCTGCATAAGCCTCATGGTCTCCGCGCCCGGCGATGAAAGTGCGGGATCTCCACCGCCACGTCCGGCAATCAGCAACAGAACTTCCCTTCGCCGCTGAAGCCTGTCCAAAATATGGTTACGAAAGGCTCGACTACGACTCTTGAAAGCGGCCACGTGTCGCAAATCGTTGTTGAAACCGCCGGATGACAACGATTTGCGACACGTGATCAACTCCCGGCCGCGGCCATACTGAGCCTTCGGGGTCAGAGTGACGCGGCGCTCCGTAGTGGCGACCTCTATAGCGTGAAATTTCGGGCGCGCGGCGCCCGGACAGCCACCGCCGTTCGAACCCCGACCTCGAAAGGTCAGTAGTCGGGTTTGCAGCTGGAAAGGCGGCGTTTCGCGGCGAGTATGCCGAAATGGCCGCTGCACCGGGAGGTCTGTGGGAGACCGCTGTGCGGGCGGGTCTGTGAGGCGTGCGGAGCGGGAGTCGGCGGGAGCGGGAGTCAGCGGGAGCGGGAGTCGGCGTAGGCGGCGAGGTGGGCGACCTGGGCGGGGTCGAGGGAAGGGCGGACGCGGGTGCGGGCGGTGGCCACGTGGGTGGCGGTGACGGAGGTGGCGTCGAGGGATTCGCGCATGGCGGCCAAGGCGGCCTCGCGGATCAGGGCGGCGCAGTCGGCGGCGGAGAAGTTCTCCAGGTCGGTGCCGAGTGCGGCCAGGTCGACGTCGTCGGCGAGCGGGACCGGCTTGGCGGCGGCGCGCAGGATCGCGGTGCGGGCCTCGGCGTCCGGCGGCGGGACGTAGACGACGCGCTCCAGGCGGCCGGGGCGCAGCAGCGCGGGGTCGATCAGGTCGGGGCGGTTGGTGGCGCCGATGACCACGACGTTGCGCAGCGACTCGACGCCGTCCAGCTCGGTGAGCAGCGCGGCGACCACGCGGTCGGTGGTGCCGCCGTCGCTCGCCTGGCCACGGACCGGCGCGAGCGCGTCCACCTCGTCCAGGAACACCAGCGTGGGCGCGGCCTCGCGGGCGCGGCGGAACAGTTCGCGGACCGCGCGCTCGCTCTCGCCGACCCACTTGCTGAGCAGCTCCGCGCCCTTGACCGAGAGCACGTTCGCCTTACCCGAGCCCGCCACCGCCTTCACCAGGTAGGTCTTTCCGCAGCCGGGCGGCCCGTAGAGCAGCACGCCGCGCGGAGCCTGCACGCCGAGCCGGGCGAACGTGTCCGGATAGGTCAGCGGCCACAGCACCGACTCGGTGAGCAGCTGCTTGACCTCGGCCATGTCGCCGACGTCGTCCAGCGTGACCCGGGCCAGCTCCAGCGTGGACTCGGCCATCGAGGTCGGCCGGACCACCTCCAGCGCGGCCGAGAAGTCCGCCATCGTGATCGTCGGCGTTTCCGGCGCCTCCGCCTTCTGCCGCAGCGCGGCGCGCACCGCGGCCTCCCGGGTCAGCGCGGACAGGTCCGCGGCGACGAAACCGGGGGTACGGCCGGCCACGTCGTCCAGCCGCACGTCCTCGGCCAGCGGCATGCCCCGGGTCAGCACGTCCAGCTGCTCGCGGCGCAGCACCGCGTCCGGCAGTGACACGCTGATCTGCACGGACAGCAGGTCGGGCGCGCGCAGCGCCGGGTCCAGCTCCTCGGGCCGGCTGCTGGTGCAGACCACGGCCGTGCCCGCCTTGATCAGGGCGGCGATGACCTGCCGGAACACGGTCGCCAGCGGTCCGGCGTCGGCGCGCGGGACCAGCGCGTCCACGTCCGCGACCAGCAGCACGCCGGGCTTGTCGCCGCCGGAGATCGTGTCCGCGGCGGCGCGCAGTCGGCGGGCCGCGGCCTCGTTGCTGAGCGCGACCAGCTCCGGTGCCCAGAGCGCGGTCACGCGCGCGCCGACCGAGGCCGCGACGGACCGGACCAGCACGCCCTTGCCGGATCCGGCCGGGCCGGTGATCAGCACGCCGAGCGAGACGGTCGCGCCGAGCCGGCCCAGCACCTCACGGTGGTGGAAGCCGAGGTCGAGCAGCTCACTCAGCTCGTGGGCCTGAGCCCGAAGACCGGGCAGGTCCTCCACCGGCGGTACGACCTCGTCGTCCTCGACGATCTCCGCCTCGATCGGCTCGGCCGACGAGGCTGACGAGGCCGCCGAGGCCGCGGCCGATGCGGCGGAAACGAAGGCGGTGCCGCCGGACGCACCGGAACCGGACGTACCTGAACCGGGAGCACCGAAACCGGGAGCACTGAAACCGGGAGCACCGGAACCGCGCACACCCGGACCGGGCGCGCCGGAGCGTGCCGGGCCGGGGGCGGGCGCACGGCGTACCGCCGCTGGTTGGGCATTGAAGGTCTGGCCGTGCGTGGTGTGACCGCCGCCGGCCCAGGTGACCACCGTGTCCATGGTGACCAGCGCGCCGTCGGAGTCCTCCACGGACTCCACGCGCAGCAGCGTGGTCGTCCAGCCGAAGCCGACCGTGTTGGCCAGGCTGCGCCGTGCGGTCTGCACCAGGCCCAGCGTGGTGGCGTCCGGCAGCACGTCCTGCGGCAGCAGCGACACGTCGTCGCCGGCCGTGACCACCTTGCCGAGCAGCGCGAGCCGCAGCATGTCGGCGGAGACCGCGACCACGATCTCCGGCGAGCCGGACAGCACCACGCGGCGCGCGCCGGTCGTCGGGATCGACGCGATCGTGATCTGCCCGCCCTCGCGCAGCCCGAGGTTGCCGAGGATCAGGTCGTCCGCGTAGAGGATCGCGCGGCTCGACGTCGGCTCCGCGAGTGCCACGATGCCCGCGGTGGTGCGCTGCCCGGACAGCCGGACCGGGTCGCCGGCGTGCAGGCCCAGCGCGGCCAGCACCTCGGGGTGGAGTCGCACGATCCCGCGGCGCGCGTCCAGCGCGGCCGGTCGCAGCATGGCGGTCAGCGTCAGCTCAGCATCGCTCACCCCAGCGACACTAGCGTGATCACGCTTCACAGGTCCGGCACAGTCGTTCCGCCGTAGGCTCGCGCCATGCCCCGTGCTCTGCCCGCTCGCCTCCGCCGTGCCCTCCCGCGCATGTCGCCCCGCCGCTGGATCGCCGGCTCGGCCGCGCTGGCGCTGGTCGCGGGCCTGACCGGCTGGGCGGTGTGGCCGGAGGACCCGGGCTTCACGTTCACCGACGAGATGCTGACGGTACGGTCCGGGCCGTCCGGGGACGAGCCGATCACGCTGGACACCCGCTACTTCCTGCCGGACGGTGCCTCCACGGAGCAGCCGGTGCCCGCGCTCCTGCTGGCGCACGGCTTCGGCGGCGACATGCACAGCGTGCACGCGCAGGCGGAGGAGCTGGCCGCCGCGGGCTACGCGGTGCTGACCTGGACCGCGCGCGGTTTCGGGCGCAGCGGCGGGCAGATCCATCTGGACAGCGCGGACCACGAGGTCAAGGACGCGCAGCGGCTGCTGGACTGGCTGGCCGCGCGGCCCGAGGTGCGGCGCGACGCGCCGGGCGATCCGCGGGTCGGCGCGGCCGGCGGCTCCTACGGCGGCGCGCTGGCCCTGCTGCTGGCCGCGCAGGACTCGCGGGTGGACGCGATCGTGCCGTCGATCACCTGGAACGACCTCGGCCGCGCGTTCCTGCCGGACGCGGCCGGCGGCGCGGTGGTGGACGGCGTCTTCAAGAAGGCCTGGGCCGGCACGTTCTTCTCGTCCGGCGCGAGCGGCGGTGCGAGCGGCGGTGCGAGCGGCGGTGCGAGTGGCGGTGCGAGTGGCGCGGCGAGTGGCGGTGCGGGCGTGCCGGCGGGCGGAGGCGCGCCCGGTGGCGTACCCGCCGGGATCGATCCGGCCTGTGGCCGCTTCGCCCCGGACGTGTGCGCGGCCTTCATGACGATCGCCACCACCGGACGGGCCACGCCGGAGGCGGTCGCGGTGCTCGACCGGTCCAGCCCGGCCCGCGTGCTCGACCGCATCAAGGCACCCACGCTGCTGGTCCAGGGCCTGGCCGACACGCTGTTCCCGCTGTCCGAGGCGGACGCGAACGCGCGCGGCATCGCGGCGAACGGCACACCGGTCCGCATCGCCTGGTACGCGGGCGGCCACGACGGCGGCGCAGGCCCGCGCACCGACCGCGACCGCGTCGACGAGCTGACCCGCGAATGGCTGGACCACTACGTGGCCGGTGCGGGCGCCGCGCCGCCGCAGGACTTCGTCTACTCCCGGGTGGCCGGCTTCGACGCGATGGACCGCGGCCTGGTCACCAACGCGTACACGATCGCGGACTATCCGGGCCTGACCGGCGAGACCACCGCGACCGTGGTCGTGGCCGGGCCGGCGCAACCGATCGCGAACCCGCCGGGCGGCAACCCGGCCGCGCTCTCCTCGCTGCCGGGCGTCGGCGCGCTCTCGTCCGTGCTCGGCGCCGCGGACCTGCCCGGCCAGCACGCCGCGTTCGTGTCCGAGCCGCTGCCGGAGGCGCTGGACGTCGGCGGATCACCGCGGGTCACGGTGCGTGCCGCGTCGCCGGCCGGCGAGGCCGTGCTGTTCGTGAAGCTCTACGACGTGGACCCGGACGGCGGCGCCACGCTCTCCGAGGGCCTGGTCGCACCGGTGCGGCTGACCGGCCTGCCCGCCACGATCGACGACGCCGCGCCGGTCACGGTCACGCTGCCCGCGATCGTGCGCCGCATCGACGAGGGGCACCGGCTGCGGATCGTGGTGGCCGCCTCGGACCAGGCGTTCGCGTCGCCGGCCGAGCCCGCGGTCCACACGGTCGCGGTCGAGCCGGCCGTGACGCTGCCGATCCTGACCGGCACGCCGATGACCGGCCCGGACGCGGTCTGGCGCTGGGTGCTGGCCGGTCTGCTGGCCACGATCGCGCTCGGCCTTGCCGTGGTGCTGCTGCTCGCGCGCGCCCGGCACCGCCGCGTCGACCGTTCGGTCGCGGCCGAGCACGCGGACACGCCGCTGGTCGTCGACGGCCTGCGCAAGGAGTACGCGGACGGGTTCGTGGCGGTGTCCAGGGTGGACTTCACGGTGCGGCGCGGCCAGGTGGTCGGCCTGCTCGGCCCGAACGGCGCCGGCAAGACCACGACGCTGCGCGTGCTGATGGGCCTCACCCAGCCGACCCGCGGCGAGATCCGGATCTTCGGGCACCGGCTGACGCCCGGCTCGCCGGTGTTGTCCCGGGTCGGCGCGCTGGTCGAGGGGCCGGGCTTCCTGCCGCACCTGACCGGCGAGCAGAACCTGCGCGCGTACTGGAAGGCGACCGGCCGCCCGTGGGCGGACGCCCGCTTCGAGGAGGCGCTGGAGATCGCCGGGCTCGGCGACTCGGTGCACCGGCGGACCCGCAAGTACAGCCACGGCATGCGGCAGCGGCTGGCGATCGCCCAGGCCATGCTGGGCCTGCCGGAGCTGCTGGTGCTGGACGAGCCGACGGACGGCCTGGATCCGCCGCAGATCGCCCAGATGCGCCGGGTGCTGCAGCGCTACGCCACGGACGGCCGGGCCGTGCTGGTCTCCAGCCACCTGCTCGCCGAGGTGGAGCAGACCTGCACGCACGCGGTGGTGGTGAACAAGGGGACGATCGTGGCGTCCGGCCCGGTCGAGGAGATCGTGGGTGACTCGCCGACCGTGCACCTGGACGTGGACGATCCCGAAGCGGCCCGGGCCGTGCTCGACGGGCTGGCGGACGTGCGGCCGCTGGTGGAGAACGGCGGGCTGGTGGTGGACCTCAACGGCACGCCGCGCTCGGAGGTGGTGGCGGCGCTGGTCCGGGCCGGGGTGGGCGTGGACCGGGTGGTGCCGAGGCGCCGCCTGGAGGACGCGTTCCTGGCGCTGGTCGGCGACAACTCGCGGGGGAGTGGGGACAGATGAGCACGGCCGGTGCGGTGGGTTACAAACCGGGACGGACGCTGTCGTTCGGGGCGGAGTTCCGGCGGCAGGCCACGCGGATGCGTACCCGGCTGGCACTGGGTTTCATGGTCCTGTTGCCTTTGATCATTTTGATCGCGTTCCAGTTCGAGACCGGCGGGGACGACGACGGCGACGGCGGCGGCGAGTTCGGCAGCCTGATCGATCTGGCCACGTCCGGCGGTCTCAACTTCACGCTGTTCACGCTGCTGGTCTCGGCCGGTTTCATGCTCGGCGTGGTGGTGGCGCTGTTCCACGGCGACGCCGTGGCCAGCGAGGCGAGCTGGGGCAGCCTGCGCTACCTGCTGGCGATCCCGGTGCCGCGGGCCCGGCTGCTGGGCGTGAAGCTGGCGGTCGCGCTCACCTACTCCGGGCTGGCGCTGCTCACGCTGGCCGGCACCGCGCTGCTGCTCGGCACGGTGCGCTACGGATGGTCGCCGCTGCGCAGCACGGTCGCGGCCCAGATCCCGCCGGACGAGGGCCTGCTGCGCCTGCTCGGCGTGGTCGGCTACCTCGCGGTCACGCTGCTGGTCACCGCGGGCCTGGCGTTCCTGCTCTCGGTGCTGACCGACGCGCCGCTCGGCGCGGTGGGCGGCGCGGTGCTGCTGGTGATCCTCTCCAACATCCTGGACCAGATCACCGCGCTCGGTGATCTGCGGAACCTGCTGCCCACCCACTTCTCCGACGCCTGGCTGGGCCTGCTCTCCACGCCGATCCAGACCGACGACATGGTCAAGGGCACGATCTCCGCGGTCTGCTACGCCACGCTCTTCTGGTCGATCGCGTTCTGGCGCTTCACGCGCAAGGACATCACCTCGTAGGACGTCACCTCGTAGGCACGGCGCCTCGCCGCGGCCCGGCCGGCCCTCGTAGAACCGGTCCGCCCGTCACCCGTTGGTGGCAGGTTCGCACATCGCGTGCGACGGCCGCCCGGATCCGTGAACCACCGTCTGTCGCGCGACGGTCACGGCACGGATCTTTCGGGAAGGCGTCACATGTGGAACATACGACGCTCCATCGTGGAGCGCACCGAGCCGGCCTCGGCGGTGCCGGGCCACCGGCGGCCGTTCGTTCCTGAGTGGAGGATCGAGCCCGCGCGCGAGAAGCCGCCCGGCAGAGCCACCATCCGCGGCCGGGTGGCCCGCCTGCTCCTGGTGCCGCTCGCCGCGATCCTGCTGCTCCTCGGCGACCTGGTGATCAAGGAGATCGACGAGTACGCGGCCGCGGACGGCGCCACCGCCACCACCGAACTCGCCATGTCCGCCCAAAGCCTGTCGCACCAGCTGCAGCTGGAGCGCGATCTGACCGCACTGGTGCTGGCCGGCGGTGTGCGATGGCGCGGTGACCTGGCCGGGCAGCGGCTTCGGGTGGACACCGCGCGGACCGCGCTGAGCGGCCTCCGGGACGCCGAGGGCCCCGGCCCGGAGGCGGTCTACACGACCGTCGCGCAGCTGGAGGAACTGGGCCGGCTGCGGGTGGAGGTGGACACCGGGCGGGTCGGACGGCAGTCGGCCGTGCAGTCGTACACCGACCGGATCGCGGCGCTGAACCGGCTGGACATCGGGCTGGACGCGCCTTTCCCGGACCCCGACCCGGAGCTGCGCCGGGGCCTCGCCGCGATGCAGGCGCTCTCCGACGCGAAGGAGGCCACCTCCGCCGCCCGTGGCCTGCTCGGCGCCGCCTACGTGCGCGGCCTGTTCGAGGACGGTGAGCGGGCCCGGCTCGCCGCGCTGTTCGCCGTGCGCCGGGTCGCGCTCGCCGACGCCGGCCGGTACGTCTCCGCGCCGGTCCGGGATCGGCTGGAGCGCGCGATCACCGGCGCGGACGCGGACGCGGCCGCGGAGCAGGCCGTGACCGACGGTTCGCCGAAGGGCGACACGGACGGCTGGCTGCGCGTGACAACCGCGCTGCTCGACGAGCTGTCCACCGCACAGTCGCTGGTCGCGGACGGCATCCGGGCCCGCACCGACGATCTGCGCGAGGAGGCGACGGTCGACCTCGCCGGGCTCGGCGCGGTGATCCTGCTGGCGCTGATCGGCGCGCTGCTGCTCGGCCGGTCCGCCGCCACCGGCATCACCCGGCCGCTGGCCCGCCTGGTCAGCGAGGCGGACTCCGCCGCGGCCCGGCGCCTGCCCGCGGCGGTGGCCCGGTTGCAGGACGGCACCGGCACGGAACCGCCGCCACCGGTGGTGGTGGCGGGCAACGCCGGCGCCGAGATCCGGTCAGTGGCGGACGCGCTGAACCGCTTGCAGTCCTCCGCGTACGCGCTGGCCGCCGAGCAGGCCGTGCTGCGCCGCAACACCACCGACTCGATGGCGAACCTGGGCCGCCGCAACCAGAATCTGCTCCGCCGCCAGCTCAGCTTCATCACCCAGCTGGAACGCGAGGAGACAGACCCGGCCGGCCTGGCGAACCTGTTCGAGCTCGACCACCTGGCCACGCGCATGCGCCGCAACGCGGAGAGCCTGCTGGTGCTGGTCGGCGAGGCGACGCCGCGGAGCTGGTCCCGGTCGCTGCCGATGTCGGACGTGCTGCGCGCCGCGATCGCGGAGGTCGAGGACTACCGGCGGGTGTCGCTGCGCCGGATCGACGACGCGTTCACGGCCGGCGCGTACGTGGCCGACCTGGCCCACATGATCGCGGAGCTGGTGGAGAACGGGCTGACGTTCTCACCGCCGGACTTCGACGTGGAGGTGCACGGCCGGTGGGTGGACGACGGGTCGTACCTGATCGCGATCGTCGACCAGGGCGTCGGCATGAGCGCGGAGGAGCTGGCCCGGGCGAACGCGCGCCTGGCCGGCACGGAGTCGTTCACGGTCGCGCCGACGAAGTTCCTCGGCCACTACGTGGTCGGTCACCTGGCCGCGAAGCTCGGCGTGCGGGTGGAGATCTGCCAGTCGCCGGTGACCGGCACGACCGCGCGGGTGCGGCTCCCGGCCCGGCTGCTCACGCCCGGCCCGGAGACACCGGCCGCGACCACGTACTCGATCGAGGCGCTGGAGGTGCCGCCGCCCGCTCCGGACGCCGCCGTCACCGAGAACGGACTGGTCAAGCGGGTCCGCCGAGCGCAGCGGGCCGCGGTGCCGGTCGCGCGCACCGCGGACGAACGGCCGGTGCCGGCCGACATCGGCGCCACCATGACGGCGCTACGGCGCGGCATGCGCCTGGGCGCCTCCTCCACCATCCGACCTGAAGAGAACGGAAATCTGCGATGAGCATCGGTGCCGGGCCGGACACCACGGCGCACCGCTTCAACTGGCTGGTCAGCAACTTCGTCCGAGGTACGGCCGGCGTCCGCGACGCCGTCGCGGTCTCCTCCGACGGCATGCTGATCGCCACCTCGGCCGGCCTGGCCCGCGCCGAGGCCGACCACCTCGCCGCGATCGTGTCCGGGCTGACCAGCCTGGCCCGCAGCGCGTCCCGCCGCTACGAGTTCGCCGGCCTCAAACTGATCATGATCGAGATGACGTCCGGCTTCCTGATCGTCTCCGCGTTCGGCGGCGGTACCTGCCTCGGCGTGCTGGCGGACGGGGGCGCGGACGTGGCGCTGATCGGTTACGAGATCGCGCTGCTCGGCGAGCGCGTCGGCGACCTGCTCACCCCGGCCCTGATCGCGGAGTCGCGGCGGGTGCTGCCGGCATGAACCCCGACGACTCGCAGCCGCGGGTGCCGGACCCGCGGATGGTCCCGCCGTGGGAACGCCCGGCCGAACCGCTGCCCCGCCGGTCCGCGGGCGCGCTCGGGCCGCCGGACGGCCGGCCCGCCGAGGACGACGTGATCCGGCCGTTCCTGCTGACCGGCGGCCGGACCCGGCCGCTGCGCGACGGGCTGCGGCTGGAGACGCAGATGCGGGCGTCACCGGCCGCGCTCTCCGCGCCGCTGCGATTCGAGCTGCGGCAGATCGTCCGGTTCTGCCAGGAGCCGTGCGCGCTGGCGGACGTCGCCACCCACCTGGGTGTGCCGGTCGGCGTGGCCCGGGTGCTGGTCGCGGACCTCGCGTCGGACGGTTACCTGACCGTGCTGGAGCCGGTGGAGCACCCCTCCGAACTGCCCATCGAACTGATCGAGAGGATCGTCGACCGTGTCCGTGCCCTCTAGCGCGGCGACCGCACCGGTGGTCGTGAAGATCGTGATCAGCGGCGGCTTCGGGGTGGGCAAGACCACCTTCGTGAGCGCCATCTCCGAGATCGAGCCGCTGCTCACCGAGGCGGACATGACCGAGGTCTCGCGCGGCGTGGACGACGTACACGCAGTGGCCGGCAAGACCACCACCACGGTCGCGCTCGACTTCGGCCGCATCCACCTGGACGCGTCGCTGATGCTCTACCTGTTCGGCACGCCGGGCCAGGACCGGTTCTCGTTCCTCTGGGACGACCTGGTCGACGGCGCGCTCGGCGCGGTGGTGCTGGTCGACACGCGCCGGATCGAGGACAGCTATCCCGCGGTCGACTACTTCGAGGACCTGGGCCTGCCGTTCCTGCTCGCGGTCAACCCGTTCGACGACGCGCCCCGGTTCGCGATCCCGGAGGTCCGGGAAGCGCTCGGAGTCGGGCCGGAGGTGCCGATAGCGGAGTGCGACGCCCGCTCACGCGGTGCGGTGAAGGGCACGCTGGTCGCGCTGATGGAGCAGGTGCTGAGCCGGCGGCTGCGCGCGATGGCCGGCCACGCCGGTGCGTGAGTGAACGGCGACGATTGGCTCACACATCGGGATCGGCTGGTGGTGTTCCGGAAACGTGGTCGTAAACTCGACCGCAGTACAACTGAATACCTCATCCAGAGGGGCTGAGGGATACGGCCCGACGACGCCCCGGCAACCACCTTCCACGTGCTCGATGACGAGCCGCCGGAGGGCAGGTGCCAATTCCGTCCCCGTCACACGGTGTGGCGATGGGAAAGATGAGAGGACACCTCCTCATGACGTCTGCCGTCAGCCCTGCCCGCGCCCTCGTCTGTCGCGGTTGCGGCGCCGAGTTCCCGCTCGCCGCGCAGCACGCCTGTTACGAGTGTTTCGGCCCGCTCGAGGTCGCCTACGACGCCGACCTGCTGAAGCAGGTCACCCGTGAGCAGATCGAGGCCGGCCCCGACAACATCTGGCGGTACGCCGCTCTCCTGCCCGCGGGCCAGGACCCGGCCGACCGGATCACGCTGAACCCGGGCATGACGCCGCTGATCTCCGCGCCCGCGCTCGCCGCGGAGCTGGGCATGACCGGCGCGCTCTGGATCAAGGACGACTCCGCGAACCCGACGCACTCGTTCAAGGACCGGGTCGTCTCGGTCGCTCTGTCCGCCGCTCGCGGACTGGGTTTCACCCGGTTCGCCTGCGCGTCCACCGGCAACCTGGCCAACTCCGTCGCCGCCCACGCCGCGCGTGCCGGTGTGCCGTCGATCGTCTTCATCCCCGCCGACCTGGAGCAGGGCAAGATCATCACCACCGCGGTGTACGGCGGGGAGCTGGTCGCGATCGAGGGCTCGTACGACGACGTGAACCGGCTGTGCAGCGAGCTGGTCGAGACGGACGAGTTCGAGGACACCGCGTTCGTGAACGTCAACGTCCGGCCGTACTACGCGGAGGGCTCGAAGACGCTCGGCTACGAGGTGGCGGAGCAGCTCGGCTGGCGCATCCCGGAGCAGGTCGTGATCCCGATGGCCAGCGGCGAGCTGCTCACCAAGGTGGACAAGGCGTTCTCCGAGCTTGTCGAGATCGGCCTGGTCGAGGCGCCGGAAGGCGGCTGGACCGTGTTCGGCGCCCAGTCGGCCGGCTGCAACCCGATCGCGGTGGCGCTGCACGAGGAGACGGACGAGATCCGCCCGGTGCGCCCGACCGGTATCGCGAAATCGCTGAACATCGGCGACCCGGCGGCCGGCCTCTACGCGCTGGAGGCGGTCCGCCGCACCGGCGGCTGGATGGACTACGCGGACGACGACGAGATCCGCGACGCGATCCGGCTGCTGGCGCGCACCACCGGCGTCTTCGCCGAGACCGCGGGCGGCGTGACCACGGCGGTGCTGGCCAAGCTGGTCAAGTCCGGCAAGCTCGACCCGTCGAAGGAGACGGTCGTCTACAACACCGGCGAGGGCTTGAAGACGATGGACGCCGTGGCTAACCTCGTGGGGCCGACGCACACCGTCAAGCCCTCGTTGCGTTCCGCACGCGAAGCGGGCCTGCTGGCATAGCACGCGAAGCGGGCCTGAAGCGGGCCTGCCCGGCTGGGTGATCACCCTCCGGGGTGGAGGTCGAGGCTGTCCGTAGCGGAATGTCTTGACGTGATCCTTGCAACAACGCAAAATGCTCCGTGCGGGGAGACGCAACGCCGTAAGAGTTGCGGATCCTGAGCTTGGCGACAATCTCTTCCGCCGACTCGACGACCCAGTGCCGATCGTTCATCGAGGTGCTGTGCGCGCGTCTCCCCGACCAAAATTCGCTCGCCCGCGCGCGGGCCCGCGTGCACTCTGCACGGCATGAGCCTGAGCATCGTCACCCTCGACCCTGCCGACGACGCGGAGTGCGGGGAGGCGGCGGCGATCATGCGGCTCGCCTCCCTGGCCGAGACGCCGGACATGCCCGCCCTCAGCCCTCGGCGATACATGGCCCGGTTCCGCAACCCGCAGCTCGGCGAGCGGCGGATCGGCTTCCTCGCCCGGGAGGACGGCGTGGCCGCCGGCGCCGGCCTGCTGATCCTCCCGGACGAGCAGAACCGTGACGCCGCGATGATCGAGCTGCACGTGCTGCCGGAGCGACGACGCCGGGGCATCGGCCGCGCACTGCACGATCACCTGACCGGGATCATCCGCGCCGAGGACCGCACCACGGTGCTGGCGAACACGTCGGAGTCGCTGCCCGGCGGCCCGGTGCGCCCGGGCGACGGCTCCGCGTTCGCGGCGGCGCTGGGCTACCGGCGGGCCTCAACCGCGCACGGCCAGGCGCTGGACCTGCGGGAGGTGCCGGCCGAGCGACTCCTCGCCGGGACCGCGCCGCACACCGGCGGTTACTCGCCGGTGGTCTGGTCCGGCGACGTGCCCGAGGCCGACGTGGACGACATCGCCTACCTCAACGCGCGTCTCCTGCAGGACGCGCCGACCGGCGACATCGAGTGGGAGGCGGAGAAACCGGACCCGTCGGTGATCCGCAACTACGAGCGCACGTACCGCGACAAGGGCTCCACGCTCTTCCACGCGGCCATGCGCGACGACACGACCGGCCGCCTCGTCGCGTGGACCCTGATCGAACAGCTGGACGACCCGTCCTCGTGGGGCTGGCAGCAGATCACGCTCGTCGATCCGGCCCACCGCGGCCACCGGCTGGGCCTCGCCGTCAAAATCCACAACCATCTGCAGGTACGGGCGAAAGCCCCCGAACTCCACCACGTCCACACGTGGAACTCGGCCGCGAACCACCACATGATCGCGATCAACGAGGCGCTCGGCTTCCGCCCCTCCGGCGCCACCATCGACTGGCAAACCCGACTTTAGCCACCAGAACCTCCAGCCGCCGGACCCAGCTTTCAGCCGCAGGTTCACCTCCAGCCCGCCAGGACCGAAGATCAAGAGCCGGAAGGGCATTTTCCCGCTTCCGGCGTGGTCACGTTCCGAGTGCTCCCGCGGGCACCGGTCGTCGCTGGCGCTCCTCCCTGCAAGCCGGGTCAGTGGCTGAGAAGACCCACGCGACCCCACCAAGGGGCCGTGCCCCGGCAACCCGCGATCAGGGCGTCCCTCATATCGCTAGAGCGACAGGGGGATGCCCTGATCACGAATGGGGACGCGTGTCCCCGGCGCGGACATAACGCGCGTGGCAGCGACGTGACCAGCGGCGGAAGCCGCGTTCTCCCCCGGCCACCCGCCCGTCCGGCTGCGATGCTGCGGGGCGGAAGTCGTGTGCTCTCCCCGGCCACCCGCGTGGCCGGCTGCGATGCTGCGGGCGGAAGTCGTGTGCTCTCCCCGGCCACCCGCCCGGCCGGCTGCGACGCCGCGTGCGGAGCGGAGCGCTAGCGGAGTCGGAGCACTCGGCGGGCTTTGCCCGCGGGAGCACTCGGAGAGCGGCCACGCCGGAAGCGGGAAGACGTCCTTCCGCTTCTGGTTCGTCGCTTCTCAGGTGTGGCTCTGCTCCTCAGGTGTGGCTCTTTCTCGTCGATGTGACGCCTGTTGCCGTCGTCGGGAGGGGTGTCACGTGCGGGGTGGGCTGGGCGCGGTGCTGGCGGTTCTGCTGTCGATGGTCTTCCTGCCGGTGCCGGCGTCGGCCGCGCCCGCGGAAGCCGCGGCCGCCAAGCGGAAGCCGCTCTCCTACCGGGTCTTCGCCACCCGTGAGGGCCTGGTCGGCGGCGTCACCGCGAACGGGCACGTGATCGTGGAGCGGGACCACTTCGTGGCGCTGCCGTCCCGGCTCGGGCTCTCCTCGCTCGGCGGCGGGGAGCGCTCGGTGCGGGTCTGCGCCGGCAACGGGCGCTGCGCGTACGCGCCGGTCTGGGACGTCGGCCCGTGGAACACCACCGACGACTACTGGAACGCGCCGCGCCGGACGTGGGCCGGTCTGGAGCGTGGACGCCCGCAGGCGCAGGCCGCCTACGAGACCGGCTACAACGGTGGCCGCGACGAGTTCGCCCGCGACGTGCTCAACCCGGCCGGCATCGACCTCGCCGACGGCGTGTTCTGGGACGCGCTGCGGCTGACCGACAACTCCTGGGTCAGCGTGGACTTCCTGTGGACCGGCGGTGCCCGGCAGGGCACGGTCGTCACGGGTGGCGGCGGCCCGGTGCGGCTGCGCGCGGCCGCGAGCGGCACCTCGGCCGAGATCGGCATGGCCGGTGAGCGCGCCCAGCTGCCGATCCAGTGTCAGAAGCGTGGGCAGAAGGTGGCCGGCACGGTCCGGACCACGAACCTGTGGGACCGGGTGGCGCCGGGGACGTACGTGTCGCACGCCTACGTCGCGGTGCCGTCCGGCTTTTCGGTCCGGCGCTGTTGACGGCTCATCCGCGCGGCCCACGGCCGTAGCGGCGTCTCCCGGTAGCGCCCGGCGATCAGCCCGGCCCGCCGCTCGAACCAGTTCCGTGAGCCGTACGACCTGGTCAGCAGGTACGACCAGCCGCAGGCCAGCCAGTAGGCGGGGAAGAAGAGCGGGCCGAGCCCGGCGTACTGCGCGACGTGCCGGGTCTCGTGCCAGAGCAGCTCGGCCTGGTCCGGGTGCAGCATCCACTCCGGCGGGCGCCGGGTCAGCACCACGCTGCCGACCGTGAACGTGCGGCGCAGCGCGGGACGGCGGCAGTCGCCCGCGATCAGCACGCCGCCCGGTCCGCGGCGGATCCGGGCGCGGGCGGCCACCGCGATCAGCAGGCCCGCCAGCGTGGTGCCGTTGATCGCGGTCAGCGCCGTCCGGCCCGCATGTCTCGGCCGCATGCGATCATCCTGCTGCTCACTCTTAGTAATAGCCATGTGTCTGTCCGGAGTTCTGCTTTTTCTGCGCCATTCTCCGTCAGGCGGGCCGTCGCATTTGGAGTTCGGTCAGGCCGGGGATCGTGGGGTGCGGCACGCGCACGCCGGTGTCCCGGAAACCGAGCCGTTCGTAGGCTCGGACCGCGCGGTCGTTGCCGTTCACCACCTCCAGCATCAGCTCCGGCCGCCGCTCGTCACGCGACCACCGCGCCACCGCCTCGATCAGGTCTCCGACCAGGCCCGTTCCGCGCAGGCGTGGGGTCACGTAGACCGCGAATATGACGGTCACCCGGCGGTCCGCGGCGAGCACGATGCCGCCCGCGTGGCCCACGAACCGTCCGTCCTCGACGGCCACGAACTGCGCGGCCAGGCCGGATCGGATGTTGTGTGCGATCTGCGCCCGGAAATCCTCGTGCGGCCGGGCCGCGGCTTCCGCCACCGTTTCCAGGAATGCGAGCGGAGAATCGGCGAGCATTTCCAGTCGCAGTGCCCGCATTCGCGCGGCGTCGGGGACCCGCACGCGTGCGATCGTGCGGGGTTCGGGGTGGCGTACCGGGGCAATGGTGCTGGTCATGTAGCTCTGCCTACCCGGAAGCGGGTGATCGGGCAACCGGTATCGACGAGAACGGGCCGTCCGGGGTCGTCTCATCGGTGACACGGCAACGATCACCATCAGTAGCCATGGACAGAAGCTTCGCGTCCATGGTGTCCGTTTTAGGGTAGTGCACGGTCGGTGTCGCTCGTGTAGCGTGCGGTTCGGCCGCAGTGTTTCGAGGACCCAGACGGACCCGGATCAGGCGGCCCCGGATGAGCAGTTGCTTAAGCCGGGGGGTTGGCGCAACCAGCACCATAGAAGTGAGGAAGTGCACCGTGGCACAGGGCACCGTCAAGTGGTTCAACAGCGAAAAGGGCTACGGTTTCATCGCGGTTGACGGGGGGCAGGACGTCTTCGTCCACTTCTCCGCGATCGAGATGGACGGCTACAAGGCGTTGGACGACGGGCAGCGCGTGGAGTTCGAGATCGCGCAGGGTCAGAAGGGTCCGCAGGCGGAGAAGGTCCGGGTCATCGCCTGATTCGCCGGCGTCGGCCCGGGGTCGGGTCGATCCCCTACATCTCCCATTCGGGGCGTCGCTCCTCACGTCGGTGAGGCGGCGCCCTGGTCACGTGTAGGGCTACGGTTCTCACCGCGTCAAGAAGTAGACGACTATCGAAGTCTTAGTCGGCTTTCGCTATTGCGCGACCGAACCGTTGGCAGAACCGTTGGCTGCATCTGGCAGCTATTCCGCAGGGCAGCGGTCCGGTGGGTTGCCCGTCAATCGGGTGCCCCTTTCAGTGGGTCATCTCGCATCGCGCCGAACGGGCCGGCCTAGTGGTTCTTACGATCGTCACTGCAACTTTGAACGCCATCGGCCAATCGCCGATCGGATCGCCCTCGATCGCCCCTCGTGACGACCGCCGCCGCCGGCGCCGGTGTTGTTCGTCGTGATTCCCGCGATCGGGCAATCCGCGCGGATCACACCCCTTCGCGGTGGTCCCGCGATGGCTCGTCCCGGGTCCCGGCACGTGACTGCGGCGGGCCGGGCTCACCCGTCGCCCGTCACCCGTCCGGTGGCCGGCGAACCCCTCCGCCCGCACCCGTCACGCCCGCGGGACCACCGGCCGTGCTTGCACTCGCATGGGGAGAGTGCTAAAAAAGGTTCTGGCACTCGCTGATGGCGAGTGCCAACAGGTCGGGACGGTGGGGTCACGTCCGAGCGGGGTGCCGTGAGGTGCGCCGCGAGGGCAGGACCGGTCGTCGCGGGCTTATCCGGCCCGGCCGACGGCGACGTCCGCGATCGCGTGACGTCGTTCGAAGGTGCGTCAGCAGGCGGCAGCCGGCGGGAACAGTCCGGGTGCCGTGAGCGTCCAGGAGGACAACGCCGTATGGCCAAGATTATCGCTTTCGACGAGGAGGCGCGCCGCGGACTCGAGCGAGGCATGAACACCCTCGCCGACGCCGTCAAGGTGACGCTGGGCCCGAAGGGCCGCAACGTGGTGCTCGAGAAGAAGTGGGGTGCCCCCACCATCACCAACGATGGTGTGAGCATCGCCAAGGAGATCGAGCTCGAGGACCCCTACGAGAAGATCGGCGCTGAGCTGGTCAAGGAGGTCGCGAAGAAGACGGACGACGTGGCCGGTGACGGCACGACGACCGCGACCGTCCTGGCGCAGGCGCTGGTCCGCGAGGGCCTCCGCAACGTCGCCGCCGGTGCGAACCCGCTGGGCCTCAAGCGGGGCATCGAGGCCGCTGTCACGAGTGTCTCCGAGGCCCTGAGCCAGCTGGCGAAGGACGTCGAGACCAAGGAGCAGATCGCCTCCACCGCCTCCATCTCCGCCGGTGACAGCACCGTCGGCGAGATCATCGCCGAGGCGATGGACAAGGTCGGCAAGGAAGGCGTCATCACCGTCGAGGAGAGCAACACCTTCGGCCTCGAGCTCGAGCTCACCGAGGGCATGCGCTTCGACAAGGGCTACATCTCGCCCTACTTCTGGACCGACGCGGAGCGGATGGAGGCCGTCCTCGACGACCCCTACATCCTCATCGCGAACAGCAAGATCTCCGCGGTCAAGGACCTGCTCCCGATCCTGGAGAAGGTCATGCAGTCGGGCAAGCCGCTGCTGATCATCGCCGAGGACGTCGAGGGCGAGGCCCTGGCCACCCTGATCGTCAACAAGGTGCGCGGCACCTTCAAGTCCGTCGCCGTCAAGGCGCCGGGCTTCGGCGACCGCCGCAAGGCCATGCTGACCGACATCGCGATCCTCACCGGCGGCCAGACCGTCTCCGAGGAGCTGGGCCTCAAGCTGGAGGGTGTCGGCCTCGACATGCTCGGCCGCGCCCGCAAGGTGCAGGTCACCAAGGACGAGACCACCATCGTCGACGGTGCCGGTGACGCCGACCAGATCAACGGCCGGGTCGCCCAGATCCGCGCCGAGATCGAGAAGTCGGACTCCGACTACGACCGCGAGAAGCTGCAGGAGCGCCTGGCCAAGCTGGCCGGCGGTGTTGCGGTCATCAAGGTCGGCGCGGCCACCGAGGTCGAGCTCAAGGAGCGCAAGCACCGCATCGAGGACGCCGTTCGCAACGCGAAGGCGGCCGTCGAGGAGGGCATCGTGCCCGGTGGTGGCGTCGCCCTGGTGCAGGCCGGCAAGACCGCGTTCGACAAGCTGGACCTCGTCGGCGACGAGGCCACCGGTGCGAACATCGTGAAGGTCGCGCTGGACGCCCCGCTGCGCCAGATCGCCGTCAACGCCGGCCTCGAGGGCGGCGTCGTGGTGGAGAAGGTGCGCAACCTGGAGGCCGGCCACGGCCTCAACGCCGCCACCGGTGAGTACGTCGACCTGCTCAAGGCCGGCATCATCGACCCGGCGAAGGTCACGCGTTCGGCGCTGCAGAACGCGGCCTCGATCGCGGCCCTGTTCCTCACCACCGAGGCCGTGGTGGCGGACAAGCCGGAGAAGACCCCGGCCCCGGCCGGCGCCCCCGACGGCGGAGGCATGGACTTCTGAGTCCACCCTGCACTACCGGAGCGGGCGGGTCGCATCGGCGACCCGCCCGTTTGGCTGTGCGGCAACGTTCGCGAGCGTCTATCTTGCGAAAAATGTCCGTTTAGCGTGAAAGTCTGAGGTTTCGGGGCCGGCATCCGCGACCTCTGCGGGCCGGCCCAAGCCGAAACCCGCAGAGGACCGACATGCGCAACGAAGGCAAGGAACCCACCGCCGACGGCCCCGTGCCGGACGACGGCAGTACCTACACCTCCGCGGCAGCGCGCCGTCCACACCGGCAGAAGCAGCAGATGATCGCCGGAGCCGCCGGCGTGCTCGCCGTCCTGGGCGTGGGCGGCGTCATCGCCGTGTCTCGAGGAGACGACAAGCCCGTCACCATGCCGACCGCGGAGGCCGGCCCACCAGCGTCACTTCCGGACGCCTCCGCCGGCGCGACGCCCGCCCGCACCTCCGCCGGGGCGACGCCCGCCCTTCCCGCTTCCGGCGCCGCATCCGGGAACTCGGCCGAGCCGGCGCCGCCGCAGACCACGACCTCCCCGGACGTGACGAAACGAGAGCCGGACACGGGGAGAGGCCCGCTGCCGAAGCCGACTAAGACGTACCGGCCGCTGTCCAAGCGGAGCGTCGTCAAGGACTCGGACGTGAAGATCGACGAGACGGTGTCCGGCGACGGGCGCCAGCGGATGAAGGTCGTCTCCGCTGCCGCGGACCTGACCGGCTACCGCGAACTCGGCTGGGTAACCGAGGTGCGCAAGCGTGTCGGTGAGGCCGAGTGCACCCAGACCATCCGCCTCAGCCCGGACGCACCGCCGCGCGAGCGCCCGACGCTGCTGATCTGCTGGCGGGTCAGCGCGGCCAGGAGCGTGTACACGGTCGCGGTCGACATGAAAGGCCGGCCGTCGGAGAAGGGGAGCGTCGAGCTGTTGGAGAAGGCGTGGCGGAAGCTCGGCTGACCGGGCGACGACGGAGCCGGCCGCGGATATCGCGGCCGGCTTCCACACGCAGCGAAGCGGCGCCCGGGGAATCCCCGGGCGCCGCCTCAGTACGTCGGTGCTGCTGTCAGGTCGATCAGTACTCGGACACCGTGAAGGTGGAGCCGCTGGTGATCTTCGACTGCGTCACGCCGGCGACCGCTGCCGCGTTACCCACGATGCCGCTGCTGACGACCGTCACGGTGTACGTGCCCTCCGGCACCTCCTGACCCGTGGGGGTCAGCGAGTTGGTGGTCGGGTCGATGCTGTCCGTGAGGTCCAGCGTGCACAGGAGTTCCAGATCGCTGATCACCACAACGGAGGTGCACTCCTGCACCTGCCCGACCTTCTTGATGCCGCTGGCGGCCCCGGTCTCCTCCGGGTCGTAGGCGGTCGCCGCGCCGATACCGCCGCGAATCAGGTAGACGTGCGGGGCCGCGGCGTTGCCCGTGCCGAAGGTGCCGATCGACTCGAATCCGGCGCCGAGGATGTCCAGCGTCAGGTCGCTCCGGGTGTTCGGCGCGGTGTTCGGCGTGATGGTGATGCCGAACGAGTACTCGTACACGCCGCCTTGCTTCGTGCCCGAGTCGGTCTTCACCGTGACGGCCAGTCCGGTGCCGGCACTACGCGCGGTGGTGGTTCCGGTGAAGGTGAGGCCGTCGTTCGCGACGACGATGTTCTCGATCGGAGCGCCACCGATGGAGGCGGTGAGGCCCTGGGTGAAGCCGACGCCGGTGAC
Organism: Catenuloplanes nepalensis; assembly: GCF_030811575.1. Classification (GTDB taxonomy): domain Bacteria; phylum Actinomycetota; class Actinomycetes; order Mycobacteriales; family Micromonosporaceae; genus Catenuloplanes; species Catenuloplanes nepalensis. The sequence continues at coordinate 7,649,218 of NZ_JAUSRA010000001.1, read as the reverse complement.
GAGGATCGGGCTGCCGCCCTGCGCCGGCCCGCTCGGCGGGTCGATGGAGGTCACGGTGAGTGCGGGGCCCACCCGGTAGGCGGCGGTACCGATCAGCGGGCCGGAGGTGCTGCGGTAGAGGCAGACCTGCCACTCACTGGTGGCACCGTCCGCGGACGTGTAGACCACGCTGGCCGGGACCTTGATGGCGGCCTTGACGTTCGAGATCCGGGTCGGCAGACCGTTCGAGGCGAACGGGCCGGTCACCGCCGTGGTCGAGTACGTGGCGGTGCAGTCGTCCGCCTTGGTGAACGTAGCCGCCGGGGTGGTCACGCCGAACAGGAAGTTGCCCTCGGTGGTGGACGAGGCCGTGATGGTCCCGCCGCCGCCGGTGGGACCGGCGTCGGGCGTGAGGGTGATCGTGGGCAGCGTCGGCGTGAACTGCGCGTTGCCGGTGGCGATCAGGGAGCTGCTGGCGCTCGCGGTGTTGTAGACACAGATCCGGTACGAGCTCGGGAACAGCACGGCGTTCGGCACGGTGACCGTCAGCACGTCGTCCGTCTTCGACGCTGCCGTCGTCGCGGTGCCGGCCGTGGGCGCACCGTACGTGTCCGGGCAGGTGAGCGCGTTCGCGAAGACCACGCCCGGGTTGGTGCCGGCGAAGAGGCCACCGGTCGCCGTGACGGTGATCTGGGCGCCGGACGCGTTCTTGGCGCTCGTCGGGCTGACCGTGACCGTGGGCAGCGTCGGCGTGTAGGCCGCGCTGCCGACCGCGGCCACCACGCTGCCGCTGAGAGAACCGTCGTAGATGCACACGTTGTACGGGCCCGGAACGACGACCCCGGACGGCACCGTGATGGTGACCACGTCGGCCGTCTTCGTCATCGACGCGACGTTCGCCGCCGTGGGAGTGCCGTACGTCGACGGGCACGCGACGGTGGAGAAGACCACACCCGGCGCCGTGATGCTGCCGAAGGCTCCGGTCAACGTGGCGGTGATGACGTTGCCGCCACCGTTCTTGCCGCTCGTCGAGCTCAGTGTCGCCTGCGGGTACAGGGGCGCGTAGGGGTCGTTACCGACCCCGATCAGCGCGCTCGTGGCGGTGGTGCCGTTGTAGAGGCACGCCTTGTACGTGGCCGGCGCGGCAAGCGAGGTGGGGACGGTGAGCGTGGCGACGTTCGCCGAGGTCTTCGAGAGCGTGGTGACGGCGGTGCTGCCGGCCCCGACGGTGTAGGTGGTCGGGCATGCGCCTGACGCCGGCGTGACGAAGGTCGCCCCCAGTGTCGTTCCGGTGCCGATGAGGTTGGTCTCGGTGAGGGTGACCGTGTTGCCACCACCCGCCGGGCCGGTGGCGGGATCGATGGCCGCCGGGATGAAGGTGCGGTACGGCGAGGTCGTGACGTTGCCGATCAGCGGGGCGGTGGAGGAGATCGTGCCGGTGGTAACGCCGTAGATGCAGATGCGCCAGGTGTTCGGCGTCGTGCCGAGAGCGGGCGTCGTGATGGACAGCACGCTGTCCGAGGTCTTCGTGGCGGTGGCCTTCACGTTGGTCGCGGTGACCCCGCCGAACGCGGCCGGGCAGGCGACCGCCGTGTTGAAGCGAACCTCGGTGTTCGCGATGGTGACGTCTTTGACGAAGTCCGTCGCGGTGGCGGTGATCACGGTGCCACCGCCGACGGGCCCGGTGTAGTTGGAGAGGGTGAGCGCCAGGTTAGCCGCGAACGCGGGTGGCGCCATGGCAACCAGGACGGCGGTTACCGTGCCTGTTGCGATGCCGGCTTGAAGCAGCCGGCGGCCGATCGATGGCTGGGACTTGCGCATGCGTGGGTCCTCCTACGGTCATTACGAACCGCATAGTTCGGCTGTGGTCTTGGCCCGCGCGTGTCCTGTGTCGGGCCGTCCGGAATAGCGCTGTGTCGCAGCGCAGCCGTGCACTCTGGGTGATCAGAAGATAACCGAATGCAACCACCCGTGGTCCGAAGTCACCAACTTTGGGGCCATATATCGGCATAGGGTGACAGGCTGGGGGCAAGCGTCGACCGGGAGCTTCCGGGGCGGCGCTAGTCTCAGTCGGGTGGAGATCGGCGTCGAGCGTGGTGAGCGGGGCATCGTCCCGCCCGGCATCGATCCGCGTGATCTGGACCCGGTGTCCGAGCCGCCGCTCGAAGACCTGGCCGACGCGTTCGTGGCGAACGCGGACTGGGGCGGGCTGGAGCTGGCCGGCATCAGGCTGACCCGCTGCTACCTCACCGACGTCGACCTGACCGAGGCGGACTGGCGCAACGTGCGCCTGACCGGGTGCGTGCTCGACCGGGTCGACCTGACCAGTGCGTACCTTCGCGGCCTGACGATCGACCGCTGTGAGCTGATCGGCTGCCGGCTCACCGGCGCGCAGCTCTTCGACGCCACGCTGCGCGACGTGACCTTCGAGGACTGCCGGCTGGACTTCGCGGTCTGGGAGGCGGTCACCGCGACGGGCCCGGTCGCCTGGGCCGGATGCGACCTGAACAAGGCGTCGCTGACCCGGTGCCGGCTGACCACCGCGACGTTCACCGACTGCCGGCTGGCCGACCTGGAGTTGGCCGACTGCGACCTGGAGGGCGCCGACCTGCGCGGCAACGACCTGTCCCGGATCAACGGCGTGCCCAGCCTGTACGGCGCGCGGATCTCGCACGGGCAGCTGGCCGACATCGCGCAGCTCGCGGTCCGTGACCTCAACCTCGAGGTCGGCGACGACGCGGTCAGCTACCGCGCGGAGCAGTGAAGCTGGGCGTGACGACCGCGCCCTGCCGGTGGAAGTCGAAGACCGGGTGCCGGGCGTAGTCGACGGCCCGGTCGATGCAGTCGGTCAGGTCGTCGATCTGCACGAACCAGGGTGCCTGCACCGTGTGCACCTCCCACGGCGTGTCCTGGACCGCGCAGAGCAGCATCCAGCCGGGTGGGCGCAGGCAGTGGCCGACCGCGTGCTCGTAGTGCACCTCGGTCAGGTGCCGGTCCAGCTCCGCGTGGTGTTCGGGCCAGAACGAGGTGGCGAAGACCGCACCCCAGTCACTGCCGGTGTACGCGGACGCGCCCTCCCGCCCGAAGATCCGGATCTCCCGCTCGCCCGTGGACGCGATGGTCCCGATGGCGGAGGCGGTGAAGTAGACGTCGCCGAGCAGCAGCACCGTGCGGTCGTCGGTGGCCCACAGGTCGCGGGTGGACGCGTACTCGCTGGGGTAGTCGCCGGCGCGCACGTGCCGGGTGATGCCCGGCAGCGCGGAGAGCACGTCGTAGCGCGGATCGTCCGGCAGCGTGACGTGCACGTCGTCGCTGATCGAGCGCGCCTGCTCGATGGTGTGGGCGAGCAGTGGCGCGCCGTCCAGCGGCGCGAGCTGCTTGGGCACGCCGAGATGGTTCGCCCACTTCGGGTCGTCCCCGTCGGACGCCGCGATGATCATCCGCACCGCACACCCCCCCAGTCTCTTCACGAACCTGCAGACCGGGGGTACGCCCAGATTATCCCGAAAGATCAAAGCCGTTCGCGGTACGGGAAAGAAGACCCGCTGGATCCCGCCGTCCGGCCGCTTCCCCGATGCCGAACCCGTGCCCGGGGTCAGCCACGGTTCTGCGCGTCCTGTACGGCCCCGAACACGGAGATGACGCCGGAGCCTGCGGTGTTGCCGGCCGGGCCGCAGGCGGTGCTCTGCCCGGTGACCGGTGAGGCGTTGACGGTGACCAGCTGGCGGGTGAGCGGCAGGTCGCCGATCAGCGCCGGGTTCGCCGACCAGATCAGCGCGACCTCGCCGGCCACGTGCGGCGTCGCCATCGAGGTGCCGCTGTTGCGGGCGTAGGTGCCGCCGGGCATCGCGGAGAGCACGTTGTCGCCGGGCGCCATCACGTCCGGCTTGACCGCGCCGCCCTCGGCCGGCCCCCGGCTGGAGAAGTCGGTCACCTCGCCCTGGTCGTCGACCGCGCCCACGGTCAGCACGTCCGGATAGAGCGCGGGCGGATCGTCGACCGAGTCGCAGGACGGCCCGGTGTTGCCGGCCGCGGCCACGAACATGATCCCGGCCGCCGCGAACGCGGCCGTCGCCCCGGCCAGCGTGGCACTGGTGCAGCCCTCGATGTCCGGGCAGCCCCACGAGTTCGTCAGCACGTGCGGCGCGCGCTGTGGCCGCCCGTCCGCGAACGGGTCGCCGCCGGCCGGGAACGGCGCCAGCATGAACTGCAGGCAGTCCAGGTACCGGGCCGGGCTGCCGAGGTTGCGGTCCAGGTTGACGCAGCCGACCCACTGCGCGTCCGGTGCCACGCCGATCCCGTTCGCGCCGACCGCGGAGCCGATCGTGTGCGTGCCGTGCCCGCCGTGATCCTGCGGCACGGTGGTGTGGTTCCACGGGTCGAACCAGGAGTCGTCGCCGCCCCGGAACCCGTCCCGCAGCGCCGGGTGCTCGCCGTCCACGCCGGAGTCGGACGTGCCGACCACGATCCCGGCACCGCGCACGCCGATCTCCCAGGCCGCCGGCGCCCGGATCATCTCGATCGCCGGCGTCGGCCCGGCCGGTGCCGCGACCGAGCCGGTGCTCGTCTCGATCGGCGCGGGCAGCGGGCGCAGCAACGGGCTCGGCCGCACCTCGGCCACGTCGTCGCGCGACTCCAGCCAAGCGCGGACTCCGGCGCCGGCGTCCACCTCGATCGCGTTGACCAGGTAGTACGGCGTGTAGTCCAGGCCCAGCCGGTCCAGTGCCTCGCGCAGGTCGCGCTGGCCGGACTCCGCGTGCGTGACGAGCGCGCGGTAGACGTCGGCGGCGCGCGCGTCCCGGCCGGCCTGCCCGGTGCGGGTCCGGTCGATGCCGGAGAGGTCCGGCTGGTCCGCCATCACCACGAAGAGCCGGTCGCCGTAGAGGCCGGGCGTGCCCGGTACCGCGTAGACCGCGCCGGCCACGGCCAGCAGCAGCACCGCGACTCCGGCCGCGACCGGGGTGCCGGCCCGGCGCACGCCACCGCCCAGGATGAGGCCGTAGGCGAGGCCGGCGACCAGCGCGACCAGCCACATGCAGAGCGCGGCCACGCCGGTCCAGTACGGCACGTCCCGGCCGGTGAGCAGCAGCGTGATCTCCTCCGGGTCCACGAAGGCCAGCGGGCCGAACACGACCGGCGCGACCAGCAGCAGGACCGGGCCGCTGATCCGCGGCCGGCGGCCCGGGCGCGCGGGCCGAAGCGTGCGCGCGTGCGGCTGCAGCGCGGCGGCCGTGAACGCCACGATCGGGATCATCAGCATCGCCAGGTCGGTGCCGGCCTGACCGGCGCCGCCCGCGATCGCGGCCAGTGCCACGCCCGCGACCAGGCCGCCGACCAGCACCATCCGTGGGCCGCCGTGCCCGCCGTACGCGCGCCAGAACGGCTCGTCCAGCACCGCCGCGGCGAACCAGCCGATCGCGATCGCCGCGGCCGCGGCCAGCAACGTCTCGGTCAGGCCGCCGAGCGCGCCGGCCCAGAGCCACGGCGCCAGGATCGCCAGCCCGGCGCCGAGCGCCAGCAGCCGGACCGGCCACCTGCTGTCCATAATCGCTTCATTTGAAGAAGACGACTGTTCGGAAATTTCGGTCTTGCGGCGTCCGAAGAGTGTGAGCAGCAGCGCGCCGAGCGCCGCGACCACGGCCAGCGCCAGCAGGTAGACCTCGTGCTCCAGCGTCGGGACCAGCCGCAGCAGGCTGAACAGGCCGAGCGCGCCCGCGCCCAGCAGCCACGCGCGCCCGGCCGCCCGCACGCCCGGCGACCGCGGCAGCACCGCCACCAGCACGCTCGGGATCGCGGCCAGCACGGCCGCCACCACGCCGCAGATCGCGGCCACGCCGCCCGGCGCGTCACCGGTCGTGGCCAGCCCGAGCTGCTCCACGAACCAGCCGATCCACTGTGCGGCCACCGTGACGCCGGCGATCCAGATCCCGGCGAACACCGCACCGACCACCGGCCACGGATTGCCGCGCGGCGGCCCCGGATCCCACGGCGGTGGCGGCGCCCAGTACGGCACCGGCGGACCGGGATACGGCATCGGCTGTCCTGAGGGCGGAGGCGGGCCAGGCACAGTCATGATCCGCACAGTACGGCTACGGCCTCACGTGAGGGGAGTTACGGTGGGACACGTGCGTGACCCAGCCGTGTCTCGATACACCGCCGGCCAGCTCTCCCCGCTGCGCCGCGCCGCCGACCTCCGCCGCCTGCGCAGCGAGCGCTTCGACGTGCTCGTGATCGGTGCCGGCGTAACCGGCGCCGGCGCCGCGCTCGACGCCGCCTCCCGAGGGCTCAAGGTGGCCCTGGTCGAGGCGCGCGACCTGGCCGCCGGCACGTCCAGCCGCTCCTCCAAGTTGATCCACGGTGGCCTGCGCTACCTGGAGCAGCTGGAGCTGCACCTGGTGCACGAGGCGCTGACCGAGCGCGGCCTGCTCGCCACCCGGATCGCGCCGCACCTGGTGCGCCCGGTGCCGATCCTGGTGCCGCTGGAGGGCCGGGAGGGCCCGCGCGAGTGGCCCATGCGCGCGTTCCGCCGTGCCTACTACGGCGCCGGCGTCGCGGCCTACGACGTGTTCGCCGGCATCTTCGGTGGCGGTCGCGGCATGCCGCTGCACCGGCACCTGACCCGCACCGGCGCCCGCGAGATCTTCCCGAGCCTCCGGCCGGACGTGCTGACCGGCGCGATCCGCTACTACGACGGCCAGGTCGACGACGCGCGCCTGGTGGTCAACACCGCGCGCACCGCGGCCAGCCTCGGCGCGGCCGTGGTCACCAGCGCCCGGGTCACCGGACTGCTCCGGCAGGCCCGCGAGGTCACCGGCGTGCGCATCCGCGACATGGAGGCACCGGCCGGCTCTCCGGACGCGGAGTTCGAGGTCAAGGCGCGCACCGTGATCGCGGCCACCGGCGTGTGGAGCGACGACATCACGCGCATGCTGCGCGAGGTCGGCGTCCGGCCGGGGCTGCGGGTGCGCGCGTCCAAGGGCGTGCACCTGGTGGTGCCGCGCTCCGCGATCACCGGCGAGGCGGGGCTCATCCTTCGTACCGCCAAGTCGGTGTTGTTCGTCATCCCGTGGGGCGGGCACTGGATCATCGGGACCACGGACACGGACTGGGAGCTCGACCGGTCGCACCCGGCCGCGTCCGCGAGCGACATCCAATACCTCCTCGACGAGGTCAACAAGGTGCTCGACCGGCCGCTGAGCACGGACGACATCCAGGGCGTCTACGCCGGGCTGCGGCCGCTGCTGGCCGGCGAGGCCGACTCGACGTCCCGGCTGTCCCGCGAGCACGCGGTCGTCGAGCCGATGCTCGGGCTGCTGCTGGTCGCCGGCGGGAAGTACACGACGTACCGGGTGATGGCCGCGGACGTGGTCGACAAGGCCGCGCGCCGGCTCGGCCCGTCGGTGCGGCGCTCCCGCACCGACCAGCTGCCGCTGCTCGGCGCGGACGGTTACGCCGCTGCCTGGCGCGACCGGGCCGACCTGGCCCGCCGCCACGGGATGCCGGTCGGCGTGGTCGAGCACCTGCTGGAGCGCTACGGCACGCTCGCCATGCACCTGATCGCCATGATCGACGCCGACCCGCTGCTGGCCACGCCGCTGGCGGGCGCGCCGGAATACCTCGCGGTCGAGATCGCCTACGCCGCGCACGCCGAGGGCGCGCTGCACCTCGACGACGTGCTCACCCGCCGCACCCGCATCTCGTTCGAGACGCCGGACCGCGGCACCGAGAGCGCGGAGCAGGCCGCCGAGATCATGGGCTCGGTCCTCGGCTGGGACGAGGAGGTCCGCGCCCGCGAGGTCGAGCACTACCTGGCCCGGGTGGCCGCCGAGCGCCAGTCCCAGCTGATGCCCGACGACCTCACCGCGGACGCGGCCCGCCTCGGCGCCGCCGACGTCCGCGGCTTCGCCGCCGACCGCAACGAGGCCGACGCCGACCTCCCCCAGCTCTGAGCCCACCGGCCGGCCGCCGGTCGTCTATTGCCGCCCGCCGGTCCGTCCGGCTGGCGCGCCGTCCAGCAACGTTCGCCGGGCGTCTCGTCCGTGACCGGGGCGTCCCCCATGCTGTTGGAACAGCATGGGGGACGCCCCGAGCACGGGTTCTGTCCCCGGCGAACGCTCGTGGACAGCCCACCGATCCCGGTCACCGGCAAACGTGACCGGTCACCGATCCCGGTCACCGGCCACCGGCCACCGGCGATTCGGCTGCTCCCGCGATCACGATTGAGGTGCGCTGGTCTGTCGTGACCACGGCGGGACCGGTGCCCGCGGGAGCACTCGGAACGCGCCCACGCCGGAAACGGGAAATCCGCTTTTATAGTATTTTTCCCGGGTTGAGCAGACCCACGGGGTCGAGGGCGTCCTTGATCGCGCGTTGGACGCGCATGCCGACCGGGCCGGCCTCGCGCGCCAGCCAGTCGCGTTTGAGCAGGCCGACGCCGTGCTCGCCGGTGCAGGTGCCGCCGAGCGCGAGGCCCAGCTCCATGATCTCGTCGAAGACCGCGCGACCACGCGCCAGAATCGCCGGGTCGGTGCGGTCGACCACGATGTTCGGGTGCATGTTGCCGTCGCCGGCGTGGCCGACCGTGCCGACCGGGATGCCGTGCCGCTCGGCGATGCGTTCCACGCCGTCCAGCAGCTCGGCCAGGCGAGCGCGCGGCACCGCCACGTCGTCGATGATCAGCGCGCCGATGCCGGTGGGATAGGTCTCCGCGGCCAGTCTCTCCATCGCGGCGTGGGCCAGCCGGCGCGCCTCCAGCAGCGCGGCGGCCTCGGCCGCGTCCGTGGCCGCGAAGACCTCCTCCGCACCGGCCGCGAGGCACGCCGCCGAGATCCGGTCCAGGTCGGCGGCCGCGTTCGGGCCGGTGTCCGCGGCGGCCAGCAGCAGGGCGCGCGCGTCCGTGCGCAGACCCATCGGCCGGTACGCCTCGATCGCGCGCAGGTGCGTCCGGTCCAGCAGCTCCAGCAGGCTGGGGGAGAGGCCGGTGGCGGCGATCGAGGCCACGGCTCGGCCCGCGGCGGCGGTCGAGCCGAACACGGCGACCAGCGTCAGCGCCTCATCCGCGGGCGGGCGCAGCGCGAGCGTCACCTCGGTGATCACGCCGAGCGTGCCCTCGGAGCCGGTGAAGAGGCGGGTCAGGTCGTAGCCGGCCACGCCCTTCGCGGTGCGCCGGCCGGTGCGCAGCACCTCGCCGGAGGCGAGCACCACCTCCAGACCGAGCACGTACTCCGCGGTCACGCCGTATTTCACGCAGCACATGCCGCCCGCGTTGGTGGCCACGTTGCCGCCGATCGTGCTGGTCTGCCACGAGCCCGGGTCCGGCGGGTAGCGCAGCCCCGCCCGCGCCACCTCCGCGGCCAGCGTGGCGTTGACCACGCCGGGCTGCACCACCGCGATGCGGTCGACCGGGTCGATCTCCAGGATCGCGGTCATCGCGGTCGTGGACAGCACGATCGCGCCGTCCACCGCGTTCGCCGCGCCGGCCAGCCCGGTGCGCGCGCCCTGCGGCACCACCGGCACGCGCAGCTCGGACGCGATCCGCAGCACGTCGGACACCTGTGCCGTGCTGCGCGGCCGCACCACGACGGCCGGAACGCCGGAGTCGCACAGGTCGGCCTCGTCGTGCCGGTGCGCTGCGAGCAGGTCGGGGTCGGTCAGCACCGCCTCGGCGGGCAGCACCTCCGCCAATCGTGCGAGCAGGTCCGCCATCCTTCGACGGTACGGTGGAACAGTGATCTTCATTGACCCGCCCGCCTGGCCCGCCCACGGCCGGTTGTGGTCGCACCTGGTCAGTGACGAGTCCCTGGACGAGTTGCACGCGTTCGCCGCGCGGATCGGCGCGCCGCGCCGCGCGTTCGACCGGGACCACTACGACGTGCCGGCCGAGCGGGTGGGGACCGCGGTCCGGCTCGGCGCGCGACTGGTCTCCAGCCGGGAGATCGTGGCGGCGCTGCGCGCCTCCGGGCTGCGGAAGCCGAAGCACACGGTCAGGCGGTCAGCGCCGCCAGCTCCCGGCTGAGGTTGGCGCGGGCCGGTGCCTCCCAGCGCGCGGCCAGCTCCGGGTCGCGGAACAGTGCGGGCAGGCCGAGCAGGCCGCGCAGCACGGCCGCGCGCCCGAGGCGGAACAGCTCGTCCGGCACGTGGGCGTACTCACGGCGTACCCGCTGGGTGTAGAGCTCGTAATCGGCCGTGGGCCGGGCCAGCACCTCCAGGTCGGCGTCGCAGAGCAGCGCGCCGTTCGGGTCGCCGTCCGCGACCGCGTGCCCGGCCGTGAGCCGGACCAGCCGGGCGACCTCGGCGGTCGCGTCCGCACCCACGCCCAGCGCGGCCAGTTCGGAGGTCGCCAGGAGCGCGCTCGCCTCTTCGTTCGAAGAGCTGGTGGGGTCGTAGATCGCGTCGTGGAACCAGACCGCCAGCCGGACCAGATCCGGATCCCGGGCCTTCTCGGCGAACGAGTCCACGGTGGACAGCATCGAGGTCAGGTGTGCCTCGTCGTGGTACGCCCGGTGTGGCTCCCGCCAGCGTGCCAGCAGCGCCGCGCCCGCGCGGTCATCCGGGTCCGTGCCGCCCGCTCCGGCGAGCGCGCCGCGCCAGCCCGCCATCAGATCGAAGTCGCCCACCCGGCCATCCTGGCAGGAGAACGGCCATGATCGACGGTAGGGTCGGCGTCATGGGCAGCGCGCCGTTCGGTCAGCGGGTGGTCGACGTGGGCCGCAGGTCCGGCGGCACGTTCCGCGAGCGGCTCACGCGTGTGCGCGGCAACGCGGGCCTGGCGCTGCAGACCGGCGTGGCCGCCGGCATCGCCTGGCTGATCGCGAACGACCTGCTGCACCACCAGACGCCGTTCTTCGCGCCGATCGCCGCCGTGATCACGCTCGCGGTCTCCGTCGGTCAGCGGCTGCGCCGCGCGTTCGAGCTGGTGATAGGCGTGGCGCTGGGCATCGCGGTCGGCGACGCGCTGATCCTGCTGATCGGCACCGGTCCGTGGCAGATCGGTCTCTCCGTGGGCCTGGCCGTGGTCTTCGCGATCTTCCTCGGCGGCGGCTCGTCGCTGGTCGTGCAGGCCAGCTCGTCCGCGGTGCTGGTCGCCACGCTCACGCCGCCGACCGACGGCGTCTACCTGGGCAGGTTCTGGGACGCGCTGATCGGCGGCGCGGTCGGGCTGGCCGTGATGGCGCTGTTGCTGCCGATCAACCCGCTCACCGTGGTCATCCGGGCGGCCGGCCCGGCGCTGGACGTGCTCGCGCACGGCCTGCGGGACGCGGCCGCGGCGCTGTCCGCCGGTGATCCGGAGCGCGCGGCCGAGGTGCTGGACCGGCTGCGCGCGGCCGAGACCGACCTCAGCACGATGGACGAGGCGATCAAGGCGGGCCGGGAGAACGCCACGCTGGCCCCGGCGCGCTGGCGGGCCCGCGCACCGCTCGCGCAATACCTGGACAGCGCGCGGTACGTGGCGCACGCGCTGCGCAACAGCCGGGTGCTGGTCCGGCGGATCATCGCGATGCTGAACGACGGCGAGCCGGTGCCGCACACGCTCGCGGCCGGCGTCGGCGCGCTCGGCGAGGCGGTCGAGCTGCTCCGCACCGAGCTGGAGCTGGGCGTGGAGCCGGAGGCCGCCCGGGGCCGTGCGCTGAGCGCCGCGTCCGCGGCCGGCCTGGCCTACGCGGCGGGCGTGGGCTTCTCCGGTTCGGTGGTGGTGGCGCAGCTGCGGTCCACCGCGACGGACCTGGTCCGGGCGTCCGGGATCGAGCACGATGAGTCGATCCGGCTGGTCCGGCGGGCGTTCGGGCGCCACGCACCCGACCTGCCCGGGGACTCTCCGGACCTCTCATGATCTAGGCGTCCCCCAGGTCGTCGGGGGACGCCTCCGCCTCTCACCGCAGCGCGGAGATCAGCGCGTCCACGTCCGCCTCGGTGCTGCCCAGTCCGACGCTGACCCGCAGCGCGGTCGGCGGCAGCGTCAGGCCGGACCGCGCGGACGCCTCGGAGAGCAGTCGCTTGGCCAGCGGATGCGCGCAGAACAGCCCGTCCCGCACGCCGATGTTGTGCTCCCGGCCCAGCTCCGCCGCCACGTCGGACGAGTCTCGGCCGGCCACCGCGAACGACACGATCCCGACCCGCTCCGCGTCCGCGCCGAACGTGCGCAGCTCGACCACGCCCGGAATCGACGCCAGGCCCGCACGCAGCCGCGCGACCAGCCGATCCTCGTCCCGGCGCAGCGCATCCCGGTCCGCCACCTGCAGCTCCGCGCAGACCGCGGCCAGCGCCACCGCGCCGAGCAGGTTCGGCGTGCCGGCCTCGTGCCGGGCCGGGCCGGTGTTCCAGACCACGTCGTGCGTGCCGGCACCGACCCGGGCCGTGGCGCCGCCGCCGCGCAGGTACGGCTCGGCCGCGTCCAGCCAGTCGCCGCGTCCGGCCAGCACGCCGGCGCCGAACGGCGCGTACAGCTTGTGGCCGGAGATAGCCACGTAGTCCACGTCCAGCGCGCCGATGTCGACCGGCAGGTGCGGGGCCAGCTGCGCGGCGTCCAGCGCGATCCGGGCGCCGTGCCGGTGCGCGATCCGGGCCAGCTCCGCGACCGGCCAGACCTCACCGGTGACGTTGCTGGCGCCGGTCACCGCGACCAGGATGTGCGCGGGCGCGTTCGGGCCGCGGCGCAGCTCGGCCAGCGCGGCGCTGAGCGTGCGGACCGCCTCGGCCGGTGAGGACGGCACCGGCAGCCGCAGCGGGTGGCCGGGCCAGGGCAGCAGGTTCGCGTGGTGCTCGCCGCCGAACGTGACCACGGTGGTCCCGGCCGGCAGTGCGGCGGCCAGCAGGTTCAGCGCGTCCGTGGTGTTCCGCGTGAAGATCACGTGGTCCTCGGCGCGGGCACCGAGGAAGTCGCCGACGGTCTGCCGGGCCCGCTCGTAGGCGAGCGTGCAGCGCTGGGAGAGCGCGCCGGCGCCGCGGTGGACGCTCGCGTACCACGGCAGGATCGCGTTCACGGCCTCGGCGGCCGCGCTGGCACAGGGCGCGGTGGCCGCGTAATCGAGGTTGATCTGACCGGGCACGCCGAGCACGGTCGGCACGTGCGACTCGACCTGAACGGCGGCGGGGAACGTGATCGTGGACATGCGACGACCTCCGGGGTCTCCAGGGACCCCGAGCACACCGTCGGGAACGGGGTCCGCGCTTGCCCGTGCGGACCACCGCACAGGCCCGGTCATCACCCGGGGCACCCCACCGCGAACTGACGAGGGTTGCCGGCCAGCAAGCCGGGGCTTGATGCTGGCGCTCGTGACCTGACGGCAATGATAGCCATGAACGAGGTGATCGTGGCAAGCCCTCCGGCGGATACGCTGATCCTCATGTCGGAGATGCCACCGCAGCCGCAGTCCCTCCCGGCCGTGATGCCGCCCGCCGCACCCCGAGACCCGGCCCGGCGGAAGCGGTTCTGGCGTCTCGCCGGGCTCACCGCGATGATCGTGTTCATCGCGGCCTGTGCGATCGCGCTGACCGTCTTCCTCGGCTTCAACATCGGCGTCGACGGGCTGCTGCTCGGCACGGCCGCGGCGCTGCTGCCGGTGCCGGTGCTGATCGGCGCCTTCATGTGGCTCGACCGGTACGAGCCGGAGCCGGTCGGATATCTCGCGTTCTGCTTCGCCTGGGGTGCGTTCGTGGCGACCGGGACCGCGCTGCTGGTGAACTCCTGGTCGGCGTACCTCTTCGAGGGCTGGGGCCTGTCCGAGTCGCTGGTGGCGGTGCTGGTGGCGCCGTTCATCGAGGAGACGATGAAGACGCTCGGCCCGGTGCTGCTGCTCTGGCGGCGGCGGCGCGAGTGGTCCGGCATCACCGACGGCATCGTCTACTGCGGACTCTCCGCGATCGGCTTCGCCATGGTGGAGAACATCCTCTACCTGGGCGGCCACGGTTACGCGGCCAGCAACGAGCAGTACGGACCGGCCAGCGGCGCCCAGCAGCTCCTGTTGATCTTCATCGTGCGCATCCTGTTCACCGGCTTCGCGCACCCGCTCTTCACCGCGATGGCCGGCATCGGGCTCGGCGTCGCCGCCCGCACCGCCGCGCGGCCGGTCCGCTGGCTCGCGCCGATCGCCGGCCTGCTGGTCGCCATGATGATCCACGGCACCTGGAACCTGCTGCCGTCGCTGGTGGCCGCGACCGGCGAGACGGTCGTGCTGCTCTACGGCTACCTGGGCGTGATGATCCCGGCCTTCTTCGGCACGGTCGGCTTCGCGATCTGGCTGCGCGGCTGGGAGGGGCGGCTCACCGAGCGCACGCTCCCGGCGTACGTCCGGGCCGGCTGGCTCTCCCCGCCCGAGGTCGCCACGCTGAGCAGCCTCGGCCGCCGGCACGCGGCCCGCCGCTGGGCGAAGCGGGTGTCCGGGGACGCCGGGCTGCGCGCGATGCGCAACTTCCAGTTCGCCGCGACGAAGCTCGCGCTGCTGCGCGACGGCATGGACCGTGGGCTGTTCAAGCACGTGGCCGTGGCCGAGTCGGACGAGCGGGAGCTGCTCGACAAGATCACGGCGGAGCGCGCGGTCTTCGTCGGCCGGGACCCGCAGACGCCGCCGGCGCGCTGGGACGGTGAGCGGTACTACATCACGTTCCCGGACGGGGTGAGCCGGCCGGTCGACGCGCCCGCCTCGCCGGTGGTGCCGATCCCGATCACCACCTATTACAGGTAGAGGCCGATCCCGTCGGACTCGACGCGCTCGGCCGCGACCGCGTGCACGTCCCGCTCGCGGAGCAGCACGAACTCGCGGCCGTGCAACTCCACCTCGGACCGGTCGTCCGGGTCGAACAGCACCCGGTCGCCGGCCGCGACGGACCGCACGTTCGGCCCCACGCCGACCGCGGTGGCCCAGGAGAGTCGGCGGCCCATCGACGCGGTGGCCGGGATCACGATGCCGGCGGTGGAACGGCGCTCGCCTTCGGCACCGTCGAGGCGGACCAGGACGCGGTCGTGCAGCAGCCGGATCGGCAGCTTGGCGTCGTCGTTCACGACAGTTGACGCTACCCGCAGCCCGCCGGGCCTGGCGCGCGGGTGCGAGAGTGATCAAGGGATAACGTCGGGAGGTGCGTGTGGGACGACTGAGCGGGATCCGGCGTAACCTCCGCCGTGCGTACGAGTCCCGGACGCCGGAGCCGCCGGCCGTCGTCGAGGCACGGCCACCCGAGGACCCGCCCGAGATCGTCCACACGTCGACGATGAGCCGGGACGACGCGGAGGTCCCGCACGCGCTCCGGCTGGCCGCGGCCTGGTCCTGGCGGCTGATCGTGGTCGGTGTGATCGGCTACGTGCTGCTGCGCTTCTTCGGCACCATCCGGATCGTGATCATCCCGCTGTCCATCGCGCTGCTGCTCTCCGCGCTGCTCACGCCCGCGGTCGGCTGGTTCCTGCGGCTGCGCTTCCCGCGCTCGCTGGCGACCGCGCTGGTCCTGGTCGCCGGCCTCGGCGCGGTCGCGGGCACGCTCACCATGGTCGTCACCCAGTTCGTCGACGGCCTGCCCCAGCTCAGCCGGAACGCCACGGTCGGCATCCGGCAGATCCAGGACTGGCTGCGTGACGGCCCGCTCCGGCTCGACGACGAGCAGTTCAACACGGCACTCAACACCGGCCAGCAGTGGCTCGACCAGAACACGCAGGCGCTCACCACCGGCGCGGTCTCCACCGCCGCCACCGTGTTCGAGCTCTTCACCGGCGCGCTGCTGGTGCTGTTCTCGACGTTCTTCTTCCTCCGCGACGGCCGCAAGATCTGGGGCTTCGTGGTCCGGCTGTTCCCGGTCAACGCGCGCTGGCGGCTGGCCGACGCCGGCGAGGCCTCCTGGCGGACGCTCGTCTCCTACGTCCGCGCCACCGTGCTGGTCGCGTTCATCGACGCGGTCGGCATCGGGTTCTTCCTGTTCGTCTTCGACGTGCCGTTCCCGTTCCCGCTGGCCGCGCTGGTCTTCCTCGGCGCGTTCGTACCCATCGTCGGCGCCACCGTCTCCGGCGCGGTCGCGATCCTGGTCGCGCTGGTCGACAGCGGCTGGGTCACCGCGCTGATCATCCTGGGCGTGGTCATCGGCGTCCAGCAGGTCGAGGGCCACATCCTCCAGCCACTCATCATGGGCCGCGCGGTCGCCATCCACCCACTCGCCGTCATCATCGGCATCGCGGCCGGCGTCGTCCTGGCCGGCATCACCGGCGCGCTCGTGGCGGTCCCCCTGATCGCCGTCCTCAACACCGGAATCCGCCGCCTGACCGCCGGCCACCGTCCCGAGGCGCCACCGGAGGCGATCGCCCTGAACCCCAAAAACCCTTGAAGGCTGATTTCCCGCTTCCGGCGTGGCTGAGTTCCGAGTGCTCCCGCGGGCAGCGGTCGGCCGCAGGCGGCCTCCCTGCACGTCCCGCGGTCGGCCGGGCAGATCAAAACCAGCCCAGCCCAGCGCGGCGCGGTCGGTGCCGGTTCGCGCGTGATGCGGTTCAGAGCGGGTTCCCGCGCGACGCGGCCCGCTTACTGACCTTTCGAAGTCGAGGTTCGAGCGGCGGTAGCCGTCCGGGCACTGCGCGCCCGAAATTCATGCTATAGAGGTTCGCCGCTGCGGAGCGCCGCTCACTCTGACGCCGAAGGCTCGGTATGGCCGGGGCCGGGAGTTGGTCACGTGTCGCAAATCGTTGTCGTCCGGCGCTTTCAACAACGATTTGCGACACTTCACCGCTGTCACGAGTCACCGCCGTCGCCTTTGTGGTGACATTTCAGACAGGGGTTCAGTGGCGAAGGGGAGTTCTGTTGTTGATTGGCGGTGGCGGTGGCGATCCGCACGGCGGACGGGCCAAAGATCGGAAGCGGCCCCGGTCGTCGCGGTCATGGAGGCTTATTCAGCGCAGCGAACCGGCACCGCGTTGCCGCAGGCCGCGCGGTCTGACGAGGGCGGCGCTGAATAAGCCACTTTGGTTGAGCCGAAACGGCACTATCCGTGCCGAATAACCTCCCTATGACTCGGCCAGCTACTGTGGATGATCGTCCGGCGCGGTGTTTGCGGGCATATCTCGGACATTACAAAGAGGGTTATTCAGCGCGTTGCGCTCCGACGGCGCTGGGCTGCGGTGATGTGGCGTCGGCTCGCGCCGCTGAATAAGCCTGAAAGGAAGGCGTCGGGCACCGAAGGCCTGCCGCCGGACCGCCGGCTCGCCGCGACCTTGAGGGGCGTCGGCGGAACCGGCTCCGTTTGCCGTGGGGCAGCACCGCCCGGCCACGCTGCCAGGGGCGGCCGGCTGCGATGGCAGCGCCGCTTCCGCGGGATGCCGGGCGGCCATGCTAATTGACGGACTTCGATCGGCTCGTTACCTTGGGCGGGAAAGCGTTTTCCTGGGTTGGCGTGGCCGGCCCGCCGGAGCGATGCCCAAGGAGACTCGAGATGAATCGGAAGAAGCTGTTGTCCGCGGCGGTGCTCACGGCCGCGCTCGCCGCATCCGGCGCCTTCGCCGGGTCGGCGGGGGCCGCGCAGGCGACGCTGTTCGTCGCGCCCGGGGGCAGTGACAGCAACGCCGGCACCCAGCAGGCTCCGCTCGCGACCATCCAGAAAGCCGTGAGTCTGGTCGCCGCCGGCGGCACCATCGCGGTGCGCGGTGGCACCTACGCGTTGACCACGAACATTCAGATCACCAAGAGCGGAACCGCCTCGGCGCCGATCACGCTGACCGCGTACGCCGGGGAGAAGGTCGTCATCGACGGCGAAGCCCTGCCGTTCACGCCGGGTGCGGTCGGCTCGACCATCCCGGCCGCTCAGCGCGGCGCCGTTCACATGGAGGCGTCCCACTGGCGGATCTCGGGTCTGGAGATCATCCGCGGCCCCTACGGTGTCTACTGCGCCAACTGCAACAACAACACGTTCGACCGGCTCGTCACCCGCGACAACTACGAGACCGGTTTCCAGCTGCAGAACAACTCGGCCAACAACCAGATCATCAATCTCGACAGCTACAACAACCGCGACCCGCGCAAGAACGGTGAGAGCGCTGACGGTCTCGGCATCAAGGAAGGCGGCGGTTCCGGCAACGTGGTCCGTGGGGCGCGGCTGTGGAACAACGTGGACGACGGCTTCGACGCCTGGGCCTTCACCTCGCCGATCACCATTCAGAACAGCATCGCCTACGGCAACGGCTACAACCGCTGGAGCATCCCGAACTTCTCCGGCGACGGCAACGGTTTCAAGATGGGCGGCAGCGGCGGCACCGGTCCCGCGGCCGGGCACAGCGTCACCAACAGCATGGCGTTCGGCAACGCGGCCCACGGATTCACCGACAACGGCAACACCGGCTCGCTGGTGTTCCACCGCGACACCGCCTACCAGAACGCCAAGACCGGCTTCGACGTCGACGGTGGCTCCACCTCTAAGCTGACCGCCAACCTGGCCGTCGGCAACAACGCGGCGGTGGCCCTGGGTTCGTCGACCGCCTCCGGCAATTCGTGGAACATCGGCGGCTCATGGCCGCTGGCCAGCACCGACCCGTCCGTGATCACCGGCCCCCGCAACGCCGACGGATCCATCCGCTCCTCGGACTTCCTGGTGCCGGCCAACGGCCAAGCGATCGGAGCGCGGATCTGACGCTCCGGCCGACTGGCCGGAAGGGCGGCCGCGCCGCCCCGCGGTGCCACAGGTGTCCGTGCCCAGCGTGCGGGCCGCCCACCACGCCGCCTCACCGGCCGCTCCGCGCGTCACCCGCCGCGTTGCGCGTCACCCGCCGCGTTGCGCGTCACCCGCCGCGTTGCGCGTCACCCGCCGCGTTGCGCGTCACCCGCCGCGTTGCGCGTCACCCGCCGCGTTGCGCGTCACCCGCCGCGTTGCGCGTCACCCGCCGCGTTGCGCGTCACCCGCCGCGTTGCGCGTCACCCGCCGCGTTGCGCGTCACCCGCCGCGTTGCGCGTCACCCGCCGCGTTGCGCGTCACCCGCCGCAATGCACGTCACCGGCCTCGCGGCGCAGACGTGCCGGCCTCGCGCCCGAGACGCGCAGGCCTCGCGCCGGAGACGTGCCGGCCTCGCGCCGGAGACGTGCCGGCCTCGCGCCGGAGACGTGCCGGCACCCGCAATGTGCGCTCACGACGGCACCGCACGCGCCACCGGCTCCGCGTTCGGCGGAACCGGTGGCGCGTGATGGCGGGCTGTCTTCAGGACTTGGCGAGGCGCTGAAGGGCGCCGATGGCCGTCTCGGGACGAGTGGTATACCACAGTGGGGGCAGGGTCTGGCGGAGGAAAGGGCCGTAACCGCGGGCCGTCTCCAGCCGGGAGTCGAGGACCGCGACCATGCCCTTGTCGCCGGCGGCGCGGATCAGGCGGCCGGCACCCTGGGCGAGGCGGACCGCCGCGATCGGGACGCTGACCGCGGAGAAGCCGGAGCCGCCGGTGGAGTCGACGGCGGCGGACCGGGCCGCGGCCAGCGGCTCGTCCGGGCGGGGGAACGGCAGCCGGTCGATGATGACCAGCTGGCACGCGTCGCCGGGGACGTCGACGCCCTGCCACAGCGACATCACGCCGAAGAGGCAGGTGTCGCGTTCCGCGCGGAAGCGGCGGACCAGCACCGGCAGCGCGTCCTCGCCCTGCAGCAGCACCGGGATCGTGGTCCGCGCGCGGACCAGCTCGGCCGCCTGCTGCGCGGCCTTGCGGGAGGAGAACAGCCCGAGCGTGCGCCCGCCGAGCGCGGTGATCAGCTTGAGCAGTTCCTCGCCGGCCGCCTCCGGCAGGCCGGACGCGGCCGGGCGCGGCAGGTGCGCGGCGACGTAGAGGATGCCCTGCTTGGGGTAGTCGAACGGGGAGCCGACGTCGAGCGAGCGCCAGCCGGGACCCTCGGTGGGCGGCGCCGGCTTGGGTGCGGCGTTCGCCGGGCGGGCGGCCTCGGCCGCGGCGGCCGCGATCGGGGTCGGCCTGACCGGGCCGAGCGGCAGGCCGAGCGAGCGGGCGACCAGGTCGAAGCGGCCGCCGAGCGCGAGCGTGGCGCTGGTCGCGACCACGGTGCGCTCCTCGTAGAGCGTCTCGGAGAGCAGCCCGGCCACCGAGAGCGGCGCCACGACCAGCGCGCGCCGGGTGCCGGTCTCGTGCTTCTCCACCCAGGCGACGTCGTGGTCGCTGCCCTCCAGCAGGCGCTGCGCGGTGTTGCCGATCTCGTCGAGCACGGCCTTGGCCTGCTGCTTGCGCACCGGGTCGGGATCGTCGGACTTGACGTCGCCGATCGACTCGAGCGCGCGCCGGGTGGCCGCGTCGATCAGCGTGCACGCCTCGGCCAGCGCCTGCGGCAGCTCGCCGGTGATCCGCCCGTTGGGCGCCTCGGCCAGGCCGACCGTGAGCGCGTCACCGGCCTCGACCAGCGAGGTGAGCACGTCGGGCTGGACGACCGGGCGGGCGCGCCGGGCCGCCGCGGTGAGCGACTCGGGCGTCAGCTCGGCCTGGGACGCGGACGAGACCCGGTCGGCCAGCTCGTGTGCCTCGTCGATGATCAGCAGCTTGTGCGGTGGCACGATGTGCCGGCCGGCGAGCATGTCGACCGCGAGCAGGCTGTGGTTGGTGACGACCACGTCGGCTTCGCGGGCCCGGGCGCGGGAGGCCTCGGCGAAGCACTCCTCCCCGTACGGGCAGCGGGCCGCGCCGACGCACTCGCGCGCGGGCATCGACACCTGCCGCCACACCCGGTCGTCGACGCCGGGGTCGAGCTCGTCGCGGTCGCCGGTCGCGGTCTCCATTGCCCAGTCGTGCACCCGCTCGACCTGCTTGCCGAGCTTGCCGGACTCGCCGAGCCAGCCGGAGCCGCCACCGGAGGCCGGCCGGGAGTGCGCGTCGACCTCGAACAGCCCTTCGCCCTCGGGCTCGTCCTCCGCCGAGTTCTCCAGCTTGGCCAGGCAGAGGTAGTGGTGACGGCCCTTGAGCACGGCGAAGGTGGGCTCCCGGCCGAGGACCGGCTGGACCGCCTTGGCGAGCCGGGGCAGGTCGTGGTCGACGAGCTGGGACTGCAGCGCGAGCGTGGCGGTGGAGACGACGACCGGGCCCTCGACCAGCAGCGCGGGCGTGAGGTAACCCAGCGACTTGCCGGTGCCGGTGCCGGCCTGGACCAGCAGGTGCTCCTTGTCGGCGATCGCGTCCGCGATCGCCTCGACCATCTGCACCTGGCCCTCGCGGGAGGAACCGCCGGGGACCGCGCCGACGGCGGCGGCGAGCAGCTCACCGGCGCGCTTGCGGCTCTTGCGCTGGCGCGGGGTCGGCGTCGTGGTGGTCTCGGAAGTCACCCGGGGAAAGATACCGGCACCCACCGACGTTTCCGCGGCCCAGGTGTCCGCGAAACGCGCCACGGCTACGACTTGCCGTCAATTCGCGCAACTTTCTGCAACGCCCTGCGGGGACGGGTCATGATCGCGCAGCCGGGTCGATCGAATCGGTTAAGGTTTCGCTCATGTCAGACGTGGTCCGGGTGGTCTACCAGAAGTACGACGGCACCGCACACCGGGACTACCCCGCGCGCCGCCTGGCCGAGGACGACCTCGGTGTCTGGCTGGGTGTGACCGCGGGCACGCCGAGCGTCTATCACGGCCGGGCCTCTGTGGAGCGCATCCCGTTCATCCTGCTGGTGCCGCACAGCGCGCACTGGACCGGCATGTTCAACCCGCCGCCGCGCACCAGCGAGGTCTACTGCGACATCACCACGCGGGCCCGGTGGGAGGCCGACACCGTGCATCTCATAGATCTTGATCTCGATGTGGTGCGGCGGCGCTCGACCGGCCTGGTGGAGCTGCGTGACGAGGACGAGTTCGCGGACCACCGGGAGCGGTTCGGCTACCCCGAGGACCTGGTCCGGGAGGCGCACCTGGCCGCGGACTGGCTGCTCGGCGCGCTGGGCGACGGGAGCGAGCCGTTCGCCTCCGCCTACCGCAAGTGGCTGGCGCTGGTCACCTGATCTTGGTCCGGTGGCCGTGGTCGTGGACACTGAGCGCGTGACGACGACGGCGGGGGAACAGACGTGGCGGCGGCCCGGGCCGACCGCCGACCAGCGACGCAACGACATGCTCATCGGCATCGCCGCGATGGTGGCGAGCACGTTCAACCTGGTGCTGTCCACGAGCGCGGGCATCCTCCTCTTCGAGGACCCGCCGTCCCGCACGGAACAGGCGGTCTGGGCGATCGCGTGCACGCTGCCGCTGATGTGGCGGCGCCGCTTCCCGGAGCCGGTGATGCTGGTGATCGCGGCGGCGTACATCGGGAGTCAGGTCCGGCACGCCCAGGAGGCGCAGATCTCCCAGATCGTGCTCTTCACCGCGATCTACACGGCCGGTGCCTGGTCGCGGAACCGGCGCCGCGCGAAGATCGCCCGGGCCGTCGTCATCGCCTCGATGTTCATCTGGCTGTTCGTCTCGATGGCGACCTCCGTGTCGGACATGCCGCCGGACGCGTTCTCGACCGCGGCCGGGCCGCTGCCGCCGCTGATCTCCGTCATCCTGGTCCAGATCCTGGTCAACGCGATCTACTTCGGATTCGCCTACTACTTCGGTGACGAGGGCTGGACCGCCGCCCACGACCGCCACCTGCTGGTCGAGCGCGCCGAGGAGCTGCGCCGCTCGCAGGAGAAGGAGTCGGAGCGCGCGGTGCTGAGCGAGCGCGTCCGGATAGCGCGCGAGTTGCACGACGTGGTCGCGCACCATGTGGCCGTGATGGGCGTGCAGGCCGCGGCCGCGCGCCGGGTGCTGGACAAGGACGCGGACAAGGCGCGCACCGCGCTCGGCGCGGTCGAGCAGGAGGCCCGGACCGCGGTCGACGAGCTGCGCCGCATGCTGGGCGTGCTGCGCGCGACGGACGCGGACGCGACCCTGCCGCCGGTGCACAGCATCGACGACCTGCCGGAGCTGCTGGCCAGCTCGCGTCAGGCCGGTCTGCGGATCGAACACGGCGTCTACGGCGACCCGGCGGTGGACGTGCCGGAGTCGGTGTCGGTCGCGGCGTACCGGATCGTGCAGGAGGCGCTGACCAACACGCTCAAGCACGCCGGTCCGGTCGACGTGGACGTGCGCATCCGCTATCTGAGCCGCGAGCTGGAGATCGACGTGACCGACTCCGGGCGTGCGACCGGCACGCCGAACGCGCGCGGCATGGGCCTGATCGGCATGCGCGAGCGGGTGGCCGCGCACGACGGCGTGCTGGAGACCGGCCCGCGGGAGAGCGGCGGTTTCCGGGTCCGCGCCCGCTTCCCCCTGACGAAGAAGGAGGTCGCGGCATGATTCGCGTTCTGCTGGCCGACGATCAGCACCTGGTGCGCAGCGGCTTCCGGGTCATCCTCGAGACGGAGGACGACATCGAGGTGGTCGGTGAGGCGTCGGACGGGCTGACCGCGGTCGACCGGGCCGCTCAGCTGCGCCCGGACGTGATCCTGATGGACGTGGAGATGCCCGGCGTGGACGGTCTGGAGGCCACCCGGCGGATCACGGCGGACACCGGCGAGGACGGTCCGGCCGTGCTGATCCTGACCACGTTCGACCGGGACGACTACCTGTTCGCGGCGCTGCGCGCGGGGGCGAGCGGGTTTCTGCTGAAGACCGGCACGCCGGAGGCGCTGATCGACGCGGTGCGCATCCTGTCCCGTGGCGAGGCGCTGCTGGATCCGCAGCTCACCCGCCGGGTGATCGCCACGTTCGCGCGCCCGGGCGAGGCCGCGCCGCAGAAGAAGGCCGATCTCGGTGAGCTGACCCCGCGGGAGAACGAGGTGCTGGTGCTGCTGGCCGGCGGCTGCACGAACGCGGAGATTGCGGAGCAGCTGTTCCTCGGCGAGGCGACCGTGAAGACGCACGTCAGCCGCGTGCTGACCAAGCTCGGCCTGCGGGACCGGGTGCAGGCCGTGGTCTTCGCCTACGAGAACGGCGTGGTGGGTCCGTCGCGCGGCTGATCCGCGCGGTCCGCCGCGTGCCGGACGCGCGGACGATCTTCGGCGCATAGCGTTCTACCCATGACGAAGGTGCTCAGGGTGAGCGCCGTCGACCGGGGCTTCGCCGGCCGGCAGGTGCTGAAGGACGTCTCGTTCGACGTGACGGCGGGACGCATGACGGGCTTCGTCGGCGCCAACGGCGCCGGCAAGACCACCACCATGCGGATCATTCTCGGCGTGCTCGCGCCGGACTCCGGCGAGGTGACCTGGGACGGCCGCGCGCTGACCCGGGCCGACCGCCAGGCGTTCGGATACATGCCGGAGGAGCGGGGCCTGTATCCGAAGATGTCGGTCCGGGAGCAGGTCGTCTACCTCGGCCGGCTGCACGGGCTGAGCGCGGCCGACGCCGCCCGCGGCGCGAACGAGCTGCTGGAGCGGGTCGGGCTGGGCGAGCGTGCGGACAGCAAGCTGGAGACGCTGTCGCTCGGCAACCAGCAGCGCGCCCAGGTGGCCGCCGCGCTGGTGCACGACCCGGAGGTGCTGGTCCTCGACGAGCCGTTCTCCGGCCTGGACCCGATGGCGGTCGACACCGTCGTCTCGGTGCTCCGCGAGCGGGCCCGGGCCGGCGCGTCCGTGCTCTTCTCCAGCCACCAGCTGGACGTGGTCGAGCGGCTCTGCGACGACCTGGTGATCATCGCGGACGGCACGATCCGCGCGGCCGGTGAGCGCGAGGAACTGCGTGGCCGGTACGCCCGGCGCCAGTTCGAGCTGACCGTCGACTCCGACCTGGGCTGGCTGCGCGACCGCCCGGGCACCACGCTGACCGATCTGGACGGCCGCCGCGCGGTCGTCGAGCTCGCCCCGGACGCCGACGACCAGGAGCTGCTGCGCGACGCGCTCGCCCGCGGCCCGGTCCGCTCGTTCCGCCCGGTCATCCCCACGCTGGCCGAGATCTTCCGAGAGGTGACCCGATGAACCGCGGCCGTCAGTTGTCCGATTGGGAGGCCACGCGGCTCGTCACCGCGCGCGAGATCAAGGTCAAGATCAGGGACAAGGCCTTCCTGATCAGTACGGCGTTCCTGCTGATCTTCGCGATCGCCGGCACGGTCGCGCCGTCGTTCTTCGACGGTGGCGGCCCGGCCAGCGTGGCGGTCGTCGCCGGCACCCCGGCCGGGCAGCTCGCCGCGGCCGGCCTGGAGGTGCGCGAGGTCGCGGACGCGGCCGAGGCGGAGGCCCTGGTCCGCGCCGGCGACGTCGACTCGGCCGTGGTCGGCGGCGTGGTGCTGGCGATGGAGGACGCGCCGGGTGAGGTGGTCTCCGCGCTGAGCAGCCCGCCGGAGGTCCGCCTGCTCGACCCGGCCGCGCTGAACGAGGCGGTGGCGTTCCTGGTCCCGTACCTCTTCGCGATGGTCTTCTTCTTCACGTCCCTGATGTTCGGCCTGCAGATCGCGCAGAGCGTGACCGAGGAGAAACAGACCCGGATCGTGGAGATCCTGGTGTCCAGCGTGCCGCCGCGGGTGCTGCTGAGCGGCAAGGTGCTGGCCGGCGCGATCCTGGCGTTCGCCCAGATCGGCCTGCTCGCGCTGGTGGCGATCGCGGGTCTGCGGTTCTCCGGCGGGGAGCAGGACACGGACGTGAACCTGCTGAACCTGCTGGCCCCCGCGATCGGCTGGTTCCTGCCGTTCTTCGTGGTCGGGTTCGTGCTGCTGGCCGCGATGTGGGCGGTGGCGGGCGCGCTGGTGAGCCGGCAGGAGGACATCAACAGCGTCTCCACGCCGATCCAGCTCGCGATCATGCTGCCGTTCTTCGGCACGATCTTCCTGAGCGGCAACCCGCTGGCGATGACGATCATGTCGTACATTCCGTTCTCCGCGCCGATCGCGATGCCGGTGCGGCTGTTCACCGACGACGCGGCGGCGTGGGAGCCGGTGGCCTCGCTGCTGGTGCTGGCGATCGCCGCGGCCGCGATGCTGTTCGCCGCGGCCCGGCTCTACGAGGGCTCGCTGCTGCGGACGAACGGCAAGACGTCGCTCGCCCAGGCCTGGCGCTCCCGCGAGGCGCTGCCCAGCTGATCACGGAAGCCGAGCCGGTCCGCCTCGGTTCGAGGCGGGCCGGCTCACCCGTGGAACGGGACCGCGGTGAGCTTCTCCGGGTTGAGCTGGCTGAACAGCCCGGTGATCCGCCCGTCCGCGACCGCGAACGTGGTCACCTGCCGGTACGGCCGCCCGTCCGCCCAGGCGCCCTCCAGCAACAGCCCGAAGTCGCCGTTGACCAGCACCGGCTCGACGCGCAGCCCGGAGAGCACCGCGTCCCGGCGGCCCCAGAGCCCGGCCGCGAACCGGGCGACCTTGTCCGCGCCGACCACCGGCCGGCGACCCGCGGAGACGTGCCCGCCGCCATCGCTGATCGCCACGCCGTCCGGGTCGAGCGCCGCGACCAGCGCGGCGAGGTCTCCCCGGTCGGCCGCGTCCAGGAACGCGGCCACCACGCGGCGCTGCTCGGTCAGGCCGGCGGTGTGCCGCGGTCCGCCGTCCGTGACCGCGCGCCGGGCCCGCGAGGCGAGCTGGCGGGCCGCGGCCGCGGAGACGCCGAGCGTGCCGGCGATCTGGTCGAACGGCACCGCGAACATGTCGTGCAGCACGAACGCCACCCGCTGCTCCGGCGCCAGCCGCTCCATCACGACCAGTAGCGCGATCCCGACCTGGTCGGTCCGGGCAGCGCGCTCGGCCGGGTCGGCGTCGCCGTCCGGGAGGCGCTCGACGATCGGCTCGGGCAGCCACGGTCCCACGTATTCCTCGCGGCGCACCCGCGCGGAGCGCAGCACGTCCAGGCAGAGCCGGGCGGTGGTGGTGGTCAGCCAGCCGCGCAGGTCCCGGATCTCCGCGCGGGCGGCCGGGTCGGCGAGCGCGGCCGCGTAGCGAAGCCAGGCGTCCTGCACCACGTCCTCCGCCTCGGCCCGGCTGCCCAGCATGCGGTAGGCGACCGAGGTCAGGTGTGCCCGCTCGGCCTCGAACTCGGTGGCGAGATCCGTCACCAGCGCCTCCTTCATCGACCTCGGCCGGTCCATCCTTCCAGCCGGCGAGCGTGTGCCCAACGAAATGTGACCCAGCGATTAACGCCTTTCGTACTATTTGTCCTTATGACGGAGAGCGTGTCGACGGTCGCCAGCGGGCTGGTCGGCCTGGCCGGAGCCGGCGGTGCCGCCGCGATCGGGCTGGCCATGCTGCGCAGCCCGCGCCCCTACCTGCCGGGCAGCCACGCGCTGCTCGACCCGGGCCGCCGCGATCCGCTCGGCGACGCGCTGCGCCGGGGGTACGGCAGCGCCTCCATCGCGGTCCAGGCCGGCCCGGGCGGCCGGCCGCTGGTGCGCGGCCGCCCGGTCGGCCGCGTGCTGCTCCGCCCGCTGCTGGAGCGGGCGCGACGCCGTGGCGGACGCGTGCACCACGGCCCCACGCCGCCGTTCGGGCTGATCCTGGAGCTGCCCGCGGCCGTACCCGCGCGGGATCTGCTGGGGTGTCTGCACGAGGAGGTGGCCGCGCACGCCGGGCTGATCACCCGCGCGGTGGACGGCCGGGTCGTCCCGGGCGCGGTCACCGTGCTGGTCTCCGGCACGCCGGAGGTGCGCGAGGTGCTGGCCGCCGACCCGGACCGGCACCTCTTCGCGGACGGCACGTTCGACGACCTCGGCGTGGCGGAGGCGCCGGCCGCGCTGGTGCCGATGGTGAGCGAGCACTGGTCCTGGCGGTTCGGCTGGGACGGTGAGGAGCCGATCCCGGCCGAGGAGCGCTATCTGCTGCACGACCTGGTCCGGGCGGCGCACGAGGACGGCCGCCGGGTGCGGCTGTTCGGCATGCCGCACCGCACCCGGCGGATCCGGGCCGCGTGCTGGGCGGAGCTGGCGGCGGCCGGCGTGGACCTGATCGGTGACGCGAATCTCCCCGCCCTGGCCCGCTACCTGCGCACGGCCCGGCGGCCGCGGCGTCCGGTGGTCGCGCCGAGATCGTCGTAGGCTACGAAAAGTACTCTCAGAAACACTGTCCGGCAGCTCGTTGTGAATCCACGGTGAACGTGGCTCGAACGGCATCATGCATGCGGTATCCGGAGGTTCACGTAGTGGCAGCGTTCCCTAGCATCACCTGCGCAGGATCAACGTTGACCTGCCGGCGCGAACAACCCCGGCCGCTGGAACGCCGGCCAGACGCAGCGAGGTCCCCCCTGTGAGGTTTTCCTTCCGCCCCGTCGAGGGCGTCTTCTACGAGCTGTTCACCCGGGCCGCGTTCAACCTGGTGCGCGGCACCGAGCTGTTGAACGAGCTGGCCCTGCCGGGTGTCGACGTGCAGTCGGTCAGCGAGCGGCTGACCGAGGTCGAGCACGACAGCGACGCGATCACCCACGACCTGTACAAGAAGATCAACTCAACGTTCGTCACGCCGTTCGACCGGGAGGACATCTATTCGCTCGGCTCGCAGCTGGACGACGTGATGGACCACCTCGAGGCGGTCGGCAACCTGCTCTACCTCTACGGCCTGACCCAGCTCCCGGCGCTGCCGCGCGAGCTGCACGAGCTGGTCAACGTGCTCGACCAGCAGGCGAAGCTGACCGCGGACGCGATGCCCCGGCTGCGCGAGATGAAGGGCCTAGAGGAGTACTGGATCGAGTGCAACCGGCTGGAGAACGACGGCGACCGGGCGTACCGGATGCTGCTGGTCCGGCTCTTCTCCGGTGAGTACGACGCGCTGACCGTGCTCAAGCTCAAGGAGGTCGCGGACGAGCTGGAGGCGGCCTGCGACGCGTTCGAGCACGTGGCGAACACGGTCGAGACGATCGCGGTCAAGGAGTCATGAGCGAGCTCGCGAGCCGCCGGCCACACGGGCACCGTGGTGTGACGGGCGGTCCGGCATGAGCCCCGAGCTGGTCGCGGTGATCGCGGTGATCCTGGTCGCGCTGGTGTTCGACTACACCAACGGCTTCCACGACGCCGCCAACGCCATCGCCACCAGCATCTCCACCCGGGCGCTGACGCCGCGCGCCGCGCTGCTGATGGCCGCGCTCGGCAACCTCGTCGGCGCGCACTTCGGCGCCGGCGTGGCCGCGACGGTCGGCGACGGCCTGATCCACCTGCCCACCGGCGTGGCGAGCCTGGGCGTGCTGTTCGCGGGCGTGACCGGCGCGATCATCTGGAACCTGATCACCTGGTACCTCGGGCTGCCGTCCTCGTCCTCGCACGCGCTGCTCGGCGGGCTGGTCGGCGCCACGCTGTTCGCGGCCGACGGCTCCGTGCAGTGGGCCAACATCGTCGACAAGGTGGTCATCCCGATGGTCGTGTCGCCGCTGGTCGGCGTCGTGCTCGGTTTCGCCGTGATGATCGCGATCCTGTGGATCTTCCGGCGCGGCCACCCGGCCCGGCTCAACCGGGGCTTCCGGGCGGCGCAGACCGTCTCCGCGGCCGCGATGGCGATCGGGCACGGCATGCAGGACGCGGCGAAGACCATGGGCATCGTCGTGCTGGCGCTGTTCACCGGCGGATTCGCGGCCAACAAGACCGACATCCCGGAGTGGGTGGTCTGGGCGTCCGCGATCGTGCTGGCGGCCGGGACGTACGCGGGCGGCTGGCGGATCATCCGGACGCTGGCCCGCAAGATCATCGATCTGGGACCGCCGGAGGGCTTCGCGGCCGAGACCGTGGCCAGCGGCGTGCTCTACTTCAACGCGCTGGTCCTGCACGCGCCGATCTCCACCACGCACACGATCACCAGCGCGATCGCGGGCGTGGGCGCGACCAAGCGGCTCTCCGCGGTCCGCTGGAACGTGGCCGGCAACATCGTGCTCGCGTGGGTGACCACGTTCCCGGCCGCCGCGCTGATCGCCTGCCTGACCTACTTCGTGGTCGCCCCGATCTTCGGCTGAGCCGGCTCCCGCCGCGTGACCCAGGCGTACCCCCATGCTGTTCCAACGGCAGGGGGACGCCTGGAATCACGGGGAGGGGTCAGTCGTAGGAGAGGCCGATCTGGGCGCGGACGTCGTCCAGCAGGCCCATCACGTCCAGCGTGAGCGCGTGCGGGATCACCGGGCTCTCGATCAGTCCGGCGCGCAGGCACCGGTTGATCTCCGCGGCCTCGAACTGGTAACCCTTGCCCGGGAAGTCCTCGGCGAAGACCTCCGGCTCGGCGCCGCTCCGGTGCAGCGTCAGCGCGCGCGGCACGAACGCCGGGTCGTGCAGCGTGATCCGGCCCGCGCTGCCGCTGATCACCGCGCTGTTCGGCGTGACGCCGAGGATGCCGCAGGTCAGCGTGGCGACCGCGCCCCGGTCGTACCCAAAGATCATCGCGGTGTTCTCGTCCGTGCCCTCCGGGCCGAGCTTGGCCCAGGCGCGCACGTGATCGGGCATGCCGAGGAACAGCAGCGCGATCGCGATCGGATAGACGCCCAGGTCCAGCAGCGCGCCGCCGCCGAGCTTCCGGGCGCGCATCCGGTGCTCCGGCGGGAACGGGCCGAACACGCCGAAGTCGGACGACACGGTGGTGACCTCGCCGATCGCGCCGTCGGAGACCAGCTGCACCGCGCGCAGCACCACCGGGTTGAGGCGCGTCCACATCGCCTCCATGAGCAGTACGTTCTTCTCCCGGGCCCGCGCGACCATCCGCTCGGCGCGCGCCCGGTCCAGCGTGAACGGCTTCTCGCAGAGCACCGCCTTACCCGCGTCCAGGCAGGTCATGGCGGCCTCGAAGTGCGCGGAGTGCGGCGTCGCCACGTAGATCACGTCGACGTCCGGGTCCGCGGCCAGTTCCTGCCAGCTGCCGTGGGCGCGCGGGATGCCGTGCGTGGCCGCGAACGCCCGCGCGGACTCCGGTGACCGCGAGCCGACGGCGACGATTTCCGCGTCCGGCAGCAGCTTCAGGTCCTCCACGAACGAGGCGGCGATGCCGCCGGTGGCCAGGATGCCCCAGCGAACGGGTCGATCATTCATGTGACGCACGCTATCCGACGGTGCGGCACGCGAGCGCCAGTGTCGGCGTGGGAACCGGGCTGCGGCGAGGCTCTAGGCGCCGACACTGGCGCTAGGCTCGCGGGATGGCTGAGCTGTGGCCCCTGCCCGCGCCCATGGTCGACCGCATGCGCCGCTTCGCCGACTCGGGGGAGACCCCGGCCGTGCCGCGCGTCGCCGCCACGGTCGTGATGATCAAACCCATTCGGCCCATGCGGGTGTACGTGATGCGCCGCGCCTCCGCGATGGTCTTCGGCGGCGTGTGGGCGTTCCCCGGTGGCAGCGTGGAGCCGGGTGAGACGCCCCCTGAGGCGGCCGCGCGCGAGGTGGCGGAGGAGGCCGGCGTGCTGCTCGACCCGGCCGCGCTGACGCCGTGGAGCCGGTGGATCACGCCGGAGTTCGAGCCGCGCCGCTTCGACACGTACTTCTACCTGGTCGCGCTGCCGCCCGGCGCCGATCCGCGCGCGCTCACCTCGGAGTCCGACGACACGGCCTGGGTGACGCCGGAGGAGGCGCTGGCCCGGCACGCCTCGGGCGAGTGGGCGATGCTGCCGCCCACGCTGGTCACGCTCCGCCAGCTGGCCGCGGCCGGTGACCTGGAGGGCGCGCTCGCCGCGGCCGCGACCCGCGAGGCGTCCACCCCGATCATCCCGCGCGCCGTGGACGGCAGCCTCGCCATCGAGATCTGACCCCCTGATCACGGTTTTAGGAACGGCGAACGCCCCGGAGGCGTACCCCCGGGGCGTTCGTCGTTCTTGAAAGGCTCAGCCGAAGCGGCCGGTGATGTAGTCCTCGGTCCGCTTGACGCTCGGGTTCGAGAAGATCTTCTGGGTGTCGTCGTACTCGATCAGACGGCCCGGGTCACCGGTCTTGTCGATCGAGAAGAACGCGGTGCGGTCCGAGACACGGGCCGCCTGCTGCATGTTGTGCGTGACGATGATGATCGTGAACCGGTCCTTCAGCTTGAAGATCAGGTCCTCGATCGCCAGCGTCGAGATCGGGTCGAGCGCGGAACACGGCTCGTCCATCAGCACGACCTGCGGCTCGACCGCGATGGTGCGGGCGATGCAGAGGCGCTGCTGCTGACCGCCGGAGAGGCCGGCGCCCGGCTTCTCCAGCCGGTCCTTGACCTCGTCCCACAGGTTCGCCGAGCGCAGCGACGTCTCCGCCGCCTCCTTCAGCACCGACTTCTTGGTGACGCCGTTGAGCCTCAGGCCGGCCACCACGTTGTCGAAGATCGACATGGTGGGGAACGGGTTCGGGCGCTGGAACACCATGCCGATCAGCCGGCGGACGGCGGTGACGTCCACCTGCTTGTCGTAGATGTTCTCCTGGTCCAGCGTCAGCGTGCCCTCGACCCGGGCGTTCGGCAGCACCTCGTGCATCCGGTTGATCGACCGGAGGAACGTGGACTTGCCGCAGCCGGACGGGCCGATGAGCGCGGTGACGGTCTTCGGCTCGACGACCATGTTGACGTTCTCGATGGCCTTGAACGAGCCGTAGAACGCGTTGACGTTCGTCGCCTCGACGCGCTTTGCCATGGTGGTTACTCCTCGGGGTGCTTCAGCGAGTCAGCCGGTTGCGGCGGGCGAGCAGCTTCGCGCCGATGGTCAGGATCAGGACCAGCGCCACCAGGGTGAGCGCCGCCGTCCAGGCGCGGTCCGGGGAGAACCGCGTCGAATCGGTTGCCTGGCTGAACACGAACAGTGCGAGCGACGACTGGTTGTTCTCGAACGGGTTGAAGTTGATCGCCGCGGTACCGCCGGCGACCAGCAGCACTGGCGCGGTCTCACCGGCGGCGCGGGCGATCGCCAGCATGATGCCGGTGATGATGCCGGGCAGCGCGGTCGGGATGACGATCCGCAGGATGGTCTTCCACTTCGGCACGCCCAGCGCGTACGCACCCTCGCGGAGCGGCGCCGGCACCAGCCGGAGCATCTCCTCGGTGGAGCGCACGATCGTCGGGAGCATCAGCACGCTGAGCGCGAGCGCGGCGGCGAAGCCGGAGTAGCCCGGCCGGCCGTCGTTGAAGATCGGCGTGACGATCAGCACCCAGAACGCGAGCACGAACAGGCCGGCCACGATCGACGGGATGCCGGTCATGACGTCGACGAAGAAGCGGATCGCCAGCGCCAGCCGGCCCCGGCCGTACTCCACCAGGTAGATCGCGCCGAGCACACCCAGCGGGATGGTGAGCAGCGCGGCGATGCCGACCTGCTCCAACGTGCCGATGATCGCGTGGTACGCGCCGCCGTTGGGGTCCCGGGCGCCGATGTTGTTCATCGACGAGAGGAAGAAGTCGGCGTCGAGCCGGTTGACGCCGTTCGAGACCAGCGTCCAGACCACCGAGGCCAGCGGCAGGACCGCCAGGACGCACGCGGCGTGGATGAGCGCGCTCCAGGTGCGGTTGCGCGCGGACCGGGAGCCCTCCACCGCGTTGGCCGCGATGAAGAAGCCGATCAGGTAGAAGACGGCGCCGAGCACGATGACCAGCACCCAGTTGCCGATGCCGGTGCCGAGCACCAGCACGGCGGAGAGGGCCAGCGCGGCGACCGCGGTGGCGACCGCGGCCCAGGCGGGCAGCCGCTTGGTGTGCAGGCTGCCGGCCTTGACGTCCTGTTCCGGGGCGAGAAGTGTCATGCGGCCACATCCGTGAACTCGCGGCGGCGGTAGATGATGATGCGGGCCACCATGTTGACCACCAGGGTGATGGCGAAGAGGACCAGGCCGGAGGCGATGAGCGCGCCGCGCCCGATGTCGTTGGCCTCGCCGAAGCCGTTGGCGATGTTCGACGCGATCGTGGCACCGCCGTTGGTGATGATGTCCGGCGTGATGACGAAGATCGAGCCGAGCGTCATGGCCAGCGCGATGGTCTCACCGAGCGCGCGGCCGAGGCCGAGCATCACGGCGGCGATCACGCCGGGGCGGCCGTAGGGCAGCACCGCGGTGCGGATCATCTCCCACTTGGTGGCGCCGAGCGCGAGCGCGGCCTCCTCGTTCTGCTTCGGCGTCTGCATGAACACCTCGCGGGAGAGCGAGGTGATGATCGGCAGGATCATGATCGCCAGGACCAGCGAGCCGAGCAGGATCGAGTTACCGTACGGGCCCTCGCCGCCGAAGAGCGGGATCCAGCCGAAGTACTGGTGGAGCCAGACCGAGAAGTCCCGGACCGGCTCGATGAAGACCGACCGGCCCCACAGGCCGAAGACCACGGAGGGTACGGCCGCGAGCAGGTCGATGACGAAGCCGAGGCCGGTGGCGATCCGCCGGTGCGCGTAGTGCGACAGGAAGAGCGCGATGCCCAGTGCGATCGGCACGGCGATGATCAGCGCGATGACCGC
The DNA here is from genome assembly GCF_030811575.1 of Catenuloplanes nepalensis. Taxonomy (GTDB): domain Bacteria; phylum Actinomycetota; class Actinomycetes; order Mycobacteriales; family Micromonosporaceae; genus Catenuloplanes; species Catenuloplanes nepalensis. Next base: position 7,615,037 of record NZ_JAUSRA010000001.1, on the reverse strand, counting down.
GGAGACCACGGTGCCGAAGACGATCGCGGCGATGCCGAACCGCGGCGGCGTGCCGGTGGCCGCCCAGTTGTTGTAGGTGAAGAAGTTCTCCTCGTTGGCCTGCAGCGCCGGGATCGCCTCGGTGATCAGGAAGACCGCGATGGCGACGATGATGATCAGCACCGTGGTGCCGGCGGCGAGGGTCAGGCCGCGGAAGACCGGCTCGGTGCCGAAGGCCTTGGCGCGCGGCAGCGACGTGCCGCCGTTCCCCCCGAATGGGGTGCCCCGGCCGTTGTTCGAGTTGTTGTCGATGAGGCCATCGGTAGACGCCGCGAGGCCGGCGGCCCTGGTGTTTCCACCTGGACCGCCGGCACTGGCGTCGACCGAGCGGGGAGGGGTGTCACCCATCAGCGCGCTCCGTCTTAGGCATTCGTATCGGGGGGTTGTCTACCGTCAGGCGATGGCCGCGACGGCGGTCTCGACCTTGGCGCGCACCGACTCGGGCAGCGGGGCGTAGCCCAGCTCGAGCAGCGCGGCCTGACCCTCGGTGCTGGCCGCGTAGCCGAGGAAGCCCTTGATCAGCGGGAGCTTGTCAGCGGCGTTGCCGGCCGAGCAGGCGATCTCGTAGGTCACCAGGACGATCGGGTAGGCACCCGCGGTCTTGGTGGCGTAGTCGACGGACATCTTGAGGTCGTTACCGGTACCGGTGACCTCGGCGCCCTCGATGGTCTTGCCGGCCGCCTCGGCGGTCAGCGTGGTGAACTCGCCCGCACCGTTCTGGATGGCGGCGGTGGTGAGGTCGGAGTTCTCCGCGAAGGACATCTCGACGTAGCCGATGGCACCGGCGGAGCCGGCGACGGCGGAGGCGATGCCGTCCGAGCCCTTCTGGCCCGTGCCGCCCTTGATGTCGGACGGCCAGGACTTGGCGGCCTCGTAGGTCCAGTCGGCCTCGGCGACCTTCGCCAGGTACTTGGTGAAGTTCTCCGTGGTGCCCGACTCGTCCGAGCGGTGGACCGGGTTGATCGTGACGTCCGGCAGGGTGACGCCGGAGTTGTCCGCGGCGATCTCCGGCGCGTTCCACTTGGTGACCTTGCCCGCGAAGATCTTCGCGAGCGTGGCCGGCGTCAGGTTGAGCTTCTCGACGCCGTCGACGTTGAAGACGACCGCGATCGGGCCGATGACCGCCGGGAGGTGGATCGCCGGGTTGCCCGCGCAGCGCTGGTCGGCCTTCGGCTGCTGGTCTTCCTTCAGCGCCGAGTCCGAGCCCGCGAAGTCAGCGGTGCCGTCGATGAAAGCGTTGATGCCGGCGCCGGAGCCGGAACCCTCGTAGTTGATGGTCGAGCCGGCGCACGCGGTCTGGTAGGCCTTGATCCACTCAGCGACCGCGTTCTTCTGCGCGGACGAACCCTGAGCGTTCAGCGTGCCGGTCGCGCAGTTGGCGGCGGCCGGGGCCGACGCGCCGGGAGCGGCCGTCTCGGTCTCCGTGTTGTCCGATCCGCAGGCGCTCAGCGCGAGCGTCGTGGTCAGGGCGAGGCACGCGAGAGCGCCGTGCCGGTGGAGCTTCACCTTGGGAATTCCCTTCAATGGACGGTTCGCCGGGTTGGGCGTCCCGGCCGCCGGAATCGCACCGGCTGATTTGCAAGCTAGGAGCGTCAGGTAGCCGTTACGCCCGGTGTAAGTGAACAGGGAATTAACACGTACGCCCCTGTAAGTGGCGTATGGCTTATCTACAGTTGTCCGCTCCGTGAACTGAGCGTCTCGTGCCCGAAATACCGTATAAATCATCTCAGGCGAGATCCCGGCGAGTCGTTGCCGTGACGTTCCCGTTATCAAAATTGCAGGTCAGAGACGCACAGCAAGCGGCCCGGCGGGCGCGATGTAGATCACCGCGGCCGCCGGGCCGTTGAGAATTCCGTGCGGTTTCGTTACCCGACCGGGATCGGGGCGAGCTCCGAATCCGGCAGCGGCCGGTTCGGCGGGACCACGAACTTGTAGCCCACCTGGCGGACCGTGCCGATCATCGACTCGTACTCCGAGCCGAGCTTCGCGCGCAGCCGCCGCACGTGCACGTCCACCGTGCGGGTGCCGCCGAAGTAGTCGTAGCCCCAGACCTCGCGCAGCAGCTGGTCGCGGGTGAAGACCCGGCCGGGGTGCTGGGCGAGGAACTTCAGCAGCTCGAACTCCTTGTACGTCAGGTCGAGCGGGCGGCCCTTGAGCTTCGCCGCGTAGGTGTCCGGGTCGATCGACAGCTCGCCGGCCCGGATCAGGCCGCCGGCACCGGCGGTCGCGTTGGTGAGCCGGCCGACCGCGAGCCGCAGCCGCGCCTCGACCTCCGCGGGGCCCGCGCTGGCCAGGATGACATCGTCCACGCCCCAGTCCGCGTTCAGCGCGATCAGGCCGGCCTCGGTCACGACCGCGACGAGCGGGACGCCCAGCCCGGTGGCGTGCAGCATGCGGCAGGTCGCGCGGGCCTCGGCCAGCTCGGAACGGGCGTCGACGAGAACGGCGTCCGGGCTCGGGCCGGAGACGAGGGTGCGCACGTCGCGGGGAGCGGTTCGCACCGAGTGGGGGAGAAGATCGAGGGCCGGGAGCACGACCGACGGCTCGCCGGCGCGTGCCGTCACCAGCAGCAGAATTTCCACACAGACCTCCGTCCCGGCGGCGCGCGGGCCGCGCAGGTGACCGGTAACAGCTCAAGCCGCAGGCCGGCTAACCGGCGAGCTGGCTGATCACCAACCAACGCTGGTCACCAACCAACATTGATCACCAACCAACGCTGGTCACCAACCAACATTGATCACCAACCAACGCTGGTCACGAACCAACGCTGGTCACCAACCAACGCTGGTCATCAACCAACGTGTTGGTCCCGGCATCGCTGACGGGCGGTAAGGCCTTACCTTAGCCGACCGTTAAACAAAAGCGCTCCTGCGAGTTCAAGGAGTGAGCAAGCGGACGCGGTATTGACACCGGCTGAACACGAGCGCGCATCACTGTCCCGCGTCTGGCACCATCGCAGTCGTGTTCCCCTCCGCAACTGATGACGACCGACCCGCGGGCCCGTCCAAGGACGCCGGCTTCTTCCCCAAGGCGCCGAGCCTGGTCGGCGACGCGCTCCGCGCCGCGGAGGCGGAGGAGGACGACGAGCCGATGGAGCCGGTCGAGGTGCGCCGGCTGCTCTCCCTGGCCATCGCCGGCTTCGCGGCGCTGCTGGCGATCGGCCTGATCTTCGGTGCGCAGACCTCGGGGCCGGGCAACGCGCGCCTGCCGTACGCGACCGTGGTCTTCGGTGTGCAACTGCTCTTCATCCTCGCCTGGACCATGGCGACCCGGCCGCCCGCGCTGCCGCTGGTCGCGACCGTGGCGGTGGGCGCCGCGCTGGCCGCGGACGC